>NZ_CP074405.1:2038412-2717883 GCF_018388445.1 Cellulomonas wangleii
ACGGGGAGCCGGCGACGGGCGAGCAGCTCGACACCCTGCTCTCGACGATCTCGCGGCCCACGGAGGGTCGCCTGGTCGACGTGCAGCAGGTGCTGCGCGCCGGCGTGAGCGTCGACGAGGTCTACGCGCGCACGGGCATCGACCCGTGGTTCCTCGACCAGGTGCAGCTGGTCAACGAGGTCGCGCAGGCCACGGCCGACGCGCCGGCGCTCACCGCCGACGTGCTGGCGCACGCCAAGCGCCACGGCCTGTCCGACGTGCAGGTCGCGTCGCTGCGGCGGACCAGCGAGGACGCCGTGCGGCGCACGCGCTGGGCGCTGGGCGTGCGGCCGGTCTACAAGACCGTCGACACGTGCGCGGCCGAGTTCGAGGCCCGCACGCCGTACCACTACTCGTCGTACGACGAGGAGACCGAGGTCGCCCCGCGTGAGCGCCCCGCGATCCTCATCCTGGGCTCGGGGCCCAACCGCATCGGCCAGGGCATCGAGTTCGACTACTCGTGCGTGCACGCCGCGCTCGCCCTCAAGGACGAGTACGAGACCGTCATGGTCAACTGCAACCCCGAGACCGTCTCCACGGACTACGACACCGCCGACCGCCTGTACTTCGAGCCGCTGACCTTCGAGGACGTGCTCGAGGTGTACGAGGCCGAGCTGGCCGCCGGGCCGGTGGCCGGTCTCATCGTGACCCTCGGCGGCCAGACGCCGCTGTCCCTCGCGCAGCGTCTGTCCGACGCCGGCCTGCCCATCCTGGGCACCTCGCCCGAGGCGATCGACGCCGCCGAGGACCGTGCGGAGTTCGGCGAGGTCCTCGCCGCGGCGGGTCTGCCCGCCCCGGCGTTCGGCACCGCCACGCACCTCGAGGCGGCGAAGGAGACGGCCCGGCGCATCGGGTTCCCCGTGCTCGTGCGGCCCTCGTACGTGCTGGGCGGGCGCGGCATGGAGATCGTCTACGACGAGGCGCAGCTCACCGAGTACGTCGAGCGGGCGATCGCGGAGCAGCTGGGCGGCGACCGCGGCGGCAGCCTGCCGCCGCTGCTGATCGACCGGTTCCTCGACGACGCCATCGAGATCGACGTCGACGCGCTGTACGACGGCACCGAGCTGTACCTCGGCGGTGTCATGGAGCACATCGAGGAGGCCGGCGTGCACTCCGGCGACTCGGCGTGCGTCCTGCCGCCCGTGACGCTGTCGGTGGCCGAGCTGGAGCGGATCCGGACCTCCACCGAGGCGATCGCCCGCGGTGTCGGGGTCCGCGGGCTGCTGAACATCCAGTTCGCGCTCGTGTCCGACGTGCTCTACGTGCTCGAGGCCAACCCGCGCGCGTCGCGCACCGCACCGTTCGTGTCGAAGGCCACCGGCGTCTCGCTGGCCAAGGCCGCCGCGCTGGTCATGACCGGGCGGTCCATCGCCCAGCTGCGCGCGGAGGGGGTGCTGCCCCCGACCGACGCGAGCGTCGTCGACCTGGACGCGCCGATCGCCGTCAAGGAGGCGGTGCTGCCCTTCAAGCGGTTCCGGACCGCCGCCGGCACGGTCGTCGACACGGTCCTCGGCCCCGAGATGCGCTCGACCGGCGAGGTCATGGGCTTCGACGTGGACTTCCCCACGGCGTTCGCCAAGTCGCAGGCCGCGGCGTTCGGCGGGCTGCCCACCGGCGGCCGGGTGTTCATCTCCGTGGCGGACCGCGACAAGCGGTCGATCGTGTTCCCCGTCAAGCGCCTCGTGGAGCTCGGGTTCGAGATCCTCGCGACGGAGGGGACGTCCGCGGTGCTGCGGCGCAGCGGGATCCGCGCGAGCGTCGTGCGCAAGCACTCCGCGGGTCGCGGCCCGGGCGGCGAGCCCACGATCGTCGACCTCATCACGGCCGGTGAGATCGACATGGTCGTCAACACGCCGTCCGGGCAGGGCGCGCGCGCCGACGGCTACGAGATCCGCGCCGCCACGACGGCCGCCGACAAGGCCATCGTCACCACCGTGCAGCAGCTCGGTGCCGCGGTGCAGGCCATCGAGGCGCTGCAGTCCGGGCCGTTCGCGGTCACGAGCCTGCAGGAGCACGACGCGGCCGCGGCGGCGCGTCGTGCCGCCCTGGCCGCGGCGGCCCACGCCGGGGTCGACGCGTGAGCGACGGTCCCGTCCCGTTCGGTGCCCGCCTCGCGGCGGCGATGGACGAGCACGGACCGCTCTGCGTCGGCATCGACCCGCACGGATCGCTCCTGGGGGACTGGGGCCTGCCGGACGACGCCACCGGGCTGCGGGAGTTCTCGCTGCGCGTGATGGACGCCGTGGCGGGCCGGGTCGCGGCGGTCAAGCCGCAGGCCGCGTTCTTCGAGCGGCACGGCTCGGCCGGCCTGGCGGTCCTCGAGGAGGTGGTCGCGGCGGGGCGTGCCACCGGGACGCTCGTGGTCGTCGACGCCAAGCGGGGGGACATCGGGTCGACCATGGGCGCGTACGCCGACGCGTACCTGAGCGACGGCTCGCCGCTGGCGGGGGACGCCCTGACGGTGTCGCCGTACCTCGGCTTCGGGTCGCTGGGTCCGGCTGTCGAGCTGGCCCTGGCGACGGGACGCGGGCTGTTCGCCCTGTGCCTCACCTCCAACCCGGAGGGCGCCGAGGTGCAGCACGCCCGCACCGCCGACGGCGTGACGGTGGCGGCCGCGGTCGCCGCGCGCGCCGCCGCGCTGAACGAGGGTGCGTCGCCGCTGGGCTCGGTCGGGCTGGTCGTGGGCGCCACGATCGGGGACGCGGCCCGCGCGACGGGCGTCGACCTGGCGGCCGTCAACGGGCCGCTGCTGGCGCCCGGGGTGGGGGCGCAGGGGGCCGGTGCGCGCGAGCTGGCGGCCGTCTTCGGTGACGCCCGGCGGCAGGTCCTCGCGTCGTCCAGCAGGGGAGTGCTGCGTGCCGGCCCCGAGGTCGGAGCGCTGCGGGACGCGGCCGGTCGGGCCGCCGCGGAGGCCGCTGCAGCCCTGCGCTGAGCCACCGCACGAGGGGCGGCCACCGGGGGTGGTGGCCGCCCCTCGGCATGCCGTCGGACGGGCACGTGGACGCCCGGTGCCTTCCCGATGCCTTCCCGGGGGCGGTGCGGGGGCGGTGCCAGGCTCGCGTGCCTCGCGGTCGTGCCTTCGTTCCGGTCAGGCGCGATGTCTGATAACGGAACCTGGCGCCCCGGAAGCCGCCTCAGCGATCGACAACGAGGGCCGCCTGACGGCGGCCCGCAAGGACTGGACGACACGCCGACCGGCCCGCCGCTGCGTCCACCGGGCTCCGCGGTGGCGCGACCTCGTGGGACCCCCGCGTCCGCGGCACCCGGTACCGTCCGTCCCGTGGCGGGGGAGACGACGGTGGGACGGGCGGTGGCCCGGTGCCTCGCCACCCTCGGCGACCTGCACCCGAGCACGGCGCGGGCGTACCGGTGGGCGCTGAGCGACCTGGCCGCGACGTGCGGGGACGACCAGCTCGCCGACGTCCTCGGAGGACCGGCTCTCGGTCTGTGGCTCGCGTCGCCCACGGCGGCCGGGAAGGAGCCGTCACCGGCGTCGGTGCGGCAGCGGGCGACCGCGGCGCGCGGACTCGTGCGGTTCGCGCTCGACCACCGTCTGCTCGACGCCCCGACCGCGGAGTCCGCGGTGCGCACCCTGCGCCGGCCGGCGACGCCCGCGGTGACACGCGACACGTCCGCCGCCCGTCTCCTGCTGGCACGGGCGGTCGGCGGGCGTCCGTACGGCGTGTCGCACGACGTGTGGGTCCGCTTCCGGGCGCACGCGCTCCTGCTGGCCGAGACGGGCGCGCCCGAGCGCGACCTGGGCCGTGCGCTCCTCGCCGAGGTGGCGCCCGACCGCTCCGCTCTCACGCTGGCAGGTGCGTGCTACGCGGTGGGGGAGCCGACCCGGCACGCACTGGGAGCCTGGCTCGTGGCCCGCGAGGAGCTCGTCGGGACGCTGCAGGGGAGCCCGCCGCCCCAGCTGTGGGTGCGTGCGCACCCGTCGACGCACCCCCGCACGGGCGTCGTCGCCCCGGTGGGCATGCCCATCACCGCACGTGGGCTGCGCAAGGCGTTCCAGGAGGTCGTCGACGTGCTCAGCGGTGCCGACCCGCGCCTCGCCACCTGCACCGTCGCGCACGTCCGCGCGCTCGCCCGCCCTGCGACCGCGTGACGAGCGCAGGCCGACGACCTCACCGGCCCGCCCGGCGACGGTCCCACGACCTGCGGCGGGGCCGCGCGGGCGCGCGTCGGCGCAGGTCGCGGGCGACACACCACGCCCCCGCGTTGCCGACCGGCAGTACCGTCGCTAGTTTCGTGTCAGATCCCGCGCAACGGCGACCAGGATCTCCGGCCCAGTGACGAGAAGGTGAAGCGCGTGGCTCTTCCTCCGCTGACTCCCGAACAACGAGCCGCCGCGCTCGAGAAGGCTGCCGCGGCGCGGCAGGCCCGTGCCGAGGTGAAGAACCGCCTCAAGTACTCGCAGGGCTCCCTGTCCGAGGTGATCGAGCAGGGGCAGCAGGACGAGACGATCGGCAAGCTCAAGGTCGCCGCGCTCCTCGAGTCCCTGCCCGGTGTGGGCAAGGTCAAGGCCCGTGCGATCATGTCCGAGATCGGCATCTCGGAGACGCGCCGGGTGCGTGGCCTCGGTCCGCACCAGGTCAAGGCGCTCGTCGACCGGTTCGGCTGAGCGTCCTGCGACGGCGCCCCGCCCGACACCGGGCGGGGCGCCGTCGCACGTCCGGGACGAACCGGACGCCATCCCCGGAACCTGGAGCGGTGCACCACCCATGACCAAGCAGCCGGCACGGCTCACCGTGCTCGCCGGACCGACCGCCGTGGGCAAGGGGACGGTCTCGGCCGACATCCGCGCCCGCTACCCGCAGGTGTGGCTCTCGGTGTCGATGACCACCCGCGACCCTCGCCCCGGCGAGGTCGACGGACTGCACTACCACTTCGTGTCGCCCGAGCGCTTCGAGGAGATGGTCGAGCACGGCGACCTGCTCGAGTGGGCCGTCGTCCACGGCCGCAACCGGTACGGCACCCCCCGGGGGCCCGTCCTCGAGCGGCTCGCGGCCGGTGAGCCCGCGCTGCTGGAGATCGACCTGCAGGGGGCGCGGCAGGTCCGTCGGACCATGCCGGACGCGCGCTTCGTCTTTCTCGCGCCGCCGTCCTGGGACGAGCTGGTCCGCCGGCTGGTCGGGCGCGGGACGGAGAGCGCCGAGGAGCGCGAGCGGCGGCTGGAGACGGCCCGTGTCGAGCTCGCCGCGGAGCCCGAGTTCGACCACGTCATCGTGAACGACGACGTGCACCGCGCCACGGACGAGCTCGTGCGGCTGATGGGCGTCGACGCCTGAGGGTTCCCGGGCGACGCGCGGGACCAGGTACGATGGGACCGACTGCGCCGCTCGACGCCCACCTCCCACCCGGGGCTCGTGCCGACGGCGCCTCAGACCCGCTCAGCCATCCGACAGGACTGGAGTCCTCCGTGTCCGGAACCGTTGCCGCCCCCACGGGCATCACCGACCCGCCGATCGACCGCCTCCTCGAGCGCGCCGACTCCAAGTACGCGCTCGTGCTGTTCTCGGCCAAGCGCGCGCGGCAGATCAACGCGTACTACGCCCAGCTCAACGAGGGCCTGCTCGAGTACGTCGGCCCTCTCGTCGAGACCCGCCCGCAGGAGAAGCCGCTCTCCATCGCCATGCGCGAGATCGACGCCGGGCTGCTCACGTCCGAGCCCGTCGCGGAGGCCTGAGCCTCCCCGTCATGCGCATCGTCCTCGGGGTCGCGGGCGGGATCGCCGCGTACAAGGCGGTCCTGCTCCTGCGGATCCTGCGCGAGCAGGGCCACGCCGTGCGCGTCGTGCCCACCCGCGCGTCGCTGGAGTTCGTCGGCCGTGCGACCTGGGAGGCCCTGTCGGGCGAGCCGGTCACGACCGACGTCTTCGAGGACGTCGACCAGGTCGCGCACGTCGCCGTCGGCAAGACGGCCGACCTCGTCCTGGTGGCCCCGGCGACCGCCGACCTGCTGGCCCGTGCCGCAGCCGGCCGGGCCGACGACCTGCTGACAGCCTCCCTGCTGGTGGCGCGGTGCCCGGTGCTGCTGGCGCCGGCCATGCACACCGAGATGTGGGAGCACCCGGCCACCGTCGCCAACGTGGCGACGCTGCGGTCCCGCGGCGTCCACGTGCTCGAGCCCGCTGTCGGCCGCCTCACGGGCACCGACACCGGGGCAGGACGCCTGCCGGAGCCCGAGGTGATCGCGGCCGCCGCGCTGCGGCTGCTCGAGCCGCCCGTCGAGCAGGACCTGCGCGGTCGCCGTGTCGTGGTGTCCGGCGGCGGCACGCGCGAGCCCCTGGACCCGGTCCGGTTCCTCGGCAACCGGTCGTCCGGACGCCAGGGCGCGGCGCTGGCCCGGACGGCCGCGCAGCGCGGTGCCGAGGTCACGTTCGTCGCGGCCAACGTCGCCGCCGACGTCCTGACCGAGGCCGGTGCCGGCGTGCAGGTCGTGCCCGTGGAGACGGGGGAGGAGCTGCGGCGCGCCGTCCGCGGGGCCGCGCGCGACGCGGACGTCGTCGTCATGGCGGCCGCCGTCGCGGACTACCGCCCGGCGAGCGTCGCCGACGCCAAGCTCAAGAAGTCGGGGGACGACCCGGTGCTCCGGCTCGTCGAGACCACCGACGTCCTGCGCGAGCTCGTCACGGACCCGCCCCGCACCGACCAGGTCGTCGTCGGCTTCGCAGCCGAGACCGGTGACGCCACCGGCACCGTGCTCGACCACGCCCGCGCCAAGGCGCTGCGCAAGGGCGCCGACCTGCTGGTCGTCAACGCGGTCGGCGACGGGCGCGGCTTCGGCACCACGACCAACGAGATCACCGTGCTCGACCGGGCGGGTGACGTCGTCACACAGGCGGCGGGCACCAAGGGCGAGGTCGCCCACGCCGTGTGGGACACCGTGGTCCCGGTGGTGGACATCCGCTCACCACGCCCCGGCGGCGCGGCTACGCTTCGGGCATGACCTCCACGCCTCTCCGCCTGTTCACCTCGGAGTCCGTGACGGAGGGCCACCCCGACAAGATCTGCGACCAGATCTCCGACGCGATCCTCGACGCCATCCTCGAGCAGGACACGACGGCTCGCGTCGCGGTCGAGACGATGGTGACCACCGGCCTGGTGCACGTCGCCGGTGAGGTCACGACCAGCGCGTACGTCGAGATCCCGCAGATCGTCCGCGAGGTGGTCCGCGGCATCGGCTACACCTCCTCGCTCATCGGCTTCGACGGCGACTCCTGCGGCGTGTCGGTCTCCATCGGCCAGCAGTCGCCCGACATCGCCGCGGGTGTCGACAAGGCCATCGAGGTCCGCCAGGACGCCGCGGACCTCGACCCGCTCGACCTGCAGGGTGCCGGCGACCAGGGGCTGATGTTCGGGTACGCGAGCGACGAGACGCCCTCCCTGCTGCCCCTGCCGATCTGGTTGGCGCACCGGCTGGCCGAGCGCCTCGCCCAGGTGCGCAAGGAGGGCACGCTGCGCGGCCTGCGGCCCGACGGCAAGACGCAGGTCACGGTCGGCTACGAGGGCGACCGGCCCGTGTCCCTCGACACCGTCGTGCTGTCCACGCAGCACGAGCCCGACCTGTACGAGTCGGCCCTCGCCGCGCAGGTGGCCGAGCTCGTCGTGGCACCCGTGCTCGCCGACGCGGGCATCGACACCTCCGGCCACCGCCTGCTGGTGAACCCCACCGGCCAGTTCGTGATCGGCGGCCCGCAGGGCGACGCCGGGCTGACGGGACGCAAGATCATCGTCGACACCTACGGCGGCATGGCGCGCCACGGCGGTGGTGCGTTCTCCGGCAAGGACCCGTCCAAGGTCGATCGCTCGGCGGCGTACGCCATGCGGTGGGTCGCCAAGAACGTCGTCGCCGCGGGCCTCGCGCGCCGCTGCGAGGTGCAGGTCGCCTACGCGATCGGCAAGGCGCACCCCGTGGGCCTGTACGTCGAGACGTTCGGGACCGGCACGGTGCCCGAGGACCGGCTGACCGCGGCGATCCGCGAGGTCTTCGACCTGCGCCCCGCGGCGATCATCCGCGACCTCGACCTGCTGCGCCCCGTGTACCGGCGCACAGCGGCGTACGGCCACTTCGGTCGTGACCTGCCGGAGTTCACCTGGGAGCGCACCGACCGCACGGCCGACCTGCTGTCGGCCGTCGGCTGACCGCGCCCGGCCGTCCGACGGCGGTGGCTCGGACGAGCGCCACGCGGACACCCGGCGCCGTGGTGGGATGGACCGCGTGACCAGCGCGAGCACCCCCGAGCAGCCGGCGCTGGCCGGGCTCGAGGTGCCTGCCGCACCACGCCGGCGCCGCGTCGCCGCGCCGCCCGGGCCGGCCGCCCGGTTGCCCGTGGCGCGGGTCTGCGTCGACCTCGCACCGCCGCACCTCGACCGCCCGTTCGAGTACCTGGTGCCCGAGACGCTCGACGACGCGGCGCGCCCCGGTGTCCGGGTCAAGGTCCGGTTCGCCGGCCAGGACGTCGACGGGTGGCTGCTCGAGCGCGTCGAGCAGGCCGACCATGAGGGACGCCTGCTGCCGCTGCGGCGGGTCGTGTCCTCCGAGCCCGTCGTCGCGCCCGCGGTCGCGCGGCTGGCGCGCGCGGTCGCCGACCGGTGGGCGGGGAGCCTGGCCGACGTGCTGCGGCTCGCGGTCCCGCCGCGGCACGCACGCGTGGAGGGCGAGGTCGACGCACCCGACTCCGGCGAGGCCGTCGCCGGGGCGGTCGTGGCCGCACCCGCGCCCGGTGCGCCCGCCTGGGAGGCCTACCGGGGCGGTCCGGCGTTCCTGCGTCACGTCCTGGCGGGCGGTGCGCCGCGGGCCGTGTGGACGGCGCTGCCCGGCACCGGTGAGCACCGCTGGGCAGCCGCCGTGGCCCAGGCGGTGGCGACGACCCTGCTGGGGGGCCGTGGCGCGCTCGTCGTGGTGCCCGACGCACGGGACGTCGATCGGGTGTGCACCGCGCTGCGTGAGACGGGGCTCACGGACGTGTCCGAGGGCGGCCCCGTGACGCGGCTGGTCGCCGAGGACGGCCCCGCCGCCCGGTACCGGTCCTTCCTCGCGACCCTGCGGGGACGCGCCCGGGTGGTCGTCGGGACACGGGCGTCGGCGTTCGCGCCCGTGGCGGACCTCGGCCTGGTCGTGTGCTGGGACGACGGCGACCTGCAGCACGCCGAGCCGCGCGCACCGTACCCGCACGTCCGCGAGGTGCTGGCACTGCGGTCCGAGCTCGAGGGTGCCGCCCTGCTGGTCGGTGGCCACGCCCGGACCGTCGAGGCGCAGCACCTGGTCGCGACCGGCTGGGCGCACGAGGTGTCCGCCGACCGTGCCGGGGTGCGAGCCCGCACGCCGCGCGTGCGCGCGCTGACGAGCGTGGAGCTGGCGCGCGAGGGGCCCGCGGCGGCCGCCCGGCTGCCCGCGCCGGCGTGGCGCGTCCTGCGGGACGCCCTCGCCCTCGGCCCCGTCCTCGTCCAGGTGCCGCGTGCGGGGTACGTCCCCGTCGTCGCGTGCGGCCGGTGCAGGACGCCCGCGCGGTGCGCCACGTGCCACGGACCGCTGGGCCTGACGTCGGGCGACGGTCCGCCGTCCTGCGGCTGGTGCGGCCGGCTCGCCACGGGCTGGCGGTGCGACGAGTGCGGTGCCGCTGCCCTGCGGTCGGTCCGCGTCGGCTCCGAGCGCACCGCCGAGGAGCTCGGCCGGGCGTTCCCCGGCACCACGGTGCGCGTGTCCGGCGCCCGCGCGGCCGGCGGCGTCCTGTCCGAGGTGCCCGACCGGCCGGCGCTCGTCGTGGCGACGCCGGGTGCCGAGCCGCACGCCCCCGGCGGCTACGCGGCCGCCGTGCTGCTCGACGCCGCCGTGGCCAGCGCCGGGGAGCGGCTGGGGGCGGAGGTCGACGCGCTGCGCCGCTGGCTGGGCGCGGCCGCGCTCGTGCGCCCCGAGGGGCAGGTGCTCCTCGTCGGGGACGGTGCCGTGCGCCCCACGCAGGCGCTCGTCCGCTGGGACCCCGCGGGCCTCGCTGAACGCGAGCTCGACGAGCGGGCCGAGCTCCGGCTGCCGCCGGCCGTCCGGGTCGCCTCGCTGACCGGCACGCGGGACGCGGTCGCCGCGGTCGTCACGCGCGTCGACGTCCCCGTGCTGGAGGTGCTCGGACCCGTGCCGGTGCCGCAGGACGACCGAGGCGCCGCGTTGGAGCCCGAGGTGCGCACGCTGCTGCGCGTGCCCCCGGCCGACGGGGCGACGCTGGCGGCCGCCGTCGCAGCGTCCGTCGCGATCCGCAGCGCGCGCCGGGAGGGCGGCACCGTCCGCGTCCAGATGGACCCCGCCGACGTGCTGTGACGCACGGCGCGTGGGGTGACCCGACCTAGGATCGAACCCATGCGTCTGCTCTTCGCGGGGAGTCCCGCGGCCGCCGTCCCCTCCCTCGAGGCCCTCCTGGCCTCCCGGCACGAGGTGGTCGCGGTGCTGACCCGGCCCGATGCGCGCGTCGGGCGGGGACGCACGCTGCAGCCGTCGCCCGTCGGCGCCCTGGCCCGCGAGCGCGGTCTGCCGGTGCTGACCCCGCGGACGTTGCGCGACCCGGAGGTGGTCGCCGAGATCACCGCGCTGGGTGTGGACGCGGCACCGGTGGTGGCCTACGGGGTGCTCGTGCCGCCGACGCTGCTCGACGTCCCGCGGCACGGCTGGGTGAACCTGCACTTCTCGGTGCTGCCCGCCTGGCGCGGGGCCGCGCCGGTGCAGCACGCCGTCATGGCGGGTGACGAGGTCACAGGGGCCTCGACGTTCCGGCTGGAGGAAGGGCTGGACACGGGGCCGGTGTACGGGACGCTCACCGAGACGATCCGCCCCACCGACACGTCCGGCGACCTGCTGGGCCGGCTGTCCGTGGCGGGGGCCGAGCTGCTGGTGCGGACCCTGGACGCCCTCGAGGAGGGCGTGCTGGAGCCGGTGCCGCAGCCGGCGGACGGGGTGAGCCTGGCGCCCAAGCTGACGGTGCAGGACGCGCGGGTGCGCTGGGAGCACCCGTCGACCGCCGTCGACCGGAGGATCCGGGGCTGCACGCCGGCCCCCGGCGCGTGGACCACCCTGCCGGACGGGCAGCGCCTCGGCGTGGGGCCGGTGCGCCCGGTCCCGGAGGTGACGGACCTGCGCCCGGGGGAGGTGCGTGCGGACAAGCGGGAGGTGCTCGTCGGCACGGGCGCCGGTGCCGTGCGCCTGGGGGAGGTGACCGCACCGGGCAAGCGTCCGATGCCCGCGGCCGACTGGGCGCGGGGTGCGCGCCTCGAGGCGGCGACCGTCCTGGGCAGTGTGCCGCAGGAGGCCGCAGTCACCGAGGGGGGTGCCCGATGACCCGGGAGGACCGTCCGCGTCGTGACGACCGTGCCGGGCGGGACGACCGCCCGCGGCGCGACGGCAGCGGCCAGGACGCGCGACGCGACGCGCGGGGCCGACAGCGCGGTGAGGCGCGGGTGCAGGGTCGCGCGGGGCGCACCACGGCCGCGCCGTCGCAGCGTACGCGGCAGGGCGACGCGGCCCGCGGTGCGGCGTACGACACCCTGCGGGCCGTGGCGGACTCGGACGCGTACGCCAACCTGGTGCTGCCGCCGCTGCTGCGCGAGCGTCGCATCGCCGGGCGTGACGCGGCGTTCGCCACGGAGCTGGCGTACGGCACCCTGCGGTTGCGGGGCCGGTACGACGCCGTGCTCGAGCAGGCGTCGTCGCGTCCGCTCGCCCAGGTGGACCCGCCGGTGCTCGACGTGCTGCGCATGGGTGCGCACCAGCTGCTGGGCATGCGGGTGCCGCCGCACGCGGCGGTCTCCGAGACGGTGGGCCTGGCCCGCGAGCGCGTCGGGGCCGGTGCGGCGCAGTTCGTCAACGCGGTGCTGCGCCGGGTGGCCGAGCAGCCCCTGGACGTGTGGCTGACGCGGGTCGCGGACGCCGCCGACCCCACGGGTGACGACGTGGTGGCGCGGCTGGCGGCCGTGGAGAGCCACCCGGCGTGGGTGGTCCGGGCGCTGCGCGAGTCGTTGGTCGGGTCGGGTCGTTCGGCGGACGAGCTGGCGGCGCTGCTGGAGGCGGACAACGCGTCACCTCGCGTGACCCTGGTGGCGCGTCCCGGGCTGGTGACGCCGGCGGGGCTGGCGGAGCAGGTCGACGCCGTGCCGGCCGGTCTGGCGCCGACGGCGCTGGTGCTGACCGGCGGAGACCCGGGCGCGGTGCCGGCCGTCCGCGACGGCCTGGCCGGGGTGCAGGACGAGGGGTCGCAGCTCGTGACGCTGGCGTTCGCCGCGGCTCCCGTCGAGGGGCGCGACGAGCGCTGGCTGGACCTGTGCGCGGGACCCGGCGGCAAGGCGGCGCTGCTGGGTGCCCTGGCCGCCGAGCGGGGGGCCCGGCTGGTCGCCAACGAGGTGCAGCCGCACCGCGCCCGGCTTGTCGAGCAGGCGCTGCGGGCGGTGCCCCGTGACGCCGTCGAGGAGGTGCGCACGGGGGACGGGCGCACGGTGGGGGAGCTGGAGCCCGACTCCTACGACCGTGTGCTGCTCGACGCCCCGTGCACCGGCCTGGGTGCGCTGCGCCGGCGACCGGAGTCGCGCTGGCGGCGCACGCCGGCGGACCTGGCGACGCTCGGTGCCCTGCAGCGCGCGCTGCTGGCGTCGGCGCTGGCCGCGGTGCGTCCCGGGGGCGTGGTCGCGTACGTGACGTGCTCGCCGCACCTGGCCGAGACGCAGCTGGTGGTGCTCGACGGGCTGCGGGCCGCCGCACGGGCCGGCACGCCCGCGGAGGTCGTCGACGCCGCGCCCGTCCTGGCCGGTGTCGCGCCGGTGTGGGAGCCGGTGCCGGGGCGCACCGACGTGCAGCTGTGGCCGCACGTGCACGGCACGGACGCGATGCACCTGACGCTGCTGCGGCGGCTCTGAGCGCGGCGGTCGGCGGGGTCGGTAGCGTGGTGCTCGTGCCACCCGTGCTGATCAACCCGAGCATCCTGTCCGCCGACTTCGCGAACCTCGAGCGGGACCTGCAGGCGATCGCGTCGGCGGACCACGCGCACGTCGACGTGATGGACCAGCACTTCGTGCCGAACCTCACGATCGGCCTGCCGGTGGTGCGGCGGCTGGCGCAGGTCAGCCCGCTGCCGCTGGACGTGCACCTCATGGTGGAGGACGCCGACCGGTGGGCCCCGCAGTACGCGGAGGCGGGCGCCGCGTCGGTGACGTTCCACGCCGAGGCGACGCAGGCGCCCGTGCGCCTGGCGCGCGAGCTGCGGGCCGGCGGCGTGCGCGCCGCGGTGGCGCTGCGCCCCGCGACCCCGGTCGAGCCGTTCCTCGACCTCCTCGCGGAGGTCGACATGATCCTCGTGATGACGGTCGAGCCGGGCTTCGGGGGGCAGGCGTTCATCGAGGGCACGCTGGCCAAGGTGCGTCGGGCGCGCGCCGCGGTGGACGCGGCCGGGGCGGCCACGTGGATCCAGGTGGACGGCGGCGTCTCGCGCGACACCATCGGGCGGATCGCGCGCGCCGGGGCGAACGTGTTCGTCGCCGGATCGGCCGTCTACGGGGCGGCGGACCCCGCACAGGAGATCGCGGCGCTGCGGGCGCTGGCCGAACGCCCCACGACGCAGGCCTGAGGTCGCCGGACCGACCTCGCGACGGGCCCTGCGGACCGGGCCCTGCGCGTCCGACGCCGCAGGTCCGGGCGCGGGCGAGCGGCCCGGCGGGAATGCCCCGTGTGGCATCATCGTTGTCGAACACACACGTGCTCCGGGGTCGGTGAAAGTCCGAGCCGGCGGTGACAGTCCGCGACCCGTGATCCCCGCGAGGGGTGAGCGGTTGACCTGGTGGAACTCCGGGACCGACGGTGAAAGTCCGGATGGGAGGAGACGCGTGCGCGGTGCGCCCTGGGGCGTGCCGTGACGGTACGGTCCTCCGCCCGTGCTGCCCCGGAGCCCTGACGGCGACGGAGGTGGACGGTGACGCGGACGACGACGCAGGACACCGCGCGCGACCTGACCGTTCCGGGCCCGCAGGACGCGCTCCCGCGCGAGGTCACCGCGATGCGCCGGGCGCTCGAGCTGGCGCACCGCGGACCGATGGGCCCCAACCCCCGTGTCGGGTGCGTCCTGCTCGACCGCGACGGCGCCGTGCTCGGGGAGGGCTGGCACCGCGGTGCGGGCACCCCGCACGCGGAGGTCGCGGCGCTGGCCGACGCCCGCGAGCGCGGTGCCGACGTGCACGGCGCCACGGCGGTGGTGACCCTCGAGCCGTGCGACCACACCGGGCGCACCGGCCCGTGCTCGACGGTGCTGCTCGCGGCCGGGATCGCGCGGGTCGTGGTGTCCGTGGAGGACCCCAACCCCGTCGCCGCCGGGGGAGCGCGCCGCCTGCGGGAGGCCGGGGTCGACGTCCTGACGGGCGTCCTGGCCGACGAGGGCCTGGCCGCGCTGGGCGCCTGGCTGCCCGCGGTGCGCCACGGTCGCCCCTTCGTGACCCTGAAGACCGCCACCACGCTCGACGGGCGGATCGCGGCCGTCGACGGCACGAGCCGCTGGATCACGTCGGACGTGGCACGCCGGCACGCCCACGCGCTGCGCGCGGACGTCGGGGCGATCGTCGTGGGCACGGGCACCGCGCTGACCGACGACCCGTCGCTGACGGCGCGGACCGAGGACGGCTCGCTCGTCGAGCACCAGCCGCTGCGGGTCGTCGTGGGTCATCGCGACGTGCCCGCCGGCAGCCGGTTGCGGGGCCCCGGGGGAGAGCTCGTGACCGTGCGCACCCACGACCCCGCGCAGGTGCTGGCCGTGCTGCACGAGCGCGAGGTGCGCCACGTGCTGGTCGAGGGCGGCCCGACGCTCGCCGCCGCGTTCCTCGCGGCCGGCCTGGTCGACGAGGTCCACGCGTACGTCGCCCCGGTGCTGCTGGGCGCCGGCCCGGCCGCGGTCGGCGACCTCGGCATCACCACCATCACGCAGGCGCTGCGCCTGGAGCCGAGCACGGTGGTCCCGCTGGGGCCCGACGTGCTCGTCGTCGCCACGGTCCGCAACGCCCCGGCCGACGAGGCACCCGCCCCGGCCGCACGTCCGTCCACCGAGGAGGAGCACTGATGTTCACCGGGATCGTCGAGGAGCAGGGCACGGTCGTCGCGCTGGAGCACGGGGCCGGGGACGAGGCGGACGCGCGGCTGCGCGTGCGCGGACCGCTGGTCACGTCCGACGCGCGGCCCGGGGACTCGATCGCGGTCAGCGGCGTGTGCCTGACCGTCGCGGACCTGCCGGGCGACGGCACGTTCGTCGCCGACGTGATGCCCGAGACGCTGCGTCGCTCCGCGCTGGGCGACCTCGCCCCGGGGGACGCCGTCAACCTCGAGCGGGCACTGGCCGTCGGCGGCCGGTACGGCGGGCACGTCGTGCAGGGGCACGTCGACGGTGTCGGCGTCGTGCGGTCCCGCCAGCCCGGCCCCCGCTGGGACGACGTGGAGATCGGGCTCGAGCCGGCGCTGGCGCGCTACGTGGCGGAGAAGGGCTCCATCACGGTGCAGGGGGTGTCGCTGACGGTGACGCACGTGGGCGACGACACGTTCGGCGTGTCGCTGATCCCCACGACCCTGCAGGTCACGACGCTGGGGGCGCTCGCGCCCGGGGCGCGGGTCAACCTGGAGGTCGACGTGCTCGCGAAGTACACCGAGCGGCTGCTGGCCACGGCGGGAGTGACCCGGTGAGCGCCGACATCCGTCTGGGCACGGTCGAGGAGGCGCTCGCCGCGCTGCGTGCCGGGCGCCCGGTGCTCGTCTCCGACTCCCAGGACCGTGAGAACGAGGCCGACGTGGTCCTCGCGGCGCAGTCCGCGACGCCGGAGTGGGTCGCCTGGACCATCCGGCACTCCTCGGGCTACCTCTGCGCACCGATGACCGGGGAGCGTGCGGACGCGCTGGACCTGCCGCTCATGGTCCCGCACAGCCAGGACCCGCGTCGCACCGCGTACACGGTCACCGTCGACGCCGCGACGGGGGTCACCACGGGGATCTCCGCCGCCGACCGCGCCCGCACGCTGCGGGTCCTGGCGGACCCCGCCTCGGGCCGCACCGACCTGATCCGCCCCGGGCACGTGCTGCCGCTGCGCGCCGTGCCCGGTGGGGTGCTGCACCGTGCGGGGCACACCGAGGCCGCGGTGGACCTGTGCCGGCTCGCCGGCCTGGAGCCCGTCGCCGCGATCGCCGAGCTCGTGCACGACGACGGCAGCATGATGCGGTTGCCGGACGCGGCCGCGATCGCCGCCGACGAGGACCTGGTGCTCCTGACGATCGCCGACCTGCGGGCCTGGCGGCTCGCCCACGGCGACACGGAGCCGGAGCCCGTCGAGCCGGCCGCCCTCGCGCCGCGCGTGCACGCCACCCACACGGCGTACCTGCCCACACGCCACGGCGACTTCCGCATCCACGGGTTCCGCGACCTGCGCACGGGCGACGAGCACGTCGCGCTCGTCTCGACCTCGGGGCTGGCCGCCGAGCCGACGGTGCGCGTGCACTCCGAGTGCCTCACCGGTGACGCCTTCGGTTCCGCGCGGTGCGACTGCGGCCCGCAGCTGGACGCGGCGCTGCAGATCGCGGCCGCGGAGGGCGGCGCGGTCGTCTACCTGCGCGGGCACGAGGGCCGCGGGATCGGGCTGCTCGCCAAGGTCGCCGCGTACGCCCTGCAGGACGAGGGTCGCGACACGATCGAGGCGAACGTCGACCTCGGGTGGCCCGCCGACCGGCGCGAGTACGGCGCGGCGGCGGCGATCCTCGCCGCGCTCGGCGTGCGGCGCGTCCGCCTGCTGACCAACAACCCGGCCAAGGTCGCCGGGCTGCGCGCCCACGGCATCGAGGTCACCCAGGTGCGCGGCCTGGAGGTGGGACGCACCCCGCACAACGAGGCGTACCTGCGCACCAAGGCCGTCAGCATGGGCCACGCGCTGCACCTCGACGACCCCACGACCGACGGCGCCCCGGCCGTGGCACCCGCCGTGCACGTCGCCCCCGTCCTCGCCGGCCCCGCACCCGCGGGCGCCGACACGACCGACCACACGTTCGAACCCCTGGAGGAGCTGGCATGAGCGGCGCAGGCGCACCCACCCTGGACCTGGACGGCCGCGGCCTGAAGGTCGTCGTCGTCGCCGCGAGCTGGCACACCACCGTCATGGACGGCCTGGTCGCCGGCGCCGAGCGGGCGCTCGCCGAGGCCGGTGTGCAGGACGTCACCACGGTGCGCGTCCCCGGCTCCTTCGAGCTGCCCGTGGCCGCGCAGCGCGCCGCGGGCACGGCCGACGCGGTCGTCGCCCTCGGGGTCGTCATCCGCGGCGGCACCCCGCACTTCGACTACGTGTGCCAGGCCGCCACCTGGGGCCTGACGCAGGTCGGCCTGAACACCGGCATCCCCGTCGGGTTCGGGCTGCTCACGTGCGACGACGAGCAGCAGGCGCTCGACCGCGCCGGGCTGCCCGGCTCGCGGGAGGACAAGGGCGCCGAGGCCGCGCAGGCGGCGGTCGCCACGGCGCTCACGCTGCGTGCGCTGGGCGACGCATGACGGACCCGTGTGCGGCTGGGGCCGGGCGGACGTCTAGGCTCGGCTCGTGAAGTCGTTCGAGGACCTGTACGCCGAGTTGTCCCAGAAGGCCGTCACCCGCCCCGAGGGGTCGGGCACGGTCGCCGAGCTGGACGCCGGTGTGCACGCGATCGGCAAGAAGATCGTCGAGGAGGCGGCCGAGGTCTGGATGGCGGCCGAGCACGAGTCCGACGAGCGCGCCGCCGAGGAGATCTCCCAGCTGCTGTACCACCTGCAGGTGCTCATGCTCGCCAAGGGCCTGACGCTGCAGGACGTGTACACGCACCTGTGAGGGGTCCCGGCCGCAGCCGGACGCACCGCCCACCGACACCCACCGAACCACCCGAGGACACCGTGCTGAGGATCGCCGTCCCCAACAAGGGCTCCCTGTCGGAGCCCGCCGTCGACATGCTCCGGGAGGCCGGGTACCGGCAGCGCCGCGACTCGCGCGAGCTGGTCCTGCCGGACCCGGACAACGACGTGGAGTTCTTCTTCCTGCGCCCGCGCGACGTCGCGGTGTACGTCGGTGCCGGCACCGTCGACGTCGGCATCACCGGCCGCGACCTGCTCATCGACTCCGCCTCGTCCGCGGTCGAGCACCTGCCGCTCGGCTTCGCCCGCTCCACGTTCCGCTTCGCCGGCACCGCCGGCCGGCTGACCGACGCCCGGCAGATCGCCGGGCTGCGGGTCGCCACCTCCTACGCCGAGCTCGTGGGCGCCTACCTGCGCGAGCGTGACATCGAGCCCGCCGCGGTCGTGCGGCTCGACGGCGCGGTCGAGTCGGCCATCCGCCTCGGCGTCGCCGACGTGATCGCCGACGTCGTCGAGACCGGTTCGACGCTGCGCGCCGCCGGCCTCGAGGTCTTCGGGGAGCCGATCCTGCGCTCCGAGGCCGTCCTGGTCCGGCGTGCCGACGTGGACCAGCCCGCGGGCCTGGACATCCTCACCCGCCGGCTGCAGGGCGTGCTCACCGCCCGCGAGTACGTCCTCATGGACTACGACGTGCCGCTGGAGCTGGTGGACCGGGCCGTCGCCATCACCCCCGGCCTGGAGTCGCCCACGGTGTCCCCGCTGCACAACGGCCAGTGGGCCGCCGTGCGGGCGATGGTGCCGCGCAACCAGACCAACCGCGTCATGGACGCCCTGTACGACGTGGGCGCCCGCGCGATCCTCGTGACGTCGATCCTCGCCTGCCGGATCTGATGTGACGCCCGACGACGACCGGCTCGACGCACCCTTCCGGCCGCGGCTCGCGCGCGCCGTCACGCTGGGCGTCGCGGTGGCCGTGCTCGCCCTGACGGTCCTGCTCGTCGCCGTCATGCCCGGGCTCTCGCCGCTCGACCAGGTGGCGTTCGTGCTGTTCGCCCTCGCGATCGCGTGGTTCTGCTGGCGGCAGGCCTCCGTCAGCGCGGTCCCGGACGCGACCGGCCTGCGCGTGCGCAACCTCCTGGTCACCACGCACGTGACCTGGGCGCAGATCGTCTCGGTGCGGTTCGGCCAGGGCCGGCCCTGGGTGCAGCTCGACCTCGCGGACGGGGACACCCTGGCCGTCATGGGCGTGCAGCGCGCCGACGGCGAGCGTGCCGAGCGGGAGGCGCGCCGCCTGGCCACGCTGGTCGCACGCCGCAGCGCCACGACCGCCGACGACTGACCCGGCCACGGCCGGGTCGGTCCACCGGGCCGGCGGCGCCGCGTCAGCCCGCGGTCACGGCGTGCGCGCCGGCCACGGCCGCCGCGAGGAACGCGGCCGGGTCGGCGTCCAGGCCCCGACCCATGGTCGACAGCCGCACGGGGCACGTGCGCAGGGCGTCCAGCAGGGCCGTCCCCGCGCCGACCCGCACCGCGGTGTGCCGCCCCGCCGGGGCCGTGATCCCGTCCGCCTGCGCCGCGACGCGCGCCCCGAAGGCGGCCCACGCCGCGGGGTCCGGGTCGGCGGTGAGGTCCTGCGGGGTGCCGGGCAGGTCCGGGGCGAACTCCGGCACGACGACGTCGGCCGGGAGCAGCGCCACGCGGCCGTACGCCGTCAGCGAGTGGTGGGACACGCCCAGGTGCCGGTCGCGGGCGTCGGCTCCCGACACGCGCAGCGACGCGACGGGCCGCCCGCCCAGGACACCGGCCGCGTTGAGCGCCTCCCCGGCGGCGACCCCCGAGAACCCCCAGCGCGTGCCCGTCCCGAGGTTGCCGGGCCCCTGCGCGACGACCACGAGGTCGGCGCCGACCACGTGCCGCGCGGCCAGCAGCCCCGTGTGGACGGTCACCGCCTCCAGGTCTCCACCGAACGCCTGACCCACCGTCACGCACGCCTGCAGCCACCCCGCCGAGCGCAGGCCGTCGACCGCGCGGGAGAACCAGGCCGGCAGCGCCCCGCCGTCCGTCATGACGTACGCCACCCGCGGCGCCGGACGCCCGAGACGGTCGGCCGCGGCGCGGGCACCGGCGACCACCGCCGGCAGCGCCGAGTGCAGGTCGGCCACGACCACCGGCAGCCCGGCGAGGTCGTCGGCCTCGCGCAGCACCTCGTGGTGCGCGGACTCCTGGTCGTCCACCCCCAGGACCATCGCCTGCAGGGGCGTGTACCGCGCCTTGACCAGGTGACCGGGACCGGGCAGCGGGTCGGGCACCAACGAGTCGGTGCGGGCGACCACCAGGGCGTACCCGCCGGTACCGAGCCCGCGCAGCAGCGCCGTGGCGTTGAGCAGCACCCGCGCACCCGGCACGACCTCGCCGACGAGGTGCGGGTAGGACAGCGCCCGCACGGTTCGGTCCTCGCCCTCGATCGCCACCGTCGACTCGCACGCGCCGTCCCACCGGGCCCGGCACTCCGTCACGACTCCCGCACGCCACGCGATCACGCACCCACGCTACCGGCGCGGCGGGAGCGTCCCGCGCCGCCCGGGCGCCTCCGGACGACTACCGTGGTGCCCGATGCCCCCCGCGATCCCGCCCGCCGAGCGCCTGCTCAACCTCGTCATCGCTCTGGTGAACACCACCGGGCGCATGACCAAGGAGCAGGTGCGCGCCTCCGTGGCCGGATACGGCGACGCCCGCTCCGACGACGCGTTCGAGCGGATGTTCGAGCGCGACAAGGACACGCTGCGCGAGCTCGGCGTCCCGGTGCTCACCGTGACGCACGCCGGGCACGGCGACGACGTCGGGTACCGCATCGACACCGCCCACTGGTCGCTGCCGCCCATCGAGCTGACGGCCGCCGAGCTGGGGGTCCTGGCTCTGGCCGCCCAGGTCTGGCAGGACCAGTCGCTGCGCGCCGACTCGACGCGCGCGCTGACCAAGCTGCGCGCCGTGGGCACGGCACCCGAGGCCCACGACCTCGTCGCCGGCCTCGCCCCGCGGGTGCGCGCGGGCGGCGAGGCCTTCGCCCCGCTCGTCGACGCCGTGCAGAACCGCCAGGCCGTGCGGTTCACGTACCACGCGGCCACCACCGGGGAGGTGCGCGAGCGGCGCGTCGAGCCGTGGCGGCTGCTGGCGCGCCGCGGCGGCTGGGTGCTGCTCGCCCGGGACCTCGACCGCGGCGCCAGCCGCTCGTTCCGCCTGTCCCGCATCCGCGGACCCGTGCGACCGGCGGGAGAGCCCGGCGGCTTCCCGCCGCCCACCGCCGACGAGCTCGCCGACGCCGCGCGGACGTGGGGTGCCACAGGACCGGAGCAGACGGCCCTGCTCGCGGTCACCCCCGGGCGGGCCGGTGCGCTGCGGGCGCGGGCCACGCAGGCCCCGACCGACGTCACGCTGCCCACCGGTGCCGACGACGTCCTCGCCGGGCGCGACCTGCTGGCGGTGCCGTTCCGGGTCGACTGGGAGCTCGCCGAGGAGGTCGTCGGGTACGGCGACGCCGTCGTCGTGCTCGACCCGCCGCAGGTGCGCGACGCCGTGGTCGGCATGCTGCGCGTCGCCGCGACCCTCGACGCGCGTCCGGCGCACCACGAGGCCCCGCACCGCGCCGACGCCGAGGAGGCACGCGGTGCCTGAGCGCGCGAGCGACCGCCTGGTGCGGATGCTGGGCATGATCGCCTACCTCGAGCGGCACGAGGACGTGCCCGTGGACCAGGTCGCCGCCCAGTTCGGCGTCACCCCCGAGCAGGTCATGGCCGACGTCGACACCCTGTGGGTGACCGGCACGCCGGGGTACCTGCCGGACGACCTCATCGACTTCGACGCGTCCTCCTACGAGCAGGGCGTCGTCCGGCTCACCGAGGGGCGCGGGGTGACGCGACCGCTGCGCCTCGGCCCCCGCGAGGGCGTCGCGCTGCTGGCCGCGCTGCGCTCCCTGGCTGCGCTGCGGCCCGCGATGGACGCCGAGCGCGCGGCCGTGCTGGACTCCGTGCTCGCCAAGGTGCAGGCCGCCACGGGCGACGCGGCCGCGGGGGTCCCGGTGGACGTCGAGCTGCAGGTCGGCGCCGTGCCGGCGGTCGCCGCCGCGGTCGGCGCGGCCCTGTCCGGACGCCGCCGCCTGCGGCTGCGGTACGTGGACGCGTCCGACGTCGTCACCGAGCGGGACGTGGACCCCGTGCGCCTGGTCAGCGAGGACGAGCACTCCTACCTGCTGGCGTGGTCGCTCGCGGCCGACGCCGAGCGGCTGTTCCGTGTCGACCGGATCGTCGACGCCGAGGTGCTCGACGTCCCGGCCGAGGAGCACCCGGTCGCCGCCGACGCCGACGTGTTCCAGCCCGACGCGTCCGGCGAGCTCGTGACCGTCCGCCTGGCGGGCCGGGCGCGGTGGGTCGCCGAGACGGTCCCGGTGGAGCGCACGCGCGAGCTGGCCGACGGGGCGTTCGAGGTCGAGCTGCGTGTGGTGCAGCCCGCCTGGATCCGCCACCTGCTGCTGCAGGTGGCGGACGACGTCCTCGACGTGCGGCCCGCGCACGTCGCGCACGACGTGGCCGCGACCGCCCGCGGCGCCCTGGCGGCCTACGCGCCGCTGCTCGAGACGACCGCGGGGGAGTGCTGACGGTGTTCTGGTTCACGGTGTGGACGGTCCTGGTCCTGGCGACGCTGGCCGGCGCGTTCCTGATCGGCCGGCGGCTGTGGCACGCGGCGGTCGCCCTGGGCCACGAGCTCGCGCGGGCGGGCGAGGTGGCCGACCGCCTCTCCGCCCGCACCGCCGAGCTCGAGGAGCAGGCACGCGCGGCCGGGGTGGAGGTCCGACCGGCCCTCGGGCGTGACCCGCAGGAGCTGCGTGACCGGGTCGAGCTGTTGCGGGCCGTCCGCCGGGAGCACCGGCTGCGCCGCCGCGAGCGGCACCGCGCCACGGTCGCCGATGCGTCGACCCGCTGGTTCGGGTGAGGCGAATCGCTCCCGGACGGCGTGCGGAAGCGCTTCGACTCCGGAGGCCCACCCCGTAGACTCGCCGCAGGACAACGGACCACAGAGGGGTCGTCATGCTCAGGAACGTCAGCGCCGTGCACGTGATCATGGTCCTGGTGGTGGTCCTGCTGCTCTTCGGGGCGAACCGGCTCCCGGGACTCGCCAAGAGCATCGGGCAGTCCATGAAGATCTTCAAGAACGAGGTCAAGGACCTCGCGGACGACGGGCGCCGTGGCACGACGACCCCCGACCCCGTGGTCGACGTCGACCCGGTGACCGGCACCACCACCGGTACCGCCCCGGCTGCCGGTGACGTGCCCCCACCGCCGCCCGCGGCGCCGGCCGCACCGCCGCGCGCCTGACCGGCCGGTGAGCCGCAAGCCCCGACGCGCGGCGGACCCCGGAGCCCGCATGCCGCTGCGCGAGCACCTGCGCGAGCTGCGTCGCAGGATCGTGCTGATCGTGCTCGGCCTGGTGGTCGGCGCGGTCGGGGGATGGTTCCTCTACGAGCCGGTCTTCCACCTGCTCCAGCAGCCGATCCTCGACGCCGCCGACGCCCGCGACGACCGCGTGTCGCTGAACTTCCAGGGCGTGGCGACGGCGTTCGACGTCCAGGTGAAGGTCTCCCTCTTCCTCGCGGTGCTGTTTACCGCGCCCTGGTGGATGTACCAGCTGTGGGCCTTCATCACCCCCGGGCTGACGTCCAAGGAGCGCCGCTACGCGGTCGGGTTCATCGCCGTCGGGGTGCCGCTCTTCTTCGCCGGCGCAGGGCTCGCGTGGTGGGCGCTGCCCAACGCGGTGCGCCTGTTCACCGCCTTCGCGCCCGCGGAGACGACCAACTGGGTCGACGCCCAGCTCTACCTGTCGTTCGTCATGCGGATCGTCCTGGCCTTCGGCCTGGGGTTCCTGCTCCCGGTCGTCATGGTGGCCCTGACCTTCGCCGGGCTCGTCCGCGCGCGCACGTGGGCCGCGGGGTGGCGGTGGGCGATCGTCCTCGCGTTCGTCTTCGCCGCCATCGCGACCCCCACCCCGGACGCCGTCTCCATGCTCGTCGTCGCCGTGCCGATCTGCCTGCTCTTCCTCGGTGCGCTCGGGGTGTGCCTGCTGCACGACCGCCGGCTGGACCGCGCACTCGTCGCGCAGGGCCTGCCGCGCCTGGACGGCACCGTGCCCGACGAGACGACTCCTGACGACGCCACCCGGGACGCCACCGGGCCGGGCGCGCGCACCGACGCCACGCCCGGCACCGCATGAGCACGGTCGGGCTGGTCGTCAACCCCGTCGCCGGCACCGGTCAGGGAACCCGTGTCGGACGACGCGCCCACCGGCTGCTGGAGCGCGCCGGGCACGTGGTCCACGACCTGTCGGCGCCGACGCTCGCGCAGGCCACGCACCTGGCTCGGCAGGCAGCCACGGTCGGGCTCGACGCGCTCGTCGTCGTCGGCGGGGACGGGATGGTGCACCTCGGTGTCGACGTCGTGGCCGGCACCGACGTGCCGCTGGGCATCGTCGCGGTGGGCACCGGCAACGACGTGGCGCGCGCCCTCGGGCTGCCGCGCGCCGACGTCGACCGGGCGGTCGCCGTCATCGACCGTGCGCTGCGCGACGCACCGCAGCGGGTCGACGCGCTGCGTGCCGGCCCGCCCGACGGGTCCCGGGGCACCTGGTGCGCCGGCGTCCTGTCCTGCGGGCTCGACGCGGCCGTCAACGCGCGCGCGAACGCCCTGACGTGGCCGCGGGGCCACGCGCGCTACCTGCGAGCGCTGCCCCCGGAGCTGGCCGCCTTCCGGCCGTACGGGTACCGCGTGCAGGTCGACGACGTCGTCTGGGAGTCGGCGGGCACGGTCGTGGCGGTGGCCAACACGCCCTGGTTCGGTGGCGGCCTGCCCATCGCGCCCGACGCGGTCCCGGACGACGGCCTGCTCGACGTCGTGCTCGCGGGACCGCTGACCCGCAGGCAGGCGCTCGGGGTGTTCCCGCGGATCTACCGCGGCAAGCACGTCGACGACCCGCGGGTGCAGGTGCTCCGGGGGCGGCGCGTGCTGGTCGAGCCGGCCCCCGCGCTCGGCCCGGCACCGCCGGTCGCGTTCGCGGACGGTGAGCGCGTGGACGCCCTGCCGCTGCTCGTCGAGGTGGTGCCGGGCGCGCTCGGCGTGCTCCGGTAGCGCACCGCCGGGGCGTGCCTAGGGTGGGCCCGTGCCCCCACGTCGCCGACCGTCCCGTGCCGCGTCCGCCGAGCCCAGCCGGTCCGGCGGCCCGTCCACCGCGCAGCCCCCGCGGGAGCCCGACCACGAGCCGTCGCCCGCGGAGCGGTACGCGGCCGCGCGTCGCCGGGCCGCCGCGGAGCGTGGCGAGCTCGGCACGTTCCGTGCCCGCCTGGACTTCCCGCTGGACGACTTCCAGGTCGAGGCGTGCGCGGCCCTGGAGCGCGGTAGCGGTGTCCTCGTCGCGGCGCCGACCGGTGCCGGCAAGACGGTGGTCGGAGAGTTCGCCGTCCACCTCGCCCTCGCCTCGGGACGCAAGGCGTTCTACACGACGCCCATCAAGGCGTTGTCGAACCAGAAGTACGCGGACCTGGCGCGGGTCCACGGCGCCGAGCGCGTCGGCCTGCTCACGGGGGACACGACCGTCAACGGCGACGCCGACGTCGTGGTGATGACGACCGAGGTGCTGCGCAACATGCTGTACGCGGGGTCGCCGGCGCTGCAGGGACTCGGCTACGTCGTCATGGACGAGGTGCACTACCTGGCGGACCGGTTCCGCGGTCCGGTCTGGGAGGAGGTGATCATCCACCTGCCCGACGACGTGCAGCTGGTGTCCCTGTCTGCCACCGTGTCCAACGCCGAGGAGTTCGGCGACTGGCTGGCGACCGTGCGCGGCGACACCACGGTGGTGGTCAGCGAGCACCGCCCCGTGCCGCTGGGGCAGCACGTGCTGGTGGGCGACCAGCTGCTCGACCTGTACGCCGGGCACGTCGACCCGACGGCGCCCGGCGTCGACCCGCCCATCAACCCGGACCTGACGCACCTCCTGCGGCGCCAGCCGGCCGGTGTGCGCGACCAGCGCGGCCCGCGCGACCGCGGGCACCGGGGACGCGGCGGCCACCGGCCCGGGCCGGGCCTGCGCCCGCCGCCGCGGTTCGTGGTCGTCGACGAGCTCGCCGAGGCCGGTCTCCTGCCCGCGATCGTCTTCATCTTCTCGCGGGTGGGCTGCGAGTCGGCCGTGCAGCAGTGCCTGTCCGCGGGGGTGCGCCTCACCGACCCGCGGGAGCAGGCCGAGATCCGTCGCGTCGTCGAGGAGCGGTGCGCCGCGATCCCGCCCGAGGACCTGGGGGTGCTCGGGTACGACGCCTTCGTCGAGGCCCTCGCGCGCGGCGTCGCCGCGCACCACGCGGGCATGCTCCCGCTGTTCAAGGAGACGGTGGAGCACCTGTTCTCGCGGGGGTGGGTCAAGGTCGTGTTCGCGACCGAGACCCTCGCGCTGGGCATCAACATGCCGGCACGCTCCGTGGTCCTCGAGAAGCTGGTCAAGTGGGACGGCAGCGCGCACGTCGACGTGACGCCGGGGGAGTACACCCAGCTCACCGGCCGCGCCGGGCGCCGGGGCATCGACACCGAGGGGCACGCCGTCGTCGTCGCGCACCCCGGGCTGGATCCCGTCCAGCTGGCAGGGCTGGCGTCGCGGCGGCTCTACCCGCTGCGCTCGTCGTTCCGTCCGACGTACAACATGGCCGTGAACCTCGTGGCGCAGGTGGGCCGGGAGCGGGCGCGCGACGTGCTCGAGACGTCGTTCGCCCAGTTCCAGGCCGACCGCGGCGTCGTGGGCCTGGCACGCCAGGCGCAGACGCACGCCGAGGCCCTCGAGGGGTACGCCGAGGCCATGTCGTGCCACCTGGGGGACTTCGCCGAGTACATGACCCTGCGCCGCGCCATCACCGACCGCGAGCGCGGCATGGCCAAGGCGGCGGCGGCCGCACGGCGGGCCGACGTCACCCGCACGCTCGAGGGGCTGCACGTGGGCGACGTGGTCGAGATCCCCGTCGGTCGCCGCGCCGAGCACGCGGTCGTCGTGGACCCCGGTGGCGGTGGCGGGTTCGACGGCCCGCGCCCGACCGTGCTGACCACGGACCGACGTGTGCGTCGGCTCACCGTCGCCGACGTCGGGACGGGCCTGCGGACGGTCGGTCGGCTACGGGTACCGGGACGGTTCGAGGTACGGGTGCCCGCCGCGCGGCGTGACCTGGCCGCGCGCCTGCGCGCCCGGCTGGACGAGCTCGACGTGGTGCCCTCGCCCGCCCGAGGGGGAGGGCGGCGTGCCGAGGCCCGGTCGGCGGCCACGGAGGACGCCGAGCTCGCGTCGCTGCGGCGCCGCCTGCGCGCGCACCCCTGCCACCGGTGCCCCGACCGCGAGGACCACGCGCGCTGGGCGGAGCGGTGGGAGCGGCTGCGTGACGAGCACGCCGCCCTGGTGCGTCGCATCTCGGGGCGCACGGGCTCGATCGCGGCGGTGTTCGACCGCATCTGCGACGTGCTGGGCACCCTGGGCTACCTCGCCACGGACGACACCGGGGCGCTGCGCGTGACCGACGACGGCCGCTGGCTGCGCCGCCTGTACGCGGAGAACGACCTGGTGCTCGCGGAGTGCCTGCGACGTGGCGTGTGGGACGAGCTGGACCCACCGGGCCTGGCCGCGGCGGTCTCCACGATCGTCTACCGGTCGCGCCGCGAGGAGGACACCGAGCCTCGCGTGCCCGGGGGCCCGGACAGCCGGCTGGGCCACGCGCTCGACGCCGCGGTTCGCGCGTGGTCCGAGCTGGAGGACCTGGAGCACGGGGCGCGCCTCGACACCATCCAGCCGCTGGACCTGGGGCTCGTGGAGCCGATCCACCGGTGGGCCGCCGGGCGCAGCCTGGATGCCGTGCTGCGGGGGACCGACCTGGCTGCCGGCGACTTCGTGCGCTGGTGCAAGCAGGTCGTCGACGTGCTCGACCAGGTCGCCGGCGCGGCGCCGACGGAGCGGCTGCGCACGACGGCGGGCCGGGCGGTCGCGGCCGTGCGTCGTGGCGTCGTGGCGTACTCGGCGGTCTGAGGCCCGCGGCCGTCGCCGGTGTGCGGACCGCAACCGGCCCGCCGTGGCCCTATCGTGTGCTGATGTGAGCTCGACCCTGTACCGGCACGGCGTCGTGCACTCCCCGGCCGACCCCTTCGCCGAAGCGCTCCTCGTCGAGAACGGGGTCGTCGCCTGGCTCGGCTCCGACGACACGGCCGACGGCCTGGTCGCCGGCGTCGACGAGGTGGTCGAGCTGGGCGGTGCGCTGGTCGCGCCCGCGTTCGTGGACGCGCACGTCCACCTGCTCGAGACCGCCCTCGCGGCGGCCGGGCTCGACCTGACCGGCGCCTCCCTGCCCGCCGTGCTGGACGCCGTCGCGGCCGTCGCCGCGCGGCGCGGGGCGGGGGACCGCCGTGTCGTGCACGGCACCGGCTGGGACGAGGGCGCGTGGCCCGAGGGTCGGGCGCCGACCCGGGCGGAGCTCGACGCCGCCGGGCAGGGTCTGCCCGTGTACCTCGCCCGCGTGGACGTGCACTCGGCGGTGGTGTCGAGCGCGCTGGCCGACCTGGCCGGCCTGCGGGACCTGCCCGGGTGGTCCCAGGACGGCCTGGTGGTCGGGGCCGCGCACCACGCGGCCCGCGATGTTGCTCTCGCGGTCGACGCGCAGGAGCGCACCGCGCTGTACCGCGACGCGCTGAGGCGGGCGGCGGCCGCCGGGATCGTGGCGGTCCACGAGCAGTCCGCGCCCCACGTCGACACCCGTGACGGCCTGCGTGAGCTGCTGACGACGACCGCGGACGCGGCGTCCGCCCTGCCGCTCGTCGTGGGCTACCGCGCCGAGGCGTGCGTCACGGTCGACGACGCACGCGCGCTGCTGGCCGACCTGCCCGGCCTGACGGGCATCGGCGGCGACCTCAACGTCGACGGCTCCCTGGGCTCGCGCACCGCGGCCCTGCGGCACCCGTACGCCGACGCGCCGGGGACGTCCGGGACCCTGCACCTGACCGCCGAGCAGATCGCGAACCACGTCACCGCAGTGACGCGGGCCGGGTCGCAGGCCGGCTTCCACGTCATCGGGGACCGCGCGCTGGACGAGCTGCTGCTGGGGATGCGGGCCGCGGCGGACGTCGAGGGCTCGGCGGCGATCGCCGCCGCCGGCCACCGCGTCGAGCACGCCGAGATGGTCGACGCCCACTCGCTCGCGCAGATCCTGCTGCTGGGCCTGCGGCTGTCGGTGCAGCCGGCGTTCGACGCGACGTGGGGCGGCCCCGGCGGCATGTACGCCGCACGGCTGGGCCAGGGAAGGGCGGCAGCGCTGAACCCGTTCGCCGACCTCGCGGCCGCCGGCGTGCCGCTCGCCCTGGGATCGGACACACCCGTCACCCCGTTCGACCCCTGGGGTGGTGTGCGGGCCGCATCGGCGCACCACCAGGCCGACCAGCGCATCAGCGCGCGGGCGGCGTTCCGGGCCGCGACCCGCGGCGGATGGCGGCTGGCAGGGCTCGACCACAGCGGTGCCGGTGAGCTGCGGGTCGGTGCGCCCGCGCACCTGGCGGTGTGGCAGGCCGAGCACCTCGTGGTCCAGGCGTCGCGCACGTCGACGTGGAGCGCCGACGCGCGTGCCGGGAGCCCGTTGCTGCCGGACCTCGGCCCCGACGAGCCGGCGCCGCGCTGCCTGCGCACGGTGCGCGCAGGCGTCGTCCTGCACGACGCGCTGGGCTGACGCGGCCGCCGGCCTTCGGTCCGGTGGGGGTCCGTGAGACACCGCGCCGGCGACGTCCCTGGGTGAAAAACGGCGCCGCTCGCGCAGCCGGTGAACCGTCCAGATCGCCCGCATGGCCGACACGCGGGCGACACGCCGCGCGGGGGGAGTGCGCGCGGACCCACGGACCCGTGCTGGCCTGCGCCGATCTCGCTGACCTGGCCGTACGTCCCCTTGACAGGGTGGGTCAGACGGGTAGTTTCGCAGTGGCCCGTCGTTGCGGGCACCGGAGGGGGACCCACGAGCCACTGACCGGTGCCGCACGGTCCGAGCTCCGACCGGGTCCGCGCGCTCAACAGAAAACGGCAGGACTCGTCCTCGCCGGTACGAAGGGCGCGCGGGCCGGTCGGTCGGGCCGGCCGTGCGGTCCCCGGTCGTCACCGGGGCCTCGACAGGGCCCCTCCGGAGGCTGACGTACGCTGCTGCGGTGCCCGTCCCACCGTCCGCCCGCTGGCTGACGCTCGTCCTGGCCGCCGCGGGCGGCCTGGTCACGCGTCTCGCCTTCCCGGAGCCCGGCCTGTCGCTCCTGGCCCCGGTGGGCATGGCACTGCTGTACCTGGCGCTGCGCCGCGACTCCGCCGCCTGGAACGCCCTGGTCGGCCTCGTGTGGGGCCTGACGTGCTTCGGGCCCATGATCACGTGGGCGAACGACGCGGTCGGGCCGGTCCCGTGGCTGGCACTGACGGTGTTCGAGGCAGGCTACGTGGCGCTCTTCGGCGCCGCGTGGGCCTGGGCCAGGCGCGGTCACGCGGTCTGGCGCAGCGGCGCGTGGCAGCTCGCGGCGTTCGTGGTGCTGTGGGTCGGCGTCGAGGAGCTGCGCTCCGCCTGGCCGTTCGGAGGCTTCCCGTGGGGTCGGCTCGCGTTCTCGCAGGCCGACTCGTCGCTGTCCGCGTACATGTGGCTCGGCGGCACCCCGGTGCTCAGCGCCGTCGTCGCAGCACTCGGCGTGCTGCTGGCACGGGCCGTGCTCGCGGCGGGGCAGGTCGCCCTGGGTCGGACCGCCGGTGCCCTGGCCGCCGGCGGTGCCCTGGTCGTCGGGTCGCTGCTCATCCCGCTGGACACCGTCGCGCAGCAGGGGACCCTGCGGGTCGGGGCGGTGCAGGGCAACGTGCCGGAGCCCGGCAAGCTCGACGCGTTCGGCGAGCGCCGTCAGGTCCTCGACAACCACGTCGCCGGCACCCGGGCGCTGCTCGAGGACGTCCAGCCGGGCGACCTGGACCTCGTGCTCTGGCCGGAGAACGGCACGGACATCGACCCGCAGGTCGACGCCGAGGCAGCGGGCCTCATCGACGGCGTCGCGCAGGAGGTGGGTGCACCGGTGCTCGTGGGCACCGTGGAGTACCCCGATGCCGGGGGCCGGTACAACACGGCGCTGCTGTGGCAGCCGGGGGAGGGGCCGGTGGCCCGCTACTCCAAGCAGCGGCCCGCGCCGTTCGCCGAGTACATCCCGATGCGCTCGTTCGTGCGGCACTTCTCCGACGCCGTCGACCTGGTGTCGCGCGACATGCTGCCCGGCACCGAGCCCGGCGTCATCCCGGTCGAGTCGTCCCGCCTGGGCCGCACCGTGGTCGTGGGTGACGTGATCTGCTTCGAGGTCGCCTACGACGCCATCGTCCGTGACGCGGTCAGCGAGGGTGGCGAGCTGCTCGTGGTGCAGACCAACAACGCGTCGTTCGGCTGGTCGGACGAGTCCACGCAGCAGCTGGCGATGTCGCGGCTGCGTGCGATCGAGCACGGACGCGCGACCGTGCAGATCTCGACGGTCGGCGTGAGCGCGGTCATCGAGCCCAACGGTGTCGTCACGCAGCGCACGGAGCTGTTCACCGACGCCGAGATGATCGCGAACCTGCCGCTGCGCGAGTCCCTGACGCCCGCGACGCGCGCGGGCGACTGGCCGGCGCTGGTCGCCGACGTGCTCGCCGTGTGGGTGGTCCTGGCGGGCATGGTGGGCGCGGCCAGGCTGCCGCGGGCCGAGCGGCCCGACGGCCCCGCCTGAGACCTCCGTCGACGCTCCTGGGCACCGCCGGGCGCCGGTGGCCGCATCGCCTCGGAAGAGGCCGTCATCGTCGTGGGACCGCACCGCCGGGCCGACGCAGCACGACGCCCCGGTGTCTCCACCGGGGCGTCGTCGGGTTGTGCGGTGCGCGTCGTCAGGCGCTGCGGCGCAGCTTGCCCGCGCGCAGCAGGCCGAGGCGCTCGTCGAGCAGCTCCTGCAGCTCGTTCACCGTGCGCCGCTCGAGGAGCATGTCCCAGTGCGTGCGCGGGGGCTTGCCGGCCTTGGCCTCGGGCTGCGCCGCGTCGCGCAGCAGAGCCTCGGCACCGCAGCGGCACTCCCAGACCACCGGCACGTCCGCCTCGACGGAGAACGGCAGGATGATGGTGTGGCCGTTGGGGCAGTCGTAGTGCGCCTGGAGCCGAGGGGCGAAGTCGACGCCCTCCTCGGTCTCCATGCTGTGGGACCCGATGCGCATGCCGCGCAGGGACCTGTTGGCCATGTGGACCTCCGTGCCGTGTCGTCCCGGTGGACCCGCTCGTGGTGGGCCCTGCCGGATCGTGAGTCGAATCGTTCTGCTACCTGACTGTCAACGCGGCCGGGTACCCCGATGTTCCGGCCGACCGTGAAGGTCTGGTGAACACCCCTCCGTGCGGCGCACGCACGTCGTGGTGGAGACCCCACCCTGTCAGGAACCGGCGCCCGTCGCGCGTCGGGGGAGCGCCGGACGGGGGACGGCGGCACCCCGGTGGGCGACGTGCCCACCTCGAGCCGCGCGGCACGCTCGGGCGCTGCGTTGCGTCCTGCGGACCGCTCCCGGGCGGCGAGCCCGTCCCCGCGGCGCGCGGGTCGGGGGGTCCCTAGGGTGGGCGCCATGACGATGACGTACCGCCGGCTGGGCGACAGCGGACTGACGGTCTCCACGGCCGGCCTCGGGTGCAACACGTTCGGCGCGACGCTGGACCCCGAGGGTGTGGGGGCGGTGGTCGGGGCTGCGCTCGACGCGGGCGTCACCCTGTTCGACACCGCCGACGTGTACGGGGGAGTGCCGGGGCAGAGCGAAGAGCTGCTGGGCGCCGCGCTGCGGGTCCACCGCGACGACGTCGTCGTGGCGACCAAGTTCGGGATGGACGTGCGCGGCCTGCACGGCGCCGACTGGGGCGCGCGCGGGTCCCGGCGGTACGTCCGCCGGGCGATCGAGGGTTCGCTGCGCCGGCTGGGCACGGACCACGTCGACCTGTACCAGCTGCACGCACCCGACCCCGGCACCCCGGTCGAGGAGACGCTGGCCGCGCTGCACGAGCTCGTCGTCGAGGGCAAGGTCCGGTACCTGGGGTCCTCGAACCTCGCGGCCTGGCAGGTGGTCGACGCCGACTGGGTCGCACGGACCGCCGGGACGACTCCGTTCGTCTCCGCCCAGAACCGGTACAACCTGCTGGACCGCGGCGCCGAGGCCGAGCTCGTGCCGGCCGCCGAGCACGTGGGCGTCGGCATCCTGCCGTACGTCCCGCTCGCATCCGGCCTGCTGACGGGCAAGTACCGCCGCGGTGAGGCGGCGCCGGCGGGCAGCCGGCTGGCACGTATGCCGCAGCGGCTGGCCGCGGCGGACTTCGACCGCATCGAGGCGCTCGCCGCGCTCGCTGCCGACTGGGGGGTCGACCTACCCACGGTGGCGCTCGGCGGCCTGGCGGCGCAGCCGGCCGTGGCGTCGATCATCTCGGGTGCCCGCACGCCCGAGCAGGTGCGTGCGAACGTGGCCGCGGCGCTGTGGGAGCCGACGCTCGAGCAGCTCGCCGCCATCGACGAGGCCGCGCCCGGTCCGGTGTGACCTGCGGCCACGAGCAGGCCTCAGGGCACGACCTCACGGGCCGAGCACGCGTGCGCGGTGCTCGCCGATCGCGACCACGGCGCTGAGCCGCACGCCGTGGTCCGCGGTCGTGGTGCGCAGGGCGTGCTCCCACGCGCGCTCCAACGACCCGCGGTCACCACCGGCCGCCCGCACGACGGCCACGGCCACCGACCCGTCGGGCGCGTCGTGGGTGAGGATGTCCGCCAGTGCGACCACCACCTGCCGGACCTGCGCCGGGTCGGGGTGCAGGGGGATGCCGACGAGGGGCAGCACGACGGGCAGCATCGTGCCGTCCGCGTCGAGCAGCGCGAGCCACAGCGCCGGCGGCCCGGCGCGTTCGGGGCCCACGAGCGACAGCATCGCCGCGAGGATGTCGTCGACGTCGCGCAGCGGGTGCGCCGGCAGCACGGGCAGGTCGTCGTCGGGACCGGGGGCGGCCCAGCCGGCCGCGTCGGGCGTGTCCATGCCTCGACCCTGGCCGTGCGGCGCGGGGTGCGGGCGCGCCGACGGACCGGCCGTGGACGCGGCACGGCGGCACCGGGTCTGTGGTCGGTTCGGGGCGCACCCGTGCGGCGTGCCACGGTGCCCGTGCGCGGGACTCGTCACGCGGGGACGATCGGCACGTCGCGCGCCGCGCTTGACGTCCACGGCGCGCCCGGGTCCGGACGCAGCGGGGGATCAGGCCCCGGCGAGGGGTCGGACCCGGATCCCGAACTCGCGGCGCAGCGCCCGCCGCGCCGCGAACCACCCGCCCAGGCCGTGCACCCCGGGCCCCGGCGGGGTGGCGGCGGAGCACAGGTAGACCCCGTCGGCACCGGCCGCGTACGGGTCCGCGGCGGCCGTGGGGCGGGCGATGATCTGCCGCAGGCTCACGGCACCGGCGGCGATGTCCCCGCCGACGTAGTTGGCGTTGTGGTCGGCCATCCGCGCCGCGGGGACGCACCGGGACGCGACGACGACGTCGCGGAAGCCCGGGGCGTAGCGCTCGATGTGGCGGGTGACCGCCTCCGTCACGTCGACGTCGGACCCCGCCGGCACGTGCGCGTACGTCCACAGCGGTCGCAACCCGCCACGCACGCGGCCGGGGTCGACCGTGGCCGGGTCGCTGACCAGGCACATCGGCAGGTCGGCGTGGCGTCCGGCGTGCACCTCGGCCTCGGCGCGCGCCATCTGCGGGCGTGTACCGCCCACGTGGACGGTGCCGGCCCGGGCCACGTCGGGATGCTCCCAGGGCACCGGCCCGGACAGGACGAAGTCGACCTTGGCGGCGCCGTCCCCGTGCCGGTACCGCTCCAGCGCGCTGCGCCGCCCCGGTGCCAGCTCGTCACCGAGCACCTCGAGCAGGGTCCGGGGCGTCGTGTCGAACAGGACGCACCGGGCGTCCGGCAGGTCACGCCGGCTGCGCACCGGATGGTCCGCCACGACGGTGCCGCCGTGGGCGAGCAGGTCGTCGACGAGGGCGGCGACGACCGCACCGGACCCGCCGCGGGGGATCGGCCACCCCTGTCCGGCGTGCGCGAGGGACGCCAGCAGCAGCGCGGTCCCGGCGGCGGCCGGACTGGGCAGGGGAGTGATGGCGTGCGCGGCGACACCGGTCAGCAGCGCGGGCGCGACCTCGTCGCGGAACCGCAGGCCCCACGCGGCCGAGCCCTGCTCGAGCACCCCGAGGCCGAACCGCGCGGCCGTGGCGACGCCGCGCGGGACCAGTCCCGTCGGGACGCTGCGCTTGTCACCCAGCGCCACGCGGACGACGTCGGACGCATGCCCGGACAGCGCACCCACGAGCGCACGCCACGCCGGCCCGTCCGCGCCCAGGCCCGCCACGGTGCGCTCCAGGTCGTGCCACGCCACACCGGCCCGGCCGCCGGGCAGCGGCTGGGCGTACGACGCCTCCGGGACGAGCAGCTCGACACGGCGCTCCAGGCCGATCGCCTGGAAGAAGGGTGACGCCCAGGCCATCGGGTGCACCGCGGAGCACACGTCGTGCACCAGACCGTCGGCCAGTCCCAGGTCCAGCGTGCGGGCACCGCCACCGACGGTCGGCTGCGCCTCGAGGACGGTGACGTCCAACCCGGCACGGGCCATCGTGACGGCCGCGGCCAGGCCGTTCGGGCCGGAGCCGACGACGGCGACATCCACGGTGAGCCCCTTCGGGTCGACGTCTGACCTCGCGATTCAACCATCCCGGGCAGCCGGTGCCACCGGAGGTGTCGTGCGGCGGCGGCGTGCAGACCGCGGCCGCCGCACGGTGTCGAACCGTGCGTGCGGGACGTGCGGGCAAACGCCGATAATGTACATTATGTCAGAACAGCCTGAGCGAGCGGTTTTCCACACCGCCTGCGCCCGCCGCGACGTCCCCCGCTGTCCGCTCGTCGCGGACCGCTCGGGTCGGCGTGGCCGTGCGTCAGCGCAGACGCTTCCCGGTCAGCGCCCGGCGAGTCCGAGGACGTCCGTGCGGCGGACGTACCGTTCCTCGGTGCGCTGCGGGTCACGCGGCAGCACCTGACGCTCACCCGTGCGCTCGAAGCCGGCGCGCACGTACAGGTCGACGGCCGACGCGTTGTCGTCCACGACCCACAGCGAGACGGTCCGGGCCGAGTCGGCGGCACCGGCGCGCACCACGGCGTCGAGCAACGACCAGCCGATCCCGCGCCGACGCACCTCGGGCGCGACCCACAGCGACACCACGTGCCGGTCGTCGTCCGGTGAGCCCGGCTCCTGCACCAGCGACACCAGGCCGCGCGGCGTGCCCTGCTCGTCCAGCGCGACCCACGTCGAGCTCGTGCGCAGTCGCATGCGCCAGTGCGACTCGGCGAACAGCTCCTCGCGGGCCAGCGACGACCCGAACGCGTCGGGCGACTCGCGCAGCGCCCGCAGCCGGATGTCACGCACGGTCGGCCAGTCGTCCTCGTCGACGCGTCGGATCAGCACGCCGTCAGCATGCCCCATCCGCAGGGCACCGGTGTCGAGGCGCGCTCAACCGACCTCGCGTGCCGTCGGCTCGTCCGGGTCCGCGGGCACCGCCTGGCGTGCCCCGTCTCCCCCGTGGCCGGCCGCGTCCGGGACGGCCCGGGCGGCGTCGGCGACCTCCTCCTCGGGACGCGGCGGGATCGTCTCGTCGTACTCCAGCTCGGGCACCTGCGTGTCGTCGAACGACTCGGTCATGTCGGTCTCCTTCCGGCGGCGCCCACGCTAACCGGGCATGCCCGACCCGGCGAGGCGAGGGCTCCCCTCCCCTGCCGCCGTACCGCGGGGGAAGCCACCGCGGCGGGGCCGGTCCCCGACGGAACCAGGCATCCGGTGTCAGACCACCGCACAACCACCGACCCGGCAGCGTGCGCACCCACCTGCGTGGCCGCGTGTCGGGCAGGGGTTTCGTGACGGGCGACGCGTCCGACTACGGTGGGCGCCGTGCTCGTCCTCGGTGTGTGCAGCCTCAAGGGTGGAGTGGGTAAGACCTCCGTGACGCTGGGGCTCGCCTCGGCGGCTCTCGAACGGGGTCTGCGCACCCTCGTCGTCGACCTCGACCCCCAGGGCGACTCCACGATGGCGCTGGGGACGGCGGCCGCACAGGGCGACGTCGCGTCGGTGCTCGACGCACCGTCCGCGCAGACCGTGGCGGCGGCGACGGCCCCGTCGTCGTGGGCCGACCACGGGCTCGACGTCCTGGTCGGCTCCGAGCGGTCCGTCATGCACGACCGCGTCGACGACGCCGATGCCGACCGGCTGCGCTACGCGCTGTCCTGGGTCGCCGGGTACGACCTCGTCCTCATCGACTGCCCGCCGTCGCTCGGCGGGCTCACGCGCACCGGCCTGACGGCGTGCGACCGTGCCGTGGTGGTCACCGAGCCCGGTCTGTTCGCCGTCATGGCGGTCGGCCGCGCGATGCGGACCATCGACGAGCTGCGCCGCGGGCCGGCGCCGTCGCTGCAGCCGCTCGGCATCGCGGTCAACCGCGTGCGGGCGCGCTCGGTCGAGCAGGCCTACCGCCTGCAGGAGCTCCAGACGCTCTACGGACCGCTGGTGCTGACACCGAGCATCCCCGAACGCGCTGCGCTGCAGCAGGCACAGGGCGCCGCGCAGCCGGTGCACGTGTGGCCCGGCGCCGCGGCGGCCGAGCTGGCCGACGTGTTCGACCAGCTCCTCGACCGGGCCCTGCGGGCACCGCGTCGCTGACGGGCACGACCGCTCCCCCGCTGCCCGACCCCGCCGGCTCCCCCGCGGCGACGCCCGGCCCAGCGCACCAGAGGCAGCCATGTGCTGTCGCACGCAGGCCACGCAGCCACCGGACGGTGCCGGCGAGCGACCAGACGCGGACGGACCTCCGCGACAACGCGACGGTCCGCGCGGTGCGGCGGACGGGTCAGCCGGCGGTGCGGGCCCGGCGACGCTGGGCGAGCTCGTCGTGGCCCGTGGCGGCGGGGGCGTCGTCGTCCGCGCGCTCACGCGGGAGCTCGGCGAGCGTGCCCTCGACCTCGCGCCAGACACGACCCACGGCGATGCCGAACACGCCCTGACCGCCCTGGACGAGGTCGATGACCTCGTCGGCCGACGTGCACTCGTACACGCTCGCGCCGTCGGACATCAGGGTGATCTGCGCCAGGTCCTCGACGCCGCGCTCGCGCAGGTGGCCCACCGCCGCGCGGATCTGCTGCAGGGACACGCCCGTGTCGAGCAGCCGCTTGACGACCTTGAGCACGAGGATGTCGCGGAACGAGTAGAGCCGCTGCGTGCCGGACCCCGTCGCGGGGCGGACCGACGGCTCCACGAGCCCGGTGCGCGCCCAGTAGTCGAGCTGGCGGTACGTGATGCCGGCGGCACGGCAGGCCGTCGGCCCGCGGTACCCGGTCGTCACGTCGAGGTCGGGCAGGTCGTCGTCGAACAGCAGGCCCTGCGCGTGCTGAGGGACAGCGCCGGTGTCGTCGGCACTCTCGTTGCGGATCACGGGGCCCTCCCTCGGCGGCGCCCGAGGGCGTCCGCGCTGTACTGGTACGTCGGCAACGCTAGGCCCGGCATGACGGGGGCGCAACGAACGCCCCCGGCGTGTCGGTGTCGATCGCCTCACCTTCAGGTCGACGTCGAAGGTCACCACCCGGACGGCTCAACCGCCCCGCGCCCCGCCCTCCGGGCCGGGATCAGGGCCGATCTCGAAGTCCTCGGCCGAGACGTGGTCCAGGAACTCCCGGAACTGCGCCATGTCCTCCTCGCTGGCCGCCGGCCGGATCTCCACGCCGGCCAGGGCGACCACCTCCGCCGAGCACAGCACGTCGCAGCCGAACCGCAGTGCCACCGCGATCGCATCGGACGCACGCGCGTCCACGTGCCGACCCGACGACAGCACGAGCGCCGCGTGGAACACGCCGTCCTCGAGCCGGTTGATCTCCACGTGGTCGACCGGGGCACCCGCCGCCACCAGCGCGTCGCGCAGCAGGTCGTGCGTCATCGGCCGTGGGGGCACGATCCCGGCCTGGGCCGACGCGATCGCCGACGCCTCCGCCGGCCCGATGAGGATGGGGACGAGCAGCGCGGCGTCGGGGTCCAGGAGCAGCACGACGATCTCGTCGTCGGCCAGGTGCGTACGCACGCCGACGACCTCGACCGGCACCATCTCGGGTTCCACGCCCACGACCCCCACGCTACGTCGCGCAGGGCGCGACGTCTGCCCGGGAGCGGAACAGGGGTGGCGCCCGCGGTCACACGGACGCGGGGAGGCTCAGGGCGCCATCTCGTGGACCGAGGAGCGCACCAGGGCGGTGTGCATGCGGGCGCACAGCTCCCCCACCTCGGCGGCGAGCGTGCCCGCCCGCGCGCGCGCCGACACGCTGCGCTGACCGCGCCACGGGGCGACGACCTGGTCCACGAGGTCGGCCTGGCGGTCCGCCGCCGCACGGAACGTGCGCAGGTGGCGCGGGTCGATGCCGTGGTCCGCCAACGCGGCGGCCACCGCGACGACCTCGCGCGCCCACGGGTCGAACACGCCGCGGGGGCCGGGCCGCAGGACGCCCTGGGTGACCAGGTCGGCGACGAGCTCGGCGTCGACGCCGGCCTCCTGGGCCAGCCGCTCCGCCGTGAGCCGGGTGGTGTCCGGCACGACCCCGTCACGCGTCGCGAGCCGTGCGCGCGCGGGTGGCTCGGCGTCCTCACCCGCGTCGAGGGCCGCCAGCCGCTCCCCGATGACCTTCAGCGGCATGTACCGGTCGCGCTGCTGACGCAGCACGAAGCGCAGCCGCTCGACGTCCGCCGGGGAGTACTGCCGGTACCCCGCGGGCGTCCGCACCGGCGCGACCAGTCCCTGCTCCTCGAGGAACCGGAGCTTGGACGTGGTGACCGTCGGGAACTCGATGTGCAGCGCGGCCAGGACGTCGGAGATGCGCATCGAGGCACGCCGCGAGATCCCGCGCGGCCACGGCTCGACGGCCAGGTCCCCGTCCTCGACGTCGCCCTCCTGCTCGAGGGCAGCGCTCACAGCGCGGTCAGGACGCGTCACGATGGGGGCTGGGGTGGAACGTCATCCGGTACTTGCCGATCTGCACCTCGTCCCCGGGGCGCAGCACGGCCGCGTCGATCCGCTCGCGGTTGACGTACGTGCCGTTCAGGGAGCCGATGTCCCGCACGACGAACTGGTTCCCGTCGCGCACGAACTCCGCGTGCTTGCGCGACACCGTCACGTCGTCGAGGAAGATGTCGGCGCTCGTGCTACGGCCGGCGGTGGTCCGCTCGGCGTCGAGCAGGAACCGTGCACCGGCGCTCGGGCCGCGCTGCATCAGGAGCAGGGCCGAGGTGGGAGGCAGCGCCTGGACCGCCGCGGCCTCGTCGGACGTCAGCCCGACCGGAGGCGCCTCGGTGTCGGCCGGGTCCAGCGAGCCGAAGCTGACCGTCGTGTCCGGGCCGTCGCCCCGGTAGGCGGGGAGCCCGCCACCCGGCGCCCGTCGATCGTCGCTCATGCGCACCTCCCGTGTCGGTCGCGGGCACCCGTGCGAGCGCGCTCGCCGTCGACCCAGCCTTGCCCACTCACCCTATGCGGTCACGGCGCGAGTGCGCAGCACACCGGCACCGCCGGTCGGGTGACGATCACCCCCGGGGACGCGGTGGAGGGCGCGACGCACCGCCAGGGGGGGCGGCGCGCGACCGTCATCCCTCGTCGGTGTCCGGCGTGGCGTGGACCGGGTCGGGCAGCTCGCGGACGGCCTCGACGTCCACGCGGTCGGCCTTCTCGACGGTGCCCCGCCCACCGTCGCTGCGCACCCGCGCCAGCGCGCCACCAGGGATCTCGAGCGCCGGCGCGATCGTGTCCGGATCACCGATCACCGTCCAGCGGAACGGCGAGGTGATGACGGTGCCGTCGACCTCGATCGCGCCGCGGACGCCGGTCACCGCGGTGCTCGCCGTGATCCGCTGCCCGTTGAGCTCCATCGCCTCCGCGCCCGCGTTGCGCAGCTCCTCGAGCACGTGGAGCAGGGTGGTGGGGCGGATCTCGCCGTCCGGCTCCGTCAGCGTGATCCGCACTCCGGGACCCGTGGCGGGCAGGCGACCCGTGAGGATCCCCTGCATCGCGGCCGTGCGTCGAGCGGCATCCAGCGCGGCCTGCTGGCGGTCCGACCCGGACAGCAGCTCGTCCCGTTCGCGCTGCAGGTCACGGGACTCCTGCTCGAGCTCGTCGGTGCGGGTGGTGGTCTCGTCGAGCAGCCGCACCAGGTCGTTCTGCCGCAGCGCGCCCAGCTGCGTGTCCGTGGTCTGGCGCACCTGCACCACGAGCGCGAAGCCCAGCAGGGCGCACAGGCCCGCCGTGATGAGCTGGCCCTGCGTGGTGCGCGGACGCATGGCGTGACCGAGGCGAGCCCAGCCCGACCGCGGGGGCCGCGCACCCACGGCTCCCCCGCGCGCGTCGTCGACGGTCGCGCCCGCGGGCGGGGCGGCCGACGTGCCGGCGTCGGCGGGGGCAGCGGCCTCCGCTGCCCTGGTCCGGGCGTCCGTCGCGGGTGGCAGGTGCGGGGCGTCGGAGGTCCCGGGCGCACCTTCCCCGAGTGCGCCCTCCCCCTGCCCGTCGGGACCGTGGCCGTCGGTACCCGGCTCGTCGGGGACGGGCTCGTCGGTACCCGGCTCGTCGGGGACGGGCTCGTCGGTACCCGGCTCGTCGGGGACGGGCTCGTCGGTACCCGGCTCGTCGAGGACTACCGGATCCTGACCCGAGGCGTCCTGACCCGGCGCGGCCAGCGGCGTCGGAGCGGCCAGCGGCGGCGGCGTGCCGGTCGCGTCGGACGGACCGAGGTCGCCCAGCCCGAGCGGGTCCCTCGGGTCGATGACGGGACCGTCGTCGCACAGGTCGTCGTCACGCGTCCCGCCGTCACGCACCGGGACCTGACCTGCCTCGTCCGCGGACCCGGCGTCCTGCGGCCGGTCGGGCTCGGCGCCGGTCATGCCTTGAACAGGTGCCGGCGGATCGACGCGGCGTTGGAGAAGATGCGGATGCCGAGCACCACGATGACGGCCGTGGTCATCTGCGAGCCCACGCCGAGCTGGTCACCGAGGAAGACGATGAGTGCGGCCACCACCACGTTCGAGAGGAACGAGGTGAGGAACACCCGCTCGTCGAAGATCCCGTCGAGGTAGGCACGCAGGCCGCCGAACAGCGCGTCGAGCGCCGCGACGACCGCGATCGGCAGGTACGGCTGGAGGTTCGCCGGCACGGTCGGCTCGATGAGGAGCCCCGCGACGACGCCGAGCACGAGCCCGATCACCGCGATCACGGCGCCTCCTCTCCGTCGGGACCCCCCGACCCTGCCACATCGGAAGGCGTCGGCCCAGGGCCTTGCGACGCCGTCGACGTGGCGCCGCCGGCGTCCGGGTCGCCGCTCTCCAGGACGCGCGCGGAGCGCAGCGTCAGCTGACCGCGTCCGGGCAGCTCGAGGAGACGCTGCGCGGACACCCGGACGTCGATGCCGTAGCCGGCGAGGGACGCCAGGTGCTGCCCCGTGTACTGCCGCGCCATGCGTGTCTGCATCGTGGCGGCGTCGCCGATCGCCTCGACGGTGTACGGGCTGCTCAGGGGCGTGCTGTCGATGAGCACGGCGTCCCCGGCGCTGCGGATCGCGGTCGTGGAGATCACCCGCTCACCGTTGAGCGCGACGGCCTCCGCCCCGGCCGCCCACAGCCCGTTGACGAGGATCTGCAGGTCGACGTCGAGCACGAGGGCGCCGATGTCGTCCGCCACGGTCTCCTCGTCGCCGTCCGTGACGACGACGCGCAGACCCGGCCCGGACACCGGCACCACCCCGGCCGGGACCGCGTCGTGCTGCAGCTGCGCGAACAGCTCGGGGTCGTCGGTGGCCGCCGCCCGGCCCTGCAGCTGCGCGATCTGCGCCGACAGGTCGGCGTTGATCAGCCGCAGCTCGTCCGCCTGGGCGGTGCGCTCGCGGATCTCCGCCTCGAGCAGCGCGCGCGCCTCGAGCGCCGCCGGCGCGGGCCGCCGCAGCGCCGTCGCGGACGTCGTGGCGAACATGCCGAGCGCCACGGCGAGGACCAGCAGGGCGATCGCGGACAGGACGGTCCGGCGCGGAGCCGTGCCGGCCGCCCGGCGGTCGGCGGCCTCCTGGTACCCCGGGTCGAGCGGTCGTCGGTCGACCTCGGTGAGCAGCGTCATCGACGCGTCGGCCTCGCGCACGGGCCCCGCCTCCGCGTGCCGGGGGCTCACGTGGTCCTCGCGGCACGCCCGTCACGCGCGTCCCGGTGCAGGACGGAGCCCGCCTGCGCGAGGTACAGCGCGCCGGCGAACCAGTAGAGGGCGACCCCCCACAGTGCGCACGCCCACCCCAGCACGCCCGCGACGTCACCGACCGGGGACGGCCACTCCGAGAGCAGCAGCAGCGGGAACGCGTACATGATGGCGAAGGTCCCGGCCTTGCCGGCCAGGTGGACGCGCAGCGGCGGGTGCCCCGCCCGGGCGAGCACGACCAGCATGACGCCCAGCACCACGTCACGCGCCACGAGCACCACGACGAGCCACACCGGGATCACGTCGCGCCACGCGAGACCGAGCAGCGTGACGAGGATGAACAGGCGGTCAGCCGCCGGGTCCAGCATCTGCCCCAGCCGCGTGACCTGGTTCATGCGGCGCGCCAGCACGCCGTCGAGCCAGTCGCTGGCACCGGAGACGAGCAGCACGGCCAGCGCCCAGGCGTCGTGCCCCTCGACGACCATCCACGCGAAGACGGGCACGAGGAGCAGCCGCACGAGACTGATCATGTTCGGCACCGTGAGCACACGCGTGCTGACCGGTGGGTCCTGGGTCACCCTCTCCCCCGTCGTCGTCCTGGCGCGATCCTATGTCCCGAGCCGCGTCGCGCGGCCCGCGAGCATCCGTGCGCACACCCGGCGCGCGCCCGCGCGGGTCCCGGGGCGAGCCCGCCGACGCGGTGGCACGCTCGGGGGATGGACGACGCCCGCCTGATCGACGACCTGCTGCGCACCCCCGCCACGTGGGCGGTGGTGGGCCTGTCGACCAACCGGGAGCGTGCCGCCTACGGCGTGTCCGCGTACCTGCAGCGCCTCGGCCACACGATCGTGCCCGTGCACCCCAGCGCCCCCACCGTCCACGGTGCGCCAGGGGTCCGACGGCTGGCCGACCTGCCGGAGCCGCCCGACGTCGTCGACGTCTTCGTCAACAGCTCACGCGCGGGGGCGGTGGTCGACGAGGCGGTCGCCGTCGGCGCACGCGCGGTGTGGCTGCAGCTCGGCGTCCACGCCGACGAGGCCGTCGCGCGCGCCCGCGCCGCGGGCCTGGTCGTCGTCGAGGACGCGTGCCCGGCGATCGAGGGCAGGGCCCGCGGCCTCGGCTGACCTGGTCCTGCGCCGGTGCGTCAGGGGTGCGTGTTCGACGTCACCCGTCCTGACCCCCCGCTTCGCCCACCCTGTGGGTAGAGTGTCCGGGACATCTGGAGTCGTGTCGCATCCCCTCTCGTAGGGCGGTCCGCCGGTCAGCCGGCAGCCACCTCCCGTCTCGTGCACATTGCGTGCGCCGCCCCTGGCGGTGCGTGGTCTGGTTCGGGGTGAGCGACGTCCGGGTCGTCTGACGACGCCCGGCTCTCCCCCACTGCCACCGAACGGTGATCCATGAGCACCCCCCTGCCCTCTGCCATGCCCACGACCTCCGAGGCCGACACGAGCACGTTCGCCGAGCTCGGCCTCGCCCCGCAGATCCTCAGCGCCGTGACCCGCCTCGGGTTCACCGCGCCGACCCCGGTGCAGGCCCGCACCATCCCCGCCCTGCTGTCCGGCCGCGACGTCGTGGGCGTGGCCCAGACCGGCACCGGCAAGACCGCCGCGTTCGGCCTGCCGCTCCTGCAGGCGGTCGACCCCGAGCTCGCCGCGGTGCAGGTGGTCGTGCTGACCCCCACCCGCGAGCTCGCCATGCAGGTCGCCGACGCGCTGACCTCGTTCGCCGCCGACATGCCGGGCCTGCAGGTCGTGCCCGTGTACGGCGGGGCACCGTTCGTCCCGCAGCAGCGGGCCCTTGCCCGCGGTGCCCAGGTCGTCGTCGGCACCCCGGGTCGCGTCATCGACCACATCGAGCGCCGGACCCTTCGCCTCGAGGACGTGCGCTTCCTCGTGCTCGACGAGGCCGACGAGATGCTCCGCATGGGCTTCGCGGAGGACGTCGACAAGGTCCTGTCCGGCACGCCGGCCGGACGGCAGGTCGCCCTGTTCTCGGCGACGATGCCGACGCCGATCCGCCGGGTCGCGGACAAGCACCTCAAGGACCCCGTCTCGGTGTCCGTGACGCGGCAGTCGTCCACGGTCGACGCGGTGAAGCAGTCCTTCGCGGTCGTGCCCTACCGTCACAAGGCCGGTGCGCTGGCCCGCGTGCTCGCGGTCAGCGACGCCGACGCCGCCATCGTCTTCGTGCGCACCCGCGAGGCCGCCGAGGAGATGGGCAACGCGCTCCTGCAGCGCGGGATCGCCGCCGCGCACATCTCCGGGGACGTCGCCCAGTCGGACCGTGAGCGGATCGTCGAGCGTCTGCGCTCCGGCGCGCTCGACGTCCTCGTGGCCACCGACGTCGCCGCCCGCGGGCTCGACGTGGAGCGCATCGGTCTGGTCGTGAACCTCGACCTGCCCCGCGAGGCGGAGTCCTACGTGCACCGCATCGGCCGCACCGGCCGCGCCGGCCGCACCGGTGAGGCGCTGACGTTCATCACCCCTGCCGAGCGGTCCCGCCTGCGGCAGATCGAGCGGACCATCCGCGTCACCCTCACCGAGATCGCCATCCCGACGCCGGCGGAGGTCAGCGCGCACCGTGCGACCGCGATGCTGGCTCGGACCGCCGAGCGCCTCGCCGCCGGTCGCCTGGAGGTCGTGCGCCAGGCCGTCGTGGAGCACCTCGCCGCGAACCCCGACCTCGACCCGGTCGACGTGCTGACCGCGGTCACCGCGCTGGCCGTCGGCGACACCGGGCCCGGTGCTGCGTCCGAGGTCGAGGACCTCGACGACGCGATGCGCCGCGCCCGCGAGGCCCGCACCGACGAGGTGCGTGGCGGGCACGGGGCCGGCCCGCGTCGGCGTCCCGGGACCACCGGGCCCAGCGGGCGCCCCCGCTACCGCGTCTCGATCGGCGAGCGCGACGGCCTGCAGCCGGGCGCCCTGGTCGGCGCGCTGACCGGCGAGGGTGGCCTCACCGGCAAGGACGTCGGCAAGATCGACATCTTCGGCAGCTTCGCGCTCGTCGACATCCCGGACGGGCTGAGCGCCGACGTCGTCGACCGCCTCGGCCGCACGCGGGTCGCCGGACGCCCGCTGCGGATCCGCCTCGACACCGGGCCGCAGGCGTCGCGCGGCCCGTCGCGCGGCGAGCGGACGCACCGCACGCACGCCTGACCCGACCGCCGGCGCACGCCGGCACAAGGTCGTCCGGACGGGGCGTCACCGTGAGGTGACGCCCCGTCCGTCGTCCGTGGTGCGGTGGCCGTGCGGCGGCGTCAGCGGACGGCGGTGTTCCGCGGGTCGCTGCGCGCCTGCCCGCGCAGCAGGACGATGTCGGCCTCGCGCAGCACCTCGGTGACGTCCCGCATGCCGCGCACCGACCCGATGACCCCGATGGCGATGCGCGGGCCGATCTCCCGCCGCAGCCGCTCGAGCAGCTCGGTGAGCCGGTCCGGCATCCCGCCGGCGCCGACGTCGTCGACCAGGATCGCGAAGTCGTCCTCCCCCGTGCGTGCCGTCGTGTCGCCCTCCCGCAGGGGACGGCGCAGCTGACGCACCACCTCGCGGTGGACGTCCGGGGCGTGGTCCTCGTCGCGCTGGACCGCGCCGCCGTCCACGACGCGGACGAACGCCACGGCACAGTCGTACGCGGCCGACCGCCGGCACCGCAGCAGCGCGGCCCCCAGCCGGTCGAGGAACAGCAGCCGGTTCACCAGGCCCGTCTCCGGGTCGTGCAGGGCGTCGCGCTGCAGGGCGATCTCGGCCTCCTTGCGCTCGGTCACGTCGACCAGCGTCCCGACGAGCCGCGACGGGCACCCCGCGTCGTCGAGGACGGTCACCGCGCGGCACATCATCCAGCGGTAGTCCCCCGACTGCGTCCGCACCCGGTGCTCGAGCTCCAGGGGCGTCCCGCACCCGGCGAGCTGCGCGGCGATCGCGGCGGACAGCTCGTCGCGGTCGGCGGGGTGCACGCGCTCGAGCCACTCCGACGGCTGGTCCCCGATGACGTCCTCGGCGTACCCGAGCGTCTGCTTCCACCGCGGCGAGTAGTACACCGCGCCCGCCGAGACGTCCCAGTCCCAGGTCCCGTCGTGCGCGGCCATGGACGCCAGCGCGTACCGCTCCTCGCTCTCGCGGACCGTGTCGGCCAGCGCCCGCTCGCGGGCGGCCGCCTGCTCCAGCGCCTTGCGCTGCTCGCGCAGCGATCCCAGCAGCCGCTCCTGGTCGAGGGCGACGGCGAGCAGCGCGGCCCAGTGGTTGAACCGGTCCCGCGGCTGCGTCGCCCGCGTCTCGACCGTCCCGTCGATCGCGAGCAGGCCCCAGTCGCTGCCGCCGAACGTGACCGGCACGACGAACGTCAGCTCGTTGGACCCCACGGTGCCCGCCCGCGTCAGCGCGGGGGGCGGGAACTGGCTCGCGGTGGTTCGCACCCCGACGAGCCGCGAGAGCGTCCCGCTGGTGTCGTGCACACCGACGATCTCCATCTCCCGGTCCCCGGGGCCGCGGTCCGTGCCGACCCACAGGCCCAGGCACGCGTGACCGCGCACCCCGCGCGGCAGCCACCCCAGCGCACGCGGGCTGGCGCCGTCGCCCCGCAGCAGGTCCATGTCGACCTCGTACTGGTCGACGATCGTGCGCTCGAGCTGACCGCTGCGGGCCAGCATCGCGCGGGTGCACCCCTTGGTCACCGCGAGCAGCACGTCGGTGACCGCGCGGCGCACCGCCGGCTCGTGCCCGGCGCGGGCCTCGTCGAGCGACTCGACGCGACGCCGCTCCACCGTGCGCAGCACCGCCACCATCTGCTCGAGCGCCTCGGGGTGCGGCTGCAGCGCCGCGGTGAGGTCCGACAGGCGACCGAGCGCGGCCGGCGCCGGTGAGACGCCACGCTCGGCGGCGACCTCGACGGGCTCCTCCACGGCACGCCACCACGTCTCGCGGGCGTCGGGGCCGGTGCGCCGCGACACGGCCGAGCCGGCCGGGCCGGCGAACGCGGAGTCGGCCAGCCGGCGCAGCAGCTCGGACCCGGTGACGTCCCCGCCCTCCTGCCCGGGCGAGGTGACCTCGGTGCACCCGCAGGACTCACGCACCACCAGGGACGACGGCACCCGGTGCTCCCCCGGCACCACGTCGTCGCCGCGCATGCGCGCCAGCAGCAGCCCGACGGCGTGCTCCCCGACGCGCCCGAAGTGCGCGTCCACGGTCGACAGCCGCGGGCTCACCCGCGCACCGGAGTCGGCGTGGTCGAACGCGACGACCGCCTGGTCACGCGGCAGCACGAGCCCGTGCGAGCGCAGCGCGCGCTGGAACCCGACGGCGTTGCGGTCGGTCGCGGCGATGACGGCGGTGGTGGGTGTCCCGGCCTGCAGCATCCGGGCGGCCGCGTCGACGCCGCCCTGCTCCTGGTTGTCCGACGCCTCGTACCACCAGGAGTCGTCGGAGTCGATGCCGTGCTCGGCCAGCGTCGTCCGGTAGGCCGCGAAGCGCTCGCGCATGTCGCGCTGCCCCAGGTTCCCGAGGAACCCGATGGCCGTGTGCCCGTGCCAGATCAGGTGCTCGACGGCCGCGCGGACGCCACCGACGTTGTCGGGCACGACCACCGGGTCGTCGGGGTGCGCAGGGTCCTCGCTGATGAGGACCACCGGGACGCCCCACTCGCGCACGGCCGCGAGCCGCTCCGGGCTCAGCGCCTTGCCGATGACGACGAGCCCGTCGACCGCACCCAGCGCCACCGGGGTGTCGAGCACCGACTCCTCGGGGTAGCGCTCGCGGTCGAGGCCCGCGGGGTAGGTCTGGACGGCCACCACGCGGTGCCCCACGCCCCGTGCAGCCCGGGCGACGCCGGCGATCAGTGCGCCGAAGTAGAACCCTCCGACGACCGGCGACAGGACTCCGATCGTCCGACGCACCGTGGCGGGAACCCCGCGTCGGACCGTCACCATCTGCCACACCTCGCCCACACCGTCGGAGTCGAGCTGATGCTTTTGACCCACATCGGGCGCAACACTAGGTGATCGTGGTCACTCCTGCACATGACACCGGCAAAGATGCTGTCTCTCCGACGACCGGGGCACAGCCCGTTCTCGGCGGCCCTGGCGCCCGCCGACCGACGATCACCGACGTCGCCAAGGCCGCGGGGGTGTCCATCGCCGTCGTGTCGTACGCGCTGAACGGACGCCCCGGTGTCTCGGCCGCCACACGAGAACGGGTGCTGCGCGTCGCCGACGAGTTCGGCTGGCGCCCGAGCGCGGCCGCGCGGTCCATGCGCAGCGGGCCGCGGGCGGTCGGGCTCGTGGTCGACCGGGGCCTCACCGGCGCGGTGGGCTACGGCGCGCACGTCCTGGAGTTCGTCGTCGCGCTGCAGGACGTCCTCGCCACGCGTGGGCTGGCCCTGGTCCTCCAGGTGGTCGACGACCTGCCGGCGGCGGTGGCGCTGTACGGCGAGTGGTGGGCCGAGCGCCGGTTCGACGTCATGGTCGTGACGGACGTGCGGACCGAGGACCCCCGGCTGGACGCGCTGCGCCGGCTGCGGATCCCCGCCGTGGTGGTCGGCGCGGGCGACGTCCCGGGCGAGGTGGCGAACGTCCGCGTCGAGGAGGAGCAGGCGGCCGAGCGGGTGGGTCGCTACCTCATCGAGCTCGGCCACCGCCACGTCGGCGCCGTGACCGGCCCGGCGTCGTTGCACCGCACGCGCTCGCGGGTCGCGGGCCTCGAGCGCGCGCTGGACGCGGGCGGCGGCGTGCTCACGCACGAGCCGACGGGCGGCTCCCCCGAGGAGGCGGCGGCCTCCTGCCGGCGCCTGCTGACCGGGGACCGGCCGCCGTCCGCGGTGGTCTTCGACACCGACCACATGGCGGTGGCGGCGCTCGACGTGGCGCGCCGCACGGGGCTGGCGGTGCCGTGGGACGTCTCGGTCGTCGCGCTGTCGGACTCCGCGCTGTGCCGGCTGGCGACGCCGTCGATCACGTCGCTGCCGTCCGTCCAGGCGGAGCTCGGCACGGCGGTCGGCGAGGCCGTCCTCACGGTCCTCGACGCCCAGGGTGCGCCGGTGCGCCTGATCGAGGTCGGCGGTCTGGCCGTGCGAGGCAGCACCGGGCCGCGGTCCCGCTGACCGCGCCGCCCGGTGTCGGGCCCGCCCGGTACCGGCGCCGCGGGATGTGCACGTTCACCTGGCGCCTGACCTGCGCTTACGCCCGTCTGCGAACCCGCCCAGCAAGGTCACGATCTGGTAACGGCGACTTCCCTAAACGATTTGCACCCCTACGACCCGTGCCGTCCGCGTGATGGATTCCCCACAGTCGTCGTGGACTGCGTCCGCGGCGGTTCGCACCCGTCGCCGCCGAGGGCCGGGTGCTCCCGACCACCCCCCGGAGGACCCGCGTGTCCACACACGGCAATCGAACGGAACGAGGGCGCTGGCGCGCCGTCGCGACCGTCGCGACGGCAACGGCGCTCGTCGCGGTGCCCCTGACGCTCAGCAGCACGATGGCGACCGCCGCCGAGGCCCACGTCGACAACCCCTACGCCGGCGCCAAGCAGTACGTGAACCCCACGTGGGCAGCGACGGTTGAGAGCGCTGCCACACGTGCCGGCGACCCGACGCTCGCGGCCCAGATGCGCACCGTCGCCAAGCAGCCGACCGCCGTCTGGATGGACCGCATCAGCGCCATCAACGGCAACGCCGACGGCAACGGCCTGAAGTTCCACCTCGACGAGGCCGTCAAGCAGAAGACCGGCAGCACTCCCCTGGTCTTCAACCTCGTCATCTACAACCTGCCCGGCCGTGACTGCTTCGCGCTGGCGTCGAACGGCGAGCTGCCGGCCAGCGACGCGGGGCTCGCGCGCTACAAGACCGAGTACATCGACCCCATCGTCGACCTGCTCTCGGACTCCAAGTACGCGGACATCCGGATCGCCGCGACGATCGAGCCCGACTCGCTGCCGAACCTCGTCACGAACATGTCCGAGGCCACCTGCCAGGCCTCGGCGCCGTACTACCGCGAGGGCGTCAAGTACGCGCTGGACGAGCTGAAGACGCTCGACAACGTCTACACGTACCTCGATGCCGCCCACTCGGGCTGGCTCGGCTGGGACTCGAACTCGGGCCCGACCGCCAAGCTCTTCGCCGAGGTCGCCAAGTCCACCAAGAAGGGCTTCGCGTCCATCGACGGCTTCGTGACGAACACGGCCAACAGCACGCCGCTGGCCGAGCCGTTCCTCCCGGACCCGACGCTGAACGTCGGCGGCAACCCGGTCCGCTCCTCGAAGTTCTACGAGTGGAACTCCGACTTCGGTGAGCACGCGTGGACGGCGCAGCTGCACCGTCTGCTCGTGGCCGAGGGCTTCCCGTCCTCGACCGGCATGCTCATCGACACGTCCCGCAACGGCTGGGGCGGCCCGGACCGTCCCACGAAGGTCTCGACGAGCACGAACCTCGAGACGTACGTGAACGAGTCGCGCATCGACCGCCGCACCCACCGCGGCGCCTGGTGCAACCCGCTCGGTGCCGGCATCGGGGAGCTGCCCGTGGCCACGCCCTCCAGCGCACCGGCCGCCGCCCACCTCGACGCGTACGTCTGGATCAAGCCCCCGGGCGAGTCCGACGGTGCGTCGAAGGAGATCCCGAACGACCAGGGCAAGAGCTTCGACCGCATGTGCGACCCGACCTACGTCGCGTCCAAGCTGGCGAACAACCTGACCGGCGCCACGCCGGACGCCCCGCTGGCCGGCCAGTGGTTCGAGGCCCAGTTCACGACACTCGTCAAGAACGCCTACCCGGTCATCCCGACGAGCGGCGCCACCCCCGGCCCGACCCCGTCGGTCACGCCCAGCCCGTCGGTCACCACGCCGCCGCCGCCGGTCACGCCCAGCCCGTCGGTCACCACGCCGCCGCCGCCGGTCACGCCCAGCCCGTCGGTCACCACGCCGCCGCCGCCGGTCACGCCGTCGCCGACCGCGAACCCGGCCGGCGCCTGCTCCGTGACCTACACGGCCAACAGTTGGAACAACGGCTTCACGGCCTCGGTGAAGGTCACCAACCGGTCCTCGTCCGCACTCAGCGGCTGGAACCTGAAGTTCACCTTCGCCAACGGCCAGCAGGTCCAGCAGGGCTGGAGCGCGACCTGGTCGCAGTCCGGCTCGACCGTGACGGCCACCAACGCGGCCTGGAACGGCACGCTGGCCGCCGGCGGCTCGGTGGACATCGGCTTCAACGGCTCGCACTCCGGCACGAACACCGCGCCGACCGCGTTCACGCTGAACGGCGCCACCTGCACGATCGGCTGACCGATCGGCTGACGAGCCGGGCGCGCACGCGCCCGACATGACGAAGGGGCCCTCCCGGACCAGTCCGGGAGGGCCCCTTCGGCGGCGAGGGGCCACCGCCCCCGCACTCCCGCACCGCTCCCCTCGCGCACTCCCCAGGAGAACCGTGTCCACCTCCCGCGTGCGCCGCCTGCGCACCGCGCTCGGCAGCCTCGTCGCCGCCGGCGCCCTCACCCTCCCGCTCGCCCTGTCCGCGGCACCGGCGCAGGCGGCACCGACCGCCGACTGGCTGCACGTGCAGGGCAACACGATCGTCGACGCCTCCGGCAAGGAGGTGTGGCTCACCGGCGTCAACTGGTTCGGGTTCAACGCCACCGAACGCGTCTTCCACGGACTGTGGTCGGCGAACATGCGGACCCTGACGCGCGACATCGCAGCCCGGGGCCTCAACGTCGTCCGTGTGCCCATCTCCACCCAGCTGCTGCTGGAGTGGAAGGCCGGCACCTTCACCAAGCCGAACGTCAACGAGTTCGCCAACCCGGAGCTCGCCGGCCTCAACAGCCTGCAGGTCTTCGAGAAGTGGCTCGACATGTGCGAGGAGTACGGCATCAAGGTCTTCCTCGACGTGCACAGCGCCGAGGCCGACAACTCCGGGCACGTCTACCCCACGTGGTGGAAGGGCGACATCACCACCGAGAAGGTGTACGAGGGCTGGGAGTGGGCCGCGACCCGCTGGAACAACGACGACACGATCATCGGTGCGGACATCAAGAACGAGCCGCACGGCACCCAGGGCGACACCGAGCGCGCCAAGTGGGACGGCTCGACCGACAAGGACAACTTCAAGCACTTCGCCGAGACCGCGTCGCGCAAGGTGCTCGCGATCAACCCGAACTGGCTGGTCTTCGTCGAGGGGATCGAGATCTACCCCAAGCCCGGGGTGTCCTGGACCTCGAAGGGCCTGACGGACTACTACGGCACGTGGTGGGGCGGCAACCTGCGCGGCGTGCGCGACTTCCCCATCGACCTGGGCGCGAACCAGGACCAGCTCGTGTACTCCCCGCACGACTACGGACCGCTCGTGTACGAGCAGCCGTGGTTCACGGGCGACTTCGACCGTGCCAGCCTCGAGCGCGACGTGTGGGACCCCAACTGGCTGTACCTGCACAAGGAGGACATCGCGCCGCTGCTCATCGGCGAGTGGGGTGGCTTCATGGACGGCGGGAAGAACGAGAAGTGGATGCTCGCGCTGCGTGACCTCATCGTGGACCGGCGCCTGAGCCACACCTTCTGGGTGCTGAACCCGAACTCCGGGGACACCGGGGGCCTGCTCGGGTACGACTGGGAGACCTGGGACGAGGAGAAGTACGCGCTGCTGGAGCCGGCGCTGTGGCAGCAGGACGGCAAGTTCGTCGGGCTCGACCACGACGTCCCGCTCGGCGGCGCCGGCAGCACGACCGGCATCTCCCTGTCGCAGGCCACCGGGACCGGGTCGACGCCGGTGATCACGCCCACGTCCACGCCGACGGTCAGCCCCACGCCGACCCCGACGGTCAGCCCGACGCCGACCCCGAGCGTCACGCCGACGCCGTCCGCGTCGGTCACCCCCGGTCCGTCGGCCACCCCCGGTCCGTCGGCCACCCCGACGACCCAGCCGACCGGGGCGTGCACGGTGACCTACAGCGCGAGCTCGTGGAGCACGGGCCTGTCGGGCGCCGTGCGGCTGACCAGCACCGGCAGCACCCTGTCGGGGTGGACGCTGACCTTCACCGCCCCGGCGGGCGTGACCGTCACGCAGGGCTGGGGCGGCACCTGGTCGCAGTCGGGCACCACGGTCACGGTGACCAACGCCGCCTGGAACGGCGCGCTCGCAGCCGGTGGGACGGCGGAGATCGGCTTCAACGCCTCGCACGGCGGCACCCCCGGCACGCCGACGGGCTTCGCGCTGAACGGTGCCCGGTGCACGGTCGGCTGAGCCTGCCCGGCACGTCGGTGCGTCCCGTGCACCGATGACCCCGGTCGACTGCCGCACCCCGGGTGCGGCAGCCGACCGCGTGTCACGACGCCGCGGTGCCTCCCAGCGCCTCGCCCAGCGCGGCGAGGAGGTCGTCGACGTCCTGCTCCGTGGTGTCGAACGCGCACATGAGGCGCACCGTGCCGTCGGCGACGTCCCAGTCGTAGAACCGCCACGTGCGCCGCAGGGCGGCCGCCACCGGCCGCGGCAGCCGCACGAACACCCCGTTGGCCTCGGTCGGCAGGGTGATGTCCAGCCCGAGCGCGTCGAGCCCGGCGCGCAGGCGGGCCGCCATCGCGTTGGCACGCTGCGCGGAGCGCAGCCACAGGTCGCCCTCGTAGAGCGCGACCAGCTGCGCGGAGACGAACCGCATCTTCGAGGCGAGCTGCATCCCTGCCTTGCGCAGGTACTCCACGCCGTCGACGGCGCCGGGGTCGAGGACGACCACGGCCTCGCCGAGCAGCAGCCCGTTCTTGGTGCCACCGAGGGACAGCACGTCGACACCGCAGTCGGTGGTCAGAGCACGCAGCGGCAGCCCCAGGTGCGCCGCCGCGTTGGCGATCCGGGACCCGTCCACGTGCACCCGCATGCCCAGGGCGTGGGCCTGGTCGCACAGCTCACGCACCGCGTCCGGCGTGTACACGGTGCCCAGCTCGGTGGCCTGCGTGAGGGAGACGACCCCGGGCTGCGCGCGGTGCACGTCGCCGAACCCCCAGGCCTGGCGCGCCACCAGGTCGGGCGTGAGGCGACCGTCCGGCGTCGGCACCGTCAGCAGCTTCAGTCCGCCGACACGCTCGGGCGCGCCGTTCTCGTCGGTGTTGACGTGCGCGGTCTCGGCGCACACCACGGCGCCCCAGCGGGGCAGCATCGCCTGCAGCGCCACCACGTTGGCGCCGGTGCCGTTGAGCACCGGGTAGGCGACGGCCGCGTCGCCGAGGTGCGCGCGCACCACCTCCTGCAGGCGCTCGGTCCACGGGTCGTCCCCGTAGGCGGGCGTGTGCCCGACGTTGGCGGCCGCGACGGCCGCCAGCACCTCGGGGTGCACGCCGGCGTAGTTGTCGGAGGCGAAGTGTCGGGTGCCGGGCGCGTGCGGATCGTTCACGCCCCCAGTGTCCCCGACTCTCCGGACAGTGCCGCGCCCGGGCGTGCACGACCGTCCCCGGACCGGCATGATCCGTGCAGCCCACCCACCAGAGGAGCCCGCATGGCACGCACCGGCAGCGACGCCCGCTCCGCCGACGCCCGAGGCACGGACACCGCGGACGACCGCGGCACCGGGCCGGACGGACGCGACGAGACGTACATCGAGCGGATGGACCGCAACTGGGACGAGCTGCTGCAGGAGCTGCGCGTCACGCAGACCGGTACGCAGATCCTCACGGGGTTCCTGCTGACGCTGCCCTTCCAGTCCCGGTTCGGGGACCTCGACGACTACCAGCGCGACGTCTACCTGGTGCTCGTCGTGCTCGCGGCGCTGGCCACCGTGCTGATCGTCGCGCCGGTCAGCCTGCACCGGCTGCTCTTCCGCCGTCGGCTCAAGCCGCAGCTGGTGGACGCCGCGCACTGGTTCGCCCGGGCCGGGCTGGCGGCGCTCGCACTGGTGCTGTCGGGAGCGACCATGCTGCTGTTCGACGTCGTGCTGTCGCGGACGGCGGGGCGGGTCGTCAGCGGCGGGCTGCTGCTCGTCATCGTGCTCGCCTGGCTGGTGCTGCCCCGGCTCATCGCGCGCCGTGCGGAGCCGAGCACGACCTGACCGCGGGGACGACGACGGCCCCGGACCGCGCCCGATCGGTGCGGTCCGGGGCCGTTCGTCACTCAGTCCTGGACGGCGCGCTTGAGGGCGCTGCCGGCCGTGATCTTCACGCGGTGGCCCGCCGGGATCTCCAGCTTCTCGCCGGTCTGCGGGTTGACGCCCGTGCGCGCGGCACGGTCGGCGCGCGCGATCGCGAGGAAGCCCGGGATGGACACGCCGCCGCCGGCGGCGAGCTGCTCGACGACGACCTCCTGCAGGGCCTTGAGCGCCTTGTCGGTGTCGGCGTTGGTGAGCCCGGCCTTCGCGGCGACGGCCTGGACGAGCTCGGTGCGGTTGACGCTCACGGAGTGTGCTCCTCGGTACTCGGTTCGCTCCCCGGCCGGGTACGGGCCGGGACGGTGCGGCACGTCGAGCGTGCGCACGGCCACCGACCCTAGCCGCGTCACCCGTGCACAGCCCGCCGACGCGGCCGGTATCGGCGCTCAGCGTCGTGCACGCTGCCGCACCTCGTGCGCCGGACGGGTGGTGACGACCCGTTCGGGGCCGATCCCGTGGGCCGCCGCGCGCTCGCAGCCCACCCGCAACCAGTCGAGCTGGCCGGGCGCGTGCGCGTCGGAGTCGATCGTGACGTCGCACCCGGCGTCGACCGCGACCTGCAGCAGCTCGTGCGGCGGGTCCAGCCGGTCCGGGCGGCAGTTGATCTCGACCGCCACGCCGTGCTCGGCGCACGCGTCGAAGACGGCGCGGGCGTCGAAGTCGCTCGGCGGCCGGTGCTTGGCACCCACCTGCCGGCCGGTGCAGTGCCCGAGCACGTCGGTGCGCGGGTCGCGCACCGCGGTGATCATGCGGCGTGTCATCGCCGCCCGGTCCATGCGCAGCTTCGAGTGGACGGACGCCACGACGACGTCGAGCTCGTCGAGCAGGTCGGGGTCCTGGTCGAGCGTGCCGTCCTCGAGGACGTCCACCTCGATGCCGCTGAGCACCTCGAAGGGGGCGACCGCCGGGCGTAGGGCGGCGATCTGGTCCAGCTGGGCGCGCAGCCGCGCGGCGGACAGCCCGTGCGCGACCGTGAGCCGGGGCGAGTGGTCCGTGACGGCCAGGTAGTCGCGTCCGAGCCCGACGGCAGCCAGCACCATCTCCTGCAGGGGGGCCGACCCGTCGCTGGCGTCCGTGTGGGTGTGCAGGTCGCCACGCAGCGCGGCGTGCAGGGCTGCGCCCTCCGGCGAGAGGCCCGCGTCCTGCTCGGCCGCGCGGGCCTCCAGCTCGTCGAGCGCTGGCACGGCACGTCCGGCCATCGCCCGTGACACCACCCCGGCGGTGCTGCTGCCGACGGCGGGCAGGTCCGTGAGGGACCCGGCCGCGGCGAGGGCCGCCAGGCGCGCCGGGTCCTGCCGCTCCACCGTGCGGGCTGCCGCGCGGTACGCCTCCGACCGGTACCGGCCCGCCTGCTCGCGCTCGAGCAGGAAGGCGATGCGACGCAGCGCCGCGACGGCCCGATCCTGGTCGTCCTGCGCGCTCACGAGGCCTTGCTGCGCGCCCGCCGCCGCGGCGCGGCCTGCTCGTCGGCCCCTTCCTTGGTCGCCGCGGACCGGCGCTTGACGCCCGTGCCGCTCGTCGCCTCGTCACCCTTGCCGCTCGTCGCCGTGCCGCCCTTGCGGCCACGACCCTTCGTGTCCTTGTCCGGGGACGCCTCGCCGGCGGTGTCCTTCGTCGTGCGCGAGCGCGTGCCGGAGGTCGCGCGCGTGCGGGCCGCGGGCTTCTCCTTCTCGGCGGGGGCGTCGTCGGCGTCCTCGCCCCGGGCCGCGCGCGCCTTCTGGACGGAGCGCTGCAGGGCCGCGAGCAGGTCGACGACCTCGCCACCGCCCTCGCTCGACTCCTCCTCGGGCGGGGCAGGCCGGACCTGCGTGTCGCCCGACGACACCTTGGTCGCGATCAGCTGCTCGAGCGCCGCCACGTACGCGTCCTCGTACTGCGAGGGGTCGAAGTCCCCCGCGAGGGACTCCACCAGCGAGGACGCCATCGTCAGCTCCTGCGGGCGCACCGTGACGTCGTCGTCGAGCACCGGGAAGTCGGCCTCCCGCACCTCGTCGGGCCACAGCAGCGTCTGCAGCACGATGACCTTGTCCCGCACCCGCAGCACCGCCATCGACTCCCGCTGCCGGATCGCGACCTTCACCACCGCCACCCGGTCCGTCTCCTCCAGCGCACCGCGCAGCAGCGCGTACGGCTTGGCGGCCGTGCGGTCCGGCTCCAGGTAGTACGTCTTCTGCAGCATGATCGGGTCGACCTGGTCGGCCGGCACGAACTCGAGCACCTCGATCTCGCGCTCGGTGGCCAGGGGCAGCTGCTCGAAGTCCTCGTCCGTGAGGACCACGAGCTCACCGTCCTCCGTCTCGTAGCCCTTCGCGATGTCCGACCACTCCACGGCCTCGCCGTCGACGCTGCAGACCTTGCGGTACCGGATGCGGCCACCGTCCTCGCGGTGCACCTGGTGCAGCCGGACCTCGTGCTCCCCCGTCGCGGCGTAGAGCCGCACCGGCACGTTCACCAGGCCGAAGGCCACGGCGCCCTTCCAGATCGCCCGCACGGCACGTCCTCCCTCGTCGTGACGACAGCACCGCTCCCCCACGGGCCGCCCCACGCGACCGCTGCGCCGTCCACGGGCAGGATGGACCCGTGGAGCCCATGCTCGCCACCCCTGCGCCCGCACCGGCCGCCCTGCCGCACGGGCGCGACTGGGTCTACGAGGTCAAGTGGGACGGCGTCCGTGTCCTGGCGGACGTGCGCGACGGCACCGTGCGGCTGGCCAGCCGCAACGAGCGCGACGTCACCCCGGCGTACCCCGAGCTGCGCGACCTGGCCGACCTGGGCGACGTCCTGCTGGACGGGGAGGTCGTGCTCATGGACGCGGGCCGGCCGTCGTTCCCGGCGCTCGCCGAGCGCATGCACGTGCGCGACGTCCGGCGCGCCGAGGCCCTGGCCGCGGCCCGGCCCGTCACCTACCTCGTGTTCGACGTCCTGCGCCACGACGGCCGCGACCTCGCTCCCCTGCCCCTCACCGCGCGGCGCGCCGTCCTCGAGAGCCTGCCCCTGCCGGAGCACGTCCAGGTCTCCCCCTGGTACGACGACGGGGACGACCTCTGGCAGGTCACCGCCGCCCACGGGCTCGAGGGCGTCGTCGCCAAGCGCACGGGCTCCACCTACCGACCCGGGCGGCGGTCGCCCGACTGGGTGAAGTCCGCGCACCGGCGCACCCGCACGGCACTCGTCGGCGGCTGGCGCCCGGAGTCGACCGGGACGGGACGCCTCGGCGCGGTGCTGCTGGGTGCCCCGGACGCCACCGGCGCCCTGCGCTACCTCTGCCGTGCCGGCTCCGGTCTCGCCGGACCCGCCGCGCGCGCCATGCGCGAGCGGCTCGCCCCCCTCGAACGCGCCACCAGCCCGTTCGCTGACGACGTGCCCGCCGTCGACGCCCGCGGCACGATCTGGTGCGACCCGGTGGTCGTCACCGACATCCTCTACCTGGGTCGCACGCCGACCGGACGCCTCCGCCAGCCGGTCGTCCGCGGGGTGCGGACCGACACCACGGCCGACCCGTGGGAGCAGCCCTGAGAACAGCCCCGAGGACCGAGGAGACGCCGACCGCATGAGCGCAGAGCGCCGCACCGTGGACGTCGGCGGCCGACCCGTCCGCCTGACCCACCTCGACCGGGCCCTCTACCCCGCCACGGGCACCACCAAGGCCGAGGTCATGGACTACCTCGTGCGCGTCGAGGCGGCGATCCTGCGTCAGCTGCGGGACCGGCCCGTCACGCGCATCCGGTGGCCCGAGGGCGTCGGCGGCGAGAAGTTCTTCGAGAAGAACGTCCCCCGCGGCGCCCCGCCCTGGCTGCGCCACCAGCGTCTGCCCGCGTCCCCCGGCACGGACGACGAGGGCACGACCCTCGACCTGCCGTTCATCGACGACCTGGCCGGGCTCATGTGGGCCGCCAACTCCGGCGCGCTCGAGCTGCACACCCCGCAGTGGACCGTGGGACCGCGCGGGGGCCTGCGGGGCGCCGACCGCCTGGTCGTGGACCTCGACCCCGGCCCCGGAGCCGGCCTCGACGAGTGCGCCCGCGTCGCGCACCTCGTGGCCGAGCGGCTGCGCACCCAGGGCCTGTCACGCACGGTGCCCGTCACCTCCGGGTCCAAAGGGCTGCAGCTCTACGCGCCGCTGCCCCGGCCCCGTCCCGCGACCGAGGTGCGCGAGCTCGCGCACGACCTGGCCCACGCGCTCGCGGGCGAGCACCCGGACCTCGTGGTGGCGGTGCAGCGCAAGGACCTGCGCGGTGGGAAGGTTCTCCTGGACTGGTCGCAGAACCACCCGGCCAAGACGACGATCACGCCGTGGTCGCTGCGTGGCCGGGACCGACCCACGGTCGCGGCGCCACGCGACTGGGACGAGATCGGTCCCGGCCTGCGGCAGCTCACGGCCGACGAGGCGGCCGACCGCCTCGCGCGCGACGGCGACCCCTTCGACCCCTGACCAGGACGCACACCCGCCCACCGGCTCCGATGGCGGGGGGTCGCGCGTCCTGGCAGCGTGGACGTCACCCCGGGCCGGACGGGCCCGGTGCGTCTGCGAAGGAGTGCCATGTCCCGCGATCTCCCGAAGTACACCGTCCCGTCGCTGACGCCGGAGGACGGCGCGAGGGTGGCCGCGATCCTGCAGGAACGGCTCCACGCGCTGAACGACCTGGCGCTGACGCTCAAGCACGTCCACTGGAACGTCGTCGGCCCGCACTTCATCGCGGTGCACGAGATGCTCGACCCCCAGGTCGACGCCGTCCGGCTGATGGTCGACGCGACGGCCGAGCGCATCGCGACGCTCGGCGTGGCGCCTGTCGGCACACCGGGCGCCCTGGTCGCCGCGCGCACCTGGGACGACTACGCGATCGGCCGTGCGAGCACGACCGAGCACCTCGGCGCGCTGGACGCGGTGTACGTCGGGGTCATCACGGACCACCGCAGGGCGGCGGCGGACACCGAGGAGCTGGACACCGTCACCAACGACCTGCTGGTCGGGCACCTGAGCGAGCTCGAGCTGTTCCACTGGTTCGTCCGCGCCCACCTCGAGTCCTCCGGTGGTGCCCTGTCGACGGCCGGCGCGTCGACCGAGAAGGGCGCCGCCGCGGCCGCGAAGTCCGCCACGACCTCCGACAGCGCCCAGTGACGCCCCGGCACGCCGCGGCGTCCGCGCCTGCCGCACCCGCCGGTCCGGGTGGCCAGGAGGACGACGGGCTGCGCGCAGGACGCGTGACGCCCCGGCTCGAGAACCCCGACGGCAGCCCGGTCCAGCGGCTGCACGTGGCGGCCCGCTTCGAGGACCGGTTCGACGCCGTGCTCGCCCGCGTGCTGCGGCGGCGCGGCTGGACGGTCCGCGTCGTCGGGTACGCCGGGTACGGCTCCGGCGGCAAGGTGCGGGTGCTCGCCCGCACCCTGCTGGCCTCCCCCACCGTGCGCCAGCGCGACCTGCCGGACGCCGGTGGCGGCGCCCAGACCGGTGAGCGGCCCGCACCGACCGTCCGCGGGTGGCGCTCGTTCTTCACCGCACCCGTGGCCGGCGCGCCGGTCGAGGTCGAGGTGGGGGGCCGCAAGCACCGGCTGACCACGGACCGCGGCGGGTACGTCGACGCCATGGTCGACGCCGACCTCCCGCCCGGCTGGCACGACATCACGCTCACGTCGGTGGACGACGCCCGGACCACGGCGCGCGTCGTGGTGGTGGGCCCGGAGCCGACGGTCGGCATCGTCAGCGACATCGACGACACCGTCATGGTCACGCGCCTGCCGCGTCCCCTGGTCGCCGCGTGGAACGTCTTCGTGCGGCACGAGAACGCGCGCGAGGCCGTCCCCGGCATGTCACGCCTGTACCACGCCCTGCGGGCCGACCACCCCGGGGCCCCTGTCGTGTACCTGTCCACCGGGGCGTGGAACGCGGCACCGGCGATCGGCCGGTTCCTGCGGCGCCACGACTACCCGGCCGGGCCGCTGCTGCTGACGGACTGGGGACCGACCAACACCGGGCTCTTCCGCAGCGGCCCGCGGCACAAGGTGGCCGAGCTGCGCCGCCTGTTCACCGACCTGCCGCAGGTGCGGTGGGTGCTCGTCGGCGACGACGGGCAGCACGACCCGCAGATCTACGCCGGGGCCGTGGAGCACCACCCGGACCGGGTCGAGGCCGTCCTCATCCGCCAGCTGACGCCCGGTGAGCACGTGCTCTCGCACGGCATGCCCGTCGCAACCCCCGAGCAGGAGGAGTCCGAGGAGCGGGCGGACGAGGAACCCGGTCTCGACGTCCTCACGGGCGAGGACGGGGAGCAGCTGCTGCAGCGGGCGCGCGAGGCCGGGCTCGCGCGCTGACCTCCGCCGGGATCGCCGGCGCCTGCCGCCGGCGATCCCGGCGGGGACGCCGGCGGTCGATGCCGGCGCCGGCGCGGACCTCAGAGCCGCTCGGGGTCGTCCCAGTCGTCGCTCGAGGCGATCGCCTCGTCGTCGGGCTCGAGCTCGGCGGCGCGCAGCGAGCGCGGGGCCCGCGCGGGGTCGCCCCCCGTGCGGGCGTCGGCCGCGTCCAGGTCCGCCTGGGTGAGGGGCTGGTCGGCCAGGCCGTGGGCTGCGGGGTCGGACGTCAGGTCGCGCGCGCGGTTCGAGCTCATGCACCGGTTCTACCGCGCGCCGGGCGGGTCGCGCACCCGCTCGGCGCGCGGCGTGCGCGTGTCGGGCGTCCGCGCGGCGTGTCGCCCTCGTCGGGCACGACCGGGGTCGGGGCGTCGCGTCCGACGTCCCCGTGTCGGCCGACAGCGACTGCGCCGCAGGTCAGCGGCGCGCATGTGACGAAAGTCCCACGAGACAAACATCACATGACTTGTGCTGGGAGGTCTCTCGACGTCGACCTAGCATCGCGGCGTGGCACCTGGAGAGCACGAGACCGCGGCCGACGTCGACGTCCTGCTGGTGGGCGGCGGCATCATGAGCGCGACGCTCGCGTCGCTGCTGAGCACGCTGGAGCCCGGCTGGCGCATCGAGGTGCACGAGCGGCTGGACTCCCCCGCGCTCGAGAGCTCGAACGCGTGGAACAACGCGGGCACCGGCCACGCCGCGCTGTGCGAGCTGAACTACACGCCCCAGCGCGCCGACGGCACGGTCGACGTGACCAAGGCCGTCACGATCAACGAGCAGTACGAGCTGTCGCGCGAGCTGTGGCACCACCTGGCCGCCGCGGGCCGGCTGCCCGGCGGCGAGGACGCCGTCACCACGACCCCGCACCTGACGTTCGTCCGCGGGGCGCAGGACGTCGAGTTCCTGCGCCGCCGCTGGGAGGCGCTGCGCGCGCACCGGCTGTTCGCCGACCTGGAGTTCACGACCGACCCGGCCGTCATCGCCCGGTGGGCGCCCCTGCTGATGGCCGACCGGGCGGACGACGAGCCCGTCGCCGCCACGCGCGCCGCCTGGGGCACGGACGTCGACTTCGGGTCGCTGACGCGCGCCATGCTCGCCGACGCGGTCCGGCGCGGGGCCACCCTGCACACGAGCAGCGAGGTCACGCGGCTCAAGCGCCTGCGCGACGGGCGCTGGCGGGTCACCGTGGCGGACCGGCGCTGGAACGGTCGTCCGCCGCGCACGCTCACCGCCCGGTTCGTCTTCGTCGGCGCGGGCGGCGGTGCGCTGCACCTGCTGCAGCGCAGCCGCATCAAGGAGATCCGCGGGTACGCGGGCTTCCCGATCAGCGGGCAGTTCCTGCGGACCACCGCACCGCACGTGGTGGACCAGCACCGCGCGAAGGTCTACGGCAAGGCCGCGATCGGTGCGCCGCCCATGTCGGTCCCGCACCTGGACGCGCGCGTCGTCGACGGGCGCCGCGCGCTGATGTTCGGCCCGTACGCCGGCTGGAGCATGAAGTTCCTCAAGCGCGGCTCCTGGACCGACCTGCTGCGCTCGGTGCGACCCACCAACCTGGTGCCGATGATCGCTGTCGGCCTGCGCAACGTCGACCTGCTCACGTACCTGATCCGCGAGGTCACCGCCGGCGACACCGCGCGGCTGCGCACGCTGCGCGCGTACATGCCGACCGCCGACCCGCGGGACTGGGAGCTGGTGACGGCGGGCCAGCGCGTCCAGGTCATCAAGCGCGGCAAGGGCGGTGGTGTGCTGGAGTTCGGGACCGAGCTCGTGGCGTCGGCCGACGGCTCGATCGCCGGTCTGCTGGGCGCGTCCCCCGGCGCGTCGACCGCGGTGGCGACCATGCTGGACCTGCTCGACCGGTGCTTCCCCGAGCGTGCCGACGCCTGGCGTCCGCAGCTGCAGCAGCTGATGCCCAGCCTGGGCGGCGGCGAGTGGGACGCGGCGATGGAGCGTCAGCTCGTGGACGACGGGACGCTCACGGGCGGACACTGAGTCCGTGCCCGACCACGCCCTTCCCGGCCCCGACGTTCCCGACCTCGGTCGTCCCGCCGACGACCTGACCGACGGCGAGCGGACGACCGACCCGCAGGAGACGCTGCCGGAGCCCGTCAGCGCGCCGATGCGCCACGCCAAGGTGCGGGCGTTCACCGACCACACGACGGTGGGTCAGGTCGTCGTGGACGAGGACGGCGCCGTGACCATCGGGTGCGCCTGCGGCATGACGCTGACGAACGGTCCCGGGTGGTCGCTCGACGAGCACATCCGCCTGCACCGCGCCGAGGCGCGGTTCCTCGCCCTGTCCGCCGTCGCCCCGGCGGGCATCCCCCGCCTGGTGCCGACGCCGGGCAGCACGGACGACTGACCGGCGCACCCTGCGGCCTCGTGCGGACGTCGCGGCCGGCCTCAGCCCCCCTGGCGCGCCGCGATGCGCGCCTGCACCTCGGGGCGGCGCAGCGGCGGCACCGTCGCCGGAGGCCGGCGGCGCTCGGGCAGCTCGTCGAGCAGGTGGGCGGTGATGTGCGCGATCTGCGCGACCGCCGCCTCGACCGGCCCGCGGGTGGCGTCGGAGAGCTGCTGCACGCCGGTCACCTTCCGCACGTACTGCAGGGCGGCCGCCTCGATCTCCGCGTCCGTGGCGTGCGGCTCCAGGCCGCGCAACGTCGTGATGTTCCGGCACATGCCTGCCGAACCTACGCCTCGGCGGGTCCCGTGGCGAGAGGGTCGGCGCCCGCCCGCTCCAGGCCGATCAGCGTGCGCTTGGCCGCCTCGCCCCCGGCGTAGCGGCCGGGCGACCCGTCGGAGCGCACCACCCGGTGGCACGGCAGCAGCAGCGGCACCGGGTTGAGCGCGCACGCCGTACCGACCGCGCGCACCGCGGCGGGCCGGCCCGTCGCCGTGGCGACCTGCCGGTAGGACGCGGTCGCGCCGTACGGCACGGCGGTCAGAGCCGCCACGACGTCACGGCGGAACCCCCGCGTGAGCCGCAGGTCCACCGGCACGTCGAACGTGCGACGCCGGCCGGCGAAGTACTCGTCGAGCTCGCGCAGCACCGGGTCCAGCCGGGCGCCGCCCTCCAGGACCCGCGGGCCCACGCGGGCGGCCAGGTCGTCGAGCGCCGCGGCGTGGCCCTGCACCTCGAACGCGACCCGGAGCACCCCGGTCTCCCCCGCCGCGACCAGCAGGCGGCCCACCGGCGAGTCCACCACGCGGTAGGTGACGTCGAGCAACCCGTCGGCCTGCGCCTCGGCGACGAGTCGGGCGTGCAGGCGGCGCAGCGTGGCCTGCTCCTCACCGGCGCGTGTCGTCCGGTCGGTCGTCATGGCTGGCCCCCGTCGTCGATGGTCGTGCCGTACGTGCGGCGCAACGCGGCCACGCCGTCGGCGCCGGCACGCCGGGCCGCGGCGGCGCTGCCACCCACGAGCGCCGCGACGTCGGCGTACGGGAGCCCGCCCAGGTGGTGCAGCACCACGGCGCGCCGCTGCTTGGCGGGCAGCGCGCCGACCGCGCGCCACAGGTCGAGGTCACGGTCGCCGGGCAGCGGCGTGGGTGCGACCAGCGGGTCGCCGCCCAGCGCGCCCGGTTCGGCGGCGGGCGTCGCGTGCCGGGCACGGCGGCGCAGCTCGTCGATCGCCTTGCGCCGCGCCACCGTCACGAGCCACGCCTCGGCGTTCGCGTCGGGTGGGAGGGCCGGCCAGGCGCGCAGCGCGGAGAGGAACGTCTCGGACCACGCGTCGTCGGCGTCGCCAGGCCCGAGCACCGCGCGGCACACGCGCAGCACGGTGCCCCCGTGCGCGCGCACCACGTCCTCGAACGGTCCGGTCATCCCCACAGTGTGCAGACGCCGCGCCCCGCCGTGACGTGAGGTCCGGCGGGGCGCGGGTCAGCGCGTGCAGGTCAGCGCATCTGGGTGAAGGCGGCGGTGGCCGGGTCGGCGCCGATGCGCTCCTCGCTGTCCAGCGCGTCGATGGCCGCGACGTCCTCGTCCGTGAGGTCGAAGGAGAACAGGTCGAGGTTGGAGCGGATCCGCTCGGGCGTGACCGACTTGGGGATGACGATGCGTCCTGCCTGCACGTGCCAGCGCAGGGCCACCTGGCCCGTGGTGACGCCGAGCCGCTCCGCCACCGACGTCACGGCGTCGGCCTGGAGGTCCTTGCCCTGTCCCAGCGGCGAGTACGCCTCGACGGCGACGCCGTGCTGCGTGGAGGCGTCCTGCGTCGCGCGCTGCTGGAAGGTCGGATGCACCTCCACCTGGTTGACGGCGGGCACGACGTCCGTCTCGCGCAGCAGCCGCTCGAGGTGCTCGGGCAGGAAGTTCGAGACGCCGATCGCCCGGACGGCACCGTCCGCGAGCAGCTTCTCGAAGGCCCGCCACGTCTCGACGTACAGGTCCTTGCTGGGCACCGGCCAGTGGATGAGGTACAGGTCGACGACGTCCAGGCCGAGCGCACGGCGGCTGTCCTCGAACGCGCGCAGGGCCTGCTCGTAGCCCTGGTCGCCGTTGCGCAGCTTCGTCGTCACGAACACCTCGTCGCGCGGCAGGCCGCACGCCCGCACCGCGGCGCCGACGCCCGCCTCGTTGTAGTAGCCGGCCGCCGTGTCGATGTGGCGGTACCCGGCCTCGAGCGCGTCCTCGACGGTGCGCTGCGTCTCCTCGGCCTTGACCTGGAAGGTGCCGAAACCGACCTGCGGGATCGCGATGCCGTTGTTCAGGGGGATGGTGGGAGAGGTCATGGGGTCACCCTCGCACCGGTGTCCGCATCCGCGCGCGGGGACCGCCCGCCACGGTGCGGGGCGAGCACCACGAGCACGCCGAACGTCGCGACGACCCCCGACACCGCGCTCAGCCCGCCGTACCCGACCAGGTCCAGCCACACACCGGCGAGGGCACCGCCGACGGCTCCGGCGAACGACATGGCGGCGTCGGACAGCCCCTGGACGGCGACGCGCTCGACGCCCGTCACGTCCGCGGCGACCGCCGCCGAGCCCGCCACCGTCGCGGCCGACCAGCCCAGGCCGAGCAGCACGAGCCCGACCGTCACGCCCAGGGCGTCCCCTCCCGCCAGGCCGCAGACCGCCGTGGCCACCACGAGGACCACCAGACCGGCGAGGAGCACGGGCTGCGCACCGGCACGGTCGACCAGCGTGCCCATGACCGGCGCGAGCGCGAACATCGCGGCCAGGTGCAGGCTCACCGTCAGGCCGACGAGCTCGACCGACCCGCCGTGCTCCGCGAGGTGGACGGGCGTCATCGACATCACCGCGACCATCACGGCGTGGGCGACGACCACGCCCAGGACGCCGGCGAGGGCCCGGGGGTGGCGGCGCAGCGTGGCACCGGCGACCCGCACCGGCACGTGCCGGCGCACCGTCCCCTCGGCCCGCCCCGCGACGTCCAGCGGGTCGGGCCGCATCCCCACCTGGACGACGAGCAGCGCGACGAGCATGCCGAGCCCGGCCAGCACGAAGACACCGGTCAGCGGCGGCAGCCGGTGAGCCGACCGACGGCACCGTCGAGGTGCACGAGGTTGGGGCCCACGACCGCGCCGACCGTGCTGGTCCACACGACCAGCGACAGGTCGCGGCCGCGCGTCGCGGGCGTCGAGAGGTCCGTCGCCGCGAAGCGCGACTGCAGGTTCACGGCGGCCCCGACCCCCAGCAGGACGCTGCCCACCAGCAGGAGCGCGAACGCGGACAGGACGACGGACACGACGACGAGCGTCGCCCCGAGCGCCGCCAGCGCCAGGCCGGTCGACAGCGCCGCACGCCGCCCCCGGGCCGTCGCCAGGCGCGCGAGGCCCAGCGACGCGAGCGCCGCGCCGAGCGTCGTCGCGGTCGTCACCCCGCCCGCCCACGTCGACGACCCCGACAGCGCGACCGCGAGCAACGAGCCGACCGACACGGCCGACCCGGCGGCGAGCCCGCCGCAGACCTGCGCGGCCACCAGGACGGTCAGGGTGCGCCGACGCAGGCGCGGCACGTCGACGAGGTCACCACCGCCCGGACCGGGCCGCGCGGTGCTGGGCGCCGGCGGGCCGTCGGACGGGGTCACGGCACGACACTAGCGGCGCCGTGCTGCCACGCCGAGCGCACTCCCCCGGTCTCAGGTCGCGCGACCCCGCAGGAACGCCCGCATCCGCTCCTTGCCCACCGCCGCGATCGCGCTCAGCGGGATGCCCGCCGGGCAGACCAGCGCGCACTCGCCGTACGTCGAGCACGGCCCGAAGTCGTGCTCCATCTGGTCCACCATCGCCACGGCCCGGCGACCCCGCTCGGCACGCGTCTGCGGCAGGGCTGCCAGGTGGGTGAGCTTGGCGCCGGTGAACAGGGACGCGGAGCCGTTGGGGCAGGCCGCGACGCACGCCCCGCACCCGATGCACGCGGCGAAGTCCAGTGCCATCTCCGCGGTCTGGTGGTCGATGGTGGTCGCGTCCGCGTCCGGTGCGGTACCCGCGTCCACCGCGACGTGGCCGCCCGCCTGGATCACCCGGTCCAGCGCCGACCGGTCGACCACGAGGTCCTTGACGACCGGGAACGCGGCCGAGCGCAACGGCTCGATCACGACGCGGTCGCCGTCCGCGAAGGACCGCACGTGCTGCTCGCAGGACGGCGTGTTGCCCTCCGGGCCGTGCGGCCGGCCGTCCACGTTCACGCCGCAGCACCCGCAGATGCCCTCGCGGCAGTCGGACTCGAACGCGACCGGCTCGCGGCCCTCGACCACGAGCTGGTCGTTCAGCCGGTCCAGCAGCTCGAGCAGGGTCATCTCGGGGGTCGCGTCGGTGACGACGTAGGTCTCGAACGCACCGGGCGATGCCGCGTCGGGCTGGCGCCAGACGTCCAGGGTGAGCTTCACGCGTAGTTCCTCGTCTGCAGCGGCACGGCCTGGAACGTCAGTGGTTCGTCGTGCCGCACGAACCGCTGGTCGGGGGCGTCGGTGGCCGGGGACTCCCACGCGGAGACCCGGCACCACGTGGTGTCGTCGCGCAGCGCCTCGCCGTCGGGCGTCTGGTGGTCGGCGCGGAAGTGGGCGCCGCAGCTCTCGTCACGGTCCAGCCCGTCGACGCACAGCAGCTCGGCCATCTCCAGGTAGTCCGCGACGCGCCCCGCGCGCTCGAGCTCCTGGTTGAGGGCCGACCCCTCGCCGAGCACGCGGACGTCGCGCCAGAACTCCTCGCGCAGCGCCCGGATCTCGGCGATGCCCTGGGCCAGACCCTCGGGGGTCCGGGTGACCCCGGCACAGCGGTAGAGGATCTCCCCCAGACGGCGGTGGAACCGGTCGGGACCCTGCGTGCCGTCGTTCTTCAGCAGCCGCTGCGTCCGGGCGCGCACCGCCTCGAGCGCGTTCACGACCGCCTCGTGGTCCGGCGCCAGCACGTCCGACCCCAGCAGGGGCGCCAGGTAGCCCGGCACCGCGTACGGCAGGGTGAACCAGCCGTCGACGCACGCCGAGAGCAGCGAGTTGGCGCCCAGCCGGTTGGCGCCGTGGTAGCCCCAGCCGACCTCACCCCCGACGAACAGCCCGGGGACCGACGTCATCAGGTCGTAGTCCGACCACAGCCCGCCCATCGCGAAGTGCGCACCCGGCGCGATCCGCATCGGTGTGCGCAGCGGGTCGTCGCCCGTGGCCTGCTCGTACATGTGGAAGAGGTTCGAGTACCGCGACACCACGGTGTCGCGCCCGAGCCGTGCCACGGCGTCCGCGAAGTCGAGGTACACCGCGTTCCTCAGCGGCCCCACGCCGTGGCCCGCGTCGATCCGCTCACGGGCTGCACGCGACGCGACGTCCCGGGGCGTGAGGTTCCCGTACGTGGGGTAGCGCCGCTCGAGGTAGTAGTCCCGCTCGTCCTCGGGGATGTCCGCCGGGGCGCGGTCGTCGCCCGCGCGTGCGGGCACCCAGATCCGCCCGTCGTTGCGCAGCGACTCCGACATCAGGATCGTCTTGGACTGCCACTCGCTCATCAGCGGCAGGGCGGTGGGGTGGAACTGGATGAAGGCGGGGTTCGCGAAGTGGGCGCCGCGTCGGTGGGCGCGCCAGGCGGCCGTGGCGTTCGAGTTCTTGGCGAGCGTCGACTTGCAGTAGATGTTGCCGTAGCCACCGGTCGCCAGGACGACCGCGTGCGCGGTCACGGCCCGCACCTCCCCCGTGACGAGGTCCCGGACGACGATGCCCTGGGCGCGCCCGTCGGCGACGATCAGGTCGAGCATCTCCTGGCGTGTGTGGAGGGTGACGGTCCCCCGGGCCACCTGACGCAGGAGCGCGTTGGCGCCGGCCACCTGCAGCTGCTGGCCGGTCTGGCCACGGGTGTAGTAGGTCCGGGAGACCTGCACGCCGCCGAACGACCGCGTCGCCAGCCGGCCGCCGTACTCGCGGGCGAACGGCGCACCGATCGCGTTCATGTGGTCGATGACGCGGACCGACTCCTGCGCGAGCCGGTACGCGTCCGCCTCGCGGCCGCGGAAGTCGCCGCCCTTGACGGTGTCCTTGACGAACCGGTGCACCGAGTCGTTGTCGACCTTGCGCGCGCGGGCGGCGTTGATGCCCCCCTGCGCGGCGACGGAGTGCGCACGCCGTGGTGCGTCGTGGATCGTGAAGCACTCCACCTGGTACCCGAGCTCGCCGAGCGCGGCCGCCGCGCCCGAGCCGGCGAGGCCCGTGCCGACGACGATCACCGTGAACTTGCGGCGGTTGGCGGGCGCGACGAGGTCGTAGCGCAGCCGGCGGTCGTCCCACGCCTGCTCGGCCGGCACCTCGGGCACGCGGCCGTCGAGCTGCCCACCGACCCGGCGCACGTCCTCGGGGGTGAGCGTCGGTGCCGCACCGTCCGTGGCCTGGCCGGTCATGTCGCTGCCGGTCATGTCGCTGCCGGTCATGTCGGTGCCCATCGCGTCGGTGCCGGGTGTGTCGGTGCGGGGTGTGTCGGTGCCGCTCATGCCACGAGCCCCGTCAGGACCGCGACCGGGATGATCAGGTTGCCCACGAGGATCAGCAGGCCCACGCCGCCGGCGAGCGCCGCGCCCGTGGCGCGCAGCCTGCGTCCCGTGGCCCCGAGGTCGTTCACCACGCTCCACAGCCCGTGCGCAAGGTGCAGCGTGAGGGTCCCGATCGCCAGGACGTAGAACGCGGCGACGGCCGGCCGCTGGAAGGACGCGACGATGTTCGCGTACGCCTGCCCGGCGACGAACTCGTCGGTCGCGGCGGGACGTGTGCCCGTCGTGATGTCGAGGACGTGGAACACGATGAAGAAGAGCAGGACCGCGCCCGTGACGAGCATGCTGCGCGCCTGGAACCCACGCAGTCCCCTCAGCCCCTGGCGGCGGTGCGGCCCACGGGCGGTGCGTGCCCGGCGCCGCAGCACCACGCCGGCCGCGACGTGCGCGAGGAGGCTCGTCACCATGACGGCGCGGAAGATCCAGATGAACCAGCCGTGCGGCACCAGCGGGGCCAGCAGGTCCTCGTGCAACCAGTGGGCGTAGCCGTCGAGCTGCTCGGGGCCGAGGAAGATCTTGAGGTTCCCCACGAGGTGCACGACGGCGAACACCACGAGCACGAGGCCGGTGACGGCCATCACCGCCTTGAGGACCCAGGTCGCCGGGCGCGCCGGCGGGTTCGGGGCGGGCCGGGCGACGGCGGGGACGCGGTCGGGCTCAGGACGCGTGCTGGTCGGTACTGCCACCGCTGACCTCCGTGTCACGGACGCGCCGCCGGTGCGGGCGTCCAGCGCCTCGAGGCTTCCATCCCGCGCGGGAGCCGAGGTGGGACTGGAGTCCCCCGCTGGACGGCTCCCCTCTCGGACTCCGGGCTGGTTTTGTCGTCTTCCTGTGCCTTCATGGGCGCCAGGTTCCGTTATCAGCCCTCTCGACCCACCCACCGGCCCGTCCCCGGGCCCGTCACGGCCCGGCCCGACGGGCGTCGACGCTGCCCGGGCGGGCGTCGCCCTGTCGTGCAATGCTCGACGACCACCGGAGCAGACCCGTCACCACCCACGGAGGTCCCCCGATGAGCGACACCGACGACCGGACGTCCCCCGCGCTGCGCGCCACCCGCGCCCTCGAGCGCTCGGACGCGTTCGACGCCGTCATCGAGCGCTGGCAGCCCCGCGTCGCGGCCGCGCTGGAGGGTCGACCCGGGCTCGCTGCACGGCTGCACGGTCGGGACCTCGGGCACGCGCTCCACCCGCTGATGACCGACCTGCCGCTGGGCCTGTGGATGTCCGCCACCACGCTGGACCTCGTGGGGGGCGACTCGGCCCGACCCCATGCCGAACGGCTGCTCGGGCTCGGCGTCCTGGCCGCACTGCCGACCTCCCTCACCGGGCTGGCCGACTGGGCCGTGTCCGGCCGCCGCACGCAGCGCGTCGGGGCCGCGCACGCCGCCCTCAACTCCGTGGCGCTCGGCCTGTACGCCGGGTCCTGGGTGCTGCGGCGCCGCGGGGCGCACTCGGCCGGTGTGGCGGCCTCGCTGCTCGCGACGGGTGTGGTCTCGGCCGGCGGGTACCTGGGTGGTCACATGTCGTTCCGCCTCGGCTCACCGCCGCGCCGGCACAGCGGGCCGGCGACCACCCGCACGGTGCCCGATGCGGACGAGGTGGACGTGGCGCCCGCCCCGGGACCGCCCAGCACGACCCCGGACGCCTGACCGCGCGCCCGCGAGCGCCCGTACCGGCGCCGGGCCGCCGGTTCCGTCAGCCGTCGTGCCGGGGGCGCGCCGGCCCGGCGCCGGCGAGCAGAGCACGCACCTGGTCGTCCGAGGGCGGCGCGAAGTCCACGTACTCCTGCCCCACCGCCCGGAAGCGCCGCGGCCGGCGCACGCAGACCACGTCGTCGGCCGTCTGGGCGACCGCTGCCACGGCCTCCGCGGGCCCCACGGGGACGGCGACCACGATGCGCTCTGGTTCGTGGCGGCGGACCGCGGCGACAGCGGCACGGACGGTCGCCCCCGTGGCGATGCCGTCGTCGACGAGGACGACCACCTGCCCGGTCACACCCGGTGGGCGACGAGTGCCGCGGTAGGCGATCTCCCGACGCCGCAGCTCGACGAGCTCGGCACGGTGCACGTGGCGGAACTCCTCGGCGGTGACGTTCCCGCGCACCTCGATCCGGTGCTCGTGGACGAGCTCGACGTCGTCACCGATCCCGGCGATCGCACCCATCGCCACCTCGGGGTGGCCGGGCAGGCCGAGCTTGCGGACGACGACGACGTCGAGCGGCGCACGGAGCGCCTGCGCGACGGGCGCGGCGACCGGGACCCCGCCGCGGGGCAGCGCGAGCACGACGACGCGCTCGCCCGCGAGGTGCGCCAGGTGCCCCGCGAGATCCTGCCCCGCCGCGGCCCGGTCCGCGTACGGTCTCGTGCTCGCGGCCATGCACCCACTCCCCCACGCCGCACCGGAGCACCGCGACGTCCGCGCACGTCACGTGCGCGCCCGCACGTGACGTGCCCGGCGGTCTCGGGCCCGTCGTCGGCACCCCCGGGTCCTCGGGACCCGACGATCCGGGGGTGCCGCGTGCCGGGTGCCCTAGGCGGGCAGCGGCCCGTAGATCGGCTGGACCTCGGCCATCTCGATGTCGGCCGTCGCCTGGATCAGCGCGAGGAGCTCGGGGTCCAGGCCGGGCGCGAACTCCTCGAAGCGCTCCTCGGCGATGGTCATCGGCACACCGGCCGGCGCCTGCTCGCTGGCGTCGAGCTGGGTGCCGTCGTTCGACGGCGACATGCCCTGGAAGATCCTGCCCGCCTCCGACGCCGCGGTGAGGTCGAAGGAGTACTGCTTGCTCTGGAGCCCGAGGTCCAGGAGCTTCTTGACCTCGGGGAACTTCTCCGCGCTCGTCTTGGGGATGGGCAGGAGCTTGCCCCAGTCGACGCCGAGGGTCTCCAACGCGCGGGCGTAGGCGTTCTCGTGCGCCTGGTCCCGGACGATGAGGTACGAGATCGTCGACCTGGCGGTCTTGTTGTCCGTCATCTCGTAGATCCGGCACTTCTGCAGACGGCCGGTCGACTCGAGCATGAGGTTGTAGAGCAGGTCGAGCACGAGGTTGCCCGAGTTGTAGACGTACGACCCGCTCCACGGGTTGCCGGCCGCGTCGACCGGGAGCGCACCCTGGGCCGCGACGAGGTAGTGGTGGATGTTGCTCTCGTCCAGCGCGATCCCCAGGGGCGTGGCCCCGTCGGCGCCGGGCTTGTCGAGCGGGTCGGTCTTCTTGCCCTGGTACCGGGGCGAACCGTCCAGGAGCCGGGCGATGGTCGTCCCGATCAGCTCGACGTGGCTGATCTCCTCCGTCCCGATGCCCTGCAGCAGGTCGCGGTAGGGCTTGCCGGAGGGGCCCCGGAAGTTGATGCTCTGGAACAGGTACTGCATCATCGTCCGCATCTCGCCGAACTGTCCGCCGAGCCCCTCCTGGAGCGCGTTGGCGGCGGCCGGGTCCGGCTCGTCGGGGACGATCTCGTTGATCAGGCGCTGGACGTGCAGGTACATGGCGAGCCTCTTCCTGTGGTCCGGTGGGCCTCCACCTTCTTCCCCTTTGTCGGGTTCGGCATCTTGGGCCGCCCCGCGTGCCGCCGTCGGACGTCAGTGGTGGTGGCCGTGCCGCCCGAGCGTGTCCACCGCGGTCGCGCCGGGACGGGTCCACTGCGGCACGGGCCGGGTCGTCGGCCCCCACCCCGCGTTGCCGTCGGCGTCGGCCCTCCAGTACCAGCAGGGACCGTTCCCCTCGGGCCAGCCGTCGGGGTTGTCCTGCCACGCCTCGCCACGGCCGTAGGGCGTCAGGTCGAGCAGCCCGAACGACGAGTCGGCGACCTCGGTGCCGCGGCCCGTCGTGTCGTACGTCAGGTAGACCCGGTCCCCGTCGCGCAGGAAGCACGTGAGGTGGCCCATCTCACCGCCGACGGGCTCGTCCAGTCCGCGCACGGAGTACCAGGGCTGGGTGTAGCCCATGAAGTCGACGTACGGGGCGACCTCGTCCCACGGGCCGGTGGTCAGGATCGCGAACGACACCCCGCGGGCGTTGAGGTAGACGGCGTCCTTCTGCTGCCACGCGGTGACCGTGCAGCCCTCGCACTGCCCCTGGTGCGGCGCGCCGTCGTGCCACATGTGCTTGTAGACGACGAGCTCGTCGCGCCCCTGGAAGAGATCGCGGAACGGCACCGGACCCCCGGGTCCGACGACCTGGACGTCGGGGGCGAGCTCGACCATCGGCAGCCGTCGACGGTCCGCCGCGAGCGCGTCGCCCGCGCGGGTGTGGGCCTTCTCGCGGACCAGGAGCTCGTCACGCGCGGCCTGCCACGTGGCCCGGTCGACCACAGGCGGCCGGCCCGGGCGTGAGGTGGTGGGTGCGTCGTTCAGCGTTGTCATGATGTCTCCGCGGGGCTGTCCGTGCCGGGCAGCGGGGCCCGGCGTCCGTCGACGGTCACCAGGTCTGACCGGCGGCACGTGGTGAACTCATCGCCTGACGACCTGGCCCACCTGCTCGACGTCACGCAGCGGCCGGGGCGACCTCAGGACCGCGCCGACGCCGCGGTCGCCGCTCCCCCGTCGGCGACCGGCACCGTCGGGAAGGCCGCGACGTCGACGGGCGGACCCGGCGCGTTCCGGGACCGGTTCGTGGTGGTAGGTCCCAGGTCATGACCGCCCGTACCACCACGGGCGTAACCTGAAGAAGGATGCGTTCTCGGCCACTCGAGCAGGAGGCGGTCATGGTGGCGGACGGACCGGTGGTCATCGCTCTCGACGGCGGGCCGCACAGCGCGCACACGCTGCGGTGGGGCCTGCAGGAGGCCGAGCGGCGCGGCGCGGACGTGCTGCTCGTCCACGCGTGGCAGGAGCCGTACGAGGTCTCGCCGCTGGGGTGGTACGCGCCCTTCATCCCTCTGGGGCTGGACCGCGACGCGCAGGCCTACCTCGATGCACAGCGGGAACGTGCGACCGCCGCGCACCCCGGGCTGCGGGTCGACACGCGCGCCGTCCAGGGGGCGGCCGTGCCGGCGATCCTCGCCGCCGCCGAGGGAGCCCAGCTGCTCGTGATCGGCGCGAGCGGCCGGGCCGACGGGTCGCGGCTGAGCAGCGTGGCGGGCCACGTGGCCGCGCACGCACCCGTCCCGGTCGCGGTGGTCCGCCAGGCCGCCGCGGACGGACCTGCCGGACCGGTGGTCGTCGGCGTGGACGGCTCCGCGACCTCGCTCGCCGCGGCACGGACCGCCGCACGTGCCGCGTCGTCCCGCGAGGTCCCGCTCGTCCTGGTGCACGCACGCCCGACCGTCGAGGACCCGTACGGCACCCATGACGCGCCCGTCCCGCTGCCCCCGGACGAGGCCGGCGCCGCGCACCACGCGGCGTCCCGGCTGGCGCAGGACCTCCGGGAGGAGCACCCCGGTCTGCAGGTCGACGTCGAGGTGGTCGAGGACAGCCCTGCGCACGCCCTCGCCGCCCGGTCGGTCGGCAGCGACCTGGTGGTCGTCGGGTGCCGAGGGCTGGGCGCGTTCCGCGGCATGCTCCTGGGCTCCGTGAGCCACGACGTGCTCCGCACGGCCGCGTCGAGCGTGCTGGTCGGCCGGGCGGAGGCCTGAGACCGTCGGCCCGGGTCAGCCGGACGGTCGCCCGAGGCGGCGTACCGCTGCAGGAACAGCGCCTCCGCCGTCGCGAGGTGCTGGATCTCGTCGGGGTCGACGCTCTCGTCGAGCACGTGGATCAGCGCGAGCGGCTCGTCCACGCCGAGGCGGCCCCCGTTCGTCGGGGCTTCCCTCTCAGCGGGTGCGGGGGCTGTCGCTCGCGGACCACCGGTGAGTCGAACGGCTCGCCCGACACGGGCACCCCCGCAGATCAGCGGCTGCCCCGGTCTCCCGGAACAGCCGCTGATCGCCGTTCTCCACGTCGGGCTGACAGGATTTGAACCTGCGACCCCTTGACCCCCAGTCAAGTGCGCTACCAAGCTGCGCCACAGCCCGATGGCTCCCGCAGAAGCCTCGAAAAGCCTACCGCACGTGACGCCCCTGTCCCGACCACCCGTCGCCTCCGGGTGCGGAGGCGTGCGGGCTCACGCCGTGGGGTCGCGCTCCTCGCGCCGCCGCCGCAGGACCTCGAGCTCGGCCGCGACCACGCCGAGCACCAGCAGGTCGACCAGCAGCCCCCACGACGCGTCCCACTGCGACAGCCGGAACAGGAAGAACTGCGTGACCAGCAGGCTCACGAGCACGGCGCGCCGGAACCACTGGTACCCGTCGACGGCGTCCCGCCCGACGCGGGCCAGACCCACCAGGCACAGCGCGACGCTCACGGCGCCGGCGACCAGCGCGCCGGCCACCACCCAGCCCGGGGAGTCATCCCCGCCCCACCACCGGGCCACGGCACCGGCCACGGTGACGCCGGAGGTGCCCACCAGCGCCAGCACCGCCAGCCACGGCACGAACCGGGCACGGACCAAGGTGTGCAGCACGCGCACGACGCCCGATGCGACCGCGTCGACCGGGTCGGGCAGCTCGGCGTGGTCCTCGTCGATGCTGCGCAGCAGCGCACGGGTCTCCCGCGCACCGGGCACGTCACCGGCGTCGGACAGACGAGCCTCGGCGCGGTGCCGCGCGGCCGGGGTGAAGCCCCCGACCACACCCGCGACCGCCTCGTCGACGGCGCCCGCCAGCGCCTCGCGCGGGTCGGGCGGCCGCCGGCCGTGCAGCGCCTCGGCCACGATCCCCAGGCCCACGACGGTGGCGTAGATGATCGCCGCGGTCGGCTCGTAGAAGTAGTCGTTGTCCGACGTGACGAACTTGCCGACCTCGTCGACGAACAGCCCGAACCCGATGCCGCCGACGAGGGCGCCGAGCGGGCGCAGCACCGGCCCCGCGAACGACAGCAGCATGAGGAACGCGACCGCCATCAGCAGACCGCCCCACAGGACGTGGGCGATGTGCAGGCCGTCGCCACCGAGCTGCGGGTACCCGGTGGCCGCCAGGAACGCGCGCGTGACCAGCACCGTCGCGGCCGTGGCCACGAGGAACGTGCCGAGGTGCCGGGTGGCGCGGGGGTCGCGCGGCAGGCCGAGCCGCAGCAGCACGTGCGTCGCCGTGCCGGTGCGGCGGTCGGCCTGCCGGTCGCTCACCGCAGCGTCACCGCTTGCGCTTCTCGCGCACGCGCACCGAGATCGAGATGGGCGTGCCCTCGAACCCGAACGTCTCGCGCAGGCGGCGCTCGATGAACCGGCGGTACGTCGGCTCGAGGAACCCGCTGGCGAAGATGACGAACCGCGGCGGGCGCGTCGAGGCCTGCGTGGCGAACAGGATGCGCGGCTGCTTGCCGCCGCGCAGCGGGTGCGGGTGCGCCGAGACCAGCTCGCCGAGGAACGCGTTGAGGCGCCCGGTCGAGATCCGCGTGTCCCACGACTCCAGCGACCGCTCCAGGGCCGGCACCAGGCGGTCGGTGTGCCAGCCGGTCTTGGCGGACACGTTGACGCGCGGCGCCCACTGCACCTGCACGAGCTGCTGCTCGATCTCGCGCTCCAGGTACGGGCGGCGGTCCTCGTCCATGAGGTCCCACTTGTTGTACGCGATGACGAGCGCCCGCCCGGCGTCGATGACCTGCTGGACGATGCGGATGTCCTGCTCGGTCATCGACTCCGACGCGTCGACGAGGACGACCGCGACCTCGGCCTTCTCGATCGCGGCCTGGGTGCGCAGCGAGGCGTAGAAGTCCGCGCCCGACGTCTGGTGCACGCGGCGGCGGATGCCGGCGGTGTCGACGAACACCCACGGCTTGCCACCCAGCGCGACGAGCTCGTCGACCGGGTCACGGGTGGTCCCGGCGGTCGGGTCGACCACGACACGCTCGGACCCGACCACCTTGTTGAGCAGCGAGGACTTGCCGACGTTGGGCCGTCCGACCAGCGCGACGCGCCGCGGTCCGTCCGGCAGCGGCACGGCGTGCGCGGAGACCGTGGGCAGCGCCTTCATGGCCGCGTCCAGCAGGTCGCCGGTGCCGCGGCCGTGCAGCGCGGAGATCGGGTGGGGCTGCCCGAGGCCGAGCGACCACAGCGTGGCGGCGTCCGCCTCGACGGCCGGACCGTCGACCTTGTTCGCCACCAGCACGACCGGCTTGCCGGAGCGTCGCAGCAGGCGCACGACCTGCTCGTCGGTGTCCGTGGAGCCCACCGTCGCGTCGACGACGAACAGCACGGCGTCGGCGAGGTCGACGGCGACCTCGGCCTGCTGCGCCACCCGCTTGTCCATCCCCGCGACGTCGACCTCCCAGCCGCCGGTGTCCACGAGCGTGAACCGGCGACCGGACCACTCCGCCGGGTAGCTCACGCGGTCACGCGTCACACCGGGGTTGTCCTCGACGACGGCCTCGCGGCGCCCGAGGATCCGGTTGACGAGGGTCGACTTGCCGACGTTCGGGCGCCCGACGACGGCCAGCACCGGCAGCGTCGTCTCGATCTCGAGGGCGTCACCCTCGAGTCCCTCGCCCTCCAGGAGGGCCAGGTCCTCGTCGGCCAGGTCGTACTCGGCGAGGCCGGCACGCAGCGCACGTTCGCGGGCCACCTCGTCGTCGCCGTCGGCCGCGGCGTCGTCGGTCGGCGGCGCGGTGGGCTCGAGGAGGTCGCCGCGGTCGTCGTCCGGGGTGCGCGTCGTCGTGGGGTCGGGCTGGTCCATGCGTCCATTGTCCCCTGCCGCGGCGACTCGTCCGGCCATGTCACGTCGCGACGTGCACCACGGCGCGCCCCCGCCGTGTCAGGCCGTCGAGCGTGGGTCGTCCGCCGGCAGCTCGACCCCGGTCCGGGCCTGCGCGGTCACGAGCAGCTCGCTCAGCGCGCTGCGCAGCGACGCCGCGGCGTGGTCGATGGCCTCCCTGCGTGACAGCCCGTCTGCGCCGACGTCGATCGGGTCGCCGAACTCCACGACGAGGTCGCGGCGCAGCTCCGGCAGCCCGTGCGCGGACTCCCCCGTGCTCCGGGTACCCAGGATCGCGACGGGCACCACGGGCGCGCCGCCGTTGACCGCCAGCCACGCGGCCCCCGCACGCACCTGCTCGACCGTGCCGCGCCCGCGGGTCCCCTCGGGGAAGATGCCGACGGCACCGCCGCGGCGCAGCACACCGAGAGCGGACTGCAGCGCGGGACGCCCGTTGGCGCGGTCGACGGGGATCTGCCCCGCCGCTCGCAGCACGAGCCCGAGCGGCCCGCGGAAGAGCTCCGTCTTCACCAGCACGTGCAGCGGCCGTGGTGCCGCTCCGACGAGCAGCGGGCCGTCCAGCAGGGTGATGTGGTTCGCGGCCAGCACCACCGGTCCGCTGCGGGGCACGCGCTCGGCGCCCGTGACGTGCGTGTCCCACACGACCCGGGCCAGGAACCGCCCCACCCACTGCCCCCACGCGGGGCCGGCCGGCGACGGCACGTGGCGCGCGCCCGCGGCGCTCACCGGGGCGCTCGTGCCTGGGGGTCGCCTGCCCGCCCGACCACGCCGAGCACGGCCACGACCGTCTGCTCGAGGTCCAGCTCCGAGGAGTCGACCGTCACCACGCCGTCCGCCGCCACCTGGAACTCCACGACCGTGGAGTCGTCGGCGTCGCGGCGCACCACCTGGTCGCGGGTCGCGGCGATCGCGGCGGCGTCGTCGCTCCCGTGCACCTCACGTGCCCGGCGCGCGAGCCTCGCGGCCTCGTCGGCGGTGAGCAGCACCCGCACGTCGGCGTCGGGGGCCACGACCGTCGTGATGTCCCGACCCTCGGCCACCACGCCGCGCCCGCCGGACCAGCCGCCGCTCCGCTCGGCCTCGATGAGCTCACGCTGTCGTCGTCCCAGCTCGGCGCGCGCGTCGAGATTGGTCGCCACCGCGCTGACCTGCGACGAGATCTCGGTGCTGCGGATGGCCGCGCCGACGTCACGGCCGCCCACGGTCACCGTCGGCGCCGCCGGGTCCATGCCCATGACCAGCGGCAGGTCCCGCACGGCCGCCGCGACGGCGGGTCCGTCGCCCAGTGGCACGCCCTGGTCCAGGCACCACCAGGTCGCCGCCCGGTACATCGCCCCGGTGTCGAGGTAGGCCAGCCCCAGCCGCCGCGCGACCTCGCGCGACACGCTCGACTTGCCCGACCCGGACGGTCCGTCCACCGCCACGACGGTGCTCAACTCACCAGCCTCCATCCCCGAGCGGTCAGCTCGGTCTCCAGGTGCTCGGCACGCCCGGGCAGCACCGAGATCGACGCCATGCCGACCGGTCGCCCTGCCGCGTGCTCGAGCTGCAGGTCCTCCAGGTTCACGCCGGCGGCGCCGACGTCGCCGAGCAGCCGGGCCAGCTCGCCCGGCCGGTCCGGCACCAGCACGGTGACCACGGTGTACCGCTTGTGCGCACCGCCGTGCTTGCCGGGGATCCGGGCGGCCCCCGCACCCCCGTCGGCGATCGCGCGGGCGATCGTCGCCAGCGCGCCGAGCTCGACGTCCTCGGGCCCCGTGGCCGCCGCGGCGAGGTCGAGAGCACCGAGGACCACGTCGAGGTCCTCCCGCAGCGCCACCAGCACGTCCCGGACCGCCGCGGCGTTCGCGGCCAGGATCGACGTCCACAGCGCCGGGTCGGACGCCGCGAGGCGCGTCACGTCGCGCAGCCCCTGGCCCGCGAGCGCGAGGGCGTCGTCGTCGGCGGCGCGCAGGCGTGCCGCCACGAGCGAGGAGGCGAGCTGCGGGACGTGCGAGACGACGGCCACGGCGGCGTCGTGCTCGTCCGTGTCCATCACGACCGGGACGGCCCCGACGTCGACGGCGAGGTGCCGCACGGCGAGCACGGCGTCCTCGCCGGACTCCCCCGAGTCCGTGATGACCCAGGGGCGGCCGACGAAGAGCCCGGGCACGGCGGCGGACGGGCCGGACCGCTCGCGCCCCGCCATCGGGTGCGACCCGACGTACCGCGTCAGGTCGGCGCCGGCGGCGCGCAGCTCGGCCAGGACGTACCCCTTGACGCTGGCGACGTCGGTGACCACGGCCTGCGGGTGCGCCGCGAGCGACGCCGCCACGACATCGGCGGTCACGTCGGGAGGTGCGGCGACCACGACCAGCGCAGGGGCCGGCGACGACGCGTCGGCCGGGGTGCCGGCACCCACGTCACGCGCCAGCGCCAGGGCGGTGCGCGACGGGTCCTCGAGCTGGACGTCGACGCCGTGCTGCGCCAGGGCCAGCCCCACGGACGCACCGAGCAGCCCGGTGCCGACCACGCGCACCGGGCCGACGGTCGCGACGCTCACATGCCCACCGCCGTCATGAGCGAGCCGACCTCCGTCTTCGAGAGCACGCGGGTGCGACCCGGGCGCAGGTCACCGAGCCGGATCGGGCCGATGCGGGTGCGCACGAGCCGGTCGACGGGGTGGCCGACCTCGTCGAACAGGCGGCGCACGACGCGGTTGCGGCCCTCGTGCAGGACGATCTCGACGAGGCTGGCGTGGCTGGCGACCTGCACGATCTTGAACTCGTCGACCGTGACGGTGCCGTCCTCCAGCTCGACGCCGGCCTTGAGCTGCTTGCCCAGCGACTCGCGGACCCGGCCCTGCACCTCGACGAGGTACGTCTTGGGCACCCCGTGCGACGGGTGGGCCAGCCGGTTGGCCAGCTCGCCGTCGTTCGTCAGCAGCAGCAGGCCCTCGGAGTCCGCGTCGAGGCGTCCGACGTGGAACAGGCGCTCCTCGCGGTTGGCGACGTACTGCGCCAGCGACGGCCGCCCCTCGGGGTCGTGCATCGTCGAGACCACGCCCACCGGCTTGTTCAGCGCGATCGTGACGACCGAGGAGTCCAGCTGCACCCGCATGCCGTCCACGTGCAGCACGGCGGTCAGCGGGTCCACCCGCACGCCGAGCTCCGTGACGATCTGCCCGTCGACGCTCACCCGACCGGCTGCGATCAGCTGCTCGCACGCCCGGCGCGAGCCGAGGCCGGCCGAGGCCAGCACCTTCTGCAGCCGCACGCCGTCGGGGTCGTGCACGTCGATCGGCTCCGCGACCTGGGCGGGCCGCCGCGTCGGCCGGCCCGTGCGACGCGGCCCGCGTCCCGGAGTCCCGCCGCCCGTGCGTCCCGTACCTCCCGCGCGCCCGCCACCCCGGTGGCCACGCGCTCCCGTGCCGCTCATCGTCCGTCCTCTCGTCCGTCGGTCGTGTCCACGCCGTCCAGGGACTCGATGTCCGGCAGGTACGGCGCCAGCGGGGGCAGCTCGTCGAGGCTCGACAGGCCCATCCGCTCCAAGAAGTATCCCGTGGTCCCGTAGAGCACCGCGCCGGTGGCGGCGTCCTGCCCGACCTCCGCCACCAGACCGCGCGTCGACAGGGTCCGCATCACGCCGTCCACGTTGACGCCGCGGACGGCGGAGACCTGCCCGCGGCTGACGGGCTGGCGGTAGGCCACGACCGCGAGGGTCTCGAGCGCCGCCTGGGTGAGTCGCTGGGTCTGCCCGTCGACCACGAAGCGCCCCACGACGTCCGCGTACGGACCGGCGGAGTAGATCCGCCAGCCGTCGCCGGCACGCCGCAGCTCGAAGCCGCGCGGCCGGCCGCCGCCCTCGCCGCGGTACTCGGCGGCGAGCGTGGCCAGCAGCTCCTCGACGTGCGCGGTGGGCAGCGCCAGCGCGGTGGCCAGGCGCACCGCGGGGACCGGCTCGTCGGCGACCATGAGGACGGCCTCGAGCGCCGCGAGCGCCCCGCCGGGCAGCGACGCGACGTCGAACGCGAGCTCGTCGGGTGCGGCGTCCGCCGCGTCCGGGGCGGTGCCCGGTGCCTGCGGGGCGGTGTCCTGTGCGTCCTGCGCGCTCATGCGCCGGCCTCCTCGTGCCCCGGGGCGTCCGTGGCCGGCGCCCCCGGGTCGTCGTGGTCGAAGTCGTCGGACACGGCGACGTCACCGTCCTCGCTGCCGGTCCACCGCACGGTGAGCTCACCGAGCGGCACCACCTGGTCGAACGCGACGGCCCCCTCGCGGAACAGCTCCAGCAGCGCCAGGAACCGCACGACGACCACCACGGGCTCGTCGGCGTCCGCCGTCAGCGACCGGAAGCTCGACGCGCCGTCGCGGCGCAGGCGGTCGACGAGCAGGGCGGCCTGCTCCCGCACGCTGACGAGCGGGGCGTGCAGGTGGCTGACGTCCACCCCGGGCGGCGGCGGCTTGGGCGCCAGCGCACGCGCGGCGAGCTCGGCGAGCCGGTCCGGACCCAGCTGCCAGACGAGCTCGGGCAGCAGCGCGGCCAGGTGCGGCTCGAGCTGCACGTCGCGCGGGAACCGACGCGCCCCCTCCTCGAGGCGCACGCCCAGGTCGCGGGCGACGACCTTGTACGCGCGGTACTGCAGCAGCCGGGCGAACAGCAGGTCGCGCGCCTCCAGCAGCTCCAGGTCCTCGGCGTCCTCGACCTGCGCGGAGGGCAGCAGTCGCGCCGCCTTGAGGTCGAGGAGCGTGGCGGCCACGAGCAGGAACTCGCTGGCCTGCGACAGGTCCCAGTCCTTGCCGCCCGCGGCGGCGGCACGCTCGGCGGCACGGATGTACGCGATGAACTCGTCGGTGACCTGCGCGAGCGCGATCTCGGTGATGTCCAGGCGGTGCTTGGCGATCAGTCCGAGCAGCAGGTCGAACGGGCCGCTGAAGACGTCGAGGTGGACCTCGAACCCGGACGACCCCGACGGCGCCCCCTGCCCCGGCGCGCCGTCGGACGGGCGCGGGGTGTCCAGCGTGCCGGGCGCGCCGTCAGGCGGCGTCGCCACGCGCCACGAGCTCGCGCGCGAGCCGGCGGTAGGCCTCGGCACCCGGGTGCGTCGGGGCGTACTGCGTGATCGGCTCCGCGGCCACGGTCGCGTCGGGGAACTTCACCGTCCGGCCGATGACCGTGTGCAGCAGGGTGTCCCCGAACGCCTCGTTGACCCGCGCGACGACCTCCCGCGCGTGCAGGGTGCGCGAGTCGTACATGGTCGCCAGGATGCCGTCGACCTCGAGGCGCGGGTTGAGGCGGTCGCGCACCTTCTCGATGGTCTCGATGAGCAGCGCGACGCCGCGCAGCGCGAAGAACTCGCACTCCAGCGGGATGAGCACGCCGTGCGCCGCCGTGAGCGCGTTCACGGTGAGCAGGCCCAGGGACGGCTGGCAGTCGATGAACACGACGTCGTAGTCGTCGAGGACGGGGCGCAGCACCCGCGACAGGACGGACTCGCGCGCCACCTCGCCGACGAGCTGGACCTCCGCGGCCGACAGGTCGATGTTGGCGGGCAGCAGGTCGAGGCCGGGCACCGCCGTGTGGCGCAGCACGTCCTGGAGGTCGGCGTCGCGCTCCATGAGCAGGTTGTAGACCGTGCGGTCGAGCTCGTGCGGGCTGATGCCCAGGCCGACCGAGGCGGCACCCTGCGGGTCGAAGTCGACGATGAGGACCCGGCGGCCGTACTCGGCCAGCGCCGCGGCCAGGTTGATGGTGGTCGTCGTCTTGCCGACGCCACCCTTCTGGTTGCACATCGCGATGACGCGCGCCGGACCGTGCGACGCCAGCGGCGCGGGCACGGGGAACACCGGTAGCGGCCGTCCCACCGCGTCGAGCTGCTGCTCGGTCGTCTCCTGGCTCATGCTCACCATCTGCTCCCCGTCGCCCGTGCGGGCCCACCTCGCGCACAACCTACCCGAGCCCGGCGCCCGCACCCGGTGCGACAGACCGGGCGCCGCACGATCCGCATCACCGGGCTCGCGGGTGGCTCGCCGCGTACACCTCACGCATGGTGTCGGGCGTCACCATCGTGTAGATCTGCGTCGTCGTCACCGAGGCGTGCCCCAGCAGCTCCTGGACCACGCGCACGTCCGCGCCGCCGGCCAGCAGGTGCGTCGCGAACGAGTGCCGCAGCGTGTGCGGCGACAGGTGCGCTGCGTCCAGGCCGGCCCTCTCCGCCGCTGTGCGCAGGACGGCCCAGGCGGACTGCCGGCTGAGGCGGGCACCGCGGGTGTTGAGGAAGATCGCCGGCGTGCCGCGCCCCGCCTGCGCCAGGGCCGGCCGCCCGCGCACCAGGTACGCCTCGACGGCACGCGCCGCGTACGAGCCGACGGGCACGACGCGCTCCTTGCCGCCCTTGCCGAGCAGCCGCACGGCGGCCCGGTCCGGCGTGAGGTCCAGGTCGTCGACGTCGAGCCCGACCGCCTCGGAGATCCGGGCGCCCGTGGAGTACACCAGCTCCAGCAGCGCGCGGTCGCGCAGCGGGACGGGTCCGTCACCGACGCCCGCGGCGTCCAGGAGTCGACCCACGTCCTGCACCGAGATGGCCTTGGGCAGCCGCCGGGGCTGCTGCGGCGGGCGCACGTCCGCCGCGGCGTCGGTGGGGGCCAGTCCGTCGAGCGCGAGGAACCGGTGCCAGCCGCGCATGGCGACGACGCTGCGCGCCGCCGACGCCGGTGACAGGACGGCGCGCCCGTCGGAGCCCGTGCGCATCACCAGCACGTAGTCCTCGGCGTCGCGCTCGGTGACCTGGGCGGGATCGGTGCGTCCGCACGCCCGCAGGTGCTCGACGTAGCGCGTCAGGTCGCGGCGGTACGCCGCCAGCGTGTGGGTGGCGAGCCCGCGCTCGACCGTGAGGTGGGCGAGGTACCCCTCGAGCGCGGCGGTCAGGCGGTCGGCCACGTCCGCGACGTCACAGCGGCAGGAAGACGTCCACCGCGACCGCGACGGACAGCAGGGTCAGGTAGGTGATGGACCCGTGGAACACCGTCATGGCGCGCAGCGGCGGGTGCTGCGGGTCGCGTGCACGGCGCAGCAGCCCGATGCACAGCCACAGGAACCAGGCGCCGAGCGCCGCGGCGACGACGGCGTACACCCAGGTCATGCCACCCACGGGCACCAGCAGCAACGAGCACGCGATCATCGCCAGCGTGTACGCGATCATCTGGCGCGCGACCTTGGTGTCGGCGGCGACGACCGGCAGCATCGGGACGCCCGCGGCGGCGTAGTCGCGCCGGAACTTCATCGACAGCGGCCAGTAGTGCGGCGGCGTCCAGAAGAACACGACGCCGAACAGCAGCACCGCCTCCCACGACACCCCGCCGGTCACGGCCGACCAGCCGATGACGACCGGCATGCAGCCCGCCGCACCGCCCCACACGATGTTCTGCGGGGTGCGCCGCTTGAGGATCATCGTGTAGCCGACGACGTAGATGAGGATCGCCGACGCGGTCCACAGGGCGGACGGCGGGTTCACCACGAACCAGAGCCACGCCAGCGACAGGGCGCCCAGCACCAGCCCGAACACCAGGGCCGCACGCGGCGTGATCCGCCCGGTGACGATCGGCCGGCGCCGGGTGCGGTTCATGACCTCGTCGATGTCGCGGTCGAGGTACTGGTTGAGCGTGTTGGCCGCACCCGCGGCACCCGCTCCCCCGACCAGCGTGGCGACGACGAGGCCGAGCGGCGGCATGCCGCGCGCGGCGAGGAACATCGTGGGGATGGTCGTGATGAGCAGCAGCTCGATGACGCGGGGCTTGGTGAGCGCGACGTACGCGGCGACGGTGCCCAGCGCCGTGGACCACCGACCGCCCGGGGCCGGCGCGAGGGCGGGGGCGTCGCCCGCTCCCTGCGGCTCGCCCTCCACCGTGCCGACCGTGCCGACCGTGGCACCGGGGCTGCTCGCGTCGAGGGACGCGGGGGTGGACAGGCGCACGCGCTTCGGTTTCCGTTCGGGAGTCGGATCGGGGGTGCCGACACCCGTCGGGGCGTGGGCGGACGGGACCGAGGTCCCGTCGGCCATGGTACGCACCCCGCCACCCGCACGGGACGTTCGACCCGGTCGCGGCGCCGCCGGAGGACGTGAGATCGGTCGCACGAGGTCCGCGACGGGCCGACGCACGGCGTCGGTCGGGTGTGGCAATCGTTTGCCGCGTTCCTGGACCCAGTGCGCGGCAGGAGGCGGGTCCGCTATAGGCTCCCCGTCAGCAGACCTCCCCGCCCGACGACGCGGCGGGGCCCCAGCCGGACGAACCGCGATGCGGCAGACGTCCGGAGACGCTCGGAACGACGCCCCGCGCGTGCGGGACGGGAATGAGGTTCGGTGAACGCGAAGGCTCCCCTGGCCACCACGGTCGGCTGGTCCGATCTCGACGTGCGGGCGGTCGACACCGTCCGCGTGCTCGCGGCGGACGCGGTCGAGAAGGTCGGCAACGGGCACCCCGGCACGGCGATCAGCCTGGCCCCGGCCGCCTACCTGCTGTACCAGAACGTGATGCGCCACGACCCGACGGACCCGCACTGGCTGGGCCGTGACCGGTTCATCCTCTCCGCGGGCCACTCCAGCCTGACGCAGTACATCCAGCTCTACCTGGGTGGCTTCGGCCTGGAGCTCGAGGACCTCGAGGCCCTGCGCACGTGGGGCTCGAAGACCCCGGGCCACCCCGAGTACCGCCACACCGCCGGCGTCGAGATCACCACTGGCCCCCTCGGCCAGGGCCTCGCCTCGGCCGTCGGGTTCGCGATGGCGGCCCGCCGTGAGCGCGGCCTGCTCGACCCCGAGGCGGCGCCGGGCACCAGCCCGTTCGACCACCACGTGTACGTCATCGCCTCCGACGGCGACCTGCAGGAGGGCGTGACCAGCGAGGCGTCCTCGCTGGCCGGCACCCAGGAGCTCGGCAACCTCGTCGTGCTGTGGGACGACAACCACATCTCCATCGAGGGCGACACGCAGATCGCGTTCACCGAGGACGTGCTCAAGCGCTACGAGTCCTACGGCTGGCACGTGCAGTACGTCGACTGGACCGTCGGCGGCGAGTACCGCGAGGACGTGGACGCGCTGAACGCGGCCATCGAGGCGGCCAAGGCCGTCACCGACAAGCCGTCGTTCATCGGTCTGCGCACCCTCATCGCGTGGCCGACCCCCGGCAAGACGGACGACCACTCCTCGCACGGCTCGAAGCTGGGCACCGAGGCGATCCGTGGCCTGAAGGAGGTGCTCGGCTTCGACCCCGAGAAGTCCTTCGAGGTCGCCCCGGAGGTCATCGCGCACACGCGCAGCCTGGCCGACCGTGCCGCGACGGCCCGCGCCGCGTGGCAGCAGTCGTTCGACGCCTGGGCCGCGGCCAACCCCGAGCGCAAGGCGCTCCTCGACCGCCTGCGCGCGGACGCTCTGCCCGAGGGCTGGACCGAGGCGCTGCCGACGTTCCCCGCCGGCAAGGCCGTCGCCACGCGTGCCGCGTCCGGTGAGGTGCTGTCCGCGCTCGCGCCCGTGCTGCCCGAGCTGTGGGGCGGCTCGGCCGACCTCGCCGGGTCGAACAACACGACGATGAAGGGTGAGTCGTCGTTCCTGCCGGCGCACCGCTCGTCGCACGAGTTCGCCGGTGACCAGTACGGCCGCACGCTGCACTTCGGCATCCGCGAGCACGCCATGGGCTCGATCCTGTCCGGGATCCGCCTGCACGGCCTCACGCGGCCCTACGGCGGCACCTTCTTCACGTTCTCCGACTACATGCGCGGCGCCGTGCGCCTGGCCGCGCTCATGGGCGTGAACGTCACGTACGTGTGGACCCACGACTCGATCGGCCTGGGCGAGGACGGCCCGACGCACCAGCCGGTCGAGCACCTCGCCGCGGTCCGTGCGATCCCCGGCCTGGCGGTCGTGCGCCCGGCCGACGCCAACGAGACGGCGGCCGCGTGGCGGGCGTCGCTCGAGCGCACCGACGGTCCCGTGGCGCTCGTCCTGACCCGCCAGAACGTGCCCACGTTCCCGCGCGGCGAGGACGGCTTCGCGACGACCGACGGCGTCGCCAAGGGCGCGTACGTCCTGCTCGAGGCGTCGACCGGCACGCCCGACGTGGTGCTGCTCGCCACGGGCTCCGAGGTGCAGCTCGCCGTCGAGGCGCGCGAGACCCTCGAGGCCGCCGGCGTGGCCACCCGCGTGGTGTCGGCGCCCTGCCTCGAGTGGTTCGCCGAGCAGGACGACGAGTACCGCGAGTCGGTGCTGCCGTCCACGGTGCGCGCACGGGTGTCGGTCGAGGCCGGCATCTCGCTGTCGTGGCACAAGATCCTCGGCGACGCGGGTCGCGCGGTCTCCCTCGAGCACTACGGGGCGTCCGCGGACTACCAGACGCTGTACCGGGAGTTCGGGATCACCGCCGAGGCCGTCGTGGCCGCGGCGCACGAGTCGATCGCGGCAGCCCGTGGGGCGCACGCCCCGTCCGACCGTCCGGACGCGTCCGCGCAGTCCGGGACCGGCGACCTGCCGGCCTGACGGTCGACAGCGGCGGGGCCGGCTCCAGCCCGGCCCCGCCGCCCGCAGGACGCAGATGCACCTCGTGGGACGAAGGGGAACGACCATGACCAGCACCACCCCCCTGCAGGCACTGCGTGAGGCGGGCGTCGCCGTCTGGCTCGACGACCTGTCGCGTCAGCGCATCGCGTCCGGCGGGCTCGCGGACCTCGTCGCCCGCGGCGTCGTGGGCGTGACGACGAACCCGTCGATCTTCGCCGCGGCGCTGGCGCACGGTGACGCGTACGACGCGCAGCTGCGCTCGCTCGCGGTCGACGGCGCGGCCGTCGAGGAGGCCGTGCTGCGGGTCACGACGGACGACGTGCGCGACGCCTGCGACGTCCTGCGCCCGGTGTACGACGCCACGGACGGCGTCGACGGCCGGGTCTCCATCGAGGTCGACCCGCGCCTGGCGCGCGACACTGCCGCGACCACGGCCACGGCCCAGACGCTCTGGTCGGAGATCGAGCGGCCCAACCTCTTCGTCAAGATCCCGGCCACCGTCGAGGGCCTGCCGGCCATCACGGCCGCGCTCGCGCAGGGCATCAGCGTCAACGTCACGCTGATCTTCTCCCTGCAGCGCTACCGCGCGGTGCTCGACGCGTTCGTCGACGGTCTGGAGCAGGCGCACGCGGCCGGCCTCGACCTCGCGCCCATCGCGTCCGTCGCCTCGTTCTTCGTCTCGCGCGTGGACGCCGCGATCGACCCGCGGCTGGACGAGATCGGCACCGAGGAAGCCGCGGCGCTGCGCGGCAGGGCCGCCGTCGCCAACGCGCGGCTCGCGTGGGGCGTGTACCAGGACGTCGTCACCGGCGACCGGTGGCAGGCGCTGGCCGCGGCCGGTGCCAAGCCGCAGCGGCCGCTGTGGGCGTCCACGGGCGTGAAGGACCCCGCCTACCCCGACACCAAGTACGTCGACGAGCTCGTCGTGGCCGGGTCGGTCAACACGATGCCGGAGAAGACGCTCGAGGCCGTCGCCGACCACGGACAGGTCCTGGGCGACACCGTCACCGGTACGCAGGACGAGTCCGCCGCGCTCCTCGACCGGATCGAGGCGCTGGGCATCTCCGTCGACGACGTCACCGAGCAGCTCGAGTCCGAGGGGCTGCAGAAGTTCGAGGCCTCGTGGGCCGAGCTGCTCACCACCGTCGAGGCCGGCCTCCAGGGCGCCGCCGACGACGCCGGTGCCGCCCGGTGAGCCCCGCGAAGGTCGGACCCGACCAGAACCCGCTGCGTGACGCGCGGGACAGGCGACTTCCGCGCATCGCCGGGCCCAGCGGCCTGGTCATCTTCGGTGTCACCGGTGACCTGGCCCGCAAGAAGCTCATGCCCGCGGTCTACGACCTCACCAACCGCGGCCTGCTGCCGCCCGGGTTCGCCCTGACGGGGTTCGCGCGCCGGGACTGGGAGACGCAGGACTTCGAGCAGGTCGTCCGCGACTCGGTCAAGGAGTACGCGCGCACCCCGTTCCGCGAGGCCACCTGGCGCCAGCTGTCCGAGGGCATCCGGTTCGTCCAGGGGACGTTCGACGACGACGACGCCTTCGACCGGCTGAGCAAGACGGTCGAGGAGCTCGACGTGACGCGCGGCACGGGCGGCAACCACGCGTTCTACCTCTCGGTGCCGCCGAGCTCGTTCCCCGTCGTGTGCCAGCAGCTCGCCCGCTCGGGACTCTCGCAGCCGAAGGAGGGCACCTGGCGGCGCGTCGTCATCGAGAAGCCGTTCGGCCACGACCTCGAGTCGGCCCGGGAGCTCAACGACATCGTGTCCCAGGTGTTCCACCCGGACGACATCTTCCGGATCGACCACTACCTGGGCAAGGAGACGGTCCAGAACCTGCTGGCGCTGCGGTTCGCCAACCAGCTGTTCGAGCCGATCTGGAACGGCAACTACGTCGACCACGTGCAGATCACGATGGCCGAGGACATCGGCATCGGCGGCCGCGCGGGGTACTACGACGGCATCGGCGCCGCCCGCGACGTCATCCAGAACCACCTGCTGCAGCTGCTCGCGCTGACCGCGATGGAGGAGCCGGTCTCCTTCGACGCGGCGTCGCTACGGGCCGAGAAGACCAAGGTGCTCTCGGCGCTGCGGCTGCCGCGCGACCTGGGCAAGCACACCGCACGCGGGCAGTACACGGCCGGCTGGCAGGGCGGCGAGAAGGTCGTGGGCTACGCGCAGGAGGAGGGTTTCAACCCCGACTCGACGACCGAGACGTACGCCGCGATCCGCGTGGACATCGACACACGCCGGTGGGCCGGGGTGCCGTTCTACCTGCGGACGGGCAAGCGGCTCGGCCGGCGTGTCACCGAGATCGCCGTCGTGTTCAAGCGGGCCCCGCACCTGCCGTTCGAGGCGACCGCCGCCTCCGAGCTCGGCAAGAACGCCCTGGTCATCCGCGTGCAGCCCGACGAGGGCGTCACGCTGCGGTTCGGCGCCAAGGTGCCGGGTACCGCGATGGAGGTCCGCGACGTCACCATGGACTTCGGCTACGGCCACGCCTTCACCGAGTCCTCCCCCGAGGCGTACGAGCGCCTCATCCTCGACGTGCTGCTCGGCGACCCGCCGCTCTTCCCGCAGCACGAGGAGGTCGAGCTGTCGTGGAAGATCCTCGACCCGGTCATCGACTACTGGGCGTCCCGCGGCAGGCCGGACGAGTACCGGGCGGGCACGTGGGGTCCCGCCTCGGCCGACGAGATGATGGCCCGTGACGGGCGCGCCTGGAGGCTGCCGTGATCATCGACATGCCCGACACCAGCACCCGGGCCATCAACCGGCGGCTGATCCAGGAGCGCGAGGAGGGGGGTGCGGTCGCGCTCGGCCGTGTCCTCACCCTCATCATCGACGCCGACGCGCACGACCCCGAGGACGCCATCGCAGCGGCCAACGCGGCCAGCCGCGAGCACCCCTGCCGCATCATCGTCATCACCGAGCGCACAAGCGACCGCGAGTCCAACCTCGACGCCCAGATCCGCCTCGGTGGCGACGCCGGCGCCAGCGAGGTCATCGTCCTGCGGGTCTCGGGCGGTGTCGTCCGGCACATCGACACGCTGGTCATGCCCCTGCTCCTGCCCGACGCACCGATCGTCGTGTGGTGGCCCTACGACGTCCCCGCCAACCCCGCCGAGCACCCCCTGGGGCGGATGGCGCAGCGCCGCATCACCGACACCACGACGTGCCGCCGGCCCAGCCGTGCGCTGCGCGACCTCGCGCAGGTCTACACCGACGGGGACACGGACCTCGCGTGGACGCGTGCCACGCTGTGGCGCGGGCTCATCGCGGCGACGCTGGACCAGCCGCCGTACGAGCCGGTGCACCGCGCGGTCGTCACCGGGGAGAGCACGCACCCCTCGGTCGACCTCATCGCGGCGTGGCTCGCGCAGGCGCTGCGCTGCCCCGTGGAGATCGAGCGCGTGCCGGGTGCCCCCGCGATCACCCAGGTCCGCCTCGAACGGACGTCGGGCGACATCGTGCTGGACCGCCCCGACGGCAAGACCGCCTCGCTGCGGCAGCCGGACCAGCCCGAGCACCGCATCGCGCTGCCGATCCGCCAGCTGCGTGAGTGCCTGGTCGAGGAGCTGCGCCGGCTCGACGCCGACGAGGTGTACGGCGAGGTGCTGCAGAAGGGCCTCGCCCGCATCGACGGCTGACCCGGCGCGGTGCCCCCGCGCCCCGACACCGCCCGGCGTCCGGGCACGGAGGACACACCCATGAGCTCCGCCCCGCCCGAGGTCCTCGTCCACCCGGACGCCGACGTGCTCGCCGCGGCGACCGCCGCGCGCCTGCTGACGCGGCTCGTCGACCTGCAGTCCCACCGCTCACCGCTGCACGTCGTCCTGACCGGCGGCACCGTCGGCGTCGCCGCCCTGCGCGCCGTCGCGGTCTCCCCGGTGCGGGACGCCGTCGACTGGTCGGGCGTGCACCTGTGGTGGGGCGACGAGCGCTTCCTGCCCGCCGGTGACCCGGACCGCAACGAGACCCAGGCCCGCGAGGCACTGATCGACGCGCTGGGCGACGCCCTGCCGCCGGGCAACGTGCACCCCGTGCCCGCGCTCTCGGACGACGTGCCGGACGGCGCGACCGCGGCACGTCGCTACGCGGCCGAGCTGCGGGCGCACGCCACCGGCGACGGGCTCGCGCCCCGCTTCGACGTGCTGCTCCTCGGCATGGGACCCGACGGCCACGTCGCGTCCCTGTTCCCGGGGCGCTCCGCGCTGTACGAGACGCACCTGCTGGTCGTCGCGGAGCACGACTCCCCCAAGCCGCCGCCCGACCGCGTCTCGCTGACGTTCCCCCTGCTGCAGTCGGCCCGCGAGGTGTGGGTGGTGGCGGCAGGCACCGAGAAGGCGCCTGCGGTGGCCCGTGCGCTGGCCGGTGACGACGTGGGCACGACCCCCGCCGCCGCGGCCCACGGCACCGAGCGCACCCTGTGGCTCGTCGACGTCGCGGCGGCGAGCTCGCTGCCGGGCGCCCCCCGGGACGGGAGCGGCCCGGCGGCCGGAGCCGCCGAGGGCCTGCGCCCCCGCACCGCATCCGGGGCCGACGGCGCGTGGGCGGCCGTCGACGCCTACGTCGCACCCCTCGTCGCCGAGCCGGCGGCCGCCGCGGCGGTCCGCACGGCCGCCGCCGACGCCGGACTGCCGGACATCGCCGTCAGCGCGGCCCAGGGGCGCCTGCTCGAGCTGCTCGCGCGCGCGTCCGGCGCGCGGCGGGTGCTGGAGATCGGGACGCTCGGGGGCTACAGCACCTGGTGGCTCGCGCAGGCGGTGGGCGCCACGGGCACGGTCCTCACCCTCGAGCTGAGCGACGCGCACGCGACCGTGGCCCGCGCGTCCCTCGCGGCCGCCGGGCTGACGGACCGGGTCGAGGTCCGTGTGGGACCGGCGACGGACAGCCTGGACCGGCTCGTCGCGGACGGCACCGAGCCGTTCGACCTCGTCTTCGTCGACGCCGACAAGCAGCAGCTGGCCGACTACCTGGACCGCGCCGTCGCGCTCGCCCGGCCGGGGACCGTGGTGGTCGTCGACAACGTCGTGCGCGGCGGGGCCGTGGTCGAGGCGGACCACCCGGACGACCGGGTGCAGGGCGTGCGGGCCTTCGTCGAGCGCGCGACGGGCGACGGGCGACTGCTGGGCACCGTGGTCCAGACCGTGGGCGAGAAGGGGTACGACGGCTTCGCGCTGCTCCTGGTGCGCTGACGTGCGGCGCCGACGCGCCGTGTGACCAGCGGCCGTTCGCGGTGCCCGGCCGGCGTGCCGGGCGGTCCGACGCGGACGCCGACGGCGCCGCACCCCGGAAGGGATGCGGCGCCGTCGTGGGCCGGGTGGTGTCAGCGCCCGCGGCGGGCGCGCAGCGCGGCCAGCGCCTCGTCGAGGATGGCGGCGCCGTCCTCCTCGGAGCGCCGCTCCTTCACGTAGGCCAGGTGCGTCTTGTACGGCTCGTTCTTGCTCGGCGCCGGCGGCGCGTCCGGGTCCTGGCCGGCGGGGAACCCGCAGCGCGGGCAGTCCCACGTGGCGGGCGCCTCCTCGGCGGCCTCCTCCGCGAAGCTCGGACGGGTCTCGTGACCGTTCGAGCACCAGTACGAGATCCACACGCGCGGTGCGGCGTCCCCGCGTTCGGCCTCGCCCATCGGGCCGGCCCCCACGCGCGACCCCCTGATCGCACTCCCGCTCGCCATGGCCAGGTCTCCCTACTCCGAGAACTTCTCGATCAGGCCGAGCAGGACGATCATGACCGTCCACAGCAGGGCGACGGTCACCGTGATCCGGTTGAGGTTGCGCTCCGCGACGCCGGACGAGCCGGCGCCGGCGGTGATGCCGCCGCCGAACATGTCCGACAGGCCGCCGCCCTTGCCCTTGTGCAGCAGCACCAGCGGGACGAGCAGCAGGCTGGTGAGAACCAGCAGCACCTGGAGGGTGATACGAAGACCAGTCACGTCGGTGGGGTTCCTCACTCGGGCGGTTCGGTGCAGCAGTGCGCCGTTGCCGATCGGCGGCGGTGCAGGTGGTGCCGTGGAGCAGGTGGTGCCGTACAGCAGGTGGTGCGTGGAGCGAGGCTCCGGTGCGCACCGTGGTCGTCGGGATGCGCCGACACGGTGACCGCGGTACAGGGTAGGCGACGCAGGGCGGTGTGATCCACCACCACCCCGTCCCTGGACGTGCGGGACCGGGGCGCGCCGCGGCGCGCCCCGGTCCCGACGGGGTCAGGCGACGGTGTGCGCCTGGTACCGCGCGATCTTCGCGAACTCCTCCGGGTCGAGGCTCGCACCGCCGACGAGCGCGCCGTCGACGTCGGGCTTCGCCATGATCTCGGCGACGTTCGAGGACTTCACGGACCCGCCGTACAGCACGCGGACCGCGTCGGCCGTGGCCTGGTCGTACAGCTCGGAGACCTTGACCCGGATCGCCGCGCACAGCTCCTGCGCGTCCTCCGGGGTGGCCGTCTTGCCGGTGCCGATGGCCCACACCGGCTCGTACGCGACGACGAGACCGGCGACCTGCTCGGCCGACAGGCCGGCGAGGGCGCCCTCGAGCTGCGCGAGGGTGTGCGGGACGTGCTCGCCGGCCTCGCGGACCTCGAGCGGCTCGCCGACGCACAGGATCGGGACGAGCCCGGCACCGAGCGCCGACTTCACCTTGGCGTTGACGAGCGCGTCGTCCTCGTGGTGGTACTCCCGGCGCTCCGAGTGGCCGACCGCGACGTACGTGACGCCCAGCTTGGCCAGGAACAGCGGCGAGATCTCACCGGTGTAGGCGCCGGACTCGTGCGCCGAGACGTCCTGGGCGCCGTAGGCGATCTCCAGCTTGTCCGCGTCGACCAGCGTCTGGACGCTGCGCAGGTCCGTGAACGGCGGCAGCACGGCGACCTCGACGGCCGAGTAGTCGTGCTTGGCGTCCTTCAGCGTCCACGCCAGCTTCTGCACGGTGTGCGTCGCCTGGTGGTGGTCCAGGTTCATCTTCCAGTTGCCCGCCATCAGCGGGGTACGGGTGCTCGCCACGTGTCAGCCCTCCAGGACAGCGATACCGGGGAGGGTCTTGCCCTCGAGGAACTCCAGCGACGCGCCGCCGCCGGTGGAGATGTGGCCGAAGTCGGCCTCGTCGAAGCCGAGCGTCCGCACGGCAGCAGCCGAGTCGCCGCCGCCGACGATGGTGAAGCCGCCGGCCTTGCCCGCGTCCACGAGCGCCTGCGCCACCGCACGCGTGCCCGCTGCGAACGCCTCGAACTCGAACACGCCGGCCGGGCCGTTCCAGACCACGGTCTTCGCGTCGACGATCTTCGACGCGAACAGCTCGGCGGTCCGCGGGCCGATGTCCAGGCCCATCTGGTCGGCCGGGATGGCGTCGACGTCGACGACCGTCGCCGGGGCGTCGGCCTTGAACTCCGGGGCGACGACGACGTCGACGGGCAGGACGATCTCGACGCCCTTCTCCTTCGCCGTGGCGAGGTAGCCCTTGACGCGGTCGATCTGGTCCTCCTCGAGCAGGCTCTTGCCCACCGAGTGGCCCTGCGCCGCGAGGAACGTGAAGAGCATGCCGCCGCCGATGAGCAGGCGGTCCGCCTTGCTCAGCAGGTTCTCGATGACGCCGAGCTTGTCGGAGACCTTCGAGCCGCCGAGGACGACGACGTAGGGGCGCGCCGGGTCGTCCGTGGCCTTGCGCAGCGACTCGACCTCCTTCAGGACGAGCTGGCCCACGGCGTGCGGCAGGCGCTGCGCGACGTCGTACACCGACGCCTGCTTGCGGTGCACCACGCCGAAGCCGTCCGACACGAAGGCGTCGACCATCGACGCGAGCTCGTCGGCGAGGGCGCCGCGCTCGGCGTCGTCCTTCGAGGTCTCGCGGGCGTCGAAGCGGACGTTCTCGAGCAGCGCGATCTGGCCGTCCTCGAGCGCCGCGACGGTGGCCTTCGCCGAGGCGCCGACGAGGTCCTCGGCCAGCGCGACGGGCTGGCCCAGCAGCTCGCCGAGGCGGGCGGCGACGGGGGCGAGCGAGTACTTGGCGTCCGGCGTGCCCTTGGGCCGGCCGAGGTGCGCCACGACGACGACACGCGCGCCCTTGGCGAGCAGCGCCTGCAGCGTCGGCAGGGCGGCGCGGATGCGGCCGTCGTCGGTGATGGTCGTGCCGTCGAGCGGCACGTTGAAGTCGGAGCGGACGAGCACGCGCTTGCCGCGCAGGTCGCCGAGGTCGTCGATGGTCTTCATGGTCTCCTACCTACCTGCCGCCGGCGTGGCCGGCGGCCTGGGTCGCCCCCGCCGGGGCGGGGGCACGGTGTGGGGCGCTACGGCCCCGGACACAGCAGCGTCCGCGTGCGCCGGGCCGGTGGCCTCGGCGCACGCGGACGCATGGACTGCCTCAGAGCGTGAGCGACGTCAGAGACGCGCGCCCACGTACTCCGTGAGCTTCACGAGGCTGCTGGAGTAGCCCCACTCGTTGTCGTACCAGGCGACGATCTTGACGAGGTCGCCGCTCACCTTGGTGAGCTTCGCGTCGAAGATGCTCTGGTGCGGGTCGGTGACGATGTCCGAGGAGACGATCTCGTCCTCGGTGTACTTCAGCGTGCCCTTCATCTCACCCTCGGCGGCCGCCTTGACCGCGGCGTTGACCTCCTCGACCGTGACCTCGCGCGAGGCGGTGAAGGTCAGGTCCGTGGCCGAGCCGGTGATCGTCGGGACGCGCAGCGCGAACCCGTCGAGCTTGCCCTTGAGCTCCGGGAGGACGAGCGCGACGGCCTTGGCCGCACCGGTCGTCGTCGGGACGATGTTCTGCGCGGCGGCACGGGCACGACGCAGGTCGCGGTGCGGGCCGTCCTGCAGGTTCTGGTCGCCCGTGTACGCGTGGATCGTCGTCATGAGGCCGCGCTCGATGCCGATCGCGTCGTTGAGCGCCTTCGCCACGGGGGCGAGGCAGTTCGTGGTGCACGAGGCGTTCGAGATGATGTGGTGCGCCGCAGCGTCGTAGTCGGTGTGGTTCACACCGACGACGAAGGTGGCGTCCTCGTTCTTGGCCGGGGCCGAGATGATGACCTTCTTGGCGCCGGCGTCGATGTGCGCCTTCGCCTTGGTGGCGTCCGTGAAGAAGCCGGTCGACTCGATGACGATCTCCGCGCCCAGCTCGGCCCAGGGCAGGTCGGCCGGGTTGCGCTCGGCCAGCGCACGGATCTTCTTGCCGTCGACGATGATGTTCTCGTCGTCGTAGTCCACGCTCAGCGGGAAGCGGCCCAGGACCGTGTCGTACTTGAGCAGGTGCGCCAGGGTGTGGTTGTCGGTGAGGTCGTTGACCCCGACGATCTCGATGTCCGCCCCCGAGGCGACGATGGCGCGGTAGAAGTTGCGCCCGATGCGGCCGAAGCCGTTGATGCCGACCTTGATGGTCACTTGCCCTCCTCGGCACGCGCCGATCCATGCCGGCGCACACAGTTGGTGTTCGGGTCACGCACGCCGCTGTGCGTCCCGACCGCCACTGACCACCACTGCCGGGACGTGCCCAGCGCGTTGCGTCCTCGTTGCGATCGGATGACTCGAGCCTATACCCCGAGGCGCGGGGCTCGCCCGAGACGAAGGTCCACCCTCCCGCGCCGTTCGCATGCTGGACGATCCGCCGACCGCGTCGCCGCAGGCCGGAGACGTGCAGCGCGCGACGGCGGCGCCGCGCGGGCACGAGGCGCGGGCAGGTCAGAGGTCGAGCAGATCCGGGCTGAGCCCGGCCTCGGTGTCGGGGATCCCCAGCTCGGCGGCACGCCGGTCCGCGGTGGCGAGCAGGCGCCGGATCCGGCCCGCGACCGCGTCCTTGGTCAACGGCGGGTCGGCGAGCTTGCCGAGCTCCTCGAGCGAGGCCTCCTTGTGCGCGAGCCGCAGCTCGCCCGCCTGGCGCAGGTGCTCGGGCAGGTCGTCACCGAGGATCTCGAACGCCCGGTCGACGCGGGCGCCCGCCGCCACGGCGGCCCGTGCGGAGCGCCGCAGGTTCGCGTCGTCGAAGTTGGCCAGGCGGTTGGCGGTCCCCCGCACCTCGCGGCGGACGCGGCGCTCCTCCCACACGAGCATCGTGTCGTGGGCCCCGAGCCGGGTGAGCATCGCGCCGATGGCGTCGCCGTCGCGGATGACGACGCGGTCCACGCCGCGCACGTCGCGCGCCTTGGCCGCCACCCCGAGCCGCCGGGCGGCGCCCACGAGCGCCAGGGCGGCCTCCGGGCCCGGGCACGTCACCTCGAGCGACGACGAGCGTCCCGGCTCGGTGAGCGACCCGTGGGCGAGGAACGCACCGCGCCACGCCGCCTCGGCCTCGCCGACACCGGCCGACACCACCTGCGGCGGCAGCCCGCGCACCGGGCGGCCACGGTTGTCCAGCAGCCCGGTCTGACGGGCCAGGGACTCGCCGTCCTTGACGACGCGCACGACGTACCGGCTGCCGCGGCGCAGGCCGCCACCGGACACCACGATGATGTCGCTCTCGTGGCCGTAGACCTCGGCGATGGCCTGGCGCAGCCGCCGGGCGGCGATCCCGGTGTCCAGCTCCGCCTCGATGACGATGCGGCCCGAGATGATGTGCAGGCCGCCGGCGAACCGCAGGGTGGCCGAGATCTCCGCCTTCCGGCAGGAGGTCTTGTCGACCTTCAGCCGGGCGAGCTCGTCCTTCACCTGTGCCGTCAGCGCCATGGCGTCATCCTGCCACTGACACCCGGGTGGTCGTGACCGTCCCGTGACCCGGGTTCCGACCTCCTGCGGCGGTCCGGGCGCCGCCCGACCAGCGCCCTGTCAGCGCCCGGCGGGGGTCCCGACGTCGCCCAGGTAGCCCTCGACCACGTCGCGCAGCGCCGCCGCGAGCCGCAACGGGTCGTGCACCGCGCTCTGGTCCCCCCGCCGGACCTGCCGGACGAGCAGGCGGGTACCCGTCGACGCGCAGAGGTCGGCGAGCTCACCGACGTCGTCGACGGACCCCGGGTCCGCGACGACCGCGTGCACGGGCAGCTCGGGCGCGTGCGCACGCAGCACCGCGAGATGGTCGACGGCACGCATGCCCTGCGTCTCGTCGTCCGGCGTGAGGTTGAGCGTGACGACGATGCGCGCCGGCGTCTCGTGGAGCGCGGCGCGCAGCTCGGGGACCAGCAGGTGCGGCAGCACCGACGAGTACCAGGAGCCCGGCCCCAGCACGACCCAGTCGGCGTCACGCACCGCGCTCACCGCCTCCGGGCACGCCGGGGGGTCGGCGGGGTGCAGCCGCAGCTGCTCGATCCGGTACGGCGTCACCGCGACGTGGGTCTGCCCGCGCACGACCGCGAGCGTGCCGTCGTCGCACCGCACGTCGGCCTCGATCTCCAGCGGCACGGCCGCCATGGGCAGCACCCGCCCGCGCGCGCCGAGCAGCCGCCCCACCAGGTCGAGCCCTCCCACCGTGTCCCCCAGCAGCTGCCACAGGGCGACGATCAGCAGGTTCCCGACCGAGTGGTGGTCCAGCGGCCCGTCGGTGGCGAAGCGGTGCTGCAGCAGGTCGCGCCAGGTGCGGCCCCACTCGGAGTCGTCGCACAGCGCGGCCAACGCCATCCGCAGGTCCCCCGGGGGCAGCACGCCGAGCTCCTCGCGCAGCCGGCCGGACGACCCGCCGTCGTCCGCGACGGTGACGACGGCCGTGATCCGGTCCGTCATGAGCCGCAGCGCCGACAGGGAGGCCGCCAGGCCGTGCCCGCCGCCGAGGGCGACGAAGGCGGGGTTCGCGGGCTCGCGGGGCGCGCTCGGCGGGGTGCTCACTCCTTGCCCAGGTCCCTCGCCGTCACCTGGACGCGGTGCCCGCGCTCGCGCAGCCGTGCACCGATCGCCTCGCTGATGGCGACGGAGCGGTGCTTGCCACCCGTGCAGCCCACCGCGATGGTCGCGTAGCGCTTCTCCTCGTGCAGGTAGCCCGCGAGCACCGGCTCGAGCGCGTCGACGTACCGCTCGACGAACACGGTGGCGCCCGGCAGGCCCAGCACGTAGTCGCGCACCGGCGCGTCGCGTCCCGACAGGTGCCGCAGCTCGGTGATCCAGTAGGGGTTGGACAGGAACCGCACGTCGACGACGTGGTCCGCGTCCAGCGGGATGCCGTACTTGAACCCGAACGACAGCACGGACAGGTGCAGCACCTCGTCGGCCGGGCTCGCGACACCGGCCCGCACGACGCGGGCGAGGTCGTGCACGTTGAGCTCGGAGGTGTCGATGACGGTGTCGGCCCGCTCGCGCAGCTCGGCGAGCAGGGCCCGCTCGCGGGCGATGCCGTCGAGGATCCGGCCGTCCGCCTGCAGCGGGTGCGGCCGGCGCACCTGCTCGAACCGGCGGACGAGCACCTCGTCCGACGCGTCGAGGAACAGGACGCGCAGCTCGATCCCCGTGCCCTGCAGGTGGTCGATCACCCCGGTCAGCGCCGCGAAGTACTCGCGCCCGCGCACGTCGATCACCGCGGCCAGGCGCCGGGCACCGGTGCCCACGGGCCCGCTCGTGAGCATGCCGACCAGGTGCGTGAGCATCTGGGCGGGCAGGTTGTCGACGACGTACCAGCCGAGGTCCTCCAGCACCGCGGCCGCGCGGGTACGACCCGCCCCGGACATGCCGGTGATGACCAGGACCTCGGGCTGCTCGAGGACCGGCGCCTCGGCGGCCGCCTCGAGGGCGGGGATGCCCGCCGGCACGGTGATCGGCGAGGGCTCGCTCATGCGCCCAGGATGCCAGGCTCGTCGGCGGTCTCGGTGCCGGACCCGCCGGGCGGGGCACCGGCAGCGGCGTCGTCCGCCGGCCCGGCGAGTGCGGCGACCACCGCCTCGGCGGTGCGGGACCCCATGCCGGGGACTGTCGCGATCTCCTCGGCGGACGCCGCGCGCAGCCGCTTCACCGACCCGAAGTGCCGCAGCAGCGCGGCCTTGCGCGCGGGCCCCAGGCCCGGCACGTCGTCGAGCACGGACACGGTCATGCCCTTGCTGCGCCGCTTGCGGTGGGCGGTGATGGCGAACCGGTGCGCCTCGTCGCGGACGCGCTGCAGCAGGTACAGCCCTTCCGACGCGCGCCGGAGGATGACCGGGTACTCCTCCCCCGGCAGCCACACCTCCTCGAGCCGCTTGGCCAGCCCGCACAGCGCGACGTCGTCGATGCCCAGCTCGGCCAGCGCGGCGGCGGCCGCGGCGACCTGCGGCGGGCCGCCGTCGACGACCACGAGGTTGGGCGGGTACGCGAACCGCACGGGCCGCCCGGTGCGCTCGTCGACCGGTCCGCTGCGCGGCGCGTCGTCCTCCTCGCCGTCCCCGAGCTCGGGGTCGTGCGCGTCGGACCGCTCCGCCAGGTAGCGGCGGAACCGCCGGGTGATGACCTCGTGCATCGCGGCCGTGTCGTCGCGCGCGCCCTGACCCTCCGGGCCGCGCACCGTGAAGAGGCGGTACTCGCTCTTGCGGGCGAGCCCGTCCTCGAACACCACCATCGACGCGGACTGGTACGTGCCCTGGTTGTGGGACACGTCGTAGCACTCGATCCGCAGCGGGGCCGTCGGCAGGTCGAGCGCCTCCTGGATCTCCCGCAGCGCCAGGCTGCGGCTGGTGAGGTCGCCGGCGCGCCGGGTCCGGTGCAGCGCGAGGGCGTGCTCGGCGTTGCGCAGCACGGTGGCCGCCAGCTCCCGCTTGTCACCGCGCTGCGGCACGCGGACCTGCACGCGGCTGCCCCGCAGGCCGGACAGCCACGCCTGCACCTGCTCGACGTCGGTGGGCAGCACGGGCACGAGCACCTCGCGCGGCACCGACGCCGACGCGGCCTCGGGGTCCTCGCCGCCGTACACCTGCTGCAGCAGGTGCTCGACCAGTGCCGCGTCGTCGACGTCCTCGACCTTCTCGACCACCCAGCCGCGCTGCCCGCGGATGCGGCCGTCCCGGACGTGGAAGACCTGGACGGCGGCCTCGAGCTCGTCCCCGGCCAGGGCGAAGACGTCGGCGTCGGTGCCGTCGGACAGCACGACCGCGTTGCGCTCGGTGGCCTTCTCGAGCGTCGCGATGTCATCGCGCAGCCGCGCGGCACGCTCGTAGTCGAGCTCGGCCGCCGCCTCCTTCATCGCGCGCGTCAGCCGCCGGGTGAACCGGGCCGTGTCCCCCGCCATGAAGTCGCAGAAGTCCTGGGCGAGCCGGTGGTGCTCGTCGACGCCGATGCGCCCCACGCACGGCGCGGAGCACTTGTCGATGTAGCCGAGCAGGCACGGCCGGCCCTGCTGCCGTGCCCGCTTGAACACACCGGCGGAGCACGTGCGCACGGGGAACACGCGCAGCAGCAGGTCGACCGTCTCGCGGATCGCCCACGCGTGCGCGTACGGCCCGAAGTACCGGGTGCCCTTGCGCTTGGCCCCACGCATGACCTGCACCCTGGGCACCTCGTCGGCCATGGTCACCGCGAGGTAGGGGTACGACTTGTCGTCGCGGTACTTGACGTTGAACCGCGGGTCGAACTCCTTGATCCAGGAGTACTCGAGGGCGAGCGCCTCGACCTCGGTCCCGACGACGGTCCACTGCACGGACGCCGCCGTCGTCACCATCTGCTGCGTGCGCGGGTGCAGCCCGGCGATGTCCTGGAAGTAGCTGTTGAGCCGGTTGCGCAGGCTCTTGGCCTTGCCGACGTAGACGACCCGGCCGTGCTCGTCGCGGAAGCGGTACACGCCGGGCGCGTCGGGGATCTCCCCGGGCGCGGGACGGTAGGTGGCGGGGTCGGCCATGCCACCGAGCCTAGTTCGGCGCACCCACACAGCCCGCCGGGCGCCCGGGGACGTGACGTGCACCACTAGGGTCGGTCCATGGCACAGCTGCTGCACCAGTACTCGGTCGACCTCACGTGGACGGGCGCGGGGGCCGCAGGCACGTCGACGTACACGTCGTACGGCCGTGACCACACGTTGTCGTCGGGGGCGAAGCCCCCGCTGCCGGGCACCTCCGACCCGCACTTCCGCGGCGCCCCGGACCGGTGGTCGCCGGAGGACCTGCTCGTCGGGGCGCTGGCCCAGTGCCACATGCTGTGGTTCCTGCACCTCGCCGCAGCGGCGGGCGTCGTCGTGATCGGCTACGAGGACGCGGCCTCCGGGACGATGCGCATCGAGTCGGCCGGGCAGGGGCACTTCACCGAGGTCGTGCTGCGGCCGCGCGTCGTGGTGCGTTCGGCGACGCTGCCGGACGGCCGCGCCGTCGACGCCGCGCTGCTGGACGACCTGCACCGTCGCGCGCACGAGCACTGCTTCATCGCGCGGTCGGTGAACTTCACCGTGCGCCACGAGCCGGCGCCCGTGGTGGTGGGCGCCGGCTGACGACCGGTCCGTCGAGCCGCACCCCGGGGCCCGACCCCCGCATCGCCGGGTCGTCGTCGACCCGCGACCGCCACCTCACCGCCGGTCACGGGCCGAGCGCGTCAGGCGCTCACCTCGACGCGCTCGGGCTCGAGCACCTCGGCCAGGAACCGGCCGGTGTGGCTCTGCGGGACCGCCGCGACGTGCTCCGGGGTGCCCTCCGCGACGACCGTGCCGCCCCCGGACCCGCCCTCGGGCCCCATGTCGATGACCCAGTCCGCGTTCTTGATGACGTCGAGGTTGTGCTCGATCACCAGGACGGTGTTGCCCTTGTCGACGAGCGACTGCAGGACGCCCAGGAGCTTGCGGATGTCCTCGAAGTGCAGGCCGGTGGTCGGCTCGTCGAGCACGTAGATCGTCCGCCCGGTCGAGCGGCGCTGGAGCTCGGCCGCGAGCTTGACGCGCTGCGCCTCGCCGCCCGACAGCGTCGGCGCGGGCTGCCCGAGCCGCACGTACCCCAGCCCGACGTCCACGAGCGTGCGCAGATGCCGCGAGATCGCGGGGACCGCGGCGAAGAACTCGGCGGCCTCCTCGATGGGCATCGCCAGGACGTCGGCCACGGTCTTGCCCTTGAAGTGCACCTCGAGCGTCTCGCGGTTGTACCGCGCGCCGTGGCAGACCTCGCAGGGCACGTACACGTCGGGCAGGAAGTTCATCTCGATCTTCAGCGTGCCGTCGCCCGAGCACGCCTCGCAGCGCCCGCCCTTGACGTTGAACGAGAAGCGCCCGGGGGTGTACCCGCGGACCTTCGCCTCGGTCGTCTCCGCGAACAGCTTGCGGACGTGGTCCCACACACCGGTGTACGTGGCCGGGTTGGACCGCGGCGTGCGGCCGATCGGCCCCTGGTCGACGTGCACGACCTTGTCGAGCTGGTCCAGCCCGGTGACGCGCTTGTGGCGCCCGGCGACCTGCCGCGCACCGTTCAGCTCGTTGGCCATCACCGTGTAGAGGATCGAGTTCACGAGCGTCGACTTGCCCGAGCCGGACACCCCGGTGACCGCTGTCAGCACCCCGAGCGGGAAGGACACGTCGATGCCCCGCAGGTTGTTCTCGCGCGCCCCCACGACCGTCACCTGGCGCGCACGGTCCACGGGCCGGCGCTCGGCCGGCATCGGGATGGACCGGCGCCCCGACAGGTACGCCCCGGTGACGGACTCCGCGGACGCGAGCAGACCGTCGAGGTCCCCCGAGTGCACGACGTGGCCGCCGTGCTCGCCCGCACCCGGGCCGATGTCGACGATCCAGTCGGCAGCTCGGATGGTGTCCTCGTCGTGCTCGACGACGATGAGGGTGTTGCCGAGGTCCCGCAGCCGGGTGAGCGTGTCGATCAGCCGGCGGTTGTCGCGCTGGTGCAGGCCGATGGAGGGCTCGTCGAGCACGTACAGCACCCCGACGAGGCCCGACCCAATCTGCGTCGCGAGCCGGATGCGCTGCGCCTCCCCGCCCGAGAGCGTCGCGGCCGGCCGCATGAGCGAGAGGTAGTCCAGGCCGACGTCGAGCAGGAACCCCAGGCGGGCCTGGATCTCCTTGACGACCTGCGCGGCGATCGCCCGCTCGCGCTGGCCGAGCTCGAGACCGTCGATGAACGCCCGCGCCTCGTCGATCGGCATCTCGCACACCTCGGCGATGGAGCGGCCGCCGACCTTGACGGCGAGCACCTCGGGCTTCAGGCGCGCGCCCTGGCACGTGGGGCACGGGACCTCCCGCATGAAGGCCTCGTACTTCTCCTTGCTCCACTCCGAGTCGGTCTCGGCGTGCCGGCGCTGCAGGAAGGTGATGACCCCCTCGAACCCCGTGGAGTACTGCCGCTCGCGGCCCCACCGGTTGCGGTAGCGGACGTGCACCTCGTGGTTCTGCCCGTGCAGCACCGCGTCCCGGGCGCGCTTCGGCAGCGCACGCCACGGCGTGTCCATCGAGAACCCGAGGTCGGCGGCGAGCGCGGTGAGCACGCGCTGGAAGTACTCGGACGAGGTCTGCGCCCACGGCGCGACCGCCCCCTGCGCGAGCGACAGGTCGTCGTCGGGGATGACGAGCTCGGGGTCCACCTCCAGCCGCGACCCGATGCCCGTGCACTCCGGGCAGGCGCCGTAGGGGGCGTTGAACGAGAAGGTGCGCGGCTCGATCTCCTCGAGCGTGAGGACGTGGTCGTTCGGGCACGCGCGGAACTCCGAGAACCGGCGCTCGCGCTGCGGGTCGTCCGCGTCGGCGTCGACGAGCTCGACCACGAGCAGGCCGCCGGCGAGCCCGAGGGCCGTCTCGACCGAGTCGGTGAGGCGGCGCTGCACGCCCTCGCGCGACACCAGGCGGTCCACGACCACCTCGATGTCGTGCTTCAGCTTCTTCTCCAGCGTCGGCGGCGTCGCCAGCTGCACGACCTCGCCGTCCACGCGGGCGCGGGAGAACCCCTTGCCCTGCAGCTCGCGGAACAGGTCCGTGTACTCCCCCTTGCGGCCGCGCACGACCGGTGCGAGCACCTGGTACCGCGTGCCCTCCGGCAGCTCGAGCAGGCGGTCGACGATCTGCTGCGGCGTCTGGGCCGTGACGCGCTCCCCGCAGACCGGGCAGTACTGGGTCCCGGCGCGCGCGAACAGCAGGCGCAGGTAGTCGTACACCTCGGTGATGGTGCCGACGGTGGAGCGCGGGTTGCGGTTGGTCGACTTCTGGTCGATGGACACCGCCGGGGACAGGCCCTCGATGAAGTCCACGTCGGGCTTGTCCATCTGCCCGAGGAACTGTCGCGCGTACGCGGACAGCGACTCCACGTAGCGCCGCTGCCCCTCCGCGAAGATCGTGTCGAAGGCGAGGGACGACTTGCCGGAGCCGGACAGCCCGGTGAAGGCGATGAGGGCGTCACGGGGCAGGTCGACGTCGACGTTGCGGAGGTTGTGCTCCCGGGCGCCACGGACCAGCAGACGGTCGGACAGAGGATCGGTCACAGCCGACGAGTCTACGTCGGGCCACCGACAGTCGCACACGTGTTCGACGTGCGAGCAGGGCATCGATGCGGTACCGCACCCGCACGCCCGGGCCGCCCGCGAGCGCCGTCGGGGCGGGCGGGCCATGCTGAGGGCGATGGACGCACCGAACACCCCGACGGCCGAGGGCAGCCCGCCGGACGACCTCCTGCCGGGTGACGCGTTGCCCGGTGACCTCCCGCTGCAGGACCTCCTGCTGGGCGACCAGGTCCCCGTCGAGGAGTACGCCGTGCTGGGCGACGGCCACTCCGCGGCCCTGGTGTCCCGGCACGGCTCGGTCGACTGGCTGTGCCTACCCCGGTTCGACTCCGACGCGTGCTTCGCCGCACTCCTGGGCACGCCCGAGCACGGCCGCTGGCTCCTGACGGTCCGGGACGCCACCTCCGTGACCCGGCGCTACCGGGGCGACTCCTTCGTCCTCGAGACGACCTACCGCACCGCACGGGGCACGGCCGTCGCGGTCGACGCCATGCCGTCGGGCGACGGACGCGCGGACCTGGTCCGGCGCCTGGACTGCACGGCCGGGGAGGTCGAGGTCGAGCACGAGTGGGTGGTGCGCTTCGGGTACGGCGCCGTGCAGCCGTGGGTGCGCCACGAGGACGACGCCGACGGCTGCGACACGATCCGCGCGGTGGCCGGCCCCGACTCCCTGGTGCTGCGGGGGGACCGCCTGCCTCGCGCCGACGGCCGCCGTCACCGGGACCGGTTCAGGCTGCGCGCGGGCCAGAGCGTCGAGCTCTCGCTCACCTGGGTCCACTCGTGGCAGCCCGTGCCGCCGCGCCTGCCGGTGAGCGGCCGGGTCGACACCACGGCCGCCCGCTGGGGCCTGTGGGCACGCGGCTGCGGGTACGACGGCCCGTACCGCGAGGCCGTCGTCCGCTCGCTGCTGGTGCTGCGCCTGCTGACCGACGCGACCACCGGGGGCGTCGTCGCGGCGCCCACGACGTCGCTGCCCGAGACACCGGGCGGCGAGCGCAACTGGGACTACCGGTACTGCTGGCTGCGCGACGCCGCGTTCACGCTCGAGGCGCTCCTGGAGCAGGGCTTCCGTGACGAGGCGACCCAGTGGCGGGACTGGCTGGCCCGGGCCGTGGCGGGCGACCCGCGGGACCTGCAGATCATGTACCGGCTGGACGGCGGGCGCCGGCTGCCCGAGACGCAGCTCGACCACCTGCCGGGGTACGCCGGCTCGCGCCCGGTGCGCCGGGGCAACGGCGCCGTGCGGCAGGTGCAGCACGACGTGCTGGGCGTGGTCATGTCGGCGCTGGCGATGGCCCGCGACGCGGGGCTCGCGGAGACCTCCGACACGTGGTCGCTGCAGCGCCGGCTCGTGGACGACCTGGCGCGGCACTGGCGGGAGCCGGACCGCGGCATCTGGGAGGTGCGGGGTGAGCCGCGTCACTTCACGCACTCGAAGGTGATGACGTGGGCCGCGCTCGACCGCGCGGTGCACGCCGTCGAGCAGCACGGCCTGCCCGGCCCCGTGGAGCGCTGGCGTCGCACCCGCGACGAGGTCCGTGCGGACGTCCTCGCCCACGGGTGGTCCGACGCGCGCGCCAGCTTCGTGCAGCACTACGGCGCCGAGCACACCGACGCGTCGCTGCTGCAGGTCGTCCTGGTCGGGTTCGTGCCCGCGGACGGTCCGCACGCCCGCGGGACGCTGGCCGCGGTCCGGGAGGAGCTCGAGGTCGCGCCGGGGCTGCTGCGCCGTTACCGCACGGACCGCACCGACGACGGGCTGCGCGGTGACGAGGCCGCGTTCCTCGCGTGCTCGTTCTGGCTCGCCGACGCCCTGGCCCGGGGGGACGACGTGGACGGCGCACGCCGGGTGCTCGACGCGGTGGTGCCGCTGGCGAACGACGTGGGTCTGCTCGCCGAGCAGTACGACCCCGCCGGCCGGCACATGCGCGGCAACGTGCCGCAGGCGCTCTCGCACCTGGCGCTCGTCCGCGCGGCGCACAGCCACGCGGCGGCCGCCCGGCGCGCGGCCGTGACGGCCGCGGCGGTGACCCCGTGACCGCGCTGCCCGTGGGTCCGTGCACGGGGCACGTCGAACCCGGTGGTCCCAGCGGGGTGCGGGTGCTGGACGACGCGCAGATCCGCACGGCGTCCGTCGGGCCGATGGACAACGACGCCTACCTCGTGACGTGCCGGCGCTCGGGCGCCCAGCTGCTGGTCGACGCGCCCGCCGACCCCGACCGGTTGCTCGCGCTCGTCCGCGAGGGCTCGGGCTCGGCGCGGCTCGACATCGTGGTGGTCACCCACCGGCACGGCGACCACCTGGGTGCGCTGGCCTCCGTCGTCGCCGTGACGGGCGCCCGGGTCGCCGCGGGCGCGGCCGACGCGGACGCGATCGAGGAGGCGACCGGCTGCCCGGTCACGGTGCGACTGCGCCACGGCGACCACGTCCGGGTCGGGCACCTGACCCTCGACGTCGTGGCGCTGCGCGGCCACACCCCGGGCTCGGTGGCCCTGGCACTGACCGAGGACCTGCCCGCGCGGGCCCCCGGGTCCGTGGCCAGGCGCACGCACCTGTTCACCGGGGACTCGCTGTTCCCCGGTGGCGTGGGCGGCACCCAGGGCGACCCCGCGCGGTTCGCGCAGCTGCTCGGTGACGTCACGTCGCGCGTCTTCGACCGGTACCGGGACGACACCTGCGTGCACCCGGGTCACGGCGACGCCACGACCCTGGGCACCGAGCGCCCTCACCTCGCCGCGTGGGCCGCCCGCGGCTGGTGACCCTCAGTCCTCCGGCGGGCCCAGCACCGAGGTCGCGACCGTCGCGTGCGCCGACTCGTCGTCCGACGGGTGGTAGATCCCGGCCAGCACGTCGCGGTACAGGCGGGCGAGCTCGCTGCCCGTGAAGCACGCCCCGCCGCCGGACACGCGCAGCGCCAGGTCCACGACGACGCGTGCCGTCTCGGTGGCCCGCACCTTGAGCCCCACGAGCTGCGCGAACCACCGCGCGCCGTGGTCCGCCTGCTCGTCGACGTCCCGCGCCAGGGCGAACACCTGCAGCTCGGCCCCGTCCTGGGCGAGCGCCGCGTCCGCGATGCGCCAGCGGATGTCGGGGTCCTGCGCGTACGACCGGCCCCCGTGCTTGAGCGACGTCCGCCGCCGGGCGTGCCCGACGCCGAGCTCGAGCGCCCGGCGCCCGATGCCCGTGTACACCGCCGCCAGCAGCGTCTCGAAGACGGCGAACAACGCGAACACGAACGGGTCCGCGGACGGTCCGGGCGGCAGCCGCCGGTAGACGCGGTCCGCGGGCGCGTAGGCACCGTCCAGCACGGTCGTGGCCGACTGGGTCGCGCGCATGCCGAGCGTGTCCCAGTCGTCGCGCGCCTGGACGCCGCCGTCCTCCCGGGCGACGACGCCGTGCACGAGGCGCGGGTCGGCCGGGTCGGAGTCGTCCAGGCCGAACGTCGCGAGCCGCGTCCAGACCGGTGACAGCGACGTGAAGATCTTCGTGCCGTGGTACCGGTAGCCGCCGTCGGGCTGCGGCACGGCCCGGGTGCGGGACCCGAACATCACCAGGTCGTTGCCCGCCTCGGAGTTGCCGAACGCGAAGACCTCCCCCGCGGCCGCGTCCTGCAGCACGAACTCCACGGAGTCGTCGCCGCGGGCCACCAGGAGCGCGGCCAGGCCGGTGACGACGAGGTGCATGTTGACGGCCAGCGCGGTGGCCGGGGCGGCCGCCGCGAGCCGCACCTGCTCGCGCGCCACCTCCTCCAGGGTGAGCCCGGCACCACCCAGGCGCTCGGGCACGAACGCCCGCAGGTACCCGGCCGCCACGAGGTCGGCGAGGTCGTCGTGGGGGAAGGTGTTGTCGCGGTCGTGCGCGTCGGCACGCGCGTGGACCCGGGCGAGCAGGTCGTCGGACAGCAGGGTGCGCAGCCGCCGGCTCATCGGCCGTCCCGGACCGTGCGAGAAGTGGTGGTCGTCGTCATGACGCCACTGTGCCACCGCGGCGCCGTCGCGACGGACGTCGGCCCGTGGCGGGCGCGCTGCCCGCTCCGGCAGGATGCGGGCATGAGCATCTTCGCCGTCCGCTACACCTACGACGAGCGGACCGAGGTCCGCGACGCCGTCCGCCCCGAGCACCGGGCGTGGCTGGCGCAGCAGGCCGAGGACGGCGTGCTGCTCGGGTCCGGCCCGTTCACCGACGGCGACCCCGGTGCGCTCCTGGTGCTCCGCGCCGACGACGAGGCGGCCGTGCGCGGCCTGCTCGCGCAGGACCCCTTCGCGCGCGAGGGGCTCGTCGCCGCGACCGACGTGCGCGGGTGGGACCTGGTCCTGGGTCCCTGGTCCGCGACCTCCTGAGGCGCGACCGCCTGAGCCACGACCTGCTCGGCCACGGCCTGCTGAGCCACGACCTGCCGGGCACGCGCCCGGGGCGTCGGCAGGCTCCGGACGTCAGGACGCGGCCGGCCCGTCCGGCCGCTGCTCGGGCTCGGGGGGCGGGAGCCGCCGCGCCGCCGCCAGGTCGCGCCGCGCGCGCACGAGGCTGGCCACCGTGGCGACGGCCAGCGCACCCGCGATGACGGTGAGCGACACCCACGTGGGCACCTCGGGCGCCCACGGGACCGGCTCGCCGCCGTTGACGAACCCGAGCGAGTTCGTCGCGAGCGCCTCGAGCACGAGCTTGACGCCGATGAACGCGAGGATCGCCGCGAGCCCGTACGGCAGGTACACCAGCCGGTCGAGCAGCCCGCCGAGCAGGAAGTACAGCTGGCGCAGCCCCATGAGCGCGAACACGTTGGTCGTGAAGACGATGAACGGGTCGTGCGTCAGCCCGAAGATCGCGGGGATCGAGTCGAACGCGAACAGCACGTCCGTGGTCCCGATCGCCACGAACACGACGACGAGCGGCGTGAACACGCGGCGCCCCTCGTGGACGGTGCGCACGCGCCCGCCGTCGTACGTCGGCGACATCGGCAGCACGCGTCGCAGGCCGCGCACGAGCCGGTTCTCCTCGTACGGCTCGTCACCGGAGCCCGCGCCCTCCCGCAGCAGCCGCACGGCCGTCCACACCAGGAACGCCCCGAAGAGGTAGAACACCCAGGTGTAGCGCTCGATGAGCGCGGCGCCCGCCAGGATGAAGGCGCCGCGCAGCACGAGCGCCACGATGATCCCCACCACGAGCACGCGCTGCTGCTGCTCGCGGGGCACCGCGAAGCTGGACATGATCAGCAGGAAGACGAACAGGTTGTCGACCGACAGGCTGTACTCGGTCAACCAGCCCGCGACGAACTCCTCCGCCGGGGCGGGCCCGCCCACGAGCGCCACCAGCCCGGCGAACACGAGCGCCAGGCCGACGTAGACCAGCACCCACACGACGCTCTCGCGCACCGACGGCACGTGCGGCCGCCGGCGCACGAGCGCGAGGTCGAGCAGCAGGATCGCCACGACGGCGACCAGCGAGGCCGCCTCGAAGGCGGCAGGCAGCTCGTGCGTCACGGCCTCCCGTCGACGACGTCCTCGCCGTCGGTGCTCTCGGCGGCCAGCCCGTGGGTCTCGGCGCGGGCGGTCTCGACGGCGCGCGCGGCCTCGTCCCGGCGGGTACGGCGCAGCGAGAGGATCGTCGTGAGCGTCAGCGTCACGATGATGAAGCCGAGCGACACCCAGGTGTTGATCTCCGGGATCGCGGTGATGTGCTCACCGCCGTTGATGAACGGCACCTCGTTGGTGTGCATCGCGTGGATGAGCAGCTTCGCACCGATGAAGCCCAGGATCGCGCCGAGGCCGTACGACAGGTACACGAGCTTGTCGAGCAGCCCGTCGATGAGGAAGAAGAGCTGGCGCAGGCCGAGCAGCGAGAACGCGTTGGCCGCGAAGACCAGGTACGTCTCCTGCGTGAGCCCGAAGATGGCGGGGATCGAGTCGACCGCGAAGATGATGTCCGCCGTGCCGATCGCGATCATCACGATGAGCATCGGGGTGATGAAGCGGCGGCCGTCGCGGCGCACGACCATCTTGTCGCCGACGTAGTCGTCCGTGGTCGGGAACGCGCGCCGCGTCCAGCGCAGGACGGGGTTCTCGTGGTACTCCTCGTCGTCCGCGGAGCCCGCCTTGATCTGCGTCCAGGCGGTGTACAGCAGGAAGCCGCCGAAGACGTAGAAGATCCACGACAGGTTCTCGATCATCGCCGCACCGACGAGGATGAAGATCGTCCGCAGCACGAGGGCGATGGTGATGCCGATGAGCAGCACCTTCTGCTGGTACAGCCGCGGCACCCGGAAGCTCGCCATGATGAGGACGAAGACGAACAGGTTGTCGACCGACAGGCTCTTCTCGGTCACGTACCCCGCGAAGTACTCCGCCCCGTAGGTGGAGCCCCAGACCGCCCAGACGACGACGCCGAAGACGAGCGCGATGCCGACGTACCCCGCCGACCACCACGCGGACTCGCGCAGGGTGGGCTCGTGCGGCGAGCGCACGTGCCCGACGTAGTCGACGGCGAGCATGGCGAGGATGACGCCGACGGTGACGGCCCACACCCAGAATTCAACGACCACGGAAGAACCTCCGGAGAGTACGACTGATGACCGGAGGTCTCTTCCGCCTGCGCTGTCTCCACCCGGTGCGGGTCGTGCGCGCGGCCGACGCACCGGGCCGGCAGCTCTGGCGACCGTGATGACGATGACGTCGTGGGGAGTACTCCCCTCCGCCGAGAACTATAGGTGACGTCAGCGTGACGCGCCGCTGCCGGCCGTGCCGTGGACGGCGTCGCCGGCGCGTCGCGGGCGCACTCAGACCAGGCAGAACTCGTTGCCCTCGGGGTCCTGCATGACGATCCAGAACCCCTGGACCTCGTCGTCGTGCTCGCGGACCCGCGAGGCCCCGAGGGCCTCGAGCTCGCCCGCACGGGCGCGGATCCCGTCGACGCGGCGCTCACCGGGCCGGGCGGGCGCGCCGGGCAGCCCGACGTCGAGGTGCACGCGGTTCTTCGCGGTCTTCCCCTCCGGCACCTTCTGCAGGAAGATCCGCGGTCCGGAGCCCTCGGGGTCGACGATCGCGTTCGCGTCGTTCCAGCGGTCCTCCGGCAGTCCCCACGCGCGCAGCGTCTCCTCCCAGGACGCGAAACCCTCGGGTGGCGCCTCGCGGACGTACCCCAGGGCCTCCTGCCAGAAGGTCCCCAGCGCGAGGGGGTCGTGGGCGTCGAACACGATCTGCAACCTGCGGTCCATCGGTGCTCCTCCTCAGGACGTGCCAGCCGGTCCACCGCGGTCGCGGTGCACGCTCAGGCCGTGGCGGCCTGCATCTGCCGCAGCTCCTTCTTCAGCCCGGAGATCTCGTCGCGCAGCCGCGCGGCGAGCTCGAACTGCAGCTCGCCGGCCGCGGCGTGCATCTGCTCGGTGAGCTGCTGGATGAGGTCGGCCAGGTCGTGCGCTGCGGCACCGGTCAACCGCGTGCGGTCGTCGGCAGCCGGTCGCGAGCCGAGCCCGGGCACGGGCGCCTTGCCGCGGCTGGCCTGACGCCCGGCACCGCCGAGCAGCTCGGCCGTGTCCGCGTCCTCGCGCGCCAGCATGTCCGTGATGTCGCCGATCCGCTTGCGCAGCGGCTGCGGGTCGATCCCGTGCTCCAGGTTGTACGCGATCTGCTTCTCGCGGCGCCGCTCGGTCTCCTCGAGCGCCTGGCGCATGGCCGGGGTGACGGTGTCGGCGTACATGTGCACCTGGCCGGAGACGTTGCGCGCCGCACGCCCGATGGTCTGGATGAGGGACTTCCCGGAGCGCAGGAACCCCTGCTTATCGGCGTCGAGGATCGCGACGAGCGACACCTCCGGCAGGTCGAGCCCCTCGCGCAGCAGGTTGATGCCGACGAGCACGTCGTACTCCCCCAGCCGCAGCTCGCGCAGCAGCTCCACGCGCCGCAGCGTGTCGACCTCCGAGTGCAGGTACCGCACCCGGACGCCCTTCTCCAGCAGGTAGTCGGTGAGGTCCTCGGACATCTTCTTGGTCAGCGTCGTGACCAGGACGCGCTCGTCGCGCTCGACGCGGTCGTTGATCTCGCCGAGGAGGTCGTCGATCTGCCCCTTGGTCGGCTTGACCAGCACCTGCGGGTCCACCAGGCCGGTGGGCCGGATGATCTGCTCGACCACGCCGTCCGCCATGGACAGCTCGTAGTCCCCGGGCGTGGCCGACAGGTAGACCGTCTGCCCGATGCGATCCACGAACTCCTCCCAGCGCAGCGGCCGGTTGTCGACCGCGCTCGGCAGGCGGAACCCGTGGTCCACCAGGGCGCGCTTGCGGGACATGTCGCCCTCGAACATGGCCCCGATCTGCGGCACCGTGACGTGCGACTCGTCGATGACGAGCAGGAAGTCCTCGGGGAAGTAGTCGATCAGCGTGTTCGGTGCGGAGCCGGCCGGCCGGCCGTCGATGTGGCGGGAGTAGTTCTCGATGCCCGAGCACGAGCCGATCTGCCGCATCATCTCGATGTCGTAGGTGGTGCGCATCTGCAGGCGCTGGGCCTCGAGCAGCTTGTTCTGCCGCTCGAGCTCCGCCAGCCGCTCCTCGAGCTCGGCCTCGATGCCGGCGATGGCGCGCTCCATGCGCTCGGGCCCCGCCACGTAGTGCGTCGCCGGGAACACGTGCATCTGCTGCTCCGCGCGCACGACGTCGCCCGTCAGCGGGTGCAGCGTCGCGATCGCCTCGATCTCGTCACCGAAGAACTCGACCCGGACAGCGAGCTCCTCGTACACCGGGATGATCTCGACCGTGTCCCCGCGCACCCGGAACGTGCCACGGGTGAACGCCATGTCGTTGCGCGTGTACTGCATCGTCACGAAGCGGCGCAGCAGCTGGTCGCGGTCGATGCGGTCCCCCACCGCGAGGGTCACCATGCGGTCGACGTACTCCTGCGGCGTGCCCAGGCCGTAGATGCACGACACGGTGGACACGACGACCACGTCGCGCCGGGTCAGCAGGGAGCTGGTGGCCGAGTGCCGCAGGCGCTCGACCTCCTCGTTGATCGAGGAGTCCTTCTCGATGTACGTGTCCGTCTGCGCGATGTACGCCTCGGGCTGGTAGTAGTCGTAGTACGACACGAAGTACTCGACGGCGTTGTTGGGCATCAGCTCGCGGAACTCGGTCGCCAGCTGGGCCGCGAGCGTCTTGTTCGGGGCCATCACGAGCGTCGGACGCTGCAGCTGCTCGATGAGCCACGCCGTCGTCGCGGACTTGCCCGTGCCGGTGGCACCGAGCAGCACCACGTCCTTCTCCCCGGCCCGCACGCGGGCGGCGAGCTCGGCGATGGCGGTCGGCTGGTCACCGCTCGGGGTGTACTCGGACACCACCTCGAACGGCGCGACGGTCCGCTGCAGGTCGGTCACGGGACGCATGAGGACACCGTACGTCGCACCACCGACAACGACCCGGCGGCCCCGGTGGGGGCCACCGCCGGCGCGTCAGTCCCCGCTGAACGACACGTTCGCCGCGGGATCGGCCTTCGACAGCATCCTCGCGTACCGGTCCATGAACGCCCGGTAGGCGTTGAAACCGACCACCCGGCGCTTGGCCATGGGCACCAGCGCGCTCATGCCGGACGACTTCACGACGTAGCTGGTGATGAGCGTGCGCACGGTCACCCGACCGACGGCACGGTCCACCTCGACGTCGAAGAACAGCACCGGCTCGCTGCTCTCGCGGGTCATGTCCCGGATCGACACCGACACCTTGTTCGCGCTGCGCTCACCGACCCGCAGCCAGCCGCTCTCGTCCTCGACCTCGGCGACCGCCTGGGAGACCATGTCCAGCACCTGGGTGGCCGACAGCGCCCCCGTGGCCACCGACATCGAGGCCTTGGACTGCAGCGGGCGCGCCTCCCACCCGCTACCGACCGACTGCAGGGCCATCGTTCCTCCGGCTACGTTGCCCGGGGGCCGCCCGACGCGGCCCCGGGACGCGCACGACGCGCGTCCGTCCGAGTGATCGGCGTCGGAACCGTACTGCTCGCGTGGACGGTCGTTCAATTCACCCGAAGGGATGATGGGCGCTGCGCGGGACGGGGGACCTTCGTCCTGCAGCGCACGTCAGAGGGTGTCGGCAGCCCGCTCGTCGGCCCGCTCCACGGCCAGCCGCTCCCACAGCGCGTCGACCTGACGCTCGAGGTCCGCGTCGCTGCCGGTGCCGTCGAGCACGACGTCCGCCACGGCCAGCCGGGCCTCGTCGCGTGCCTGCGCCGCGACCCGCGCCTGCGCGTCCGCCCGGTCCATCCCCCGCAGCCGCACGAGTCGCTCGACGCGCAGCACCGCCGGGGCGTGCACGACCACGACCACGTGGAAGTCCTCCGCCTGACCCGTCTCGACCAGCAGCGGGATGTCGTGCACCACCACGGCCCCCGGGTCGAGCGCGGCGGCGGCCGCCTCCTGCTCGGCCGCGAGCCGGCGGACGACGGGGTGCACGAGCGCGTCCAGCCGTGCGCGGGCCCCGGCGTCGGCGAACACGATCCGCCCCAGCGCCGCGCGGTCCAGGTCGCCCGCCGCGTCGAGGATCCCCGGCCCGAACTCCTCGACCACCTCGTCGAGGCCCGTGCTGCCCGGGGCCACGGCCTGCCGCGCCAGGACGTCCGCGTCGATCACGACGGCTCCGCGCTCGGCGAACCTGCGCGCCGCGACGGACTTGCCCGCCGCGATCCCTCCGGTCAGTCCGATCCTCTGCATCGCCCCATCCTGGCCGCCGGGCGCGTGCGGCGCGACCGCCCCGCCCGACGGCGTGTCACCCCCGGGTACGCCGACGGCCGGCCACCCCAAGGGGATGACCGGCCGTCCGCCGTGCAGACCGTCGCGGGCGGACCCGCGCGGACTCAGTTGCCGGTGAGCTTCTCGCGCAGAGCGGCGAGCGCCTCGTCCGACGCGAGCGTGCCCGCGACCTCCTCCGCCGGGGCGGACGAGTAGGTCGACGGCGCCGGGCCGCTGCCCGTGGACTCGGACGTCGAGGCCTCGGCGTCCGCCTGGGCCGCCGCGGCGACCTGCTTACGGTGCGCCTCCCAGCGCTCGTGAGCGGCCGCGTACTGGGCCTCCCACGCCTCGCGCTGGGTCTCGAAGCCCTCGAGCCACTCGTTCGTCGTCGGGTCGAAGCCCTCGGGGTACTTGTAGTTGCCCTGCTCGTCGTACTCCGCCGCCATGCCGTACAGCGCGGGGTCGAAGTCGTCGGACTCGGGGTCGAAGCCCTCGTTCGCCTGCTTGAGCGACAGCGAGATGCGGCGACGCTCGAGGTCGATGTCGATGACCTTGACGAAGACGTCGTCGCCGACCTGCACGACCTGCTCCGGGATCTCGACGTGGCGCACGGCCAGCTCCGAGATGTGCACGAGGCCCTCGATGCCGTCCTCGACGCGCACGAACGCACCGAACGGGACGAGCTTGGTGACCTTGCCGGGCACGACCTGGCCGATGGCGTGCGTCCGGGCGAACGCCTGCCACGGGTCCTCCTGCGTCGCCTTCAGCGACAGGGAGACCCGCTCGCGGTCGAAGTCGACCTCGAGCACCTCGACCGTGACCTCCTGGCCCACCTCGACGACCTCGGACGGGTGGTCGATGTGCTTCCAGGACAGCTCGGAGACGTGCACGAGCCCGTCCACGCCGCCCAGGTCCACGAAGGCACCGAAGTTGACGATCGACGAGACGACACCGGGGCGCACCTGGCCCTTCTGCAGGGTCTGCAGGAAGGTGGAGCGGACCTCGGACTGCGTCTGCTCGAGCCACGCACGCCGCGACAGCACGACGTTGTTGCGGTTCTTGTCGAGCTCGATGATCTTCGCCTCGATCTCCTTGCCGACGTACGGCTGGAGGTCGCGCACGCGACGCATCTCGACGAGGGAGGCCGGCAGGAAGCCGCGCAGGCCGATGTCGAGGATGAGGCCGCCCTTGACGACCTCGATGACGGTGCCGGTGACGACGCCGTCCTCCTCCTTGATCTTCTCGATCGTGCCCCACGCCCGCTCGTACTGCGCGCGCTTCTTGGACAGGATCAGACGACCCTCCTTGTCCTCCTTCTGGAGGACCAGGGCCTCGACCTCGTCGCCGACCTTGACGACCTCGCCGGGGTCCACGTCGTGCTTGATGGACAGCTCGCGGGAGGGGATCACGCCCTCGGTCTTGTAACCGATGTCGAGCAGGACCTCGTCGCGGTCGACCTTGACGATGGTGCCCTCGACGATGTCGCCATCGTTGAAGTACTTGATGGTGGCGTCGATCGCAGCGAGGAAGTCCTCGGCCGTACCGATGTCGTTCACCGCGACCTGCGGGCTGGCCGGCTTCGCGGGGGTGGAGATGCTCATGTAGTGGTGGGCTCCGATGCGGACAGGAAGTAGTGCGGACAGGAATGGTGACGTGGTCCTCGCGCCGGTCGCCCGTCACGCCGACCCGCCGCACCCGCGTGCGGAGTGGAACCGGGCGGGGTGACGAGTCGGTACGCACGGGGATCGATGAACACGCGCGGCACCGCCGTCCACCCTATCGGGTGTGCGGCGGTGCAGGCAAAGGATGCGGATCAGGCGAGGGCCCGCGCCACCGTCAGCAGGTTCTGCGGGACGAACTTCACCTTGCCGGCGACCTCCTCGAGCGGCACCAGCACGACCTCCTCACCACGGATGGCCGTCATGACGTTGGTGGTACCGGCCGTCACGGCGTCGATCGCCGCGACGCCGAACCGGGACGCCAGGATCCGGTCCGCCGCCGTGGGGATGCCGCCGCGCTGCGTGTGGCCGAGCACCGTGACGCGCGTGTCGAAGCCGGTGCGCTGCTCGATCTCGGTCTTCAGCCGCTCACCGATGGCACCCGCGACGATCTCGCCGTACTTGCCCATCTGCGTCTCGTAGTGCATCGGCGTGTTCTCGGCGGGCACGGCCCCCTCGGCCACGACGACGATCGAGAAGCTCGCGTGCGCGCGGTGGCGGTGCTTGAGGAAGCGCTCGATCCGACCGATGTCGAACGGCTCCTCCGGGGCCAGCACGAGCTCCGCACCACCGGCGATGCCCGACGTCACGGCGATCCAGCCGGCGTGGCGCCCCATGACCTCGACGATCATCACGCGGTTGTGCGACTCGGCCGTCGTGTGGATCCGGTCGATGGCCTCGGTGGCGATGCTCACCGCGGTGTCGAACCCGATCGAGGCGTCGGTGCCCCAGACGTCGTTGTCGATCGTCTTGGGGATGCCGACGACCTTCACGCCCGCCTCGGCGACCTTGCTCGCGGCGTTCAGCGTCCCGTCGCCGCCGATGCAGATGAGCGCCTCGATGCGCTCCGCCTCGAGCGTCGCCAGTGCGGCGTCGAGCCCGCCGTCCGAGGCGTGCGGGTGGTACCGCGCCGTGCCGAGGAGCGTGCCGCCCGTGGGCAGCACGTTGCGGATGTGCTGGCGCGTCAGCGGCATGACGTCCCCGTCGACGACGCCCTTCCACCCGTTGCGGAAACCGATGATGGAGTGGCCGTGCTCGCCCTCCCCCCGCTTGACGACCGCACGGATCGCGGCATTCAGGCCGGGGACGTCGCCGCCACCCGTGAGCAGACCGACTCGCACGCTGGAGCTCCTCGTTCGCAGGGGCCGTCCCGCCGGGACAGCAGGGGGCCGGGCGCGCTCCGACGCGGCGCCGCACCTCCCACACTAGCGAGACCCGCGTGCGACGCCCTGCGGCTTCGGTCCCGGTGGGAGCCCGCGACCAGGGCGTAGGGCGTCAGGCGCTGCGCCCCAGGTCGAGGTCCCGCCCCGGGATCGCGTCGAGCAGCGTGCGGGTGTACTCCGTGCGCGGCGCGTCGAACACGTCGTCCACCGTGCCGCTCTCCACGACCCGTCCCTCCTGCATCACGCAGACCTCGTCCGCGATCTGGCGCACCACGGCGAGGTCGTGGCTGATGAACAGGTACGACAGGCCGAGCCGCTCCTGCAGGCCGGCCAGCAGGTGCAGGATCTGCGACTGCACGATGACGTCGAGCGCCGAGACCGCCTCGTCGCACACCACGAGCTCGGGCTCGAGCGCCAGGGCGCGGGCGATCGCGACCCGCTGGCGCTGCCCGCCCGACAGCTCCGCCGGGTACCGCGACAGCAGGGAGGTGGGCAGCGCCACCTGGTCCATGAGCTCGCGGACGCGCGCGTGGCGCTGCGCGCGGTCGCCGGTGCGGTGCGCCCGCAGCGGCTCCTCGATCGTCCGGAACACCGTGAACAGCGGGTCGAGGGACGCGTACGGGTCCTGGAAGATCGGCTGCACCCGCCGCCGGAACGCGACCTCGGCGGAGCGGTCGCGGTGCGCCACGTCGACACCGTCGAACCGGATCGCGCCGGACGTCGGGGCCAGCAGCCCCAGCATCATCCGCGCGACGGTCGACTTGCCGGACCCGGACTCCCCCACCACGGCCACGGTGCGCCCCCGGGGGATGACCAGGCTCACGTCGTCGACCGCGGTGAAGTCCGCGCCCCGGCCGAGCAGCCCGCGGCCGCGGATCCGGAACACCTTGCTGACGCGGTCGACCTCGACGAGCGGCGCTGCAGCCTCGGCGCCGTGCGGGGCCGACGCTCCCGGCCCGGCGGTGCGACCGGTCGCGGCGGGCCGGACGTCCTCCTGCTCGCCGGTCCGCGCGGCGGCGGGCTCCGCACCGACGGGCACGGGGACGTCGGCACCGTGACGGGCGAGCTCGATGCGCCGCGACGTCAGGGAGGGTGCCGCGGCGAGCAGCCGCCGCGTGTACTCGTGCTGCGGGGCCGTGAGGATCGCGTGCGCGTCCCCCTCCTCGACCACCTCGCCGCGGTACATCACGACCACCCGGTCGGCGCGCTCCGCCGCCAGCCCCAGGTCGTGCGTGATGAGCAGCACCGCGACGCCCAGCCGGTCGGTGAGCTCCGTCAGCCCGTCGAGGATCGTGCGCTGCACCGTCACGTCGAGCGCCGACGTCGGCTCGTCGGCGATGAGCAGACGCGGCCGGGCGGCCAGGCCGACGGCGATCAGCGCCCGCTGCCGCATGCCCCCCGAGAACTCGTGCGGGTACTGCTGCGCACGCCGCTCCGCGTCGGGCAGGCCGGCCTCGGCCAGGAGCTCGATCGTGCGCGCGCGCACGCCCCGGCCGCGCAGCACGCCGTTGTCCTCGAGCGTCTCGTCCACCTGGGACCCGACCCGGCGGACCGGGTTGAGGTTCGACATCGGGTCCTGCGGCACCATCCCGATGCGCGAGCCGCGGACGCGGTGCATCGCGTCGGGCCCGAGCGCCACGAGGTCCTCGCCCTCGAAGAGGATCGAGCCCGCCGTGACGGAGCCGTTGCCGGCGAGCAGCCCGATCACGGCGGCGGCCGTCGTGGACTTGCCCGAGCCGGACTCCCCCACGACCGCCACGGTCTGGCCGGCGTGGACGTCGAACGACACGCCGCGCACCGCGGTGGCCGTGCCGGACTCCGTGCGGAACGTGACCTCGAGGTCCCGGATGCGCAGCAGCGGCTCGCCCCGGTCGTCCTCCTGCTCCGGTGTGCCGGTCACGCTCATCGCCTCCTCGATCGCGGGTCGAGGGCCTCACGCAGCGCCTCGCCGAACAACGTGAAGCCCAGGGCCGTCACGGAGATGCAGATGCCGGGCCACAGCGCGAGCCGTGGTGCCACCTCGAGCTCGTTCTGCGCGGCCACGAGCATGCGCCCCCACTCGGCGGTCGTCGGCGACCCGCCGCCCAGGCCGAGGAACGACAGCGCCGCCGCCTCGATGACGGCCGTCGCGAGCAGGAGCGTGGCCTGCACGATCACCGGGGACACGCTGTTGGGCAGGACGTGGCTCATGGTGACCGTGCGCCGTGACAGGCCCAGGGACCGGGCGGCCAGCACGTAGTCCTGGCCCTTCTGGGCCAGCATCGACCCCCGCAGCAGCCGCGCGAACACGGGCACCTGGACGACGCCGATCGCGATGACGACCGACGAGGGCGTCTGCCCGGCCACCGCGGCGATCGACACGGCGAGCAGCAGGCTGGGGACGGCCAGCATGAGGTCGACCAGCCGCATGACGGCCGAGTCGACCCACCCGCCGAACGCGCCTGCGAGCACCCCGAGCACCATGCCGCCCGCGAGCCCGAGCAGCGTCGACAGGACACCGATGAGCAGCGAGGCGCGCGCCCCCCAGATCAGCTGGGACAGCACGTCGGCCCCGTACCGGTCCAGGCCGAGCGGGTGGGCGGCCGACGGCCCGGGGATGTACGTCGGGCGGACGTCGGCACGGCCGGGCAGCGCACCGGGCGCGTACGGCGCCAGCACCGGGGCGAGCAGGGCCACCAGCAGGAACGCCACGACGATCACGACGCCGAGGATCGCCGCGGGGTTGCGCAGCAGACGACGCGCCGCGACGCGCCACAGCGCCTCCCCCGCGCGGCGGTCCTCCGCGAGCTCGCCGGCGTCGACCGGCGCCTGCGGGACCTCGTAGACCTCGGGTGCGCTCATCGGGTCCTCATCCTCGGGTCGATCAGGCCGTACGACACGTCGACCGCCAGGTTCACCAGGGCGTAGACCACGGCGATGAGCAGGATGAAGCCCTGCAGCACCGCGTAGTCGAGGTTGAACACCGCGTCGGCGAGGAACTTGCCGACGCCGGGGAACGCGAACACGGTCTCGGTCAGCACCGCGCCGGACAGCAGCAGGCCGATCTGCAGGCCGATGGTGGTCGAGACGGGCAGCATCGCGTTGTGCAGGATCACGCGCCCGCGCACGTGGGAGGGCGCGAGCCCCTTGGCGCGGGCGGTGCGGACGTAGTCGGCGTGCTGCACGTCGATCACCGACGCGCGGGTGATCCGGGCGATGATCGCCAGCGGGATGGTGCCCAGCGCGAGGGCCGGCAGCACGAGGTGCATCAGGGCGTCCCAGCTCGCGTCCCACTCGCGGGTCGCGACCCCGTCGAGCACGTAGAACCCGGTCGGGTGCGTCGCCACCATGGCGGGGTCCTGCCGCCCGGCGGACGGGAACCAGCCGAGCTGTACGGCGAACAGCCACTTCAGCAGGAACGCCAGGAAGAAGACGGGGATCGTCACGCCGAGCAGCGAGCTCACGACCGCGGCGTGGTCGACGAGCCGACCCTGGCGTCGGGCCGCCACGTAGCCCAGCGGGACGCCCACGCCGACGGCGACGAGCAGCGCGACGAGCGACAGCTCGATCGTCGCGGGGAACCGGGCCACGAACTCGTCGAGGACGGGCCGCCCCGTGCGGGTCGACACGCCGAAGTTGCCCTGCAGGAGCTGACCCAGCCAGGTCACGTACTGCTGGGGCAGCGGTCGGTCGAACCCGTAGAGCTGGTTGATGCGTGCCACGGCGTCCGGGGTCGCGCGCTCCCCCAGGAGGGCCGTCGCCGGCCCCCCCGGGAGAGCACGCACCCACAGGAACAGCAGCACCGACAGCCCGAGCAGGGTCGGGACGAGCAGCGCGAGGCGCCGCAGGATCAGTCGGGTCATCGGGTCGAGCAGCTCCTCAGTCGCCCAGGGTGATCACGTTGTAGACCTCGTCCTGGACCGGCGACGCCGGGTAGCCCTGGACGTCGGCCTTGAACGCGAGCGACGGCACCGGGTGGGCCAGCGGGACGCCCGGCAGGAAGTCGAGGATGGCCGCGTTGGCCGCCTCGTACGCCTCGGTCTGGGCGTCGAGGTCCGCGACGTACCGCGCGTCGTTGATCGCCGTGAACAGCTCGGGGTTGTCGAAGCCCCACTCGTTCGACGTGCCGCCGAAGAAGACGCCGATGAAGTTGTAGGTGTCGTTGTAGTCGCCGGTCCACCCGAGCAGGTGCAGCCCGTGGTCGGCGCCGCCCTGGATCCGGTCGAGGTACTCCGGGTTCCACGGGTCCGGCACCGCGTTGACCGTGATGCCGACGGCCTCGAGGTCCGCCTCGATCGCCGTGAACACCTGCTCCGGCGTCGGCATGTAGGGCCGCGACACGTTGGTCGGGTAGTTGAAGTCGATCGTGAGCGCCGACTTCCCGGCCTCGGCGAGCAGGGAGCGCGCCTTGTCCGGGTCGTACTCGTAGGTCGCGACGTCGGCGTTCCAGCCGGCGACCGACGGCGGCACGAAGTTCGTCGCGACCTCGGTGCCCTCGGGCAGCGTCTGGGCGACGAGCGCCTCCTTGTTGATCGCGTGCGCGATCGCCTGCCGGACCCGCACGTCGGCCAGGTCCGGGTTGGCCTGGTTCATGCCGAGGTACAGCACGTTGAAGGGCTCACGGTTGACGATCTGGAAGCCTGCCTCCTCGAGGGCCACCACGTCGGCGGGGCCGACGAGGTCGTACCCGTCGATGTCGCCGGCCTGCAGCGCCTGCCGTCGCGCGGTCGCGTCCGAGATGATCGGGAAGACGACCCGCCGGACCTGACCCTGCTCGCCCCAGTAGTCGTCGTAGGCGCTGAGCACGACCTCCTCGCCCGGGCTCCAGGACTCGAACACGAAGGGCCCGGTGCCGGTGGGGTGCCCGGTGGCGTACTCGGGCAGCACCGGCGCCTCGCCGTCGCCGCTCACGCCGTCCGCGTCGTACTCCTCGAGCGCCGTGGGCGACTGCATGGCGAACGCGGGCAGGGACAGGGCCGAGACCAGCTCCGGCAGCGGGCTGCGCAGGTGGATCACGGCGGTGCCGGCGTCGGGCGCCTCGCACGACTCGTACTTGCCGGTGCCGTTCAGGCTCTCGACGTCGCTGCTCGCGAACCCGCCGTTGACCTTCTGCCAGTAGTAGGAGAGCGACTCCGACTGCAGGACACCGGTGAAGTTGTTCCAGCGCTCGAAGTTGGCGCACACCGCGTCGCCGTCGAAGTCGGTGCCGTCGTGGAAGGTCACGCCCTCCTTGAGCTCGAACGTGTACTCCAGGCCGTCGTCGCTGACCTCCCACGACTCCGCGAGCAGGGGCGCGGGGTCTGCCGTGCCGGGCTCGACGCCGACCAGGCCCTCGAAGATCTGGCGCGCCACGCGGAACGACTCGCCGTCGCTGGCGAAGGCCGGGTCGAGCGAGGACGGGTCGCCGGACGCCGCGAAGATGAAGGTGTCACGCCCTCCGTCCGTCGCGCCGTCGTCGCCACCGGTGTCGCGGTCGCTGGCGGCGCACGCGGTCAGGGCGAGCCCCACCACCAGCCCTCCGGCCACCATCTGCCATCTGGTCCTCACTGCAGCCACCTCTCGTCAGGGCCTGGTTGTGCACCACGCCGCCCGGGACCCGGCAGACGCTAGGGGCGCCGTGTCACGCGCGTGTTACGCACCGGTACGGATTCGGCATCGGACAGACTGGCAGGATGTCGGAGGAATCGCCGGACGACGCGCTGGCCGCTGCCGGATACCTGGACGTCCCGGACGATCAGGGCGGACGCGCCGCCCGCGGGTGGTGGGACGCCAACGCGCAGGAGTACCTCGACGAGCACGGCGCGTTCCTCGGCCCCGCCGACCTGCTGTGGTGCCCCGAAGGGCTGCGGGAGTCGGACGCGCACCTGCTCGGCGACGTCCGCGGCGCCCGGGTCCTGGAGCTCGGTGCCGGGGCGGCCCAGGGGACGCGCTGGCTGCGCACGCAGGCCGGCGCCGACGGGGTCGCGACCGACGTGTCCGCGGGCATGCTCGCGGCAGCACGGCGGCTCGACGCGCAGACGGGCACCCGGACGCCGCTCGTGCAGGCCGACGCCCGTGCCCTGCCGTTCGCGTCCGCGTCGTTCGACGTCGCGTTCACCGCGTTCGGTGCGCTGCCGTTCGTGCCCGACGCCGCCCGCGTGCACGCCGAGGTCGCCCGGGTGCTGCGCCCGGGCGGCCGCTGGGTCTTCTCGGTCACCCACCCGGTGCGCTGGGCCTTCCCCGACGACCCCGGTGAGGGTGGGCTCACGGCCACCCGGTCCTACTTCGACCGACGGCCCTACGTCGAGCAGGCTGCGGACGGGCGCGTGCTGTACGCCGAGTACCACAGGACCCTGGCCGACCACGTGGGCGACGTCGTCGGCGCCGGGCTGGTGGTCGACGGGCTCCTGGAGCCCGAGTGGCCCGCGGGCCACCACCGCGTGTGGGGAGGCTGGGGGCCGGTGCGCGGCGCCCGGTTGCCCGGGACGCTCATCGTGCGGGCGCACCGGCCCCCTGCCTGACCCGTCAGTGGCTGGTCGCCTTCTCGGCGCCGGCCCCGGTGAGCGAGCGCACCTCCATCTCGGCGAACTTCTCCGGGTGCGGCTGCTCCTTCGACAGCAGCGTCCCGACGATCCCGAGCAGGAACGCGAGCGGGATCGAGACGATCCCCGGGTTCTCCAGCGGGAAGATCGCGAAGTCCACCGACGTGTCGCGGATCATCGACAGGCTGTCGCCCGTGATCGGGTCGACCTTGCCGGACACCACCGGCGAGAAGGCGATGAGCACGATGCACGAGACGAGCCCGCCGTACATGCTCCACAGCGCGCCGGACGTGTTGAACCGCTTCCAGAACAGCGAGTACAGGATCGTCGGCAGGTTCGCCGAGGCCGCGACCGCGAACGCCAGCGCCACGAGGAACGCCACGTTCTGACCGTTCGCGAAGATCCCGCCCACGATCGCCAGTGCCCCGATCACCAGGACGGTGATGCGTGCGACGCGCACCTCGCCGTCCGGCGCCACCTGGCCCTGCTTGATGACCGACGCGTAGATGTCGTGCGCGAACGACGCGGCAGCGGTGATCGTCAGGCCCGCGACGACCGCGAGGATGGTCGCGAACGCCACCGCGGAGATGATGCCGAGCAGGAACACCCCGCCCAGCTCGTACGCGAGCAGCGGCGCCGCGGAGTTCGCCTTGCCGGGCGACGACATGATCGTCTCCGGCCCGACCAGCGCGCCGGCACCGTAGCCGAGGACGAGCGTGAACAGGTAGAAGATGCCGATGAGCCAGATCGCCCACACCACCGACCGACGCGCCTCCTTGGCGGACGGCACGGTGTAGAAGCGCATGAGGACGTGCGGCAGACCGGCGGTCCCGAGCACGAGCGCCAGCGCGAGGGACAGGAAGTTGAGCTGCGTCAGCGCCGTGGCCCCGTACTGCCGGCCGGGCTCGACGAGCGTCTCACCGCCCTCGCCCGCGGCGTCGATCGCTCCCTGGAGCACCGCCGACAGGTCGAAGCCGAACCGCGCGAGGACCCACACGGTCATGAGGCCCGCGCCGGCGATCAGCAGGATCGCCTTGATGATCTGCACCCACGTGGTGCCCTTCATGCCGCCGACGAGGACGTAGAGGATCATCAGCGCGCCGACCACGGCGATCACGAGCGCCTGCCCCGCGGGACCGTCGATGCCCAGCAGCAGAGCGACGAGACCACCCGCCCCCGCCATCTGCGCCAGCAGGTAGAAGAACACGACGGCGAGCGTCGACAGCGCCGCGGCGAGCCGCACCGGACGCTGCTTCAGCCGGAACGACAGCACGTCGGCCATCGTGAAGCGCCCGGTGTTGCGCAGCAGCTCGGCGACCAGCAGGAGCGCCACGAGCCAGGCGACCAGGAACCCGATCGAGTACAGGAAGCCGTCGTACCCGTAGATGGCGATGGCACCGCAGATGCCCAGGAACGACGCCGCGGACAGGTAGTCCCCCGCGATCGCCGTCCCGTTCTGCGGCCCCGTGAAGGACCGGCCGGCCGCGTAGTAGTCCGCGGCACTCTTGTTGTTGCGTGACGCCCGGAACACGATCACCAGGGTCACCAGGACGAACGCCCCGAAGATGGCGATGTTGACGACGGGATCGCCGACCTGGCCGCCGTCGGCGGCAGCGGCGGCCACGGGTGCACCGGCGGCGATCATGCGCGGCTCCCGTCCGCGGGGCGGGCCGGGGCCGCGCCGTCGATGAGGGCACCGGACTCGATGTGCTCGCGAAGGTTCTCCGCGACCGCGTCCTGCTTCTGGTTCGCCCAGCGCGCGTAGGCCATCGTGATGGCGAACGTGGAGACGAACTGCCCGAGCCCGAGGAGCAGCCCCACCGTGATCGTGCCGACGACCCGCTGGCTCATGAACGCGTGGGCGTAGTTCGCGAGCAGGACGTACAGGAAGTACCACGCCAGGAACAGCGCGGTCATCGGGAACACGAAGTTGCGGAACCTGCGCCGCAGGTCCTGGAACTCCGGCGATCGTTGAACGCGCTGGTAGTCGGTCTCCGTCTGACTCTGGGACACATGCACCTCCGCTGCCCGGGCGGCCCCGTCGCCGCCAGGTGGACACTGTGGCGCACATCACCCCACGGAATCCAGACATCGGGGCACGAAACTTCGTCCGCGTGTCGCGGACCGCGACGAGGGTCACACGGACCGGTGACATCGCGGGCCCGCCCGGGGCGCCTGCGGTCAGTGCCCGGCGGCGTGCCAGCTGGCCCCGACGCCGACCGAGACGTCCAGGGGGACGTCCAGGGGCCCGTCGGGCAGGCCGTCGCCTGCGCGGCCCATCTGGTCGCGCACCAGCGCCTCCACCTCGTCGCGCTCCCCCGCGGCGACCTCGAGCACCAGCTCGTCGTGCACCTGCAGGAGCAGCCGCGAACGCAGCCCGCGCCGCGTGAGCTCGCCGTCCACCCCCAGCATCGCGACCTTGATGAGGTCGGCCGCGCTGCCCTGGATCGGCGCGTTGAGCGCCATCCGCTCGGCCGTCTCGCGGCGCTGCCGGTTGTCGCTCGTGAGGTCCGGCAGGTAGCGGCGGCGGCCCAGCACCGTCGCGGTGTACCCGGTCGCCCGGGCCCGGTCCACGACGCTGGTCAGGTAGTCGCGCACCCCGCCGAACCGCTCGAAGTAGTCGGCCATGAGCGCGGACGCCTCGGACACCTCGATCGACAGCTGCTGGGACAGCCCGTAGGACGACAGCCCGTACGCCAGCCCGTAGCTCATGGCCTTGATCTTCGAGCGCATCGCGGGCGTGACCTCGTCCGTGGGCACGCCGAAGACGCGGGAGCCGACGTAGCTGTGCAGGTCCTCACCCGAGCGGAAGGCCTCGATGAGCCCCTCGTCGCCGGACAGGTGCGCCATGATGCGCATCTCGATCTGCGAGTAGTCGGCCGTCAGCAGCGTGTCGTACCCCGGCCCGACGACGAACGTGCGCCGGATCTGACGCCCGGCGTCGGTCCGGATGGGGATGTTCTGCAGGTTGGGGTCCGCCGAGGACAGGCGTCCGGTGGCGGCGATGGTCTGCTGGAACGTCGTGTGGATGCGACCGTCGTCACCGACCGAGCGCAGCAGCCCCTCGACCGTCTGGCGCAGCCGGATGGCGTCACGGTGCGCGAGCAGGTGCTCGAGGAACGGGTGCCCCGTGCGGGCGAACAGGTCGGTGAGTGACGCCGCGTCGGTCGTCCAGCCGGTCTTGATCCGCTTGGTCTTCGGCATCCCCAGCTGGTCGAACAGCACCTCCTGGAGCTGCTTGGGCGACCCGAGGTTCACCTCGCGCCCGATGACGGCGTAGGCCTCCGCCGCCGCGTCCTGCACCTGCGCGTCGAACTCCCGCTCCAGCGACGCCAGGTCCTCGCGGTCCACCGCGATCCCGGTGCGCTCCATGCGGGCCAGCACGTCCTGCAGCGGCAGCTCGATGTCGGACAGGAGCATCCCTGCGCCCCGGTCGGCGACCTCGCCCCCCAGCACGTCGACGAGGTCGCGCACGGCGGCGGCGCGGACGGCCGCCCGACGCCCCTCGTCAGCCCCGTCCACCTCCAGGTCGAGCGCCCCCTGGCCGGCCGAGGAGTCGTCCGCTGCGACCAGCTCGCGGTGCAGGTAGCCGATCGCGAGGTCCGACAGGTCGTACGCGCGGCGGTCCGGCTGGCACAGGTACGCCGCGAGCTCGGTGTCGAAGGTGACACCGCGCAGCGGCAGGCCACGCCCCTCCAGCGCGTGCCAGGCCTCCTTCGCGGCGTGCAGGGCCTTGCGCCGCGACGGGTCCGCCAACCAGGCCGCGAGCGCGGCGTCGTCCACGGGGTCGATCGCCGTGAGGTCGTAGGCGACGGCCTGACCGTCGCCGTCGGCGATCGCCACGCCCCAGGCGTCACCCCGCGCCGGGGCACCGGTCCCCCGGACGTCGAGCCCCAGGACGTCGTCGGCACGCGCGTCGAGCCAGGCGCCCAGGCCGCCGACGCCGGTCTCGACCAGATCGAGCGCCGCGGCCGTGGCGACGCGCTCGTCACGGGTGTCGTCGGGCAGCATCGCGAACAGCCGGTCGCGCAGCGTCCGGAACTCCAGGCCGTCGAGGATCTCGTGCAGCGCGGCCCGGTCCCACGGGCGGACGGCGAGGTCCTCGGGGCCGACCGGCAGCTCGAGGTCGTCGAGCAGGTGGTTGAGCTCACGGTTGAGCGCGACCTGCTCGAGGTTCGCCCGCAGCGACTCCCCGGCCTTGCCGGTGATGCGCTCGGCGTTGGCCAGCACGCCCGCCAGCCCGTCGTAAAGGCCGATCCACTTGGCCGCGGTCTTGGGGCCGACGCCCGGGACGCCCGGCAGGTTGTCGCTGGTCTCCCCGACGAGCGCCGCCAGGTCCGGGTACCGCGCGGGCGGCACCCCGTACTTCGCCTCGACCGCCTCCGGCGTCATGCGCGCCATCTCGGACACCCCGCGCACCGGGTACAGCACGGTGACGGTCGGGCCCACCAGCTGGAACGAGTCGCGGTCGCCCGAGCAGATCGCCACGTGCATGCCCTGGTCGCGGGCCCGCGCGGTCAGCGTGGCGAGGATGTCGTCCGCCTCGAACCCCGGCTTCTCCAGGACCTGCACGTGCATGGTCGCCAGGAGGTCCTTGATGATGTCGACCTGACCGCGGAACGGCTCGGGCGTGGCGGCGCGGTTGCCCTTGTACGACTCCAGCCGCTCGGTGCGGAACGTCGTCCGGCCGGCGTCGAACGCGACCGCCACGTGCGTCGGCTCCTCGTCCCGCAGCAGGTTGGCGAGCATCGAGGTGAACCCGAACACGGCGTTCGTCGGCTGACCCGTCGAGGTCGCGAAGTTCTCCACCGGCAGCGCGTAGAACGCGCGGTACGCCATCGAGTGGCCGTCGATGAGGAGCAGTCGCGGGGTCGTCGAACCGGGGGTCGTTGGCTGGTCGGCACTCACGGGTGCCAACCTATCTGCCATGTCCGACACCCCCTTCACCCTCCCGCCGACCGTCGACACCCTCCTGCACCGCATGGGCATCGAGATCACGCACGTCGACGCGGACGGCGCGACCGGCACCATGCCGGTCAGCGGCAACACCCAGCCCTACGGCCTGCTGCACGGGGGTGCGTCGGCGACGTTGGCCGAGACCCTCGGCTCGCTGGCCGCGACGGCCCACGCCGGGGCGGGTCGCGCGGCGGTCGGCATCGAGCTCAACGCCACGCACCACCGCTCCGCGCGCGCCGGCACGGTCGTCGGCACCGCGCGCGCCCTGCACCGCGGCCGGTCGCTGGCGACCTACGAGGTCGTCGTGGAGGACGACGAGGGTCGGCGGCTCTGCACCGCACGCCTGACCTGCATGCTCATCGACGCCCCGGCCTGACGGGCTCGCTCGTCGTCCCCGGCCGCACGGGCGCGGGCCCGTCGCCGCCGCTCGATGAGGTCCTCGAGCCCCCGGGACGCCGGCCGGCGGGCCGTCACCGGCACGTCCTGCGCGAGCCGTCGCTGCAGGGCGGGGGTGCTGACGACGCGGTGCGCGGCCGCGGGGGCGAACCCGAGCCGGGCCAGGAAGCGTTGCATGCCGCGCGACCCCGGCAGCGGCGCCGCGTAGACGTCGGTCGCACCCGCCGCCTCGGCGACCTCCGCGGCCGCCTGGAGCATCGCGTGGCCCAGGCCCCGGCGGCGGGACTGCGGCCGGACGTACACGGCGTCCAGGCTGAGGACCGTCGCGTCGGACAGCAGCCCGGGCCCCAGCAGCCGGCACAGGGCCATGCCCGCGGGCTCGCCGTCGCACGTCGCGACCAGCACGACCCCGTCCTGCACCGAACCGAGCACGGAGAGGTGCGCGCTCAGGCGCTCGCGGTCGTCGGAGCAGAGCTGGCGACCGAGACCCGACTCGTTCCGCGCCTGCAGGCAGAGATCGACGAGATCCTCGATGTCCGTCGACGAGGCGGGTCGGACGTGTACACCTGGCCGCACTGCGGGCCTCCCGGGACGAGGTCGTGACTCCTGGCGCACCGTCCCCCGGCCCGTGCGCCCTGCACCGATCATGGCCCACCGGACGACGTCTGCCTAGGGGGAGCATCCACCCCAGCCCGGTGAACCGGGACGAAAGCACCGGGACCGGCCGCCGCGGCCGCGCCGATCGGTCGCGATTCACTACCGATCGGTAGGCAACCCTCGCGCATACGTAATGAACAGGACACAATCCCTGCCTATCGTCTGCTGACCGTGGGCGAGGGCCCATCCCACCGTGCGGCGCCGAGGCGTCAGCGCCCGACCCACCAGGACGGAGGTCAGACGTGCGAGCAGTCGCGTGCCGGGACCGATCCGTCGCCCTGCGTCGAGGAGCCGCCGGCCTGCTGCTGGCACTCCTCACCGCCCTGTCGACGCTCGTCGTCGTCGGACCGGCGCACGCGGCGACCGCCCCCTGCAGTCCCGACGACGCCACGGCGTGCCTCAACGTGACCGTGACGGTGCCCGGCACCGGACCCGCGGCGGGTGTCGGCCTGACCGTGGAGGGCGAGGGCGAGCCGGTCCAGGCGACCACGGACGACGCCGGGAAGGCGTCGGTCGCGCTCACGGCCGCCGGCGACTACACGGTCACGGTGGACGAGGCGACCCTGCCGGCGGGCACGACGCTGAAGGACCCGGCGGCCAACCCCGCGACCGTCACGGTCGCGCTCGGACGTGCCGCCGGACGGATCGTGCAGCTGCTGCCGCCCGGGGCCGAGGCCGGCGCCGAGGCGACGCCGACGGACGACGCCGGTGCGACGGCGACGCCGGAGGACGCCGACGCCGCGGCCGGCGACGCCGAGGCGGGAGCCGAGGCCGAGTCGAGCGCGGAGGCGTCCGCCGCGCCCGGCACGAACCGCTACGCCCAGCTCCTGCTGGCCGGGACCGTGTTCGGCCTGCTGCTGGCGCTCGCGGCGCTCGGCGCCAACCTCATCTACGGCACCACGGGGCTGTCGAACTTCGCGCACGGTGAGCTGGTGACCCTCGGCGGCATGGTCGCGTTCCTCGCCGTGCAGCGCGCGCACCTGCCGCTGTGGCTGGCCATCGTCCTGGCCACCGCCGCCGGCGCGCTCCTGGGCTGGTTCCTCAACCGGTTCCTGTTCCGCCCGCTGCGACGGCGCGGCGTCGGGATCACCCAGCAGATGATCGTCACGATCGGTCTGTCGCTCGCGCTGGTGTCCGCGTACCTCTTCTTCTTCAGCGCGCAGCCCAAGCCCGTGGTGTCGGCCATCTCCCAGCGCATGCAGCTCGGCCCGGTGCAGATCTCCGCGCAGTCGCTGGTGTCGGTCGGCATCGCCGTCGTGGTGCTCACCCTGGTCGCCTTCGTCCTGGCCCGCACCCGGATGGGACGCGCGACGCGGGCGGTGTCGGACAACCCCGCACTCGCTGCGGCGACCGGCATCAGGGTGGAGTCCGTCATCAGCCGGGTGTGGGTGGTCTCGGCCGCGCTCGCCTCGCTGGGCGGGGTGCTGCTGTCGCTCTACCTCAACACGACCCGTTTCAACTTCGGCTCGACCCTCCTGCTGCTGATGTTCGCAGCCATCACGCTCGGCGGGCTGGGCTCACCGCTCGGCGCCGTCATCGGGGCCCTGGTCATCGGGCTCGTGGTGGAACTGTCGACGATCGTCCTGCCCAACGACATGCGCTACGCGAGCGCGCTCGTCATCCTCATCCTCGTCCTGCTGGTGCGACCGCAGGGCATCCTCGGGCGCGCCGAGCGCATCGGCTAGCGGGAGATCGCCATGGACTTCGGACAACTGGCCACCAACGTCCTCACCGAGATGCTCGGCCCGACGGCGATCGCCTACGCGCTCGCCGCGATCGGGCTGAACATCCACTTCGGGCTCACCGGCCTCATCAACATGGGTCAGGCCGGGTTCATGCTGCTCGGGGCCTACGGCTTCGCCATCTCCACCATCCAGGGCGCGCCGGTGTGGCTGGCGTTCCTCGTCGCGATCGTGGCGGCGGTCCTGTTCGCCCTGCTCCTGGGGCTGCCCACCCTCAAGCTGCGGGGCGACTACCTGGCCATCGTCACCATCGCGGCGGCCGAGATCGTCCGCATGATCGGGCGGTCGACCGCGCTCACCGAGCTGACGGGTGGCGCGGAGGGACTGACCGGCAACTCCTTCAAGGCGGCGTTCCAGGACGCGTCACCGTTCCCCGACGCGCGATGGACGCTCGGCCCGATCACGCTGGCGACGAACACGTCCAACTCCTGGTGGCTGCGCATCGTCGGCTGGGGCCTGGTCCTGCTGGCGTGCCTGCTCGTGTGGCGTCTCGTGCGCAGCCCGTGGGGCCGCGTGCTCAAGGGCATCCGTGAGGACGAGGACGCGGTGCGGGCACTGGGCAAGAACGTCTACGGCTACAAGCTGCAGGCGCTGGTGCTCGGCGGGGTCTTCGGTGCGCTGGGCGGTGTGGTGTTCGTCCTGGCCAGCTCGGTGCAGGCCGACTCCCTGGGACGCCCGGTGACCTTCAACACCTGGACCATCCTGCTGCTGGGAGGCGCTGCCACCGTCCTGGGACCCGTGCTGGGCTCGTTGCTGTTCTGGGCGTCGCTCGTCTTCGTGCGGGGGTTCCTGCGGGGCGTCATCCCCCCCGACACGCTCTCGGTGCAGCAGATCGAGCAGATCGGCTGGGTCCTCGTCGGACTGACGCTGATGGCGCTCATCGTCTTCCGACCCCAGGGCATCCTGGGCGACAAGAAGGAGCTGGCGATCAATGCCCGTTGACGAGGTCGTCCAGCAGGCGAGGCGCGACCTCGCCCCCGTCCCCCGCGTCCCCGGCGCCCCGAAGGCCGACGCGATGCTCGTCGCCGACGGCGTGCGACGCAGCTTCGGTGGCGTGAACGCCGTCGACGTCGAGCACCTCGAGGTCCAGCGGCACGTCATCACGGCCCTCATCGGACCGAACGGCGCCGGCAAGACCACGTTCTTCAACCTCATGACCGGTTTCGACAAGCCCGACGCGGGCCGCTGGGACTTCGACGGCACCCCCCTGGCCGGGGTGGCCGCGTCCCGGGTCGCGAAGACGGGCATGGTGCGCACGTTCCAGCTGACCAAGGCGCTGGCGCGCATGACGGTGCTGGACAACATGCGCCTCGGCGCGCGGTCGCAGCCCGGCGAGGGTCTGTTCACAGCCCTCGTCAAGCCGCTGTGGGCGCCCCGCGAGCGGGAGATCACCGACAAGGCGATGACCCTGCTGGAGCGCTTCAAGCTCGACGCCAAGAAGGACGACTTCGCCGGGTCCCTGTCCGGTGGGCAGCGCAAGCTGCTCGAGATGGCCAGGGCGCTCATGTCCGACCCGACGCTCGTCATGCTCGACGAGCCCATGGCGGGCGTGAACCCGGCGCTGACCCAGTCGCTGCTCGGCCACATCACCGACCTGCGTGACACGGGGACGACCGTGCTGTTCGTCGAGCACGACATGCACATGGTGCGGCACATCTCCGACTGGGTCGTGGTGATGGCGCAGGGCCAGGTCGTGGCGGAGGGTCCGCCCTCGGAGGTCATGGCCGACCAGGCCGTCATCGACGCGTACCTCGGCGCCCACCACGACATGGACCTCGGTGACGACACCCTGCTCGACGAGGGCAGCGTGATCGACGCCGAGGCCGACGCCGAGGCGGCCGCCGAGGTCACCACGTCCCCCGAGGAGAAGGCACCGTGACCGAGACCGCCGCACCGGCGCTGCACCGCGGCGCCCCCGAGGGTGAGCCGCTCCTGCACGCGGACCGGCTCGTCGCCGGCTACCTGCCCGGGGTGAACATCCTCCAGGAGTGCTCGCTCGTCCTGCACCCCGGGGAGCTCGTCGGCATCATCGGGCCCAACGGGGCCGGGAAGTCGACGCTGCTCAAGGCGCTGTTCGGTCTGGTGAGCATCCGCGAGGGCGGGCTGACCCTCAAGGGCGAGGACATCACCAACCTGCGCGCCGACGCACTGGTGGGCCGCGGTGTCGGCTTCGTCCCGCAGACCAACAACGTCTTCCCCAGCCTGACCATCGAGGAGAACCTGCAGATGGGCGTGTACCAGGCGCCCCAGAAGTTCTCCGAGCGGCTCGAGGTGGTCCTCGACCTGTTCCCGGAGCTGACGCACCGGCGCAAGCAGCGGGCGGGCGCCCTGTCCGGCGGCGAGCGGCAGATGGTCGCCATGGCGCGCGCCCTCATGCCCGAGCCGTCGGTGCTCCTGCTGGACGAGCCCTCCGCGGGCCTGTCCCCCGTGCGGCAGGACGAGGCGTTCCTGCGCACCCGGCGCATCAACAAGGCCGGGGTGTCGGTCGTGATCGTCGAGCAGAACGCACGCCGCGCGCTGCAGATCTGCGACCGGGCGTACGTGCTGGACCAGGGCCGCAACGCCTACTCGGGGCCCGGCCGCGAGCTCATGCACGACCCGAAGGTCATCGAGCTGTACCTGGGGACCCTCGCGACGGACGTGGACGCCGCGCGTGCCGTCGAGCGGGAGACGCGCGAGTCCGGGGCCTGACCGCCGCACCCGCTGGCAGGCGGGTCCTCGGTGGGCCGGCGACCGGTCGGGCCGTCAGGGACGTCGTGGTGCCGCGGCGCGGTGCGACGCCGGCTCGTGCCCGCTCGACGCGAGCCGCGCGCGGTGCGACGCCGGCTCGTCCCCGCTCGACGCGGTCCGGGCGCGCGACGGCCCCCGGAGCCGCAGCTCCGGGGGCCGTCGTGCGTCCGTGAGGCGTCCCGTCAGCTCGAGGGGACCTCGCCCTCCTCGGAGCGGCTGAACGTGTAGGTGTTCTCCGGGCCGAACTGGTAGATGCCGATGAAGGCCGACGACGGGTCGTTGGACTCGTTGAACGGACCGACGCCCGAGGCCGCCTGGTAGGCGATCTCCTCGCCGTCCTCGATCAGCTGGGAGCACTCCTCCCAGCCGGTGCACTCGGTGCCGCCGTCGGCGCCCGAGACCGCCGTCATGTTGGCCTGGATGGTCTCACCGTCCGACGCACCGCCCTTGAGGGCCGCGAGGGCGACGAGCATGGTCGCGTCGTACGACTCGGGGCCGTAGGAGAAGTCCTTCAGCTCCGGGTCGATCTCCAGCAGACGCCCCTGGAACTCCTCCGACGGGTACGCGCCGGGCAGCGTGCCCTGAGCGTTCTCGAGGGTCCCCGCGGGGAAGCCGACGTCACCCTCGGTCCCGAAGTTCTGCAGGTTCCCGTCGACGAAGTACGTCTTGCTCATGTCCCAGCCCTGGGCGACGAGCTCGCGCACGATCGCCGGGGTCTGGTCCGTGAACGACAGGATCGCGATCGCGTCGGGCGACGCGGCGATGGCGTCGGCGACGATGGTGGCGAAGTTCGTCTCGTCCGGGTCGAACTCCTGGCCCGACGTGCCGTAGACGACGGAGCCGCCCGCGTCGGTGACGACGCCCTCGACGACGTCGCGCAGCGACGTGCCGTACGAGTCGTTGAAGACGAGGATGCCGACGTTGCTGGCACCGTCGCTGACGATCAGGTTGCCCAGGACGTCGCCCTGGACGCTGTCCGGCGGCGCGGTGCGGAAGTAGAAGTCGTTGTACCCGGACAGGTCCGTCGCGGTGTTGGCCGGCGAGACCTGGACGATGCCGGCGCCGGTGATGTCGTCGACGATGTTGAGGGTCACGGAGGACGACGCGGCACCGATGATGGCCGAGACGCCCCCGGAGATGAGCTCCTGGGCGGAGGCCGTCGCCACGGACGCGTTCTTCGCGTCCGACGAGTCCGTGTGCTTCACCTCGACGTCCGCGCCGAAGAGGCCACCGGCGCCGTTGATCTCCTTGACCGCGAGGTCCACGCCGGCGATCTCGGGCGGGCCGAGCTGGGCGAGCGACCCGGTGACGGGGAGGATGGTGCCGATCACCAGCGGCTCACCGCTCCCGCCGCCGGCGTCGCCGTCCGTCGGCTCGTCAGCGGAGTCGGACCCTCCGGCGCAGGCGGTCAGCGCGAGCGCGAGCACGCCCGCGACCGCCAGCGTGCGTCCTGCACGTGTCGAACGAATCATGCGTGTGGTACCCCTCTGTGAGCACTGCTCCGGCCTGGGCCCGTACGGACCCGGCGAATGTGGCGAGAACGTACTCATCGTTTGTGTCCGACATGTGAATGGCAATGTCTCGCCCGGATGTCGTTGTGCACTTGTGACCAAGAACGCCGCGAGCCCGGTCGGCGCCGAGGCGTCGACCGGGCTCGCGGTCCGGTTGCGGAAGAGCTCGGGCAGGGTCAGGAGGCGGCGCCGCCGACCTGCTCGATGACGGCGTCGGCGACCTCACGCATCGTCAGACGGCGGTCCATCGACGTCTTCTGGATCCACCGGAACGACTCGGGCTCGGTCAGCCCCATCTTCGTCATCAGCAGGCCCTTGGCCCGGTCCACGCGCTTGCGGGTCTCGAAGCGCTCGGCGAGGTCGGCCACCTCGGACTCCAGCGCCGTGATCTGGGCGTAGCGGGAGATCGCGATCTCGACCGCGGGCAGCAGGTCGGCCGGGCTGAACGGCTTGACGACGTAGGCCATCGCCCCGGCGTCCCGCGCCCGCTCGACCAGCTCGGTCTGCGAGAACGCCGTGAGCAGCACGACGGGCGCGAGGTGCGCCTTGCCGATGCGCTCGGCCGCGGAGATGCCGTCGAGCACGGGCATCTTGACGTCCATGACCACGACGTCGGGCTTGAGCTCGGTGGCGAGCTCGACCGCGCGCTCGCCGTCACCGGCCTCCCCGACGACGTCGAACCCCGCCTCCGTGAGCGTCTCGACGACGTCCATGCGGATGAGCGCCTCGTCCTCGGCGACCACGGCGCGCCGTGCCGGGCGCGAGGCGGACGTCGCCGCGCGCGGCGCGGCCTGGGCGGCGGACAGGTCCGCGGCCTGGGGCGCGTCCTGCGTGGGCTCGGTGCTGTCGTCCTTGGTCACGAGCACAGCGTAGTGCGCCGACCGGCGGTGGTGGCGCGAAGCCGCCCGTGGCCGCCGTCACGTGGTGTCGCACGGGGTCCTGCGGGCCCACGACGACCTGCCGCGACATCCACCTCCGACGCGGGGGTACGCAGGACGGCGCGCGGGCGCGTGCGAACCGGGCCGCGGGCAGGGCCGCTCGCCCGGTACATTGGGCGCCGCTGGCCCCTGTGGCGGAATGGCAGACGCGCTCGGCTCAAACCCGAGTGCCGCAAGGCGTGAGGGTTCGAGTCCCTCCGGGGGCACCCGTCACGTGCGGTGGCGCGTCGGCGCGCTGCTCGCCACGCCCCCGCGTCACTCCAGCTCCAGCACGACGTCGAGCCCGAGGTTCGGGGTCGTGGGTCCAGGACGCCTCGATGCCGTCCCAGGACTCGACCTGTCGGCCCTGCTCGGGCGTCGTCCCCAGCATCGCGGTCCACGTCCGGTCGGGCAGCTCCACGCCGAGCGCCACACACCGCATGTCGTCCTCGGTGACCTCCCCGCTGTGCGTCAGTGCACCCCGGCCGTCCAGCCGCAGGCTGCGGCCGCCGTCGCCCAGCACACCGGCACCGCACCTGTCGTGCGCGTCGGCGAGCCGCTGGTCCCCCGCCACCAGGGCCGGGAGCCAGAAGCAGAGCCCGGCTGCGAGAGCCAGCCCTGCCGGGACCAGGAGGGGCTTGAGGTCCCGGGGCGCGGGTCCGGGCACCGGGACCGGGACCCATGACGCCGACCGCGAGTCGTACCACTGCGTGCCGTCGGGGCTCAGCACGGCGTCGGGTGGTGCGGTCGTCGGGTCGGGCACCGACGCGCTGGGGTCGTGCGACACGGGTCTCCTCCTGGCGCCGGCGAACGCGAAGGGCCGCGCCCGGGCGGGGGCCCGTCGTGTCATCGGTCGCCAGGAAGGTGGGGTTGATCACCGGACCGGGTGGTCCGGCCACGGGGCGCGTCCGGTGCGGCGTCGGCCTCCGCCGTCGGGAGCCCCCGCCGGACAGCCCGCCCGTCGTCAGGCGGGACCGCTCCCGCTCAGCGAGACCTCGGACGCCGTCGCGGTCCCGGCGGTCCGGCCGGGAGCCGCCTCGAAGCCCCAGTACAGGTTCGTGTGGGCGATCACCTCGGCGGGCGGGGGTGCGCCCCACGGCGTGAGGTCCTCGGTCGTGTGGGCGTCGGACACCAGCGTGACGTCGTACCCGCGCGTGAACGCGCCGTGGGCTGTCGAGCGGATGCAGGCGTCGGTCTGCGCCCCGGCGACGACGATCCGCCCCACCCCGCGGGCGGCGAGCAGGTCCTCCAGCTCGGTGGCCTCGAACGCGTCGCCGTACAGCTTGCGCACCACCGGCTCGCCCTCGCCGACCGTGAGCTCGGGGACGATCTGCCACGCGTCCGAGCCCAGGGGCAGCTCGTCGCTGCTGTGCTGGACCCAGAGCACGTCGGCGCCCTCGGCGCGCGACCGCTCGACGAGGCCGGCGATCCTGCCCAGGACGCCGTCACGGTCGTGGGCGCCCGCGAGGACACCGTTCTGCGTGTCGATGACGAGCAGCGCGGACCGGGGGCGGTTCTGCAGCGTGGTCATGGCGTCCTCCTGCTTCCGTGGCGGGCCCCGTGCCCGACGCCGGCGACGCTACGCCCGCCCACCGACAGGACCGGCGGCACTGGCCCCCGGGCGGACGGGGACGGCGGGTGGCAGGGTGTGGCCGGGAGGTACGGCGTGCAGCCAGGGGCGATGTCCGACGTGGAGCGCCGTGCCGTGCGCTCGACGTACCGGAGCCTGCGCCTCGCCGTCGTGGTGCTGCCGGCGCTGCTCGTCACGGCCGTCGTCAGCGAGTCCGTGCGCGCCGGCTGCTGGCTCGACTCGTTGAGCGCCTACTACTGGACCGGGGCGCACGACGCCTTCGTCGGCGCGCTGTGCGCGGTGGGTGCGGTCCTCGTGGTGTACACCGGCGCCGACGACGTCGAGGACGCCCTGCTCGACGTGGCGGGACTCCTCGCGTTCGTCGTCGCGCTGACGCCCACCGAACCGGGGCCAGGCTGTGACGGGCCGGCGCCGGTCGAGGTCCCCGCGATGCTCGCCGACGCACGGACCGGGCTCACCGCCCTCGTCGTGGCCGGTGCGATCGGCTGGACGCTGCGGGCGGTCGTGGCTGCGCGCAGCGGTCCGCCCCGGCGGTCGTGGGTCGTGGGTGCGGCCGGCGGGGCGGCCGTCGCCGTGCTCGCGGTCGCCCTCCTCGTCGCGCCGGGCACCGTGATCGACCGCGCGCACGACGTGGCCGCGGTCCTGCTGTTCGTCGCCGTGGTCGGGGTGATGCTCCGCCACGCCTCGACGTCGCGGACAGCCTCCGCCCGGTGGGCGCTCGCGTACGCGCTCCTGGCCACCGCGACGCTGGTGACGCTCGCCGTCGTCGTGGTGCTGCGCGCGACCGTGCCGACCTGGACGCAGTCCGTGCTGGTCCTCGAGACCGGCCTGGTCGCGTTGTTCGCCGGCTACTGGGTGCTGCAGACCGTCGAGCTCTGGGGCGTCGACGTCGCGCGCCCCGCGCCCACCCGGCCCGGCGTGCCCGGCCAGATGCCCTGAGCCACCGTGCCGCCACCCGTCAGGGGGCCGCGCCGGACGGGACCGGGTCCGGTCGCACGACCGTGCTGCACGTGCCGACCGGCGTCCCGTCGACCACCAGCTCGCTGTCCACGCGGACCTCCGACGCCGCCGGCAACCGGTCGACGGCAACCTCCCCGAGGATCGTGAGCTCGTCCTCGAGATACGTGTTCGTCGTCCCGCCGTGCCAGGTGCGCCCCTCGGTGGCGCCACCGGTCCCCGTGACCGTCGTGTCCACCCGGACCTCGTCGGACGACGTCCCCGGTGGCACGCGCCACGTGACGGTCCACGGCGAGTCGGGCCCCGGCAGCTCACGCCGGACCCCGAACCGCGTCTCCCACGACCGGTAGACCTGCCACTCGACGTGCGCCGTCACACCCGCCGGTCCCGTGACGACCTCGCACGGCTGGTCGACGGGCGTGGCGGCCGACCCTCCGGACCAGGGGAACAACCCGACGACACCCAGGCCGCACACCAGGCCCGCGACGGGGCGCGCCCACCTGCCGACCACCGGCGGCACCGGCCGCCACGCGGGCGGCCAGGGCGACACCACCACCACGGTCCCCGTGACCGAGTCGGCGAACGTCCGCCGTTGCCCCTCCCACAACGGCCGGAGGTACCCCACCAGCAGGATCGCGTCGAGCACGTGCGCGAGCTGGCGGACCAGCGTCCGCACCACCCCGGCCGGTCGTCCGTCGTCGGCTCGCACCACCACGAGACCCACGGCCCGCTTCCCGACCGTCGCGCCCGTCCAGCCCTGCAGCAGCAGCAGCCCGACGACCACCGCGAGGACGGTCCACGAGGTCACAGTCGTCGACGCCTCCGACCCGGTGGCCGGGTCGGGACCCAGCCCCGGCCACAGCTCCGGGGCCGAGGCCGTCGGCGCGACCAGCCAGGTGACGGTCCCGAGCAGGGCCGAGTCGAGGAGGACGGCGACCACCCGCAGCGACCACGGCGCGTAGCGCGGGACCCCGCCCTCCGTGGCACGGACGTCGGGTGCGGCAGCGTCGAGGGACATGACGCGAGCATTCCAGGGTGCCGCGCGTCGTGTCTGCGGTTCGGCGCGACGGTCCGGGATCTCGCCCTGACGGGCGGGCACGCCGCCGTCGGGTGCGCCCGACGGGCGGGTGGTCCGATGCCGCGCCACGGCGACACCCGGCCGGACGCGCGACGGCCGCCGCCCCCCGGAGGGAGACGGCGGCCGTCAGGCCCGTACGACGTCAGGCGATGCGCGTGCGCACCGTCTCCTCGTCACCGATCTTGTGCACCACGACCGTGTTGGTCGAGCCGACGACGCCCACGGGCGTCCCGGCGACGACGACGACGTAGTCGCCGACCTCAGCCAGGCCGTTGGCGCGCAGGGTGTGGTCCACCTGGCTCACCATCGAGTCGGTGCTCTCGACGGAGGGCACCTGGTACGTCTGGACGCCCCACGACAGCGAGAGCCGGTTGCGCACGTCCTCGACCGGCGTGAACGCCAGCAGCGGGATGGGCGAGCGCAGGCGCGACATCCGCCGCGCCGAGTCACCGGACTGCGTGAACGTCACGAGGTACTTCACCCCGATGCGCTCGCCGATCTCCGCGGCAGCCCGCGTGATCGCACCACCGCGGGTCGAGGGGACCGAGCCGAGCGGCGCGATGCGCTCGCGGCCGAGCTCCTCGGTGCTCTCGATGATCCGCGCCATGGTGCGGACCGCCTCGATCGGGAAGTCGCCCACGCTGGTCTCACCGGACAGCATGACCGCGTCGGCGCCGTCGAGCACCGCGTTGGCGCAGTCGGACGCCTCGGCGCGCGTCGGACGCGGGCTCGTGATCATCGACTCCAGCACCTGGGTCGCCACGATCACCGGCTTGGCGTTGCGGCGCGCCAGCTCCACCGCACGCTTCTGCACCAGCGGGACCTGCTCGAGGGGCAGCTCGACGCCCAGGTCGCCACGGGCGACCATGATGCCGTCGAACGCCTGGACGATCTCCGAGAGGTTCTCGACCGCCTGCGGCTTCTCGATCTTGGCGACGACCGGGACGACCCGGCCCTCCTCCTCCATGATCCGGCGCACGTCGTCGTAGTCGGCGGCGGTGCGCACGAACGACAGCGCGATGAGGTCGGCACCGACGTTGAGGGCCCAGCGCAGGTCCTCCTCGTCCTTGTCGCTCATGGCCGGGACGGAGACCGCGACGCCCGGGAGGTTCAGGCCCTTGTTGTTCGACACCGGGCCGGGGACCTCGACACGCGTGACGACGTCGTTGCCCTCGACGGCCGTCACGCGGACGAGCACCTTGCCGTCGTCGATGAGGATCGGGTCACCGGGCTTGACGTCGCCGGGCAGGCCCTTGAACGTCGTCGAGACGCGCTCCTTGGTCCCCTCGACGTCGTCCGTCGTGATGGTGAAGACGTCGCCGACCGCGAGGTCGTGCTTGCCCTCGATGAAACGGCCGAGGCGGATCTTCGGGCCCTGGAGGTCGACGAGCACGGCCACCGAGCGGCCGGAGGCCTTCGCAGCGGCGCGCACGTTGTCGTACACGCGCTTGTGCACCTCGGTGTCACCGTGGCTGCGGTTGAGGCGCGCGACGTCCATGCCGGCGTCGACGAGGGCCTGGACCTGCTCGGGCGACTCCGTCGCAGGACCGATGGTGCAGACGATCTTGGCTCTACGCATGACTCGAGACTATGCCTTCCTGGTTTCCGGCTGCAGGCCGGACGTCCTGGTGGTCGTGCCCGGCCTGCGGGTACGACCACCAGGAGCGGGTGGGTGGATCGGGGGAACGGGTGTCAGGGGCGCAGGGCGACGGTGCTCGCCGACACCGGTGCAGGCAGCTCGGTGGTGCCCGACAGGTACGCGTCGACCGCGGCCGCGGCGGCTCGGCCCTCGGCGATGGCCCAGACCACGAGCGACTGGCCGCGGCCGGCGTCGCCGGCCACGAACACACCCGGGACGTTCGTCGCGAAGTCCTCATCGCGTGCCAGCGCGCCGCGTCGCGTGACGTCGACGCCGATCTGCTGGGTCAGCTGCTCGGTCTCCGGGCCGGTGAAGCCCATCGCGACGAGCACGAGGTCCGCCGGGATGTCGCGCTCCGTGCCCGGGGTCGGCACGCGCCGACCGTCGGGCAGGTACTCGGTGGTCGCCAGGCGCAGTGCGCGCACGTGCCCGGTGTCGTCGCCGAGGAACGCGACGGTCGACGCCAGGTAGGCGCGCTCGCCACCCTCCTCGTGCGAGGACGAGACCTCGTACAGCACGGGGTCGGTGGGCCACGGCTGGTTCTCGGGCCGCTCGCTCGGCGGTCGCTTGCCGATCGCGAGCGTGGTGACGGAGGCCGCCCCCTGGCGTAGCGCGGTGCCGAGGCAGTCCGAGCCGGTGTCACCGCCGCCGATGATGACCACGTGCCTGCCCTCGGCGCTGATCGGGTCGGCGACGTCCTTGCCGGCGACGAGCGCGTTGGCCTGGTGCAGGTAGTCCATGGCGACGTGCACACCCTTGAGCTCGAGGCCCGGCACGTCGAGGCGCCGCGGCACCGTCGCACCGGTCGCCAGCACGATGGCGTCGTACCGCGCCTGGAGCTGGACCCACGTGACGTCCTTGCCGACCTCGACACCGGGCCGGAAGCGCGTGCCCTCGGCCCGCATCTGCTCCAGCCGCCGCTCGATGTGGATCTTCTCGAGCTTGAAGTCCGGCACGCCGTACCGCAGCAGGCCGCCGATCTCGTCGTCGCGCTCGTACACCGCGACCGTGTGGCCCGCACGGGTCAGCTGCTGCGCCGCCGCGAGACCGGCCGGGCCCGAGCCCACCACGGCCACCGTGTGCCCCGTGAGGCGCTGCGGCACCTGCGGCGTGACGAGCCCGCGGGCGAACGCCTCGTCGATGATCGAGACCTCGACGTTCTTGATCGTCACGGGCGGCTGGTTGATGCCCAGCACGCAGCTCGACTCGCACGGCGCCGGGCAGATCCGCCCCGTGAACTCCGGGAAGTTGTTGGTCGCGTGCAGCCGGTCGATCGCGTCGGACCACTGCCCGCGCCACACCAGGTCGTTCCACTCCGGGATGAGGTTGCCCAGCGGGCAGCCGTTGTGGCAGAACGGGATGCCGCAGTCCATGCAGCGCCCGGCCTGCTCCTTGAGGAACGGCTGCCCCTCCTCCAGGTGCGCGTGCACGTCCTTCCAGTCGCGCAGCCGCACCTCGACGGGGCGGTTCGGCGGGAGCTCGCGCTCCCGGATCTTCAGAAAGCCACGGGGGTCAGCCACGGGCCACCTCCAGGATCTTGTCCCACACGCCGGGGGCGCTCGGGTCGAGGCCGTCGGCCTCGGCCCGGGCCAGCGCGGTGCGGACGCGGGCGTACTCGGTGGGCAGCAGCCGGGTGAAGCGGGCGCGCGTGGTGTCCGGCTCCTCGAGCAGCTGGGCGGCGACCAGCGAACCGGTCTCCTCGGCGTAGGTGCGCAGCAGGTCCATGACCAGGGCGACGTCCTCGTCGTCGAGCGGGTCGAGCGCGAGCTCACCGCTGCGCACCGCCTCGACGTTGACGAGCTCCGGGTTCAGGTCGAGCACGTACGCGGTACCCCCGGACATCCCGGCGCCCAGGTTGCGGCCCGTCGGGCCGAGCACGAGCACGGTCCCGCCGGTCATGTACTCGCACGCGTGGTCCCCCACGCCCTCGACGACGAGCGTCGCACCCGAGTTGCGCACGCCGAACCGCTCACCGACCAGCCCGCGCAGCAGGATCTGCCCGCTCGTGGCGCCGTAGCCGATGACGTTGCCCGCGATGACGTTGTGCGGGCTCGACAGCGACGAGCTGCGGTCCGGGCGCACGACGACCCGCCCGCCCGACAGCCCCTTGCCGACGTAGTCGTTGGCGTCGCCGAACAGGCGCAGCGTGATGCCCCGGGGCAGGAAGGCGCCGAACGACTGGCCGGCGGAGCCGGTCAGCGTGACGTCGATGGTGTCCTCGGGCAGCCCCGCGCCCCCGTACCGCTTGGTGACCTCGTGCCCGAGCATGGTCCCGACGGTGCGGTTGACGTTGCGCACCGGCAGGTCGATGCGCACGGGCTCGGCACGCTCCAGCGCGTCCTGCGCCAGCGCGATGAGCTGGTTGTCCAGGGCACGCTCGAGACCGTGGTCCTGGGCCCTGGTGTGGGACAGCGCGGAGCCCGGCTTCGGCTGCGGAACGGCCAGCACGGGGCTCAGGTCGAGCCCCTCCGCCTTCCAGTGGTCGATCGCGTCGCGGGCGTCGAGCATCTCGACGCGTCCGACGGCCTCCTCGATGGAGCGGAACCCGAGGGCCGCGAGGTGCTCGCGCACCTCCTGCGCGATGAACTCGAAGAACGTGACGACGAACTCGGGCTTGCCGGTGAACCGGGCCCGCAGCTCGGGGTTCTGCGTCGCGACGCCCACCGGACAGGTGTCGAGGTGGCACACGCGCATCATGACGCAGCCCGAGACGACCAGCGGCGCGGTGGCGAACCCGAACTCCTCGGCGCCGAGCAGCGCGCCGACGACGACGTCGCGGCCCGTCTTGAGCTGCCCGTCGACCTGCACGACCACGCGGTCGCGCAGGTCGTTGAGGACGAGGGTCTGCTGCGTCTCCGCGAGCCCGATCTCCCACGGCGTCCCGGCGTGCTTCAGCGACGTCAGCGGGCTCGCGCCCGTGCCGCCGTCGTGCCCGGAGATCAGGACGACGTCGGAGTGCGCCTTGGCCACGCCGGCCGCCACCGTGCCGACGCCGAACTCGCTGACGAGCTTGGTGTGGATCCGCGCCGACGGGTTGGCGTTCTTGGCGTCGTGGATGAGCTGCGCCAGGTCCTCGATCGAGTAGATGTCGTGGTGCGGCGGCGGCGAGATGAGGCCGACGCCGGGCGTCGAGTGCCTGGTCCTCGCGACCCACGGGTACACCTTGTGCCCGGGCAGCTGACCGCCCTCCCCGGGCTTGGCACCCTGCGCGAGCTTGATCTGGATGTCGTCGGCGTTGGTGAGGTACTCGCTCGTCACGCCGAACCGGCCGGACGCGATCTGCTTGATGGCCGAGCGGCGTCGCGGGTCGTGCAGGCGGTCGGGGTCCTCGCCGCCCTCCCCCGTGTTCGACTTGCCGCCCAGCTGGTTCATCGCGATCGCGAGGGTCTCGTGCGCCTCGGCGGAGATCGAGCCGTAGGACATGGCGCCGGTGTTGAACCGCTTGACGATCTCGCTGACCGGCTCGACCTCGTCGACCGGGACCGGCGGCCGCGCACCCTCCTTGAACCGCAGCAGGCCACGCAGCGTCATGAGCCGCTCGGACTGCGCGTCGACCCGCGCGGTGTACTCGCGGAAGACGTCCATCTGCCGGGTGCGTGTGGAGTGCTGGAGCCGGAACACCGTCTCCGGGTCGAAGAGGTGCTCCTCGCCGCCGCGCCGCCACTGGTACTCGCCACCGACCGCGAGCCGCTGGTGCGCCTGCCGGTTGCCGCTCGCGGGGTACGCGTCGGCGTGACGCGCCGCGACCTCGGCCGCGATGACGTCCAGGCCGATGCCGCCGAGCCGGCTCGTCGTCCCGGTGAAGTACCGGTCGACGAGCGCGTGGGACAGGCCGATGGCCTCGAAGACCTGCGCGCCGCGGTACGACGCGATGGTCGAGATGCCCATCTTCGACATGACCTTCAGGACGCCCTTGCCGAGCGCCTTGATGAGGTTGGTCACCGCCTTCTCCGGGCTCACGCCCGGCAGGTACCCGCTGCGGGCCAGGTCCTCGACGGACTCCATCGCCAGGTACGGGTTGACCGCGGCGGCGCCGTAGCCGATGAGGAGCGCCACGTGGTGCACCTCGCGGACGTCGCCGGCCTCGACCACCAGGGAGATCTGCGTGCGGGTGTGCCGGCGCAGCGTGTGGTGGTGCACCGCGGACAGCAGCAGGAGCGACGGGATCGGTGCCAGGTCGGCGTCGGAGTTGCGGTCCGACAGCACCAGGAAGCTGACGCCGTCGGCGACCGCACGGTCGACCTCGGCGAAGATCTCCTCGAGCCGCTGCTCGAGCGCCGCCCCGCCGCCGTCGACGCGGTACAGCCCGCGGATCGTCGTGGCGCGGAAGCCCAGCGACGGCTGCTTGGCCACGTGCACGATCTTGGCGAGCTGGTCGTTGTCGATGACCGGGAACGGCAGCATGATCTTGCGCGCGTGCTCCGGCCCGTCGGCCAGCAGGTTGGGCTCCGGCCCGATCGCGCCGCCGATGGACGTCACCAGCTCCTCGCGGATCGCGTCGAGCGGCGGGTTCGTCACCTGGGCGAACATCTGCGTGAAGTAGTCGAACAGCAGGCGCGGGCGCTTGGAGAGCACCGCCACCGGCGTGTCCGAGCCCATGGCACCGAGCGGCTCGGCACCGGCGGCCGCCATCGGCGACAGGAGGATCTTCAGCTCCTCCTCGGTGTACCCGAACGCCCGCTGGCGGCGCCGGACCGACGCCGCCGAGTGCGCGATGTGGTCGCGGTCGGGCAGCTGCGAGAGGTGGACCGCGTTCTCCTTCACCCACTGGGCGTACGGCCGCTGCGCCGCGAGCTGGGCCATGACCTCGACGTCGGCGACGATCCGCCCCTGGCCGGTGTCGACGAGGAAGAACAGGCCGGGCTCGAGCCGCCCCTTGGCGACGATCGACGCGGGGTCGATGTCGAGGACGCCGGCCTCGGAGGCGCAGACCACGAGGCCGTCCTCGGTCACCCAGTACCGCCCGGGCCGCAGCCCGTTGCGGTCCTGCACGGCGCCGATCAGCGTGCCGTCGGTGAAGGTCATCGCGGCCGGGCCGTCCCACGGCTCCATCAGGGTCGAGTGGTACTCGAAGAACGCGCGGGTCGCCGGGTCCATCTGCGCGTGGTTCTCCCACGGCTCCGGGATCATCATCATCACCGCGTGCGGCAGCGAGCGCCCCGACAGGTGCAGCAGCTCGAGGACCTCGTCGAAGCTGCCGGAGTCCGAGCCGCCCGGCGTGCAGACCGGCAGCAGCGGGGCGAGGTCGCCCAGCAGGTCCGACGAGAGCATGCCCTCGCGCGCGGCCATCCAGTTGCGGTTGCCGCGCACCGTGTTGATCTCACCGTTGTGCGCGACCATCCGGAACGGCTGCGCGAGCGGCCACGACGGGAAGGTGTTGGTGGAGAACCGCGAGTGGACCAGCGCGATCTCCGAGGCGTACCGCGGGTCGGACAGGTCGGCGAAGAACGGCTCGAGCTGCCCCGTGGTGAGCATGCCCTTGTACGTGATGGTCCGGGCCGACAGCGACGCGAAGTACACGCCGTGCTCCCGCTCGGCGCGCTTGCGCAGGCGGTAGGCGCGACGGTCCAGGGCGATCCCCGACAGCTCGCGCGACGGGTCCGCCACGACCAGCTGGCGGAACACGGGCATCGAGGCACGGGCCGTCGGACCGACGAGGTCGGCGGTGACGACGACGTCACGCCACGCCAGGACCTCGAGCTTCTCCTCGGCGGCGACGGACTCGACCGCCGCCACCGCGCGCGCCCGCTCCGCCTCGTCGACGGGCAGGAAGGCCATGCCGATCGCGTAGTAGCCCGCTGCGGGCAGCTCGGCGTCGACCACGTCGCGCAGGAACGCGTCCGGGATCTGGGTGAGGATGCCGGCGCCGTCACCGCTGTCCTCCTCGGCACCGACCGCACCGCGGTGGTCGAGGTTGAGCAGCGCGGTCAGGCCGGCGTCGACGATGTCACGCCCGGGTGTGCCGCGCAGCGTCGCGACGAAGGCGAAACCGCACGCGTCGTGCTCGGCGGCCGGGTCGTAGAGCGCGTGCCGGGTCGGCGCCTGGGCGGTGCCGGGGCTCTCGGGCGACGTCGACATCAGCACCGTCCTCAGTCCCCGGAGGGACCGGGGTGTCGCACGAACATGGGGGGTACCGGGACGTCGTCGGCCCGTGCAGTGAGGCGACGATACCGCCCGGGCGGCGGTCGCGATGACCGCGCCGGACGACATCACGTCCGACGCACCCGGTGTCACCGGGTGCCGTGGGGGGTGTTCGCCTCGTCGTCCTGCCGCGTGGGGGGTGTGAGCAGGAGGGTCGTGTCGCGTCCTGGATGCCGACGCCCGACCACCACGAACGCTACCAGCGCCACCAGGCCGAGCAGGATCGACGTCCAGACGTTGAGCCGCAGCCCCAGCACCGTCTCGGCCGGGTCGATGCGCAGCAGCTCGATCCACAGGCGCCCCGCGGTGTACAGCAGCACGTAGAGCCAGAAGACCCGCCCGTGACCCAGCCGCAGCCGGCGGTCCAGGAGGATCAGCAGCGCCGCGGCACCGAAGTTCCACAGCATCTCGTACAGGAACGTCGGGTGGAACAGCGTGCCGGGGTCGTACCCGGCCGGCAGGTGCGCGTCGTCGATGCGCAGCCCCCACGGCAGGGTCGTCGGACCGCCGAACAGCTCCTGGTTGAACCAGTTGCCGAGCCGGCCGATGCCCTGGGCGACCAGGAGCCCCGGCGCGACCGCGTCGGCGAACGGTGCGAGGCGCACACCGTGGCGTCGGCACCCGATCCACGCACCGACCGCCCCGAGGGCCACGGCCCCCCAGATGCCGAGCCCGCCCTGCCAGATGGCGAACGCCCGCCACGGGTCGCCGCCGGGGCCGAAGTACGCGTCGGGCGAGCTGATGACGTGGTAGACGCGACCGCCCACGATCCCGAAGGGCACCGCCCAGTACACGATGTCGAGGACCGTCTCGGGGTCACCGCCGCGGGCCCTCCAGCGGCGCTGGGTCATGACCGTGGCCACGACGATGCCCAGCAGGATGGCGACCGCGTACGCGCGCAGCGGGAACGGCCCCAGGTGCCACACGCTCTGCCCCGGGCTCGGGACCGAGAGCGGCAGCACCGTCATCGCGGGGTCCGGTGCGCCGAGCGCACACCTTCCGCGAGCCCGTGCACGACGCCCGCGAGGGCGTCCAGCCCGGCGGCCTCGTCCGGCGCGTCGAGCAGCGAGCGCACGAGCGCCGACCCGACGATCACGCCGTCCGCGTAGCCGGCCACCTGCGCCGCCTGCTCCGGGCGGGACACCCCGAGCCCCACGCACACGCGCGCGGCGCCCGCGGCGCGGGTGTCCGCGACGAGCTGCTCCGCACGCTCCCCCACGGTCGCGCGCTCCCCCGTCACGCCCATCGTCGACGCCGCGTACACGAACCCGCGGCTGGCGGCCACGGTCGAGGCGAGCCGCTCCGGGGTGGAGCTCGGCGCGACCAGGAACACCCGGTCCAGACCGTGCGCGTCGGCCGCGACGATCCAGTCCGCCGCCTCGTCCGGGATGAGGTCCGGCGTGATGAGCCCGGCACCGCCGGCCGCGGCCAGGTCGCGGGCGTACGCGTCGACGCCGTACCGCAGGACGAGGTTCCAGTAGGTCATCACGAGGACCGGGGCACCGGCCGACGCGATCTCCTCGACGACGCGCAGCGTGTCACGCACGCGCGTGCCGTTGGCCAGCGCGCGGTTCGCGGCGGCCTGGATGACCGGGCCGTCCATCACCGGGTCCGTGTAGGGCATGCCGAGCTCGACGACGTCCACACCGGCGTCGACCATGGTGCGGACCGCGCGCGCGGACCCCGGCACCGACGGGAAGCCGACCGGCAGGTAGCCGATCAGCGCCGCGCGCGGCGCCGGGCCGGAGGCGAGCTCGTCGATCCGCTCCGCGGTGGCCGACCGCACCTCCGTGACGCTCACAGCTGCTCCCCCTCGTCCGCCTTGACGACGGGCTCCGGCTCGAGGATCCCGAACCAGGCGGCGGCCGTCGCGACGTCCTTGTCCCCCCGGCCGGACAGGTTGACGAGGACGACCGGCGGCCGGTCACCGTCCGTCCACCCCTGGGCCTCGCGGCCGAGCTGGATGGCGCCGGCCAGCGCGTGCGCCGACTCGATCGCGGGGATGATGCCCTCGGTGCGGCACAGGAGCCGGAACGCCTCCATGGCCTCGTCGTCCGTGACCGGGCGGTACTGCGCCCGTCCGGTGTCGTGGAGCCACGCGTGCTCGGGGCCGACGCTCGGGTAGTCCAGCCCGGCGGAGACCGAGTGGCTCGGCAGCGTCTGCCCGTCCTCGTCCTGCAGCAGGTAGCTGCGCGCACCGTGCAGCACACCGGGTGCACCGCCGGAGAACCGCGCCGAGTGCCGGCCGGAGGAGATGCCGGCGCCGCCGGCCTCGAACCCGAACAGCCGCACCTGCGGGTCGTCGAGGAACGCGTTGAAGATGCCCATGGCGTTGGACCCGCCGCCCACGCACGCGACGACCGCGTCGGGCAGCGCTCCCGTCTCCTCGAGGATCTGCGCGCGCGCCTCCTCGCCGATGATCTTGTGGAAGTCGCGCACCATCTCGGGGAACGGGTGCGGACCCGTCACGGTGCCGAGCAGGTAGTGGGTCGAGTCGACGTTCGCCACCCAGTCGCGCAGCGCCTCGTTGATGGCGTCCTTGAGGGTGCGGGCGCCGATGGTCACCGGCACGACGGTGGCGCCGAGCAGCTCCATCCGGGCGACGTTCAGCGCCTGGCGCTGGGTGTCCTCCTCGCCCATGTAGACGGTGCACTCCAGGTCCAGCAGCGCCGCGGCCGTCGCCGTGGCCACCCCGTGCTGCCCGGCACCGGTCTCGGCGATGACGCGCCGCTTGCCCATGCGCTTGACGAGCAGCGCCTGGCCCAGCACGTTGTTGATCTTGTGGGAGCCCGTGTGATTGAGGTCCTCCCGCTTGAGGAACACCCGCACACCGTCGCCCACGTGCCGGGCGAACCGCGGCACCTCGGTCAGCGGGCTGGGCCGGCCCGTGTAGGTGCGGTGCAGCCGCTCGAGCTCGTCGGAGAACGCCGGGTCCGCGAGGGCCTTGTGGTACTCGGTCTCGAGCTCGTCGAGCGCGGCGATGAGCGCCTCGGGGACGAACCGCCCGCCGAAGTCCCCGAAGTACGGACCCTCGTGCGTGGCGAGCGGTCCCCCGCCCAGCAGGACGTCCCGCATGCGGCGGCGGGCGCCGTCGCGGCCCGCGGTGCCGCTCATTGCCGGACCGCGCGCAGCGAGGGGTGGGCACCGGCGGCGACGAGGTCCGCGACGGACTGCCGCGGTGCGTCGTCCGTCACCAGCGCCTCGCCGACGAGCACCGCGTCCGCGCCGGCACGGGCGTAGTCCATGACGTCGTGCGGTCCGCGCACACCCGACTCGGCGATCCGGACGACGTCGGACGGGATCGCGGGGGCGACCCGCGAGAAGGTCGTGCGGTCCACCTCGAGCGACCGCAGGTCGCGCGCGTTCACACCGATGACGCGGGCCCCGGCGTCCAGCGCCCGGGCCACCTCCTCGGTGTCGTGCACCTCGACCAGCGCGGTCATGCCGAGCGAGTGCACCCGTTCGACCAGCGACTCGAGCACCGTCTGCTCGAGCGCGGCGACGATGAGCAGCACGAGGTCGGCGCCGTGGGCGCGCGCCTCCCACACCTGGTAGGGCGACACCACGAAGTCCTTGCGCAGGACCGGGACGTCCACCCGGCTGCGCACGGCGTCCAGGTCGGCGAGGGACCCGTTGAAGCGGCGCTGCTCCGTGAGCACGGAGATCGCGACGGCGCCACCCTTCTCGTACTCCGCGGCCAGCGCGGCCGGGTCGGAGATCGCCGCGAGGGCACCCTTGCTCGGGCTCGAGCGCTTGACCTCGGCGATCACGGTGACCGCGTCGGGCACCTTGAGCCGCGCGACGCACTGCAGCGCGGACTCGCGCCGGGCGGCGCGCTCCTTGAGCTCGGCCAGGGGCGTTGCTGCCTGGCGCGCGGCGAGGTCGACCCTGACCCCCGCGACGATGTCGTCCAGCACGGTCATCGACCGATCATCCCCTCTGGCCGGTTGGTGCGGCAGGCCCGTGGGCTTCCCCGGAGGCCGCCGCCGACGAGCCATGGTAGACGGGCGGCGGAGCGCCTCGGCCCACCCGCCCGAGGTGTGGGACCGGCGACGACGCACCGCCGCCGCCGCGTCCGTGGTCCGGGCCGTGGTCCGGCGCGTGGTCCGGCGCGTGGTCCGGGCCCTGGTCCACCAGCCGGTGCCGCTCGGCCGCGGTGGCGACACGGCCCGTCAGGCCGAGCACCGTGGCGGGCGGTCAGGGCTCGGACCAGCGCGACGGCGACGGCTCGGGCTACGGCACCGAGCCCATGAACGGGACGGCGAACCCGAGGAAGAGCAGCGGCAGCAGCAGGAGGATCCCGAAGGTCACCAGCACGATGACACCCAGTGCGGTCGCGACCCAGCCGAGCACGATGCCGGCCGTCGCCAGGCCCTCGTTGTCCGCCTGGCCCGCGGCCACGGCACGACGTGCGTTCCCGCCGACGACCACCGCGGGGACGCCGGTGAAGAACACGCACCCGAGCACGCCCAGCAGCCCGAGCACGAGCGACCACACCGCGAGGTCGTTGCGGGGAGGCGACGGCGGGCGCGGTGGACCCTCTGCGTACCCGTGGGCCGGCGCGGACGGACCGGGCGGGTACGTCGCGGACGGCGGGTACGCGCCGGGCGGGTACGCGCCGGGCGGGTACGCGCCGACCGGCTGCTGGTCCGACGCCGTCGTGCGCGGAGCGTCCGCGGCGGGCACCGCGTGCGCTGCGTACGCGCCCTCCTGCCCGTACGGCGGGCCCAGGGGTTCGCTGGGACTGCTCATGGACGACCTCCGGTCGGTCGAGAGATGGTGCGCGTGCCCCCTGCCGTCAGGGCAGCGGTGCGGGGCCCAGGTACGGCACGAGTGCGGGCACGTTGCGCAGGACCGCGAAGCCCACGACGGCGACGAGGACCGACCAGGGCAGCCACGTCGGCGCGGACAGGGGCGGGCCGCCACGCACGCGGCGCACCGCCCACATCCCCCACGCGACGACGAGCAGGGGCGCGGCGACGGTCCACAGCGGGTTGGCCTGCCAGGCGGCCACCAGGTCGCCCGTGAGCAGGGAGTGCGTCGCGCGCAGCCCACCGCAGCCGGGGCAGGACACACCGAGGAAGAGGACCGACGGGCAGAACCCGTAGCTCAGCGGCGCGTACGGCGAGCGCACCACCAGCAGGGTCGCCGCCCCTGCGGCAGCGGCGGCGAGCACGAGGGGCAGCGCACCCCGTCGCAGCGGCGACGGGGCAGCGTGCCCGGCGCCCACCGCCGGCTGCCGCAGGTCGGTCACGGCGCCTGCAGCTGCTGGCGCTCCACCTCGTCCTCGAGGTACTGCAGGAAGCCGTCCAGGCCGCCGTACTCCGCCAGCCCGATGGAGAGGCTGATGATCATGTAGAGGCTGGCCAGGATGCCGACGACGCTGAGGATGATGCCGGCCAGCGCCAGGCCCCCGTTGCTGGCCTCGCCGCGCGCGGCGGCGGCGCGACCCTTGAAGCCCAGCCACACGCCGATGGCACCCGGCACGACGCCGACCACCAGGCAGCACAGCACGATCGACAGGATGCCGAGCACCAGCGACCAGACGCCGAGCGAGTTGCGTGCGGTGGACTGCGGCGTCCCGTAGCCGGGCGCCTGCCCGTACGCGGGCTGGCCGGAGGCGGGCCCACCGTAGGCCGGGGGCTGACCCTGGCCGTAGGCGGGCGGCTGACCCTGGCCGTACGCGGGCGGCTGGCCGTAGGCGGGCGGCTGACCGTAGGCGGGCGGCTGACCCTGGCCGTACGCGGGGGGCTGGCCGTACCCGGGCGCGGCCGGGGTGTCCGGACCGGTACCCGCCGGGTACGGGGGGACGTCGGCGCCGGACGGCTGCGACGGCGAGTCGGGTGACCCCGGCCCGGTGCCCGGCTGCTCGTCGGGCGCGCCCGGGTCGCGGGGGTCGTTGGGGCTCGACATGCGGCTCTCCCTGCGTCGGTGGTGGCCGGCGGAACCGGCCGGTGGGAACCGGAGGAGTCCTCCGGCGGGGTCAGTGGCCGCCGCGCCGCTGGGCGCGGGCGAGGGTCGCTGCGCCACCCTGGCCGTGGCCCAGGAGCTGCAGGACCTTGCCCAGGACGAGCCCGCCCGCGATCACGGCCATGCCGACCCAGAACAGCCACATCATCGTGAAGGCGACCCCCAGGCCGGCGATCACGCCGCCCGCCACGACCGTCCACGTGGTCGTCCACGCGGCGAGGGTCCGCCCGTGGTTCGTCGGCGGCGTCGCCGGCGGCAGGTGGACCGTCTCGGTCCGGGTGGCGTTCTGGGAACGGTGGGCCAGCGTGTGATCGGCCATCGGCGGTACGTCCTTCGTGCTCGGTTTCCGCTCACCCTATCCGAGAGCCCGGCGACCCACGCGCTGGTCAGGACGGGTCGTCGCCCCGGCTGAGCGCGTCCCAGTCGGATCGCTCGTCGACCGCGCCGCTCGCGTTGCGGTCGGCACGACCCGGTCCGGGCCGCTCGTGGCGCTGGGAGCGCTGGTCCCACCCGCCGGGTGCGCGTGCGAGGGCCACCGCCAGCGCCAGCACCGCGGCGCCGACCACCAGCGCCACCACCGGCCAGGCGGTCGACGAGGCCACCGGGTCGGCCGCCGCGACGCCGGTCGCGTCGGCGACCGCGGCGACGACGGCGCCCGCCGGGTCCCGCAGGACGCCCACGGCACCGGCGACGACGAGCACCCCGGCCGCGGCGCTCACCCCCGCGACGACCCACCGGCCCACCCGTCCGACCAGCGCGAGGGCGCCGGCCGCGGCCAGCAGCACCAGCGCGGCCGCCGGCGCCTGCGGTGCCGCCCGGGAGCCCGCGACGGCGACCTCGACGGTGCCCTCGAGGGCGCTGCGACCCTCGCCGTGCACCCAGGTGGGCACCGACACCAGGCCGACGAGGCCCGCGGCGCCCAGCAGCAGCACGACCCAGCGGCCGCGGCGTGCCCGCGCACCGGGTCCCGGGGCGGGTGCCGGCGCCGCCGTCACGGCGTGGCGCGGCGCAGCCGCGCCGCGAGCTGGATCGCACGCACGGCGGCCGCCGCCTTGTTCCGCGACTCCTCGTACTCCAGCGCCGGCACGGAGTCGGCCACGATGCCACCGCCCGCCTGGACGCTGGCGCGTCCGTCGCGGAGCAGGGCGGTGCGGATCGCGATCGCCATGTCCATGTCGCCGGCGAAGTCGAAGTAGCCCACGGTGCCGCCGTACACGCCGCGCCGGGCGGGCTCGAGCTCGTCGATCAGCTCGATCGCGCGCGGCTTCGGTGCGCCGGACAGCGTCCCGGCGGGGAACGTCGCGACGAGCGTCTGCAGCGCGGTGGCACCGGCGCGCAACCGGCCGACCACCGTCGAGCAGATGTGCATGATGTGCGAGAACCGGCGCACGGCCATGAACTCGACGACCTCGACGCTCGTCGGCTCGCAGACCTTGACCATGTCGTTGCGGGACAGGTCGACCAGCATGATGTGCTCCGCCCGCTCCTTCGGGTCGGCCAGCACCTCGTCAGCGAGGGCCCGGTCCTCCTCGGGCGTCGCGCCACGCGGACGCGACCCGGCGATCGGGAACGTCGTGACGTGACCGTCGCTGACCTTCACCAGCGTCTCGGGGCTCGAACCGACCACCGCGAAGTCCCGCCCGTCCGCGTCCTGCAACGCGAGCAGGTACATGTACGGGCTGGGGTTGACGGTGCGCAGCACGCGGTACACGTCCACGGGCTCGGCCGGGCAGTCCAGGTCGAGGCGCTGCGAGAGGACGACCTGGAAGACGTCGCCGTCCCGGATGGCCTCCTGCCCGCGCCGGACCTGCTCCTCGAACTCCTCGCGCGTGCTGCGGAACTCCAGCACGGGCACGGGGGCCTCGGGGTCGAGCACGGCGGGCGCCGGCGGTGCGGGCCGCCCCAGAGCCGCCTGCATCGCGTCCAGCCGACCCACCGCGTCGGCGTAGGCCTCGTCCACACGCTCGTCCGTGGCGTCGAAGTTGATGGCGTTCGCCACGAGCCACACCGACCCGTCGACGTGGTCGACGGCGGCGACGTCCGACGCCAGCACGAGCGTCACCTCCGGGACGTCCAGCTCCTCCGGCGCCCGCCGCGGCAGCGTCGGCTCCCAGTGGTGCACGACGTCCCACCCGAGCACGCCGACCAGCCCACCCGTCAGCGGCGGCAGCCCGCCGACCCGCGGCGTGTGCAGCACGTCCAGCGTGCGGCCCAGCACGTCGAGCACGTCGCCCTCGGTCGGCACGCCCACCGGGACGTCACCGGACCAGCACGCCCGCCCGTCGCGGACGGACAGGGTCGCGCGCGAGGACACGCCGACGAACGACCAGCGCCCCCAGGTGCCGTCGGACTCGGCCGACTCCAGCACGAACGTGCCGGGCCGCCCGGCCGCCAGGGTGCGGTACAGCCCGACGGGCGTGACGTCGTCGGCCAGCAGCCGGCGCACCACCGGCACGACGCGGCGGTCCGCCGCGAGCGCGCGGAAGTCCTCCGGCGACGGCCACGTCGCACCCCAGGGCAGGTCCGTGGGGGTCGCGCGCGGCGCGGCGGAGACGGACGGCTGGGTCACGGCTGGGCTCCTCGGAGGGTGGCGGTGTCGTCGCCGACGGTCGGCAGGGACGGCTCCACGGTGCCCGGCGTCGCCGTGGTGACGGGCGTCGTGGTGACGGGCAGCGGGCCGCCCGCCTCGAAGCAGGTGCGCGTCCCGGTGTGGCAGGCGACGCCCACCTGGTCGACGGTGACGAGCAGCGCGTCGCCGTCGCAGTCCAGGGCCACGCCGCGCACGTGCTGCACGTGCCCGGACGTGTCGCCCTTGCGCCAGTACTCCCGGCGCGACCGGCTCCAGAACGTGACCCGTCCCGTCGTGAGCGTGCGGTGCAGCGCCTCGTCGTCCATCCAGCCGAGCATGAGCACCTCGCGGGTGTCGTGCTGCTGGACGATCGCGGCGACGAGCCCGGCGTCGTCACGGCGCAGCCGCGCGGCGACGGCAGGGTCGAGGTCGCTGCGCGTGACGCGGCCGTCGGACGTGGTGGTCGGGGGGTTCTGCGGCACGTGCCGATCCTGCCACGCGCCGCGGGGCCGCCGGCGACGTGTCCGTGCCCTGCCGCGGCGCGGCGCCGGGGTCAGCGGGTCTGCGAGACCCAGGCCGCGTGCATCGCCGCGTAGTGGCCGCGCCGGGCGAGCAGCTCGGGGTGCGTCCCGACCTCGACCACGCGGCCCGCGTGCACGACGACCACGAGGTCCGCCGCCTCGGCGGTGGACAGCCGGTGCGCGATGGTCAGCGTCGTGCGCCCGCGCGAGAGCTCGCGCAGCGCCCGGGCGATGCGCACCTCGGCGACGGGGTCGACCGCCGACGTCGCCTCGTCGAGCAGGAGCAGGTCGCCGTCGGCGAGGCGGGCGCGGGCGAGGGCCACCAGCTGACGCTCCCCCGCCGAGAACAGCTCGCCCCGCTGCCCCACCGGCGTGCCCGTGCTCGGTCTGCTGCTGGCACGCGCCGGGGTCGAGGTGACGGTCCTGGAGAAGCACGCCGACTTCCTGCGTGACTTTCGCGGCGCCGACGCGCTGCCGTCTCACGGGTCCGACGCCCGTGATGTCGACCGGCCGCGTCCGCAGGACGGGCGGACCACCGGGGTAGGCGTAGCCGACGTGGTCGAACGTCACGGCCGCGGGGCCGCGTGGGCTGGGCACGGCGTCCGCGCCCGGCTCGGGCACGTCGACCGGCGTCTCGAGGACGCCCAGCACGTGGCGCCACCCGGCGACGGCGTTCTGCAGCTCGTTGAGGACACTCGAACGGCGCCAACGACGACGCGCTGACCTGTGGCGACGCCACGCGCCTGCCATGTCGACGCCCAACGGAATGGCGCCAGGTAGTGCACGCGTACGGGGCGACACTTACACCCGCTCGCGTGGCACTAGCGGTCGGCTCCGTCGGGTTCCCGTCCGGTTTCCGTCGGGCCCCTAGGGCTCCGTGACGAGCCGCAACCGCCGAAGACGTCCACGCACCACAGAACGTCTGTCCTATCGAACTGGGCCGTTCCATCGTCAAGGGTGCTGCCGGGGGTGTCCTGAAGGCCGGTTTTCAACCGCCGCTCGGGGCGCCAAGTCGCCGACGCACCGCCGGCAACACCAACACCCACACCGAGGCCAGGACAGCGGCCCACAAGCACCCAGCGGAAACGTACGCTAGCGCGGCCCCGACCCCGGCGGCGCCCTGGAAGACTGGTTCGGCGAGGACCTGGACACTCAGGACCGCGTCTTTGAGGTCGGTGACTCGAATGATCGTGTACGTCACGCCGGCGGCGCTTGCGGCCATTGCGGCGCCGAACCACGACCTCCAGCGAGGAAGCAGAATCGCGGCGGCGGCGAGCGCGAGCGCGGCCGCGATCGAGAGTCCCAGCACCCATTCAGCTGTGGTGCCCTGCGCCAGACTGAAGACAATCGGGTCACTCGGCGCGTCCGGGTCGGAGACCGTTCCAGTAATCGACGTGAACGTCATGAAGTAGCCGGACGACGCGATAACAGCGCCGAGCGCACCGACGACCGGACCGAACAGACCGACCTTCCCCGTCACGGGCCGCGTCGGCACGGACGGCACTGGTTCGCCGACGGCGATCACGATGGCTTCGTGGGGTAGCGGGACTGCGCCTTCGGGAGACGGGTACGCGCGGACGTGGGTCGTCCAGGTCTGGCCGTCCCACCAGCGCTGACCGACTTGTCCGCTTGGGTCCGTGTACCAGCCGGCCGGGGTCCGCATCGGAGTACTCACGCTGCTCAGTCGGCATGACCGACCTGCACCTTGATGGCCGGACGCAAGGTGGCGCGTCAGCCGCACTCGCGGCGATGAGCAACTGCTCCAGCACTGCAGACCCCAACCGTGGACCCCACGGCCGAGGGCGAAGCGCCGGGAGTAAACCTCGGTGACGAACGCGGGCGTAGAACGAGCCGGAGAACGTGCGGCAGTACTTGATGTCCGCGACCCACAGCTGGTCCGGCGCGGTCGCGACGAAATGGCGTTGCTTCAGGTCGGGCAGGGTATCCGGGCCGATGCCAGGGATCGTGGTGCGGGGTCCCTTCGCGCGGGTGATCCCGCGCAGCCCGGCCGCGCGCATCAGCCGGTGCACCGTGCACCGTGCAACCCCGTGCCCTTCGCGAACCAGCTCGGCGCGGACCTCGCTGACCCCGTAGAGGCCGCAGTTCGCGGCGTGCCGTCAGGGATCGCCCCCACGTTCGCCGCCCAGCGCCCTCGTGGGCGCGGGTCGGGAGCACCTGCCCCACCTGAGATCACCGCCGCGCGTCGCTCGTGATGGACGCGGGTCGTCCCAGCGCCGGTACAGCGGGCTGGTCTATCCCAAGTCCGCGGGGGCGGAGCGGGGTCGAGGGGCTCGCACGTGATCGACCGGGAGCGGTCCGCGCTCGTGCTCCAACTGACGGTCGAGGCGCCGGACCACTTCGGCGAGCTGCATCAGGTAGGGCAACTCGGGATCGCGTGGATCGTCGGCCGTGACCTCCACGGAGATCTCGCTGGGCTCCTGGGCGCGGGTGCGCCAAAGGCGAGTCATCCGAGTCATGGCCTCCCCCTCCGCGTGAGTAGGAACCGGAGAATCGTGGCTGCAAGCACTTCGCGCTCGAACCTGGTCTTGGCCTCAGCTTCGAGGGCCCTCGCGACCATCGTTGCACGCGGGAGATCTAGTGTCGCCATCTCGTCCTGCATCCAGTTGAACATGGTCCACCAGCGCTCACGAGCCTGTAGCTCCCGTGCTGCAGCCGTGTTCCTGTTGGCGGTGTGCCTGGCGGCCAGGTAGGCAACGAAGGCGGCGGCGACCGCCAGGACGCCGGCGAAGCCGGATGACTGCAGGAAGTCAGCCAGCCAGGCTTCTGTCCAGATCGGTTCCGTTGCGGCTTCGGTTGTAGCGGCGGGCATGTCGGCTCCAGAGTTGCGCCAGTCGCGTCGTTGCGTGTCACGTGAGGTCACGGAACGCGCGCACTGTCTAGCAGGAACGGCAAGGCAGGGTCGAACACTCCTGCGACTCGGGACGTGTGGCTATCCACCGCAGAACATGCCGGACAGCCGTCAGCGTGCCTGCGCTACTCAAGCCCGCGTGCATCGTGGCGGCCGCTCGCCGCGCGCCACCACGTCTCGGCGCGCGCCTGCCTCAACGGGGCGCCCAGGTCCCGGGCCCGTCGACTATGGGTCAATGCGACCCGGTGAGACTCCAGGCGTCAGAGTTCGACACCCACGGGTGATCGACTGCCGGGCGACACCTGGTAACCCCGACAGCCCCAGCCGCCACGACGCCTGTCATAGGAGTGCACCTACGTCTTCCAGCAGGTGGAAGTCGGCGGGCACGCCTGGCGCTCACAACCTCAGCGCCGCAGCGGCGTGGCACCTCTCATCTCGATGGTGACGGGTGCAGTCGACGTCTGGCGCGTTCCGTGGGCGGGCGGGCACGTCGCATGGCGGGGGCTACTGGAGCACCTCGCCGACGTGGGACCGGCGGAGTAACGCACTGGCAGGACCAGAACCTCTCGTTGCTGCTTCCGAGGCTCCTAGCCGCTAGCCATCCACTCAACGGTGCTTGCCCTTCGGGCTCTCTCGGACCTCCTTGTCGAGGCGGTCGCGGGCGGCGACCAGCCGTGCCCGGTCGCAGTTCGGCAGCCGTGCGCTGGCCGAGGACTTCCGCGTGAGGGACACGGTGTTGCGGAACTGCTGGAGCATCCCACCGTTCTCTCGCGCGCTGCCAGAGGCCATCAGGCGCCTCCCCTCCGGGCCGTCGCGGGTTGGTCACCTGTGGGACGCACGGTCCACGTCGTCGATTTCCGGATGATGGTCGCATACCGCCACTCGACGGAGGGACCATATCGCGTGCGTCAGCGGGTCTGCGAGACCCAGGCCGCGTGCATCGCCGCGTAGTGACCGCGCCGGGCGAGCAGCTCGGGGTGCGTCCCGACCTCGACCACGCGGCCCGCGTGCACGACGACCACGAGGTCCGCCGCCTCGGCGGTGGACAGCCGGTGCGCGATGGTCAGCGTCGTGCGCCCGCGGGAGAGCTCGCGCAGCGCCCGGGCGATGCGCACCTCGGCGACGGGGTCGACCGCCGACGTCGCCTCGTCGAGCAGGAGCAGGTCGCCGTCGGCGAGGCGGGCGCGGGCGAGGGCCACCAGCTGACGCTCCCCCGCCGAGAACAGCTCGCCCCGCTGCCCCACCGGCGTGCCCAGCCCGGCCGGCAGCTCGTCGACCCAGGCGTCCAGGCCCAGCTCGTCGACGACCTGCCGCACGCGCGCGAGCGTGGACGCGTCGAGCTCGGCCGTGCCGTCCGCGGCACGCGGGACGTCCCGCAGCCCGTAGGCCACGTTCTGCGCCAGCGTCGCGTCGAACAGGAACCCCTCCTGCGGGACGAGCACCACCCGGCGTCGCAGGTCGGCCGAGGCGACCCGGCGCAGGTCGACGCCGTCGAGCAGCACCGCGCCCGTCGTCGGGTCCATGAACCGTGCGACGAGCTTGGCCAGCGTGGTCTTGCCCGAGCCCGTCGCGCCGACGACCGCCACGGACGTGCCGGCAGCGACGTGCAGGTCCACGTCCTGCAGGACGGGCGGACCACCGGGGTAGGCGTAGCCGACGTGGTCGAACGTCACGGCCGCGGGGCCGCGCGGGCTGGGCACGGCGTCCGCGCCCGGCTCGGGCACGTCGACCGGCGTCTCGAGGACGCCCAGCACGCGGCGCCACCCGGCGACGGCGTTCTGCAGCTCGTTGAGGATCTCGGTGGCCATCTGCACGGGCCCCGTGAACAGCTGCACCAGGAAGAGGAACGCCAGGACACGCCCGACGCTGAGCTCGCCGGCCACCCCGAGCCACGTGCCGGCGACCACGACCACCGCGAGCACGAGGTTGGCGACCAGCACCCCGGAGGAGAAGACGACCGACACCAGGTTCTGCGCGCGCACCATCGCCCGGCGGGTCCCGGCCACCGCGGCGTCGATGCGGCGCTGCGTGCGGGCCGTGACGCCGTAGGCCCGGATGGTCTCGGCGCCGACGACGGCCTCGGACACCGCCCCGAGCATGGCGCCGTACTCCTGGCGGACCGCCGCGTAGCGGGCGTTCACCCCGCGCTGCATGCGCGGCAGCACCACGAGCAGAGGGATGAAGCACGCCCACACCAGGAGCGTCAGCTGCCACGAGTAGACGGCCATGAGGGTCGTGGCCACGAGGATCTGCAGCACCGAGACGAGCAGCATGATGCCGCCCCACTGCACGAACATCGAGACGGTGTCGACGTCGGACGTCACGCGGGACACCAGGGAGCCGCGGCGCTCGGTGCTCTGCGTGAGCAGCGAGAGGTCGTGCACGTGCCGGAAGGCGCGGGTCCGCAGCGTGAGCAGCCCGGACTCGCTCGACCGGAAGAGCCGCACGTTGACCAGCGCCGAGCACGCCGCGCCCACCGCCAGCCCGATCGCCGCCAGGCCGACCAGCACGGCAGCACGCTGCACGTCCACGCCGCCCGGCGCGAGGATCGCCGTGTCGACGGTCTGCTGGACGGTGATCGGGACGAGCACCCGCGCGGTGGCCGCCAGCACGGCCAGGCCGAGCGTGACGGTCAGGCCGTCGAGCAGCTCGGGCGACACCTGCGTCGCGCGGCGCAGGGTCGCCCACACGCCGAGCGTGCTCGCGGGTGCCATCCGCGCGTCCGTGCGCTGCGGCTCCGTGGTCGCGTTCACCTGCGTCCTCCCTCGGCCGGCACGTCGTCCGACCACGACGCCGCGGCGTCCTCGTCGGCCCGCTCCTGGGCACGGCGCAGCGACTCCCGCTCGTAGGCGGTGGCCAGCTCGCGGTACCCGGGGTCGCGGACCAGCAGCTCGTCGTGCGGGCCGCGGTCCACGACACGGCCCGCCTCGATGTGCACCACCTCGTCGGCCAGCAGCACCGAGGCCATCCGGTACGCCACGAGCAGCACGGTCGGACCCGCGGCACCGTCCGCGGACCGCAGGCCCAGGAGGATGTCCCGCTCGACGCGCGGGTCGACGGCGGAGGTCGCGTCGTCGAGGACCAGCACGCGCGGGCGCCGCACCAGGGCACGCGCCAGGGCCAGCCGCTGACGCTGGCCCCCCGACAGGTTGGCCCCCCGCTCGCCGAGCGGGGCGTCGAGGCCACCGGGCAGGGCACGGACGACGTCGTCGACGTGCGCGGCGGCGAGGGCCGCCCAGACCTGCTCGTCGTCGGGGGCGTCGGGGTCGCCGGCGTCGGCGAGCGTGACGTTGCCGCGCACGGTGTCCTCGAACACGAAGGTCGACTGGCCCACGTAGCCGACCTGGGCGGCGAGGTCCGCCGGGCGCAGGTCGCGCACATCCGTGCCGTCGATCTCGACGACGCCCGCCGACGGGTCCGCCAGGCGCGGCACCAGGCCGACCAGCGTGGACTTGCCGGCCCCGGTGGGGCCGACGAGGGCGAGCGTCCTGCCGGGTGCGACGTGCAGGTCGAAGTCGCGCAGCAGCGCCACCTCGCCACCTTCACCGGGCACGCGCAGGTGCACGCCGCGCAGCCGGACGTCGGCGCCAGGACCGGACGCCGCCAACGGCGTCCGCCCCGGCACGGGCACGCCCGGTGCGTCGAGGACGCGCGCGATGCGGTCGTGCCCGACGAGGCTGCGGGGCAGTTCGCCGAGCACCCACCCGAACGCCCGCACCGGCACGGCCAGCATCGTCAGCAGGTACGCCGCCGCCACGACGTCACCGGTGCCGATCACCCCGGCGGCGACCCGCTGGGCGCCGACGAGCAGGACGAGCAGGGTGCCCAGGTTCGGCAGCAGGTCGATGACCGGGTCGAACACGGCCCGCACGACCCCGACGCGCACGTTCGCGTCCCGCAGGGCGCGCGCCCGGTCGGTGAAGCGCTCGTCCTCCCGGTCCTCGGTGCCCAGCGACTTCACGAGCGCGGCGGCCTCGAAGCTCTCGTGCGCCACGTCCGCGACCTCCGCGCGCAGCTGCTGCGCGCGCGTGATGGCCGGCGTCATGCGGCGCTGGAAGACCAGGTTGGCGATCACCGCGAGCGGCAGCACGACCAGCGCGGCGGCGGCCAGCCACACGTCGGTGCGCAGCAGGGCCACCGTCGCGGTCACGATCATCACGACGACGCCGAGCGCGAACGACAGCGGGTTGAACACGCCGGTCGCCGCCTCGACGTCCGAGCCGGCGTTCGACAGCAGCTGGCCCGTCGGGTGCTGCCGGTGCCACGTCATCGGCAGCCGCAGGTACTGCCGGGTGACCGCCCGACGGTGGTCCGCCTGGATGTCCGCGACACCCATGCCGGCGAAGATGCGGCGCCCGGCCACGGTGACGGCCAGCGTCAGCGCCACCACCGCGATGGTCAGGCCCGCGAGCCAGATCCGGTCCTGCGCCTCGGCCGAGCCCTCGAGCGCCGGCACGACGACCTGGTCCGTCGCCGCCCCCAGCACGCGGCTGACCACGACGACCAGGCCGCCGTACAGCGCCGACGTCCCGACGGCCGCCACGTGCGTCCGCGGGTGCGAGCGCAAGCCCCGCCAGACCAGCGCGGCGGAGCGGCGCGCGGCGGAGCCCTGGAGCATGGCACCGCCGGCGGGCGGCTCGTCCGGCTGCCGGGGACGTGCGGGCACGGCGTTCACACTCCTGACGGGAAAGGGGATCCCGGGATCCTCTCACGCACCTGCGACACGCCCGCCTGCGACACGACCGGCGCCGGGGACGTGCGCACAGGTCACCCGCACGTGGCACGATCCGGTGGCATGACGTGGCACGAGACCGAACGCGACTGGCTGTCCGACGCGCTGCGCGCCGCGGACCCGCACGACCCCACGCTGTGCGCCGGCTGGCAGGCCCGGCACCTCGCGGCCCACCTGGTGCTCCGGGAGAGCCCGGCCACGGCCGCGGGCGCCCTGCGCGGTGGCGTCGCCGCGGCGACCGAGCGCCTGGCGGACACCGCGGCGGACCGCGCGGGGTACACCGCGCTCGTCGACCGGTTCGCCGCACCCCCGCCGCGCTGGAGCCCGCTGGCGTGGGCCGGCGACGCCGTGAACACCACCGAGTACTTCGTCCACACCGAGGACGTGCGCCGCGGGTCCGGGACCCGGGAGCCGCGCGAGCTGCCCGCGGGGCTGGCCGAGGTGCTGTGGTCCCAGCTGGTGCGGATGGCCCCGCTGCGGCTGCGTGGCCTGGGTCCCGGCGTGGTGCTCGTCCGCACCGACGACGTCCGCTCGGCCGTCCACCGGCCCCGCGCCGGCCACGGGTCGGTGGTCCTGCGCGGCGACGTGGGCGAGCTCGTGCTCGCCGTCTCGGGCCGGCTGCAGGCCGCGGACGTGACCGTCGACGGCGCCCCGGACGACGTGCAGACCGTCCGGGACCTGCTCACCGGGCCCTGACCGCGGGACCGTCAGCGCACGACGACGTCGGCGGCGCGCAGGGCGTCCTTGACCTGCCCCACGGTGAGCGTGCCGAAGTGGAAGACGCTCGCCGCCAGGACCGCGTCGGCGCCCGCGCGGGCCGCCTCCACGAAGTGCTCGACGGTGCCCGCGCCGCCCGAGGCGATCAGGGGCACGCTCACCCGCGCGCGGACGTCGGCGATCATCGCCAGGTCGAACCCCGCGGTGGTGCCGTCCGCGTCCATCGAGTTGAGCAGGACCTCACCGACCCCGAGCTCGACGGCGCGGTGCGCCCACTCCACCGCGTCGATCCCGGTGCCGCGGCGCCCACCGTGCGTCGTCACCTCGTAGCCCGACGGCGTGCGCACGTCGCCGGTCGTGCGTCGCGCGTCCACGGACAGCACGAGGACCTGGGAGCCGAACCGGTCGGCGATCTCCGTGATGAGCTCGGGCCGGGCGATCGCCGCGGTGTTGACGCCGACCTTGTCGGCGCCGGCGCGCAGCAAGCGGTCCACGTCGTGCGGCGAGCGGACGCCCCCACCGACGGTCAGGGGGACGAAGACCTCGCCCGCGGTGCGTCGCACCACGTCGTAGGTGGTCTCGCGGTCCGACGACGACGCGGACACGTCCAGGAAGGTCAGCTCGTCGGCGCCCTCCGCGTCGTACCGGCGCGCCAGCTCGACCGGGTCACCGGCGTCCCGCAGGTTCTCGAAGTTCACGCCCTTGACGACGCGGCCCGCGTCGACGTCCAGGCACGGGATGACCCGCAGCGCGAGGCTCACGAGGCACCCTGCGCAGGGTTGCCCGTGGCCAGGATGTCGATCACGAACACCACCGTCTTCCCGGAGAGCTCCTCGCTGTCGGTGACACCGAGGGAGTACGAGGGGGGCACGACGAGCATCACGCGGCTGCCGGCGGGCTGGTCGACCAACCCCTCGGCCCACGGCGGCACGTCGGAGAGCAGGAACGACACGGGCAGCCCGTGCTGCCACGTGGAGTCGAACAGCGTGCCGTCGTCCCACGCGAACCCGCTGTACTGCACCGTGATGACGTCGCCCGCGGCGACCTGGGGACCGGTGCCGCGCACGAGCGGCTGGATCCCGAGCTCGTCCGGGGGCGCCGCGCCCGTGGGCGCCAGCGAGAACCCGGCGTCGCCGCCCTCGGTGACGACGGGCAGCGACGGGTCCGGCGGGACGGGCTCACCCACGGCCCGCGTCGGGAGCACGTCGAGGACCGTCACGGTCGGGTAGTCCACGCCCGCGCCGCCGGGCACGACCTGCAGGAGGCGCGCGCCGACCTGCTGGCCCTTGAGGGTCTCGTACAGGTCCGTGCCGAGGTCCTCGGCCGTCAGCAGACGCGGCGTCGGGCTGGTCGAGTAGCTCTCCTTGACCAGGCTGGCGTCCGTCGCGTTCTCCAGCCAGAAGTCGATGAGGACCGGAGCGCCCTCGACGAGCTCGGCACCCGTGCCGGGCCAGACCGTCTCCCGATGGGTCTCGTCGACCGTGAGCGGCGTCAGGTACGTGACCGTCGGGGCCTCGCCCGCGGCCCCGGTGACCGTCACCTCCGGCTCGACCGGGGCGACCGCGCTGCACGCAGCCAGCATGCCCACGACGGCCAGCACCGCCAGGCGTCGGGCAGCCACCCACCGCACGTCCGTGCCTCCTCCAGGTCGTCCCACCGGTCGTGCCGGACCGGACCGCGCACACGGGTCCGCCGTCGACGGGGACTCACTGTACGACCCCGGCGCGGCCCGGCGGCGCGACGTCCGGGTCACCGCCCGTCCGGACGGGCGACCGGCTGCGTCACATCGACTCGATGAGCCGCTCCACCCGGTCGTCGACGCTGCGGAACGGGTCCTTGCAGAGCACCGTGCGCTGCGCCTGGTCGTTGAGCTTGAGGTGCACCCAGTCGACGGTGTAGTCCCGGCGCGCGTCCTGCGCGGCACGCACGAAGTCGCCGCGCAGCTTGGCGCGGGTCGTCTGCGGCGGCACCGCCGTCGCCTCGAAGACGTCCAGATCCGTCGTCACCCGCTCGACGAGCCCCCGGGCGGCGAGGAGGTTGTACAGGCCCTCCGTCCGCGAGATGTCGTGGTACGCCAGGTCGAGCCGCTGCACCCGCACGTCCGACAGCTCCAGGCCGTGCTTGGCGCGGTAGCGCTCGATCATCCGGTACTTGATGACCCAGTCCAGCTCGCGCTCGACGAGCGTCAGGTCGCCCGTGCGCAGCGCCCGCAGCCCCCGCTCCCACAGGTCGAGCACCTGCTTGGTCTCCGGCGACGGGCCCATCTCGGCCGTCACGAAGTCCGAGACCCGCGCGAGGTACTCCTCCTGCAGGTCGATCGCGGTGACCGTGCGCCCGGACGCCATCGTCACGGGCTGCCGGCCGGTCATGTCGTGGCTGATCTCCCGGATCGCGCGGATCGGGTTCTCCAGCGTCATGTCGCGCATGGTCACGCCGGCCTCGACGAGCCGCAGCAGCAGGTCCGTCGACGCGACCTTGAGCATCGTCGTGGTCTCCGACATCGAGGAGTCGCCCACGATCACGTGCAGCCGGCGGTACTGCTCGGCGTCGGCGTGCGGCTCGTCACGCGTGTTGATGATGGGGCGCGAGCGCGTCGTCGCGCTCGAGACGGCCTCCCAGATGTGGTCGGCACGCTGCGAGAGGCAGTAGACCGCCCCGCGCGGCGTCGCGAGCACCTTGCCGGCACCCGTGAGGACCTGGCGTGTGATGAGGAACGGGACGAGCACGTCCGACAGCCGCGCGAAGTCGCCCTGACGGCGCACGAGGTAGTTCTCGTGGCACCCGTAGGAGTTGCCCGCGGAGTCGGTGTTGTTCTTGAACAGGTGGATCCGCCCCGGCAGGCCCTCGTGCTCGAGCCGCTGCTGCGCGTCGCCGACCAGGCCCTCGAGGATCCGCTCGCCCGCGCGGTCGTGCGTGACCAGCTGGCGCCAGTCGTCGCACTCCGCGGTGGCGTACTCCGGGTGCGAGCCGACGTCGAGGTACAGCCGTGAGCCGTTGCGCAGGAAGACGTTCGAGGACCTCCCCCAGGCGACGACCTTCCGGAAGAGGTAGCGCGCGACCTCGTCGGCGGACAGGCCACGACCGTCCTGCGCCGCGCACGTGACCCCGTACTCGGTCTCCAGGCCGAAGATGCGTCTGTCCATGCGTCACTCCCCGTCGCTCGTCGGTCCGGCGCCGCCGGGACACACCCTCAGGGTGCGACCGGCTCGTCCCCGCCGCCCGTCGGCGCGGCGGCACCGCCCAGGACGTCCTCCAGGAGCGCACCGGTCAGCCGCCGGAACGCCCGCCGGGGCCGGGTGCGGTCCAGCACCGCGACCTCGAGCTGCGCCGCGCCCAGCACCCGGGGCTCACCGTCCTCGCCCGTGCCACCCAGGGCACGCACCGCGAGCCCCAGCACCTGCGCGAGGGTCATGCCGGGCCGCCACTCCTCGCCCAGCAGGGTGCCCAGGCGCTCGGCCTGCCCGCCCATGACGACCCACCCGTGCTCGTCGGTGACGGAGCCGTCGTAGGACAGGCGGTAGATCTGGTCCCCCGCCGGCTCGCGCCCCACCTCGACCACGACCAGCTCCACCTCGAGCGGCTTGGACTCCGTGGTGAACACGGTGCCCAGGGTCTGGGCGTACGCGTTCGCCAGCCCGCGCGCCGTCACGTCGACGCGGTCGTAGGAGTAGCCGCGCAGGTCGGCGTACCGGACGCCGGCCACGCGCAGGTTCTCGAACTCGTTGTACTTGCCGACGGCGGCGAACGCGATGCGGTCGTAGATCTCCGAGATCTTGTGCAGGGCGCGCGACGGGTTCTCGGTGGCGAACGCGATGCCGTCGTCGTACTGCAGGACGACGACGGACCGGCCGCGCGCGATGCCCTTGCGCGCGTAGTCGGCCCGGTCCTTCATCAGCTGCTCGGGCGAGACGTAGAACGGCATGCTCATGCGGCACCTCCGTCACGCCGGGCGCTGCGCCGGCCGTTCTCCACGACGTCCACCGCCGCGGCGAGCTCGTCGTCCGACACGCGCAGGTAGCCGGCCTGCGTCACGGTGGCGACCACCGGCCAGATCCGTCGGGAGCGGTCGGGGCCACCCGTGGCGGAGTCGTCGTCGGCGGCGTCGACGAGCGCCTCGACGGCGACACGCACCGCCGCGTCCGCGTCGAGGTCGGGACGCCAGCGCTTCTTGAGCGAGCCGCGCGCGAACACGGACCCGGAGCCCACCGCGTGGTGCCCGTGCTCCTCGTAGCGCCCGCCCGTCACGTCGTACGAGAAGATCCGTCCCACGCCGAGGTCGAGGTCGTAGCCGCCGAACAGCGGGACCACCGCCAGCCCCTGCATGGCGAGCCCCAGGTTGCCGCGGATCATGGTGGCGAGCCGGTTGGCCTTGCCGTCGAGCGACAGCAGGCTCCCCTCGATCTTCTCGTAGTGCTCCAGCTCGAGCTGGAACAGCCGCACCAGCTCGATGGCCAGACCGGCGGTGCCGGCGATGCCCACGGCGGAGAACTCGTCGGCCGGGAAGACCTTCTCGATGCGCCGGCTCGCGATCATCGAGCCCATCGTCGCGCGCCGGTCCCCCGCCATGACCACGCCGCCGTCGAAGGTCAGCGCGACGATCGTCGTGGCGTGCGGGGTCTGCAGGTCACCCACGGGGACGGGTCGGCGTCCCGGGAGCAGGTCAGGGGCGTACCCCGACAGGAAGTCGACGAACGAGGGCGTGCCGGGGGTCGTGAAGGCGTGCGGGAGCCGGCCGGAGGAGTCGCTCGGGGTCATCGGCGCTCACTGCCCGCCCTTCTGGACGAACCCCCGCACGAACTGCTCGGCGTTCTGCTCCAGGACGTCGTCGATCTCCTCGAGCAGGGCGTCGACCTCGGCGTCCCTGGCCTGCGCACCGGCCGCCGACGGGGCGGGCGGGGCCGGCTCGTCGACCGGCTCGTCCTCGTGACCGTGCCTGACCTGATCCTGCCCAGCCATGGTGATCTCCGTCCTGCGACCACGTGCGCGTGCCCGCCCGACCACCCTAGGCCCAACACCCCGTCGCCGTACCCGTGACCACGACACGGACGGCGCGCCGCCGCGGACCCCCGCGCTGGGCCACCCGGGTGGTCCAGCGCGCGCACGAGCTGTGGATGACGGCTCCGCAGCGCCCGTGGCCTGGCACGATGCCCGCATGCCCGAGACTCTCTACGGCCGCGTGCTGCGCGCGCTGCAGGACCCGACGCTGTGCCCCGGCTGCGCGGCCACGCTGAGCGCCGGCCGCTGCGGCGCGTGCGCGCTCGACGTCTCCGGACCGGACGGGACGCTGGTCTGGCAGGACAGCCAGGCCGTGGTCCGTGCACTGCGGGCGCGCCAGGACCGGGTCGCCGCGCTGCGGGCGGCGCAGCTGCGGACGGCCACGGGCCGCGGGTCGGCCAGGGCGGCGCTGCCGGACGTCCCGCCGAGCCCTCGCCCGGCACCGGCGGCACCCGCACCGGCGGTCCGCGCGCGTGCTGTCCCGACCGCTGCGACGACGCCCGCCGTGCCGCGCGCCGTCCGGCCGCCCGTGCCGCCGGCCGCACCACGCCGGCCGTGGCGGGTGCAGACCGTCCTGCAGGTCGTCGGCGCGGCGCTGCTGGTCGCGGCGAGCATCGCGTTCCTCGTCTTCGCCTGGGACGTGATGGGGCTCGGCGGCCGGGCGCTGGTCGTCGCCGTCGGCACCGTGGTGGTCTTCGGACTCGCGTCGTGGTTGCGCGCGCGCAGCCTCCCGCAGGGCGCGGAGGCGGTGGGCGCGGTAGCGGTCGTGCTGCTCCTGCTGGACGCCTGGGCGGTCCGGGCGACCGGGACGCTCGTCGTCGGGGACGCCGCCACGCAGGCCGGTCTGTCCGCCCTCGTCTGCGCCGGGCTGCTCACGGCCTGGGGCGTCCGGTCACGGTTGCGCGTGGGCGCGGTGGCCGGTGCCGTGCTGGTGCCGCTGACGCCGCTCCCGTGGCTGCTCACCGCACCGGACGCCGCCACGGCCGCCGCGCTGCTGCTGCTGGCCGCGGCGTCGACCGCCGTGCGTGCGGTGGCGCCCTGGGTGCACTCGCGCGCGGAGCGGGCGGTGCTGCACGGCGCGGCCGCCGGACTGCTGCCGGCGGCCGCGGTGACGGCGCTGGTCGGCACCGTCACGAGCCCGGCCGGGACGGCGTGGCCCGCCGTGGCCGTCCTCGCGGGCGTCGCCGCGGTGTCGGCCCTCCAGGTGGTCGTGGAGGCGCGCGGTGCGGTCGCACCGCCCCCGGGCACGCGCAGCGGAGTCGGCCCGCGCACCGCCCGGGCGTCCGCGCGCGCCGCCTGGGCGTGGGCCGGGGGCGTGACCACGGCGCTGGCCCTCGCCGCCGCGTTCGCCACGGCCGTGGTCGGCGTCACCGGGTCGACCCGCGCGACGGACGCGGTCCTGGCGTCGCTCGCGGGCGTGGTCGGCACGTGCGTCGCGGCCGCCGGGCTCCTGCGGGTGGACCCGGTGGTCCCCGTGGCGTGGCGTGCCGACGTGCGCGCCGGCGCCCGCGCGGCGCTCGCGGCGACGGCGCCGGCCGCCTCATGGTCGGCCGCCGTCCTCGTGACGGCCGCCACGACGCACCTCCTGCGGGACCCCGCCCCCGGGAGCGTCCCGCCGGTCGGTGCCGCCGCCGTCGGCGCGCTCGCGGGTGCGGGCGCGCTCGGCGTGCTCGTCGCACGGTGGGAGGAGGGCACCGTCGCACGGGCCGCGGCGCTCGCCTGGCGTGCGGTGGTCGTGGGGATCGCGGTCGTGGTGCCCGTCCTGACGGCCGTCGGACCCGCGGCCCCGGTCGTCGCCGTGGGCGCGCACGGCGCGGTCGCCGCGGTGCTGCTCACCCCCCCGACCGCCCGGCGGCTCGGCCGGGCGTCGGTCCGCACCGGGGCGGTCGCCGCCGGTGTCCTCGCGGTCCTCGGTGCGCTGCCGCACCCCGGGTGGACGGCCGCCGCGCTGCTCGTCCCCGCGGCGATCGCCGTCCACGCACGGACCTGGTCGGCAACCGCACGCTCGGGGGCCGCCTCGACCGCCACGGCCGCCCTCCTCCTCGTGGCGGCCGGCACGACCGCGGGAACGGCCGCCGGCCTGCCGGTCGCCGCCGCGCTCGCCCTCGCGGTCACGGCGGTGGCCGCCGTGCTCCTGGTGCTGGCGCACCGCCTGGGCACCGGCGCCGCCGCCGAGCGCGACACCGCCCTCGGGCTGGCGGGCGTGACGGTCGCGGTCTCGTGGGCGTCGGCGACCGCGCAGGCGGCCGCAGCGCACGGCAGCGGGCCGAGCGCCCTGTCGGTGCTCGTCACGGCCGCGCCCCTCGCCGCCGCCGCGGCGGCCGTGGCGCTCGTCGTGGTGCTGCTGCACGACGACCGACGGTGGGGTGCCGACCACATGACCGCGGGAGCGGGCGCCGCTGCCCCCGTCACGGCGCTGGTCGTGGCCACGGCCCACCTCACGCTGGGGCGGCCCGGCGCGACGGGCACGGCCCTGCTCGTCACGCTCGTGGGCGCCGTGGCGTGGGCCGCGGCCGCACCCGCGGGCCTGCGCGGCGCCCCCGCGGCACGGGTCGCGGTCGAGGCGGCCGGGACGGCGGTCGTGGCGGGTGGCCTGGCCGCGGCGGCCGTCCAGGGGCAGGTGCCCCTGGCGGTCGCGCTCGTGCTCGCCGCCGTCGGCGCGGCCGCGTGGGCGCTGGGACCGGGGCGCTCGCGGGTCTGGTGGCTGGCGCTGGTCCTGGCGACGTGCGCGTGGTGGGCGGTGCTGGGCGTGCGCGACGCCACCGTCGTCGAGGTCTGGACGCTGCCGCCCGCCCTGGTGGTCGCCGGGGTCGGCGCCTGGCGCGTGGCGCGGGACCGCCCCGGTGCCGCCGGTCTGCTGGTCGCCGGGCTCGCGTCGGCGACCCTGCCGACGGCCCTCCTGCCCGCCGTGCTCGAGGTGGGCACGCGGTGGGTGGACCGGGGCCTGCTCACCGCGGGCGTCACCGTCGCCGTGACCGCGGCCGCGGTGCTCGTCGCACCGCGTCGACCGGCGGCCGGTGAGCTGCTCGGAGGGCTGGCTGCACTGCTGCTGCTCGTCGGACCGATCACCCGCGCGGTGGTCGCGGCGGTGGCCCCCGACGCGGTCGTCAGCGGCCCGTGGCTGCCGGACGGCACGGTCGCCGTGGAGGTCTGGTCGTGGCCGGCGGCGGCCGCCCTGCTGCTGTGCGCGGGGACGTCCCGCACGCCCCGCGTGCGTGCGGTCGTCGACACGGCCGCACCCTGGGCGGTCGTCCTCACGGCCTCCGCCCCGACGGTGCTCGCCGCGCTCGCCGCGCCGGCAGGACCGGCCGCGACGGTCCGCGCCCTCGCGCTCGGCGCTGCGGCCGTCGCCCTCGCGCTCGGGGGCGGCGTGAGCGGGCAGCGCCTGCGCGCGCCGCTGTCGCGACCCCGGGCGGCGGGCCCGGCCGGTGACACGTCCGCGGGTGGTGCCGGGGCCGGGCTGGCCGGCCTGGGCCTGCTCCTGCTCGCGGGGGCCACCGCCACGGTCACCGCAGTCCTCGTCGCGCGAGCCCCCGGCGTCGGCGTGCCGCCCCTGGCGGACCTGCCCCTCGCGGCCGCGGGCCTGGTGACGCTCGCGACAGCGGCGCTCACCGCCCGCCGCGGTGACGTCCCGCGCGTCTGGGTGGCGGCAGGCCTGCTCGCCCTCGTCCCGTCCGTGCTCCTGCGGACCCCCGACGCACGCCCGGTCGTGTGGTGGGCCACGGCGGCAGCACTCCTCGGGCTGTCCCTGGTGGCCCGGAGCCGCCGCGGGAGCAGCCCCGGGGCCGCGGACCCGCAGCTCGCACCCGTCGACCCGCAGGGCCCGGTCCGGAGCGCCGGCGGACTGCTCGCGGCGCGGTACGTGGCCCCGGTGCTCACGGGTGCCGCACTCGTGGTGGCCACCGTGGGGCCGTGGGCCGAGGCACTCGTGCACCGGCCCGGCCCCGTCGGCCCGCCGCTGCTCGCGGTGGAGGGCGTCGCCGTCCTCACGTTTGGGGTCGGGCTCGCGCACCGCCGCACAGGGCCCGGCCGGCGCGCGGACGCCGTGCTGCGGTGCCTGCTGGTCGGTCTGCTCGCGCTCCCCACGCTCGTGGCGGTGGACGCGACGGCACTCGGCACCGCGCGCGGGATCGTCGTGCTGGGCGCGGGAGCCGCCCTGGCCTGGTGGGCCCGCGACCGCGTGGGCACCGTGCTGGGGGTCACCACCGCGACGCTCGCCACCACCGTGCTGGCCCTGCGCGGCGGGCCGGAGCCGGCCGACGTCCCCTGGACCGTGCTCGGGCTCCTGACGCTCGCCCTGGGGGTCCAGCGCCTGCGGCGGGACCCGGCACAGGGCTCGTGGGCCCACCTCGGCGTCCCGCTGGCGCTCACGCTCGGGGCGCCGCTGACGCTCCTCGTGGCCGAGCCCGCGGGGTGGCGGGCGACCCTGCTCCTCGCGCTCGGCGTGGCCTCGGTCGTCACCGGTGCGACGCGCCGCCGGCAGGCCCCGTTCCTGCTGGGCGCCGGAGCCGTGCTCGTGACACTGGTCGTGGTGCTCAGCCCGATCGCGGCGGGGGCTCTCGCCGCGATCGACGGCTGGATCCTGCTCGCGGTGGGCGGCACCCTCGTCCTCGGACTCGGGGTGACGTACGAGAAGCGTGTGCAGGAGGCCCGCGAGGCGGTGCGGTTCGTCGGCGAGATGCGCTGACCGGACCACCTCGCGCGCGACGGCGGTCAGCCGCCGAGTGCCGCCAGCAGCGAGCGGGCGTCCGGGCTGCGGTCCAGCAGCTCCCCCACGTGCGCCCGGGTGCCACGCAACGGGTCCCGCATCGGCACGCGCTGCAGCGTCTGGGCGCCGGGCACGTCGAACACCACCGAGTCCCAGCTCGCCGCCGAGATCTCGGAGCCGTAGCGTGCCACGGCCTCCCCGCGGAAGTACGCCCGGGTGTCCTGGGGCGGGTGCCGCACCGCGTCGGCCACCTCCTGCGGCGTCACCAGCAGCTCGACCGCCCCGGCGGCCGCGAGCCGGTGGTACAGACCTCGCTCGGGGCGCACGTCCGACCACTGCAGGTCCACGGCGGCCAGGCGGGGGTGGTCCCAGGCCAGACCGTCCCGCCGGCGCATGCCGTCGAGCAGGCGCAGCTTCGCGAGCCACTCGACCTCCCGTGCGCAGGACGCGGGCTCGGTCCCCAGCCGCTCCAGCAGCGACCCCCAGCGCGCGAGGACGTCACGCGTCTGGTCGTCGGGCGCGCCGCCGGCGGCGTCGAGCGCCTCGCGGACCGCCGCCAGGTACTCCGTCTGGAGCTCGAGGGCCGTCAGCCGTCGCCCGTCGGCCAGCTCGAGCCGCTCGCCCAGCCCGAGGTCGTGGCTGACCCGGTGCACGGCCTGCACCGGGTCGCGCAGCGCCAGCCGCTCGACGCGCTGCGCCGCTCGACGCCCGGGGCCGCCCGCCGTGGCCTGCTCCAGGAGCCAGAGGACGAGCGACGTCGTCCCGAGCCGCAGGTACGTCGCCGGCTCCAGCATGGTGGCGTCGCCGATGATGACGTGCAGCCGCCGCCAGCGGGTGGGGTCGGCGTGCGGCTCGTCGCGGGTGTTGACGATCGGACGGCGCAGCGTCGTCTCCAGGCCCACCTCCGCCTCGATGTAGTCCGCGCGCTGCGACAGCTGGAACCCCGGGTGCTCGCCGCGCTGCCCCAGCCCGACCCGGCCCGCGCCGGTGAAGACCTGGCGCGTCACCAGGAACGTCGTCAGGCCCGCGACCAGGTCCGCGAACGGGACGGAGCGCTCGACGAGGTAGTTCTCGTGCGTGCCGTAGGTGGCGCCCTTGCCGTCGACGTTGTTCTTGTACAGCGTGACGTCGGGCAGGGCGGGGCTCGCCGCGAGCCGGCGCACCGACTCGAGCATGACGAGCTCGCCGGCCCGGTCCCACCGCACCGCGTCGAGGGGGGACGTCACCTCGGGCGAGGAGTACTCGGGGTGCGCGTGGTCGACGTACAGCCGCGCCCCGTTGGTGAGGATCACGTTCGCGGCGCCCGGGTCCTCGTACTCCTCGCCCTCGGACCGTGGCATGGCCTGCGGGCCGTCACCCGACGGCGCCGGGACCGTCGGCGAGTCCGTCAGCATCGACGGGTGCGCGGCGGCGCGCTGCAGGTGGAACCCCCGCGCGTCGTGCAACGGGTCCTCGTCGTCGTAGTCCCACCGCGCCCGCGAGCGGCCCGCCTCGCGCGCAGCCGCGTGCACGGCCACCACGTGGCTGGACAGCAGCATGGGGTTCGCCAGCGGCCGGCCCGGCTGCAGCACGCCGTACTCGGTCTCGATGCCCATCACGCGGCGCACGGTCACGCCGTCCACCCTAGGCGCCGCCGGGACCACGGGCCGCGGCTGCCCGCGAGGCGGTCACGGCCTCGCGGGCGCCCCGCCGGACCGCTCACGCGGGCGACGTCACAGGTACTGGCCGGTGCTCGTGACGTTCTCGATGGTCCGCGACGCCTCGATGCCCTTCTTGCCCTGGACGATCGTGCGGATGAACACGATCCGCTCGCCCTTCTTGCCGGAGATCCGGGCCCAGTCGTCGGGGTTGGTCGTGTTGGGCAGGTCCTCGTTCTCCTTGAACTCGTCCACGCACGCCGCGAGCAGGTGGTCAACGCGGATGCCGCGCTGCCCGGTGGACAGCAGGTCCTTGATCGCGGACTTCTTGGCGCGGTCGACGACGTTCTGGATCATGGCCCCGGAGTTGAAGTCCTTGAAGTACAGGACCTCCTTGTCCCCGCTGGCGTAGGTGACCTCGAGGAACCGGTTCTCGTCGGCCTCGGAGTACATCCGCTCCACGACGCGCGAGATCATCGCCTCGACCGCCGCGCTCGCGGACCCGCCGTGCTCCGCGATGTCGTCGTCGTGGATGGGCAGGTTCGCGGTCAGGTACTTCGCGAAGATCTCCCGTGCGCCCTCGGCGTCCGGGCGCTCGATCTTGATCTTCACGTCGAGGCGCCCCGGGCGCAGGATCGCGGGGTCGATCATGTCCTCGCGGTTGGACGCACCGATGACGATGACGTTGTCCAGCCGCTCGACCCCGTCGATCTCGGCCAGCAGCTGCGGCACGATCGTCGTCTCGACGTCGCTGGAGACGCCGGTGCCGCGGGTGCGGAACAGCGACTCCATCTCGTCGAAGAACACGACGACCGGGTGCCCCTGGGACGCCTTCTCCCGGGCGCGGGCGAAGATCAACCGGATGTGCCGCTCGGTCTCCCCCACGTACTTGTTGAGCAGCTCGGGGCCCTTGACGTTGAGGAAGTAGGAGCGGGCGTCCGCGACGTCGGCGCCGCGCGCCGCGGCGGCGGTCGCGGCCAGGGAGTGCGCCACGGCCTTGGCGATGAGCGTCTTGCCGCACCCCGGGGGGCCGTAGAGCAGGACGCCCTTCGGGGGCTTGAGGCCGTGCTCGCGGAACAGCTCGGGGTGCAGGAAGGGCAGCTCCACGGCGTCACGGATGGCCTCGATCTGCGGACCGAGCCCACCGATGTCCGCGTAGTCGATGTCCGGGACCTCCTCGAGGACGAGCTCCTCCACCTCGGCCCGCGGGATCACCTCGAACACGAACCCGCTGCGGGGGTCGATCGTCAGCGCGTCGCCCACGCGCACGCCGCCGTCGGCGACCTGCCCGGCGAAGCGCACGACCCGCTCCTCGTCACCGCGCCCGACGACGAGCGCGCGGCCCTCGCCGAGCATCTCCTTGACGGTGACGATCTCGCCGACCTGCTCGTAGCCGCCGGCCTCGACGACCGTGAGCGCCTCGTTGAGCATGACCTCCTGGCCGGGGCGCAACCGGTGCACGTCGAGGGAGGGGCTCGCGCCCACGTGCATCTTGCGGCCGGCGGAGACGATGTCCACCGTCCCGTCCTCCCGCGCACCGAGGAAGGTCGCGTAGGTGCCGGGCGGCTTGGCGAGGTCGTCCACCTGCCGCTTGAGCTCGAGGATCTGCTCGCGCGCCGCCACGAGCGCCTCGCTCAGGCGCTCGTTCTTCGCTGCCAGCACCGCAAGCTCGCGGTGCAGGTCACGTCCGGGGACAGCCGGTTCGGTCATGGTGCTCGGCCTCCGTTCCGCGCGATGCGCCCTTCCTCCGGTCCACCGTGCACGCCGCTGTGCCTGCTGGTCAGACGACACTAACCGCAGGTGTCAACACCTGGCGCGTGTCGCGGCCCGCGGGCCGGGGGCGTCCCGCAGGGTGGACGGCGCGCCCCGGGACGCGCCGCACGCACGGACCCGGGACGCACCACCGGGGGTCAGTCCCCCGTCGCGGGACCCTGCGGCCCGAGGTCCTCGGGGGCGACGTGCAGCTCGCGCCGCACCCGACGGATCTTCTTCGCGGACGTCTCGCGCTCCCCCATCGCCTCGGGCGACCACAGCTCGGGGTCGGTCACGGGCGCGCCGTCCTCGGCGACCGGGTACGACCCCTTGGCGGGCCGACGCTTGCGGTGCGGCGGCTCGACGCCGTCGGCGAGCCGGCGGGTCGTGAGCAGGAAGCCGGTGTGGCCGACCATGCGGTGCTGCGGCCGCACGGCCAGGCCCTCGAGGTGCCACCCGCGCACCATCGACTCCCACGCCTCGGGCTCGGTGAACCGGCCGTCCGACCGTGCGTCCTCGGCCAGGCGGGACAGCTGGGTCGTCGTCGCCACGTAGCAGACCAGGACACCCCCGGGTGCGAGCGCGGTCGCCACCGCGTCGAGGTTCTCCCAGGGCGCCAGCATGTCGAGCACCACCCGGTCCACCGTTCCCGGCTCCACCGCCGTGGGCAGCACGTCGGACAGGTCACCGAGCCGCAGGTCCCACGCGGGGTGCGGGCCGCCGAAGAACGTCTCGACGTTGCCGCGCGCGATCGCGGCGAAGTCCTCGCGGCGCTCGATGGACACCAGGCGTCCGCCGTCGCCCACCGCGCGCAGCAGGGACAGCGTGAGCCCACCGGAGCCCACGCCCGCCTCGACGACGGTCGCGCCGGGGAACACGTCGCCCATCGTGACGATCTGGCCGGCGTCCTTGGGGTACACGACCGCGGCACCGCGCGGCATCGACAGCACGTGGTCGGCCAGCAGCGGGCGCAGCGCCAGGTACGCGATGCCCGACGTGTTCTGCACGACGACGCCCTCGCTCGCGCCGATCAGGTCCGTGTGCCGCAGGTAGCCGCGGTGGGTGTGGAAGGCGCCGTCGGGGTGCAGCGTGACGGTGTGCAGCCGTCCTCGCGGGTCGGTCAGCTGGACGCGCTCGCCGACGCGGAAGGGACCGCGCCGCTGGGCGGCCCCGGTCGGTGCGGGCACGGCGGCGTCGTCGGAGGTCACGGGCGACGAGTCTAGGCGCCCCGCGACGCCCCACCGTCTCAGCAGCCCAGCTCGGCCACCACGTCCGCCCGCGCGTCCTCGACCGCGGCGACGTCCTCGCGCAGACGGTCGGCCCCGGCGGTGACGGCCGCGTCGTCCGCCAGCGCGTCGACCCCGTCGTCGACCCGCTCCCATGCGGCGTCGAGGGCGTCGACGCGTTCCCGCGCGAGGTCCTCGGCCGCGTCGTCCAGGGCGCCCTGCGCGTCCTCGGCGCGCCGGGCCGCGTCCTGGACGTCCGCGAGCGGGGCTCCCTCGCCGATCGTCTCGTCCAGCGAGGCGAGCGCGGCGGCGAGGTCCTCGGCGCGTTCGCACGCGCGGGTCGTGGCCGCCTCGGGCGTCCCGGTCGAGCACTGGGCCAGCAGCAGCGCCACGGGGCTCAGCAGGACGACGACGACGAGACGGGGACGACGCATGGCGCTCTCCTGGGGTCCGCCCGCACGGGGCTCCGGCTGTCACTGTCACCCGGGGCGCGCCGCCGTGCCTCACCCGGCGCGGATGAGCGCGCCCCCGGCCCCCGCGCGCCGGCGGGCCCCGGGGCTTCTCGCACGCGGGTGCACGGAGGGGTCCGGGCGGGGGCACCCGGGTACCGCGGCAGGCGCGGCCGGGCACGGCGTCATCCGGTGGGCATGACGTCTCCGCGCGACACCCCTGCCAGGCTCGGTCCGCGTGAGCGAGGAGGCCTGATGCTCTACCACATCCGCGTCGTGTCGGCCGCGCACGACCTCGCGTCGCTCGCGGACTTCGCCGACGTCGTGGCGGCGCCCACACCGGACGGTGCCGCGCTGTCCTGCCGGCTGCCCGACGCCGCGGCGCTGACCGGCCTCGTCGCGCTGCTCACGGACCTGGGCCTGACCATCGCGGAGATCTACCGCGTCCCCGACGACGTGCCCCCGCCGCGGCCGCCGGCGTGACCGCGGCGGGGCACGGGGCCGCGCACCCCCGTGTCAGACCATCCCGCGCTCCACGGCCGTGCGGACGGCCGCCCGCCGACCCGCCACGCCGAGCTTGCGGTAGATCGCGCGCTGGTGCGTCTTGACGGTGTTGACGGACACGAACAACCCCGCGGCGATCTCCTCGGCCGTGGCGGCGGTGCGCAGCCGCACCAGGACGTCCCGCTCGCGCGGGGTCAGGTCCCACGACGAGCGCGTCATCGCCGGCGCGTCGGCGAGCCGTTCGAGGACCCGCGTCACGAGGGCGTCGTGGCGCCCGGCCCGCTCGAGGTGCTCCGACAGCAGCGCGCGCCAGCCGGGGTCGTCGACCAGGAAGGGCGTGACGAGCCCGAGCGGCGCGGCCAGGTCGAGCGCCGTCTCGAGCGTCGCGTGCGCGGTGCGCCGGTCCGGGGCGAGCCGGGCACGCACCAGCGCGGCGAGCACGCGCACCGGCAGGTGCCCGCCGCCGGGCGTGTCTCCACCGGGGACGGCGCCACCGGGCACGTCGCGGCTGCCCACGTCGCGCTCGTCGGCGGGGTCACCCGACGCGCCCTGCCCGCGCAGGCCGCCGAGCACCCGGCACGCCCCGGCGGCGTCCCCGGCGAGGCGGCGCAGCTCGGCCTCCCAGCACCGGCTCAGCGGCCCGTGCGCCGCGCTGCCCGCGGCGTCCGCGAGCAGGGCCAGCGCCTCGGTCGACCGGCCGTGCGCCGCGCGGTCGCGCGCGCGCACAGCGAGCAGGAGGTCCCGGACCTCGGGCGACAGGACCGTCCCGTCGCCGACGGTCGTCAGCGCGTGCCGGGCCCGCGCGAGGACACCGGGGTCGTGCGCGTCGAGCCCGACGAGTGCCAGGTACGCCCCCGCGGCGACGGTCGGCTCCGGACGCGCCGTGCCGGTCGCCCGCAGCACCTCCTCGAGGTGCTCGACCGCCGCCGTGAACTCCCCGCGCCAGTAGGCGAGCACGCCGAGGACGTGGGAGGCGCCCGCGGTGACGCCGCTGCCGGCCCAGCCGTGGACCGCCGCCTCGGCCAGGACGTCCGCCGCGAGCCGCCCCGCCTCGCCCGGGTCGTCGCCGTGCAGAAGTGCGACGCACGTCTCCGCGCGGCACGCGACGGCGACGGCTGTCCACCCGCGGGCCGTGGCCAGGTCCCGCGCCTCGGCGAGGTGCTGCACGGCGGACGTCGCGTCGCCGGCCCGCTGCGCCTCGGCCCGCCCCAGCAGGTACAGGCCGAGGGCGCGGTCCGACGGGCGCAACGGCTCCGCCGCGAGCAGCGCACGCGCGGCCGCGGTCCTCTCCTCCGGTGCGCCCACGCCGCCGGTGAGGAGCTCGACGCACCGCACGACCACCGCCGGCGCCCCGTCCGGCCCTCCGGCGCAGGCCGCGTTGCGCAGGGTGCGGACCGCCGCCAGCGCCACCTGCAGGTCGGGCGTCGCGGACACGGCGACGGGGATCGCGTCGACGAGCCGCTCGACGACGAGCGCGTCCCCCCGCACGAGCATCTCGGGCCACTGGTCCGCCAGGACCTCGACCGCGAGCGGCACCTCGCCGGCGGCGAGTGCGTGGCGCACCGCCGCGGCGGGGTCGGTGCGGCGCCGGTGCTCGGCGACCACGCGGTGCGCGCGGGCCGCACCGGCAGGGTCGTTGCGCTCGAAGGCCATGCGGGTGTGCGTGGCGACCAGGTCGTGCCACCGGTACACCGCCGGCAGACCGGCCCGGGCGACGGGCGTGACGAAGAGCTCGCGCGCGACGCACTCCGCGAGCGCGGCCGCCCCACCGGGCACCAGAAGCTCCGCCAGTGCGGGGTCGAGCGTCTCGCAGACGCTGCCGGTGAGCAGCAGCGTGCGCAGCCGGTCGGGCAGCGATCCGAGGACCTCCTCGACCAGGTACCCGGTCAGCGGCACCCGGGACGCCTCCATGCCCTCCAGGCGCGCGTCGATGCCGTCCTCGTCACCCGCGAGGAGGGCCAGGCGCACGGCCACGGGCCAGCCGCGGGTGACGGCGTGCAGCCGGGCGACCCGCTGCGGGTCGGCCCGGTGGCCGCCGGCACGGACCAGTGCGGCCACCTCCTCGGGCGTGAACGCGAGCCGGTCGGAGCGCAGCTCGCCCAACGCACCCCGCACCCGCAGCCGGTGCAGGGGCAGCACGGCGTCGTACCTGCTGGTCAGGACCAGGCGCAGGAGGTCGGGGCGGTAGCGGACGAGGGGGTCGAGGACGGCACGGACGCTCTCCAGCGGCAGCTCGTGCACATCGTCGACCACGAGGACGACGGACTGCTCGAGCCGCTCGAGCGCGGCGAGCAGCAGCTCGGTCGGGCCGGAGGCGGCGCCGGACCGCGTGGCTGCGACGACCGCGTCCAGCGCGTCCGCGGCGGGCGTGGCCGGCACCGCGAGCGCGACGGACGTGGCCAGCAGCCGGACGAGCCGCGGCACGTCGTCGAACCCGTCGAGGTTCGCCCACGCCACGGGCCCGGGGTGGCCGGCGCCCCACTGCCCGACCAACGTGGACTTGCCGTAGCCGGCGGGGGCCGTCACGGCGGTCACGCCGTGCGTCGCGAGCGCCTCGGCGAGGGCGGCGGTGCACCGCGGCCTGTCCACCTGCAGGGTCGGGGCGTGCGGCGCCGTCGTCTTGCCGACGGGCGGCCGCCCTGCGTCGCACGTCGCCGTCGACGTGCGCACGGTCGTCGTCATGCCGTCCCCCCGGGGCTGGACGCGATCCTGGGCCGAATCTAGCCCGCGGCCCCGGTGGTGTCCCCCGGGAGCGGCGCCGCGCCCCGGCGGTGCGTCAGCGCCGCAGTGCGGCGACCACGTCCGCCGTCCGCACCAGCGCGACCACGCGGCCGTCGACGACCGCCGCCATCACGGGTCCGTTCGCGGACGCGCGGGACAGCGCCGCCAGCAGGGCGTCGCCGGTCAGGCTGCCGTCCACCACGGTGCCCATGGGCAGCGGGGTGGCGACCGCGAGGACGTCCGTGCTGCCGGCGAGATCCGCGGGGACGCGCGCGGCCGCGTCGGCGTCCACGTACGCGGCCGGCCTGCCGTCGGGGGCGATCACGACCACCTCCGCGGCGTGCGCCGCAGCGGCGGTCGCCCGCGCCTGCGCCAGCGACGACCGGACCCCGACCGCGACGGCCGGCCGCCCGACGGTGGTGATCGTCATCGCGTCGACCACGCGTCCCGTGCGGCCGGCACGCACCGCGCCGGACGCGCCGGACCACAGGAACGCGCCGATCAGCGCGGCCCAGGCGACGGTGACGAGGTCGGGCGTGCCACCCGTGACGTACGGGCGGACGAGGACCAGCAGCACGACCCCCACCGCGACGACGCGGCCCGTCCAGCCGGCGACGACGCTGCCGCGGTGGCGGTCGCCGGTGCCCGCCCACACGGCCGCCTCGAGGATGCGCCCGCCGTCCAGCGGCAGGCCGGGCACCAGGTTGAACAGCCCGACGAACCCGTTGGCGACGGCACCGGCCCAGGCCATCGCCCGCAGCACGCTGCCGTCGGGGGCGACGTGGTCGGCCAGCAGCAGGAACCCGCCCGCGAGCAGGAGGTTCGCGACCGGCCCCACGACCGCGACGAGCGCGCTGGTGGCGGGTGTGGGTGCCGCACCGCCGAACGTGGTGTGCCCGCCCCACAGCGTCAGGACGAACTCGCGCGGCTGCTGCCCCCGCGCCTTGGCGACGAGCCCGTGGGCGAGCTCGTGCACCAGGACCGACGCGAACAGCAGCACCACGAACACGAGGGCCACGAGGTACGGCAGCACCCCGCCGCCGGTGCCGGTCCACGTGCGCACGCTGGGCGTGAAGACGAGCGTCAGGACCACGGCGGCCAGCAGCCAGCTCGGGGCCAGGACGACGGGTGCACCGGCCACGCGGCCGATCACCCAGCCGGACCGACGGTCGGGTCGCGGTGCGCTCACGCGCCCAGCCTACGGTCGCGGTCGCGGCGAACCCGCTCGCGGCCGGGCAGGTCGCGTCCCCGCAGCGCCGGGGACCCCCCCGGGGGGGCGCCGCCTGCAGGGGTGTCCGCGGTGTCGTGCGGACCGTCGTGTCGGCGGGCGCGCCTACCCTCGTGGCGTGAGCGTGGACATCGAGCAGGCCGAGGGCACCGACCGACCGCGGGCCACCGAGGGTGCGCCCGGCACGGGCCGGCAGACCGGTGCGGCGCCCGGGGCCGTGGTCCCCGACGTCGTCGTCGTGGACCCACCCGCCGAGCGGCGCGCCCCCGGCCTGTCCCCCTCGCGCGCGAACGACTTCCTGCAGTGCCCGCTGCTGTTCCGGTTCCGCGTGGTCGACCGACTCCCCGAGCCGGCGTCGCCCGCGGCGGCGCGGGGCACGCTCGTGCACGCGGCGCTGGAGACGCTGTTCGACCTGCCGGCGCCCGAGCGCACGCTCGCCGCGGCGTGCGCCTCCCTGCCCGCGCGCTGGGCCGAGCTGCTGGAGCGGGACCCGCGGTACGGGGAGCTGCACACCACCGACGCCGAGCGTGCGGAGTTCATGGCCGAGGCCGAGCGCCTGCTCGCGACGTGGTTCACGCTCGAGGACCCCACGCGGCTGGAGCCGCGGGCGCGCGAGCTGCAGGTGCGGCACGACCTGCCCGACGGCCCCCAGCTGCGCGGCGTGGTCGACCGGGTGGACGTCGCCCCCAACGGGTGGGTCCGGGTCGTCGACTACAAGACGGGCCGCTCCCCGCGGGCGGGCTACGAGGGCTCCGCGCTGTTCCAGATGCGGTTCTACGCGTACGTCGTGTGGCGCACGCGGGGCGTCCTGCCCAAGCGCCTGCAGCTGGCGTACCTGGGCGACGGCGTGGTGGTGACCCACGAGCCGACCGAGCCGGAGATGCACACCCTCGAGGCGCGGGTCCGGTCGATCTGGGCCGGCATCGAGGACACGGCACGCGCCGGCGACTGGCGGCCGCGGCCGTCCCGGCTGTGCGACTGGTGCGCGTTCCGCGACCGGTGCCCCGCCTTCGGCGGCACGCCGCCCGAGGTCCCCGTCGGTGCGGTCGAGCGGGCGATCGGCGTCACGCCGGTGCCCACCGCCTGAGCGGTCAGTCCGCGTCGCGCAGGTGCAGGGTCTCCCCCGCCGCGATGCGGGCGATCACGTCGAGGTCGACGTGGAGCAGCGACGACGCGCGGGACACGCCGGCGGGCGGGTCGAGCGCCACGTGGGAGTCCACGGCCACGACCCGCGCCCCGCTGGCGACGGCCGAGGCGAGCCCCGACCGCGAGTCCTCGAAGGCGACGCACGCCGCGACGTCGACCCCGAGGGCCCGTGCCGCCGCGAGGTAGGGCTCCGGGTGCGGCTTGGGCCGCGTGACGGTGTCACCCGACACGACGACGTCGAACAGGCCCACCGCGTCCGCGAAGGGCGTGGCCAGGACGCCGAAGGACGACGTGACGAGCGCCTGCGGGACGCCGGCGGAGTGCAGCGCACGCAGGACCTCCTGCGCGCCGGGCTGCCAGGGGATCCCCGCGGCGACGGCCGCGCGCACCGCCGTGTTGAGGGCGTCCGCGATCTCCGCGACGTCGAGCGCCACGCCGGCCGCCTGCAGGAGCCCGGCCGACACGTCCATCGAGCTGCCGATCATCGCGACCGCGTCCTGCGGCGTCCAGACCCCGCCGTGGGCCTCCACGAGCTCGATCTCGGCGGCCATCCAGTACGGCTCGGTGTCGATGAGCGTCCCGTCCATGTCCCACAGGATCGCGGCGGGCAGCACCGGGCCACCCACGTCCTGCGCGGCGGCGGGTCCGGTCGGGTTCGTGACGGTGCTCAGGGGTGTCTCCGGGGGGTGCGGGGGCGGGCGTGGACGGTCGCACGAGCGTACCGGCGGGGTCCGACGCCCCGCCGTCGTCCGGCCCGTGCGCCGCTCGCACCCTAGGCTGGGACGGTGAGCGAGCACGCAGCCCCCGACCTGCCCGCACGTGAGACCGTCCTGCTCGCGGCCTTCGAGGGCTGGAACGACGCGGGCGCCGCCGCGACGGCGGCCCTGGAGCACCTGCACGACGTGTGGGGTGCCGAGCAGGTCGACGAGCTCGACCCGGAGGAGTACCACGACTTCCAGGTGAACCGGCCCGTCGTCGGCATGGGACCCGAAGGGACGCGCGAGATCACGTGGCCCACCACGGCCGTGGCGGTCGCCACGACACCCCGCTCCGGCCGGCAGGTCGTGCTCGTGCACGGGATCGAGCCGTCGATGCGCTGGCGCCGGTACTGCGGCGAGCTCCTGGACATCGCGGCCGGGCTGGGGGTCCGGACGATCGTCACGGTCGGCGCCCTGCTGGCGGACGTGCCGCACACGCGACCCATCCCCGTGAACGCGACCAGCGAGGACGGGCACGTGCGCGAGGTGATGGGTCTGGAACCCAACACCTACGAGGGCCCCACAGGCATCGTCGGGGTCCTGCAGCACGAGGCGGCGGCCCGTGGCATGCAGGCGCTGTCCCTGTGGGCGGCGGTCCCGCACTACGTGGCGGCTCCCCCGTCACCGAAGGCGACGCTGGCGATCCTGCACCGCATCGAGGGCCTGCTCGGCGAGCCGGTCCCCCTGGCGGACCTGCCGGAGGACGCCGCGGCGTGGCAGCACGGCGTGGACGAGCTGGCGGGCGAGGACTCGGAGATCGGCGAGTACGTGCGCCAGCTCGAGGAGGCCAAGGACACCGCGGAGCTGCCCGAGGCCAGCGGCGAGGCGATCGCGCAGGAGTTCGAGCGCTACCTGCGGCGCCGGGACAAGGGCACCGGCGGCTGACCGCCGCTGGACGCCCCGGTCGCGGGGCGCCCCCCGGCCGCGTCGGCCCCGGTTCTGCTCACATCCGCGGTCTGCTCACATCCGCGGTCTGCTCACATCCGCACGCCGAGCAGGGCGTCGATGGTCCGCGCGACGACGCCGGGCGCGCCCTCGTCGAACGGCACGTCACCCGCCAGCGCGGTCGCCGCCCACGCGTCGACCACCGCGAGCGCACGCGGCGTGTCGAGGTCGTCCGCGACCGCGGCCCGCACCTCGGCCAGGACCGGTGCGGCGTCGGGCCCACCGTTGCCGGACAGCGCGCGACGCCACGTGACGAGGCGCCGCTGCGCGTCGGCCAGGTCCGCCTCGGTCCACTCCCAGTCGTCGCGGTAGCGGTGGGCCAGCACGGCGAGCCGCACGGCCATGGGCTCGACGCCCTGGGCCAGCAGCGTCGAGACGAGCACGAGGTTGCCCCGCGACTTGCTCATCTTGTGGCCCTCGTAGCCGACCATCCCCGTGTGCACGTGCGCCCGGGCGGACTCCCCCGCGTCCAGCAGGCGCAGGTGCGAGGAGCTGCACTCGTGGTGCGGGAAGACCAGGTCGGATCCGCCGCCCTGCACGTCGAACGGCACGCCGAGAGCGTCGCGTGCGATGACCGAGCACTCGATGTGCCAGCCGGGCCGCCCACGGCCGAGCCCGGGCGCGTCCCACGCCGGCTCGCCGGGACGCTCCGCTCGCCACAGCAGCGGGTCCAGCGGGGACCGCTTGCCGGGTCGGTCCGGGTCACCGCCGCGCTCCGCGCTCAGGGCGAGCATCGTGGCGGGGTCGAGCCGTGCGACCGTCCCGAACGCAGGGTCCACGGACAGGTCGGCGTAGACGTCCTCGCCACCGTCGGGCGCGGGCAGCCGGTAGGCGGCGCCACGGGCCAGCAGGTGGTTCACGCCGTCGACGACCTGCGGCACGGACTCCACGACGCCGCGGAACACCTCGGGCGGGACCACACCCAGTGCGGCCATGTCCGACGCGAACAGCGCCGTCTGGTCGGCGGCCAGCGCGCGCCAGTCGACCCCGGTGGCCGTCGCCCGCTCGAGCAGCGGGTCGTCCACGTCGGTGACGTTCAGCGCGTAGGTCACGCGCTGCCCGGCGTCGCGCCACGCACGCCCGAGCACGTCGAACGCGATGAACGTCGCGGCGTGGCCCAGGTGGGTCGCGTCGTAGGGCGTGATGCCGCACACGTAGAGCCGGGCGTCGGCGCCGGGCGCGGCCACGACCAGCTGTCCGGACGACGTGTCGTGGACGCGGACCGGCTCGCCCGTCCCGGGCAGCCGAGGGATCTGGGGGGCGGGCCAGGTGAGCACGCCAGGAAGCCTAACCGCCGTCGCGCGGCGTCCCCGCGCACCGCCGGTGCCCCACCTGCGCCGCTCGCACCGGGCACGCGTGCCGGGGTCGTGCAGGAGGGCGCCTGGCGACAGGCCGCGGGGGCGGTGCCCGCCCAGCCGGGTGCACCGGCACCCGCGACCTGGGTGGTGACGGGGTCGCCCGACGCGCTGGTCGACGCCGCCCGGCTGCTCGTGCCCGACGACAGGACGCTGCAGCTCCTGGACCACCACGTGCGGCACGGCCGGGATCGACGGCCACCCCCACGTGCGGGTCGACAGGGCGGCGCACGGCACGGTCGCCCTCACGGTGCCGACCGTGTCCTTCGTCACGAAGACGAACGACGTGCACACCGGGTGGGTGACGCGCCTGCTGTGCCCGGCGTGGTGGTCATGCCCGAGCAGGGCGAGGCTGGGCGACATGCTTGGACGTGCCCCTGGCGCTGGTGCCGGTGCGGCAGAACGAGGACATGCGCAAGATCTCCGCGTGGGCCGCGATGATCGCGGTGCCGACGCTCGTCGCGGGGATCCACGGCATGAGCTGGCGCCACGTGCCCGAGCTGTCGTGGACGTTCGGCTACGCGCTCGCGCTGCTGCTCCTGGCGGGCGCGTCGTTCGCGCTCTGGCGCGCGTTCCGGCGTTCCGGGTGGCTGTAGCCGTCAGGCGTTCGTCGGCGCCGTCACCGGCTCGAGGACGCCCGTGAGCAGCAGCACCACGACGAGCGCGGCCAGGCCGAGCCGGTAGTACACGAAGGGCGTGTAGCTGAAGGTCGACACGATCTTGAGGAAGGCGATGATGACGACGTAGCCGACCGCGAAGGCGACGAGCGTCGCGATCAGGGTGGCGCCGAACCCGGGCGTCCCCGCCTCACCGAAGTCGCCGACGCTCTTGGCGAGCTGGAAGAACCCCGAGCCGAACACCGCGGGGATGGCGAGCAGGAACGAGTACCGCGCGGCGGCCTCACGGGTGTAGCCCATGAGCAGCCCGCCGGTGATCGTGCCGCCGGAGCGGGAGACGCCGGGCACCAGCGCGAGGGCCTGCCAGAACCCGAATGCCAGCGCGTGGCGTGGCGTCAGCTCGTCCAGCGTGCGGGTCTTGGCCCCCCGGCGGTCGGCCCAGCCGAGCACGAGGGCGAAGACGGCCAACGTCAACGCCACCAGCCACAGGTTGCGGAACGGGCGCTCGATCGCGTCCTGGAACGCCAGGCCCAGCACCACGATCGGCACCGTGCCCAGGGCGATGAACCAGGCCATGAGCGCGTCGTGGTCCGACGGACGCCCCGCCGGCATGCCGGCGCGCGAGCGCCAGTCCGTGCCGTACGCGCCCCGCAGCGCCGCCCACCAGGCCAGCACGATGCGCTTGATGTCGCGGCGGAAGTACAGCAGGACCGCGGTCTCCGTGCCGAGCTGCGTGATCGCGGTGAACGCCGCACCCGGGTCGCCCGACCCGACCAGCTCACCCACGATGCGCAGGTGCGCGCTGGAGGAGACCGGGAGGAACTCCGTCAGCCCCTGGACCAGCCCCAGGAGGATCGCCTCGCCTGTCCCGATACCCGTCGCCACGAGGCGCAACGATAGCGGTGCCCCGCGACGGTGGCGCGCGGCCCGGCGTACCGGGCGGACCCGCGGACGCGGCTAGGGTGGCGCCCCATGGAGCACCGCCGTCTGGGCCGTACGGGTCTGCGCGTCTCGTCCCTGGGCCTCGGCACCATGACGTGGAGCCGGGACACCGACGACCACGAGGCGGCCGACCAGCTGCGCGACTTCGTCGAGGCCGGCGGCACGCTCGTCGACACCTCGGCCGCGTACGCCGACGGCGGCGCCGAGGAGCTGCTGGGCACGCTGCTCGGGGACGTCGCGGGGCGTGAGGACGTCGTCATCTGCACCAAGGCGGGCGTGCGGCGCACCGCCGACGGGGGCGTCGTCGACGCCTCGCGCGGGGCGCTGCTGGACAGCCTCGACGGCTCGCTGCGGCGGCTGCGCACGGACCACGTGGACCTGTGGCTCGCGACGCCTGACGCCCGTACCCCGCTCGAGGAGACCGTCTCGGCGCTGCGCCACGCCGTGGCGGTCGGCAAGGCGCGGTACGTCGGGCTGTCCAACCACGCCGGGTGGCAGGTGGCCCGGGCGGCGACGCTGCTGGAGCACGACCCGGGCCTCGCGGGCGTCGAGGCGGAGTACTCGCTGCTGCAGCGTGGCGTCGAGCGTGAGGTGCTGCCCGCCTGCACGGCGCTCGGTGCGGGCCTGCTGGCCTGGTCACCGCTGGGTCGCGGTGTCCTGACGGGGAAGTACCGGCGCACGATCCCGGCGGACTCGCGGGCGGCCTCCGCGCACCTCGCAGGGTTCGTGCAGCCCTACCTCACGGCCGACGCCGCCGGGGTGGTCGACGCCGTCGTCACCGCCGCCGCCGGTCTGGACCGCACCCCCCTGGAGGTCGCCCTCGCCTGGGTGACGTCACGACCCGGTGTGGCCAGCGCGGTCGTCGGCGCGCGCACGGCCACCCAGCTGCGGGGCGCGCTCGCGGTCGACGACCTGCGGCTGCCGCCGGAGATCGTCGTCGCCCTCGACGAGATCACCGCACCGCCGGCCGGCTACCCGGAGCGCTGAGGACGCGCCGGCGTCGGGCGCCGGCCTACGGGTCGGTCCGCCCCTGCGGGTCAGGCGCCCGCGTGCGGGTAGGCGAGGTCGTCGTCGTCGACCTCCCCGTGCTCGTCCAGGTCGTCGTCGTCCTCGTCGTCGAGGTCGTCCTCGTCGAGGTCGTCGTCGTCCTCGTCGTCCTCGTCGTCCTCCTCGGCGAGGTAGAACGGGGTCGCCTCCCCGTGCTCCGTGCCCAGCGCGTCGTCGTAGACCTCGAACGCGTCGGCCAGGACGTCGTAGGCGTCGTCCACCACCGGGTCGTCGTCGCCCTGCTTGGCGAGGACGGCGGCGTAGTGCGCCTCGAGGGCGGCGACCAGACGGTCGAGGGCGGCACGCGGGTCCACGGTCATGCGACGACGGTAGCGCCGCGCAGGGCACAATGGCAGCGCATCGGCGCTCGTGGGCGCTCCTGGCACGACGCCGGGCCCGGACGGGCGGGACGGGGTGAGGCGATGGCGAAGGACACGGTGCGCGACCGGCGCAGCGAGTGGGACACGCAGGGCGGCCAGTGGGAGTACCGGGTCCTGCGGATCCCACCGACGACCTCGGGCGGTGACGCCCGCCGTCTGCTGACGGACGAGGCCGAGTACGGGCGGTGGGAGCTGGCCCGTCTGCGGCTGTACGCGGGCGGCGAGCGACGTGTGTGGCTGCGCCGCAAGATCATCCGCGTGCGCTCCACGCTGGCCGAGACCCTCGGCTGACCGGCCGGCCGGGGACGCCGACGCGTGCCGGGCCGCCCGGCGGCGGGAGCCCGGCACCGTCGTCAGCAGGTCGACAGGAGCCGGTCCAGCACGCGCGTGCCGAACTGCAGGGCGTCGACCGGCACCCGCTCGTCGACGCCGTGGAACATCCCGGCGAAGTCCAGGTCGGCGGGCAGCCGCAGCGGCGCGAAGCCGTACCCCGTGATGCCCAGGCGCGACAGCGACTTGTTGTCGGTGCCGCCCGAGAGCATGTAGGGCAGGACGTGCGCTCCCGGGTCCTCCGCGAGGACCGCCGCGGTCATGGCGTCGACCAGCGCACCCTCGAACGGCACCTCGAGCCCGGTGTCACGCACGAGGTCCTCGACCTGCACGTGAGGACCTGCCAGGCCGGCGACGGTCTCGTCGAACTCGGCCGAGCGACCGGGCAGGAACCGACCGTCGACCACGGCCGTCGCCTCCCCGGGGATGACGTTCTCCTTGTACCCGGCGGCCAGACGCGTGGGGTTGGTCGAGTGGCGCAGCGTCGCCCCCACGAACCGCGACACCGGTCCCAGCGCCTCGACCAGCGCCTCGACGCCCGCGGGGTCGTCCGCGTCGAACGGCAGCCCCGTGAGGTCCGCGACCCCCTCGAGCAGCGCACGCACGGTCGGCGTGAGCTGCAGCGGCCAGGGGTGCGCACCGATGCGGGCGACGGCCGCCGCCAGGTGCGTCACCGCGTTGTCGGTGCTGACCTGGCTGCCGTGCCCGGCGCGGCCCCGGGCCACGAGCCGCAACCACGCCAGGCCCTTCTCCGCGGTCTGCAGCAGGTACACCCGCTGCCCGGCGACGTCGACGGAGAAGCCCCCGACCTCGCTGATCGCCTCGGTGGCACCGGCGAACAGCTCGGGTCGGTGCTCGACGGCCCAGTGCGCGCCGAGCCGACCGCCCGCCTCCTCGTCGGCGAACATCGCGACGACGACGTCACGGGCCGGCCGCCGGCCCTCGCGGACCATCTGCCGCACGACGGCGAGCACCATCGCGTCCATGTCCTTCATGTCGACCGCACCGCGGCCCCACACCAGGCCGTCGCGCAGCTCGCCGGCGAACGGGTCCACCGACCAGTCGGGCGCGTGGGCGGGCACCACGTCGAGGTGCCCGTGCACCACCAGGGCCGGCCGTGACGGGTCGGTGCCCTCCAGCCGCACGACGACGTTGGCCCGTCCCGGCTCGCTCTCGAACAGCTCCGGCTCCAGGCCGACGTCCTGCAGCAGACCCACGACGTACTCCGCCGCCGCCCGCTCCCCCGGCCCCGTGCCGTCGCCCGGGTTGGTGGTGTCGTACCGGATGAGCTTGCGGCACAGGTCGACGACCTCGTCCGCGGCGGTGGCCCCGCCGCTCACCGCGCGACCGCCCCGAGCAGGCCGCGCCGCGTGAGCAGCGGCTCCATGCGCGGGCCCCGACCCCGCAGGTCCGCGAACGACTGCAGCGGGTCCACCGACCCGCCCCGGGCCAGCAACCGGGCGCGGAACGTGTCGCCGTTGGCGCGGTCCAGCCCGCCGTTCTCGGTGAACCACTCCACGGTGTCGGCGTCGAGCACCTCGGACCAGATGTACGCGTAGTAGCCGGCCGAGTACCCGCTGCAGAAGATGTGGTTGAAGTACGTCGTGCGGTACCGCGGCGGGACCGTGCGCAGGTCGACGCCGGCGGCGCGCAGCGCGCGGGCCTCGAACTCCACGACGTCGGCCGGGTCCGCCGGCACCTCCTGGGGGGTCAGCCGGTGCCAGGCCTGGTCCAGCAGCGCGGCGGCGAGGTACTCCGTGGTGGCGAACCCCTCGCCGTCCTGACGGCCCGCGAGCAGCGTCCGCACCCACTCCTCGGGCATCGGCTCGCCGGTCTCGTGGTGCACCGCGAACGACCGCAGCACCTCGGGGTCCCACGCCCACATCTCGTTGACCTGCGACGGGTACTCGACGAAGTCCCGCGGCACGTTGGTCCCGGACTGCGACGGGTAGCGCACGTCGGACAGCAGCCCGTGCAGCGCGTGCCCGAACTCGTGGAAGAGCGTGATGACCTCGTCCCAGGTCAGCAGCGTCGGCTCCCCGGGCGGCGGCTTGGGCACGTTGAGGTTGTTGACCACGACGGGCGCGTCGCGCAGCAGCGTCGACTGCTCCACCAGGGAGTTCATCCACGCGCCGCCACGCTTGGCGGGACGCGTCCACCAGTCGCCGAGGAACAGCCCGAGGCCGGAGCCGTCGGCGTCGAACACCTCGAAGACGCGGACGTCGGGGTGGTAGCCGACCAGGTCGTGCCGCTCGGCGAACGTCAGGCCGTAGAGGCGGTTGGCCGCCAGGAAGACGCCGTCGGCGAGCACGCGCTCGAGCTCCAGGTAGGGACGCAGCTCCGCCTCGTCCAGGGCGCGGCGCTCCTGCCGCACGCGCCCGGCGTAGTACGCCCAGTCCCACGGCTCCAGCGAGGACCCCGGGTGGTCGGCCTGCAGCGCGTTCTCGAGGTCCGCGGCCTCGGCGCGCGCGTTGGCGACGGCCGCGGGTGCCAGCTGCGACAGCATGTCCTCCACCGCCTGCGCCGACCCCGCCGTGGCGTCCGCGGCGACGTAGGCGGCGTGGTGCTCGAAGCCCAGCAGGCGGGCCCGCTCGGCACGCAGCCGCACCATGCCCAGCAGGGTGCTGCGGGTGTCGTTCTCGTCGCCGGCGGCCCCGCGGCCGAGCGACGCGGTCATGATCCGCTCCCGCAGCCCGCGGTCGCGCAGCAGCGACAGCACGGACTGCTGGGTGGGCAGCTGCAGCTCGATGAGCCAGGCGCCCTCGTGGCCGCGCGCGGTGGCCGCCTGCGCCGCCGCGGCGCGCGCGTCCTCGGGCAGCCCGTCGAGCTCCGCCTCGTCCGTGACGAGCACGGCCGCCGCGTTGGTCGCGGCCAGGAGCCGCCGGCCGAACGTCGCGTCGAGCGTGGTCAGCTCGGCGTTGATGGCACGCAGCCGCTCCTGCTCCTGCGGCCCGAGCCCGACACCCGCGCGCGCGAACCGGGTGCGGGTGCGGTGCAGCAGCCACGCCGTGTCGGGCGCGAGCTGCGCGCCCTCGGCCTCGAGCGCCGCGGCGAGCGCCTCCACGCGGGCGTGCAGCCGGGCGTCCAGCCAGATGGCGTCGGAGTGCTCGGCGAGCAGCGGCGCGACCTCCTCCTCGATCGCCTGCAGGCCCGGCGTGGAGTCCGCACCGGCCTGGACGTAGAACGCCGACGCGGCCCGCGACAGCAGCTTTCCGGAGCGCTCCAGGGCCTCGAGCGTGTTCTCGACGGTGGGCTCGGCGGGGTCGGTGGCGACGGCCTCGACCTCGGCGCGCTGCTCGGCCATGCCGGCACGGATCGCCGGGAGGAAGTGCTCCTCGCGCAGCTCCCGGAAGTCCGGGAGGCCGTAGGGCAGGTCGGACGCCCGGGCGAACGGGTTGGCGGGGTCGAGCGGCAGCGCGTCGGAGGTCATGGGGCCATCGTCACAGACGCGGGCACCGCCGGGCACGCGCCGGCGCACCGGGGCGTCGCGTCGCGCACGTCGCGCCTCCGGTGCGGGGCCGTGCGGGGCGCGGTGCGGCCGGTGGCTCGGCGCTGCGCGTCGCCCTACGCCGCCGGCAACGCGTCGGGTGACGTCCAGGGGTAGCCGTGGGCCTGCGCGACCGCCGCGTTGAGCAGCCGGCCACCGTGCGTCGTCAGACCGCCCGCGAGCGCCGGGTCCGCCGCCGCGGCACCCTGCCACCCCAGGTCGGCCAGCGAGGCGAGGTACGGCAGCGTCGCGTTGGTCAGCGCGCGGGTCGACGTCACCGGGACCGCCCCGGGCATGTTGGCGACGCAGTACAGCACGGAGCCGTGCACACGGAACGTCGGCTCGTCGTGGGTCGTGGCCCGGGTGTCCTCGAAGCAACCGCCCTGGTCGACGGACACGTCGACCAGCACCGACCCCTGCCGCATGCGGGACACCAGCTCGTTGCTGACGAGGCGGGGCGCGCGCGCCCCGGGCAGCAGGACCGCGCCGACCACGAGGTCGGCGTCGAGCAGCTCGTGCTCGATCGCCCAGGTCGACGACGCGATCGTGCGCACGCGCCCGCCGAAGAGGTCGTCGAGCTCGCGCAGCCGCGGCACCGACAGGTCGAGCACCGTCACGTCGGCGCGCATGCCGGCGGCGATCTGAGCGGCGTGCGTCCCGACGACGCCGCCGCCGAGGACCACGACCTTGGCGCCGTCGACGCCGGGCACCCCGCCGAGCAGCAGGCCACGGCCCCCCTCGTTGCGCATGAGGTGGTAGGCACCCACCTGCGTGGCGAGCCGCCCGGCGACCTCGCTCATGGGTGCGAGCAGCGGGAGCGAGCCGTCGGGCAGCTGCACGGTCTCGTACGCGATCGACGTGGTGCCGGCGGACAGCAGCGCGTCGGTGGTGGGCCGGTCGGCGGCCAGGTGCAGGTAGGTGAACAGCGTGAGGTCCTCGCGCAGGTAGCCGTACTCCTGGGCGATCGGCTCCTTCACCTTGCACACCAGCTCGGCCGCCCACGCGTCGGCGGCGGTGGGGACGATGCGGGCGCCGGCGGCGGCGTAGTCCTCGTCGGGCACGGCGGAACCGGCACCCGCGCCGGCCTCGACGAGGACCTTGTGCCCGCGCGCGACGAGGTGCTGCACCCCGGCCGGGGTCAGGGCGACCCGGTACTCGCGGTTCTTGGTCTCGCGCGGGACGCCGACCTGCATGACGGATCTCCTGTGGCCGAGGGCGGTGGTGCGGTCCGTCCAGTGTCCTGCGGCGACGTTGCGCCCGCATGACGACCTGATGGCGGTCGGTAGCGTGGCCGTGTGTCGACCGTGCACCGCAAGTCCCGCCAGGACGCGCCCGCCGGGTTCTTCGCGTGCGAGGCCGCGGGTTTGCGCTGGCTGGCCGCCGCCGGGGGCGTCCCGGTCGTCGAGGTCCTCGACGTCGCTGACGACCACCTCGACCTGGTGCGGCTGCTCCCCGTCCCCCCGGACGCCGCCGCGGCCCGGGCGTTCGGGAGGGACCTGGCCCGCACGCACGACGCCGGGGCCGCGGCGTTCGGAGCACCGCCCGACGGGTGGTCCGGGGACGGGTGGTTCGGCCCCCTGGACGCACCGTTGCCGATGCCGGCAGGGTCGTACGACGCGTGGGGGCCGTTCCTCGCGGACTGCCGCATCGAGCCGGTCGCGCGGGACCTGCGCCGCGCGGGCCTGACCACCCCGCAGGACGACGACGCCTTCGGCAGGCTCGCGGACCTGCTGCGGGCGGGCCGCTGGGACGACGGCGAGCCGCCCGCGCGCCTGCACGGCGACCTGTGGCAGGGCAACGTGGTGTGGACGGCGCGGGGCGCGACCCTGATCGACCCGGCGGCGCACGGCGGGCACCGCGAGACCGACCTGGCCATGCTCGAGCTCTTCGGCCTGCCCCACCTCGACGAGGTGCTGCGGGGGTACGAGGAGGTGCACCCGCTGCCGGGCCGGCGGCACCGGGTGGGTCTGCACCAGCTGTACCCGGTCGCGGTGCACGCCCTGCTGTTCGGCGGCGGATACGTCGCGCAGACCCGGGCGCTGCTGCGCGACGTCCTCGTGTGAGAACTTCGTGAGGGACCCGGGCACGACAGGCGGGCACCCGGATCGGCGGGTTAGCGTCGCAATGTCCCGGACGACGGCACCGGCGCCGTGCGGGCCGGGACGACCGATCGACCCACGCCCGGGAGGCCCCTCATCACACGCCCCATCGTCCTCGTCCACGGCACCCGCACGTCCTCGGAGATCTGGTCGCCCCAGGTCCGGGCGCTGCAGCGCAGCGGGCACCCGACGGTGGCGATCGACCTGCCGGGGCACGGCTCGCGCTCCGACGAGCGGTTCACGCTCGACGGCGCCCTGGCCGCGATCGACGACGCGGTGCGGTCCTGCGCGCAGCAGCCGCTGCTGGTCGGGCTGTCGCTGGGCGGCTACACGGCGTTGGCGTACGCGGGGCGCCACGAGGAGCGCATCGCGGGCATCGTGCTGGCGGGCTGCTCGACGGAGATCAAGGGCAAGCCGCTGTCGCTGTACCGCCGGGCGGCGCACCACGTCACGCGGTGGTTCGGCCTGGGCAAGGGCTCGTGGCACGTCGTGACCGACATGCTGACCGCGATGGCCGGCTACTCCCCGCTGAACGACCTGCGCCGTGTGCTGCTGCCGGTCTGGCTCGTCAACGGTGCGCGCGACCCGCTGCGCCTCGACGAGCGGCGCTACCTGCGCGCGGTGCCCCGCGCCCGCCTGACCGTCGTCCCCGGCGCGGGCCACGACGTCAACTCCCACGCCCCCGCCGCCTTCAACCGGGTGCTGCTGGACGCGTTGCACGAGCTCGCGGCCCGCAGGCCCGCGCCCGCCCTGGCCGCAGCCGCCTGACGTCCCGCTACCCTCGCCGGACGACGACGGAGGGAGCCGGCTGGTGCTCCACCTCGAGCTCAGCGGCCGCCGGATCCGGCTGCTGCACGCGTCCGCGCGCAGCGTCCACGTGCGCGTGCACTTCCACCACACGGACGAGGAGTTCGCCGGGATGTTCGCGACCACCGAGCTCACGGGTGACGGCCCGGTGCCGACGATGGTCGGGTACGGCGACGTCCACGACACCTACGTCGAGACGCAGGACGGTCGCACGCTGTTCAACGTCGGCAGCGTGGGCAACCCGCTCGACGAGCCGACCGCCTCCTACGTCGTGCTCGAGGGCGAGCCGGGTGGTGACGCGTCGGCTCCGTTCTCGCTGCAGGTGGTGCGGGTGCCGTACGACGTCGAGGCCGAGATCGCGGTGGCCCGGGACCTGGGGATGCCCGAGCGCGAGGCGTACGCGATCGAGCTGCGCACGGCCGTGTACCGGGGTCTGCACGCGGAGCGCGGCCTGCGCGCCGACGACGTCTGAGCGCGCGCGCCGACCGACCGGGCCGTGCGCACCCCGCCGGGCGGACGGGCCCGCCGGGGTCAGCGGTCTGCAGCGCCGAGGAACGTGCGCAGCGCGGACACGAACGCCTCGGGCTGCTCGGAGTGCACCCAGTGCCCGGCGCCCTTGATCGTCACGAGCGTCGTGCGGGGGAACAGGCGCCGCATCGCCGGACCGTGCTCGGGCCTCACGTAGTCCGAGCGGTCCCCGGCGACCCACAGCACCGGGTGGTCGAACGTGGCGTCCCCCACGTCGGGGAACCCGCCGATCGTGGGCAGGTCGCGGCGCAGCAGGTCGAGGTTGGCCTGCCACCGGAACCCGTCGCCGTCGGCACGCAGGTTCTGCAGCAGGAAGCCGCGCACCCGGGCGTCGTGGACGCGCTCCGCGAGCCGCTCGTCGGCCTCGCCGCGGCGGGTCAGCGTGCTCAGGTCGATCGCCGCGAGGCTGTCGAGCAGGTGCGCGAACTCCCCCAGCGACCCTCCGGACGCCGGGGCGATGTCCGCGACGACGAGCCGGTCCACGAGATCGGGGTGCCGCAGGGCGAGCAGCATGGCGACCTTGCCGCCCATCGAGTGCCCGACGACGTGCACGGGCCCGTCCGCGGCGAACCCGCCCCGCAGGTGCTCGGCCACCAGGTCGGCGGTCCCCGCGTAGTCGACGTCCTCGGTCCAGCCCGAGCGGCCGTGGTTGGGCAGGTCGACGAGCAGCGAGCGGAAGTCCGGCGCCAGCGCCTTGGCGACCTGCGTGAAGTTGCGCCCCTGGCCGAACAGCCCGTGCAGGAAGACGACCGGCTGCCCGGACTCCCCCACGGTGGTGCTGACGACGGGCGGCGCGCTGGTGCTCACGGGGCCCGAGCCTAGGGCGTGGTCCGTGCCGCGACCCGCCGGCGACGGCCGACGGTGTGCGCTGCCCGTGGCGGATCCGCCGTCGGCAGCGCGCCGTCCCGGGCGTCCCGGGCCCGGCGCAGGGTGGGGTCATGACCACACCGACACGTCCCTACGACGACGAGCTGCTCGCGCGGCTGGCCGACGAGCGCGTCGTCGCGCTCAGCACGGCGCTCGACGAGCAGACCGGGCACCGCCTGACCGCGCAGCTGCTGCTGCTGTCGGCCGACGACCCGCGCACCGACATCACGTTGTGGATCAGCTCGCCCGGCGGGTCCGTCCCCGCGATGCTCGCGGTCCACGACGTCATGCGGCTGATCCCCAACGACGTGCGGACCGTGGCGGCCGGGATGGCCGCGAGCGCCGGGCAGTTCCTGCTCTCGGCCGGCACGCCCGGCAAGCGGTACGCGCTGCCGCACGCGCGGGTGCTGCTGCACCAGGGGTCGGCGGGCATCGGCGGCACCGCCGTGGACGTGGAGCTGCAGGCCGACGACCTGCGGCACACGCGCGACACCGTGCTGGGGCTGATCGCGCAGCACACGGGCCAGCCGGTCGACCGCGTGCGGGAGGACTCGCTGCGCGACCGCTGGTTCACGGCGCAGGAGGCGCTCGCGTACGGGTTCGTCGACGCGGTCACCCCGGGCCTGGCCGACGTGCGCCCCCGGCACCCGGGCGCCACGGTGGGGATCGCGGGGTTCGGCGCATGAGCGGCTACCTGGTGCCGAACGTCGTCGAGCGGCGCGGCACCGTCGAGCGGTCGGTGGACGTGTTCAGCCGGCTGCTGTCCGAGCGGATCGTCTACCTGGGCACGCCGCTGGACGACGGGGTGGCGAACGTGCTGGTCGCGCAGCTGCTGCACCTGGAGGCGGACAACCCCGACCGGCCGATCCAGCTGTACGTGAACTCCCCCGGCGGCGACACGTCGGCGATGCTCGCCGTCTACGACGCGATGCAGTACGTGCGCCCCGACGTCGAGACCACCTGCGTGGGGCAGGCCGCGGCGGACGCGGCCGTGCTGCTGGCGGGGGGCGCCGCCGGGCGGCGCGCGATCCTCGCGCACGGTCGGGTGGTGCTGCACCAGCCGTCGACCCGCGGGCAGGGGACGGTGCCCGACCTCATCCTGGCCGCGGACGAGGTGGTGCGGGTGCGGGCCCAGCTCGAGGAGGTGCTGTCCCGCCACACGGGCAAGGACACGGCGACCCTGCGCCGCGACACCGACCGCGACCTGGTGCTGACGGCCGAGCAGGCGGTGGCGTACGGCATCGCCGACCACGTGGTGCGGTCACGGGGACGCTGACGGGGCGAGCGGCCCCGCACCGACGCCGGCGGGCGGCCCGCAGGCGTCAGGCGGCCAGCAGGACGTCCGGACGCCGCGGTGCCGCGGGGCCGTCCGCCCGTCCCGGCAGCGCGGACAGGGACCGGACCGTCCCGCCCACGCGCCCGCGCACGGCCGTGCGGCCGAGGACCGCGGCGATGCCCTCGGCGAGGTCGACGAGCGTCAGCCCGAGGGCGTCCGTCAGTGCCGCCAGCACCTCGGACGACGGCTCCTTCAGCCCTCGCTCGACCTCGGAGAGGTACTGCGGCGACAGTCGCGCCCGGGCGGCCACGTCGACCAGGCGCAGCCCGCGGTCCTCCCTGGCCGCCCGCAGCAGCGCGCCGATGGTCCGCCGCCACGCCGACGGGCGTCGCGGCACGAGCGGGGCGAGCGGGACGACGTCGTGGTCCATGGACCGAACCTAGGTCCGTCGGGGTCGGCGCGGAACACGATCTGCTGACGGCAGAACGGCCGGGAGGGCACCGGGTCACAGGTCGTGCTCGGCGAGCTCCCGGAACTCGTCGGGCACCGTGCGCACGCGCGGCATCGCGGCGGGCAGGTACCCCACGGCGCGGGTGCCGAACCGGGCGCGCACCGCGTCGACGGACCGGTCGACGGCCCACCGCGCGGCGCCGTGCTCCGACCCCGGTCGTCGCGGGTCGTCGGCCTCCAGCGGCAGCTCGAGCTGCAGCGCCGACTGCGGGACGAGCCCGGACACCGAGACCGCGAGCAGCGTCACCTCGGGCTCAGGCTGCGGCTGCTCGCGGATCGCCTGCCACACGAGCTGCTCGGCGACCTCGGTGAGGGTCAGGGTCGCCGCCACCGGCCCGGGCAGCGTGGACGACCGCGTGACCGACCGCATGCCGGGGAACCGCACCCGCACGGTCACGGTGCGCCCGGCACGGTCCTTGGCCCGCAGGCGGCCGGCGACGCGGTCGGCGAGCTGGGTGAGCACCTCGCGCACCAGCTCGCGCGTCACGGGCTGCCGGCCGAGCGCGGACTGCGCCCCGACGGACCGCGCCCGCCCCGCACCGGCGACCCGGCGCGGGTCCTCGTTGTGCGCGAGTGCCGACATCCGTGCACCGACCGCGTGCCCCAGCACCTGCTCGACGGCGCTCGACGGCGTGCGGGCCAGCTCCCCGATCGTCGTGATGCCGCGCTCGGCGAGCCGGGCGCGGGCGACCGGTCCGACACCCCACAGGAGCCCGACCGGCAGCGGGTCGAGGAACTCGCGCTCCCGCTCGGGGTCGACGACCACCAGGCCGTCCGGCTTGGCCACCTGGGAGGCGATCTTGGCCAGGTGCTTGGTGCGTGCGGCGCCCACCGAGATCGGCAGACCGACCTCCTCGCGAACCCGCCGCCGCAGGAGCTCCGCGATCCGCTCGGGCGGGCCGAACAGGTGCGTCGACCCGGAGACGTCGAGGAAGGCCTCGTCGATCGAGATCCGCTCCACGGCCGGGGTGACGTCGCCCAGGATGTCCATGACGCGGTCCGCGAGGGGCTGGTACTCCCGGAACCGACCGGGGACGAACTGCAGCGCGGGACACAGCCGCGCGGCACGCCAGCCCGGCATGCCCCCGGCCACGCCGTACGCCTTCGCCTCGTACGACGCGGCGAGCACCACGCCCCCGCGCGCGCTGCCGCCCACCGCGATCGGACGCCCGCGCAGGCGGGGGTCCAGCAGCTGCTCGACCGACGCGTAGAACGCGTCGAGGTCGGCGTGCAGGATCGTGGGGCCCGCCATGGCAGCAGCCTAGTCGAACACGTGTTCGAGCGGGGTGCCGGCCACGGACCACCGGACCCCGGCGGATCCGCCCGCCATGGGACGGGCACCGGACGCGCCACGCGGCGGGCCGGAGCACCGGCCCGCCGCGTCAGGCGCGTGAGCGCGAGGTCAGGCGGCCTCGCACGTGACGGTGGCACCCGCCCCGCTGCCCGTGCCCTGGAACCCGAACGTCGTGCTCTGGCCCGCGGCGACCGCGCCGTTCCACGGCGCGTTGGAGACCGTCACCGCACCGCCCGAGCCGCTCGCCACACCGTTCCAGCTGGTCGACACGCCACCACCGGGCAGCGTGACGCGTACCCGCCAGCCGGTCAGCGAGGACCGCGCCGTGACCGTGACGTCGGCCACGAAGCCCTCGCCCCACTGGTTCACGACCCGGTAGGCGGCGGTGCAGGCGGACGTGCCGCCGCCGTCCGTCGGGGGCGGCGTGGGCGTGAGGGACGGCGTCGGGGTGGGTGTCGGCGTGGGCGTCACGGTCGGCGTCGGCGTCACGCTGGGCGTGGGCGTGGGCGTCGGCGTCGGGTCCGCCCCCAGCGTCAGGTTCTTCTGCTGGACCGACCAGCCCGAGGTGCACAGGCCGCAGTTCTGGCCCACGAACGCCTGCCCGGCCTGCCGGTCACCCTTGAGCTGCCAGCGGAACCACAGCTGCGCCGCGCGACCGAACTGGCCGCCGTTGGTCTCGTGGTACGTGCCGCCGTGCCCCACGTCGAGGTTGCCCATGAACGCGGGCAGCCCGGCGGGCAGCTTGCCCCAGTCGTCCATCGCGTTGGGGTACGCGATGTCGCTCGGCCCACCGATGATGTACGCGATCGGGTGGTCGAGGCGTCGCAGCTGGTAGTCGTCGGCGTCGTTGAGCAGCCCGCTGCTGAAGATGCCGGTGGTGCGCACACGCGGGTCGTTCGACACGGCGTAGGCCTCGATGCCGCCGCACGAGAACCCGGCGGCACCGACGTTGTCCGGGTCGATCCGCCCGTACAGCGGGCTGCCCTGCCGGGAGTTCTCGGCGGTGGCCCAGTCCATCGCCTGCGTCAGCCAGCTCGCGTTGGAGCTGCCGCCGCCTCCGGGGCGGCCGTTGGAGATCACGAGGAACCCGTGCGAGGCGATCTCCCGCAGGAAGTTCTGGGCGGACGTCCCGTCGGCCGAGCACGCCCCGTTGGCCCAGACCACGACGGGCATGCGCTCCGCGGGCAGGTTCACCGGGCGGTACACCGTGTGGTTGGGCAGCGCGCTCGTCGTCGAGTAGTCGGCGGGGTAGGGGCCGGACCCGCCCGGTGCGGCCGCGGCGGGCGTCAGCACGGCCGTGCCGACGAGAGCCCCGGCGGCCAGTGCTGCGGCCAGGACGGGGCGGGCGAACGTTCGTCGTCTCATGGGGACCTCCGATGGGGGCGACGTCCGCCACGGGCCCGGTGGCCTCGGCGGGCGGCGGTACCCGCGACCGGGCGGCGCCGCTGGCGAACCGGTCGAGCAGATGCACACTCACCGTCGCTGCAGTCACGACAAATGTCCAGGAACTGCCCGGACCACCTGGGGCTCCGAAACGTTTCCGCCACCCGACCGTGCGACCCCGGGCAGTGCGACGTCCTCCCGGTCAGCGGGACGCGCGGCGCGGCGGGTCCCGCGGGTCGTCCGCCGCGACGTAGTGCGTGACCCACCGGGCGGCGTCCGGCCACGTGGGCGACATCACGTCCACGAGCCGCTCGTGCGCGAGGGGTCCCAGCGCGGTGTGCGCCTCGAGGAACGTCGCGCGCGCCTGCTCCCGCGGCCAGCCGAGCGGCAGGAGGTCCGGGGGGAGGTCGGGGTCCACCGCGGCGAAGCGTCGCCACCCGTCCATCAGCGTCGCGCGCGCCACCAGCGCGCGCGCCGGACCGACGCGCCGCGCCCGGACGTCCCGCAGCAGCGGCTCGTGCCGTTCGACGAAGTCCCCGTACGCGCGCTCCAGCGCGTCCAGGTCGTACGCCGCGGCCGGTCCTCCCGGGCCGGCCTCGTCCTCGAAGCGGGTGCGCATGACCGACCAGCGCGCGCCGGGCACGCCGCCCAGCAGCTGCGTGAGCCTGTCGCGGACCGGCACCGGGTCGTCGCCCGGGCTGATCCACACGCTGTCGTACAGCCGCACGAAGCCGAGGGAGCCGAGGGCCTTGCGCAGCGCGTGCCGCTGCGGCTGCAACGACTCCGGCAACGAGAACGAGACGGTGAGCCACTGCCCGTCCCACGCCCGCGGAACACCACCGAAGGCGAGGAACCGGTGCATGGTCTCGCGGTGCCGCGCGACCGCCTGCGGCGCCACGTGGTACAGCGGCGTCCGGCCGTTGGCGCGCACGCCGATCAGGCCGCGCCGGACCAGCCGTGACAGCGCCGCCCGGGCGCTCGCGGCGCTGATGCCGAACTCCCTGAGAACGGCGACGACCGTCGCGGACGGCAGCGCCGCGTCGGCGGAGTCGAGGTGCTCCCCCAGGACGGTGGTCAGCAGGTGCTGCGGGCTGGGGCCACGCTGCAGCCGGGGCGCGGCGACGTCGACCCCGTGCGTTTCCACGGCGTCACGGTAGCCCGCTCAGCGCACGGCGTCCGGCTCCGCGCTCGGCGTCGAGAGGGCCGCCCCCGCACGCCCGCCGGGCTCGACGGAGCGGCCGGGGCCACCGTCCTCCTCGTCGTCGTCGGCCGTCACGTCCTCGTCCATGGGCGGGTCGAGCGTGCGCAGCCGGGAGAAGACCGCCCAGGCCACGGCGACCAGCGGGACCGAGATCACCGCACCGAGGATGCCGGCGGTCAGCGTCCCCGCGGTGACGGACAGCGCCACGACGACGGGGTGCAACGACACCTGCTTGCCCATGATGAGCGGCTGCAGGATGTGCCCCTCGAGCTGCCCGATGAGGGCGATCCCGACGCCCACCCCGAGCGCCGACCACAGGCCGTTCGCCGCGAGCGCCACGATCATCGCGACGACCATCGCCGCCGGTGCGCCGATCAGCGGGATGAACGCACCGATGAGCACCAGCACGGCGAGCGGTGCGGCGAGCGGCACCCGCAGGGCCGTGAGCAGGACGAAGGCGAGGAGACCGTCCGTGATCGCGATGATGACGGTGCCTCGCGTGTACCCGGAGAACGTGTACCAGCCGGCGTCACCGGCGGTCTGCCAGGTCGGGCGGTTGCGGGCCGGGAGCTGGTTGAGGAACCACGTCCACATCTGGGCGCCGCGGGCGAGGAAGAAGACGGTGCAGAACACCGCGAGCGCGAGCGCGGTGAAGCCCTCCACGACGGACCCGGCGCTCGCCGCCACCTCCCCGACCAGGTCACCCGCGTGGTCCTGGATCCACTTCACCCCGTTCTCGATCCACGCGGCGATCTGCTCGCTGGTGATCGTGAACGGCAGCGTCCCGCTCTCGAGGAAGTCGGTGATCTGCTTGATGCCGGTGGCGAACTGCTTGCTCAGGTCGTTCCACTGCGTGGCGATCGAGTAGCCGACGTACGTGAGCATGCCGAGGAAGAACAGCGTCCCGCCCAGCAGCGACAGGGCGGTGGCCAGGCCCCGGGGCATCGCGCGCGACATGAGCTCGACCAGCGGGCGCAGGACGGCAGTGAAGACCAGCGCCAGGAAGACCGCGATGAACAGCAACGTCACGCGGGACGTCGCGAAGAAGACGACGACCACGGCGGCGAGGACCACGAGCAGGCGCCAGGAGACACCCGCCGACCGCCGCAGCCACCGGGGCGCCGTGTCGTCGCGACCCGCGACCGCGGGGTTGCGGCGACCGCCGGCGACCTTGCGGGCGGCGGGGCCGGCGGCACCTGCGGTCGACCGGACGTCCGACCCCTCGATCATGCCGACCTCCGCTCCGCCGTGGCGTTGACACGAGCAGTCTGCCCCTCGCGCGCGGCTCCTGCGCGGTGACCCACCGGCGAGCCGAGCGAAGCCGCCGATGCGGGAACCACGACCCCACCGTGGTATGTTCTCTGCCGCGCCGAGGGGCCGGAAACGGCTCCCCGACGTCCACCCGTCCGGGTGGCGGAATGGCAGACGCGCTAGCTTGAGGTGCTAGTGCCCGAAAGGGCGTGGGGGTTCAAGTCCCCCTCCGGACACTCGTTGAGACAGCGACGACGAAGGCCCCGATCCTGGTGATCGGGGCCTTCGTCGTTCGTGCGGCGAGCCGGTCGGCCCCCGGCTCGGGTTGGCCGGGCGCCGCGCGAGGGACGTGCCGGTACCGGGCACGACGCCGCGCACCACGGCGGTGGCCGTGCTCCGCCCGCGCGCCGTGCGCACCACGACGCCGCGCGGGCGGGAGGACGCCGCCGCACCACCTACGCTGTCCCGCGATGATCACTCGTGCCGAAGGGGCGTACCTGGGAGCCGTCCGGGCGTTCCAGAACCCCATGCTCGACCTGCTGCACAAGCGGCACGCTCCCCTGGTCGTCTCGCTGCTGTCGCTCGTGTTCACGGCGGAGCGGCCCGCCGTGCCGGTCGCCGACGTGCACACGGAGGTCGCCGACGCGCTGGACCAGCTGCGCGCCGCCGGCCACGGCGACGCCCTGCCGGTCGGCTCGGCGCGCGACCTGTGCCGGCAGTGGGCGGACGCGGGCTGGCTCGTGCGCCAGGTGCTCGACGACGACGTCGAGGTGTACCGGCTGTCGGCGCACGCGGTCGGGGCCCTCGAGGTCGCGGGGCGTGCCGGCGGTGCACGCGCCCGGGTGTCGCAGTCGCGGGTGCGCACGCTGCTCGAGGCCGTCGAGCGGCTCGCGCTCGACGCCGACCCGGACGTCATGGTCCGCATCGCCCGCCTCGACACCGAGGTGAGGCGGCTTCAGGCCGAGATCGCGCGCCTCGAGCGCACGGGCGAGGTCGACGAGGTCGACGACGAGGAGCTGCTCGAGGAGGCCGAGAACGTCGTGCACCTCGTGCGCGAGCTGCCCGCGGACTTCGCACGCGTCGCGGAGTCGATCAAGGCGATGCAGCGCGACGTGGTCACCGCCCTGCGCCAGGACCAGCGCCCGACCGGTGACGTGCTGCGCGAGTACCTGCAGCGCGGCGAGCAGGTGATGGACTCGACCCCCGAGGGGCGTGCGTTCGCCGGTGCGCTGCGGCTGCTGGGCGACCCGCAGCGGCTCGACGAGCTCTCGGTGCAGCTCGACACGGTGCTGCGGCACCGGTTCGCCGCCCGGCTGCCCTCGGCGCAGCGCGCCGAGCTGCGCGAGATCGTGCGGCGCATCGAGCAGGGGCTCGACCAGGTCTTCGCCGCCCAGCGCGAGGCGTCGTACGTGATCACGGCGCAGGTGCGCAACCACGACCCGCTGCGCGACCGGCAGGTCGACGACCTGCTGCGCGACGTCATGACGGGGATGGCGGCGTGGCTCCCGGACTCGCGCCGCGGGCAGGCCGTGACACCGCTGCGCCGGCTACCGGTCGCGGACGTCGAGCACCTGCGCCAGACGCCCGGCGACCTGCGCCCGCCGCGCGCGCCCGACGCGCTGACCGACTGGGACGACGGGGCGGACGTCTCCGACACCGACGCCCGCGCCTGGGGCGGGCCGCACTACGCGGACCTCGAGGCGCACCTGAGCGCGTTCGGCGTCGACGCGTCCGAGGTGGACCTGGCGGCGGCGTTCCGTGCCGCCCCGCAGGAGCTGCGCCGGCCGGTGGACCTGCTGGGCCTGCTGGAGCTCGCGCACCAGCGCGGCATGACCGAGAGCGACGAGGTCGCGTTCGTCGACGCGGTGCGACCGGACGGCACGCGCCGCCGGTTCGCCTTCGGTGCGACGACGACCAGGACGAGGGACGAGGACCGATGACGGACACCGTCGTGCACGATGACGTGGAGGCGGGCGGGTTCATCGCGCCCGTCGCGATGGAGGACGACCCGGCCGAGCTGTTCGCCGGGGACACCGGGACGCTCGATGCCGACGTGCGCCGGGTCCTCGTGCGGCTGCTGCAGCGACGGTTCCTGCTGGCCGAGCGCAACCCCGCGCAGTGGCGCACCCTGCTGGAGAACCAGCAGGTCGTCGAGTCGCGCCTGCACGACCTGTTCGTCCACCTCGTCGTCGACCACGACCGCGGCATCGCGTACAAGCGGCAGGTGCGCTCGGCCGAGCTCGACGTGCCCGTGCTGCTGCGCGACGAGCCGTACACGCGCGCCGAGACCCTCGTCCTCGTCCACCTGCGCACGGTGTTCCAGCGGGAGCGCGGCGCCGGGGAGACCTCCGCCCGCGTGGACGTCGAGGAGCTCGAGGCCACCGCACTGACGTACTTCGACCCGGACGACACCAACGTCGCCGCGCACCAGCGCGAGATCCGCACGGCGGTCGCGCGGCTGGCCAAGGACGGCGTGATCGACGAGGAGTCCGAGGGCCGGTACCGCGTGACTCCCCTGGTCGAGGTCGTGCTCAGCAACGAGCGGCTCGCCGAGCTGCGCGAGTGGCTGCGGACGCGCGACGAGGACGACGCGGCGGACGGCGGCGCCCCGGGCGGCGACGAGCCCGGCGCCCCCGCCCTGCAGTCCGACGTCCCCGAGGGCGGCGACAGCGACGTCGAGGACGCCGGGACGGACGGGGAGACCGAGCCCGCAGGGACGGCGGAGCAGGACGGCCGCACCGACCCGACGACCGCCGGCGAGGCGCCCGAGCCGCCGGGCGAGGCGGCCCCGGGCAGCCCGGTCGAGGAGATCCCCGGCCAGGGGACGATCGACGAGGCACTGGCGGACCAGGCGTCCGACGACGACGAGGAGACGGCACCGTGACGATGGTCGACTCGCTGTTCGGGCTGATCCCCGCGGCGTCGACGGGTCAGCAGTGGGTGGCGCTGGACCTGCAGCTGGTCAACTGGGGCGGCTACGACGGGCACCACCGGGTGCGCCTGGCGTCAACCGCGACGCTGCTGTCCGGCGGGTCGGGGTCCGGCAAGTCCACGCTGATGGACGCGTACATCGCGCTGCTCATGCCGCACACCACGCCCTTCAACGGCGCGTCCAACGGCGGGGTCGTGGGCCGTCCGCGCGGCAAGGACCAGCGCAACATCCTGTCCTACGCGCGCGGCAAGCTCGACGAGTCCCGCACCGAGGAGGGCACCCGCCAGCGGGTGCTGCGCGGCGACGGCAAGGACACGTGGTCGGCGATCGCGATGACGTGGGCCGACCAGTCGGGCACCCGCTTCACCGCGGTGCGCGGGTGGTACGTGCCGTCGTCGGCGCGCACGCTCGAGGACGTCGCGGCCGTGCGGGCGACGTGCGAGACGGAGTTCGACCTGCGGGCGCTCGAGCAGGCAGCGGCACAGCGCCTGACGCGCTCCGCGGTGGCCGCCGCGGGCCTCACCTGCTTCGACACCGACCGCGAGTTCACCGCGCGGCTGCACTCGACGCTCGGCATCGGCGCCGCGGGCGACGGCGGCAAGGCCGTGGCCCTGCTGGGGCGCATCCAGGCCGGGCAGCAGATCACCACCGTCGACGCGCTGTACAAGGCGATGGTGCTCGAGGAGCCCGACACGTTCGCCACGGCCGACGCGGTCGTCGAGCAGTTCGACAAGCTCACGGGCACGCGCGAGCAGATGATCACGGCGCGGCAGCAGGTCAAGGCGCTCGAGCCGATCCGGGAGCACCGTGCGGCGATCGAGCAGGCCGCGGCCCGGCTGCGCGTCGTCGACGCCGTCGGCGGGTTCGACGACGGCACCTCACCGGCCGCGCTGTGGCGCCACGAGCGGCGTCTGGGACTGCTGCGGGACGTCGAGACGGACCTGCAGGGCCGGCACCGCGAGGCCCAGCGCCTGGCCGCGGAGACCTCCGCCCGCATCGCCGCCGCCCGCACGGAGCTCGACGGCGTCAAGCAGACGCTGTGGGCGTCCGGGGGCGACCGGCTCGCCACCGCGCAGCGGGAGCTGCGCGGTGTCGCGACCCGGCTGGACGAGGTCACCCGGGCTCGCGCCCGGCTCGAGGAGGTCCTCACCTCGACGCTCGGCACGTCGGTCACGACGCTCGAGGAGTTCACCGACCTCGTCGCCCGTGCGCGGCACGCGCTCGCCGACTCCGACGCCAAGGCCGGCGCCCGGCAGGCGCTGTTCGACGCGATGTCCGAGCGCAAGGAGGCGTCGGCCGACCTGGCCGTCCTGCGCCGTGACCACGACGACGCGCGGCACCGCCACGACAACATCCCGGGCGACCTGCACGCGACGCGCGCGGCACTGGCTCAGGCAGCGGGCCTCGCACCCGAGGACCTGCCGTTCGTCGCCGAGCTGGTCGAGGTCCGCACCGAGCACGAGCCGTGGCGTGACGCGTTCAACCTCGCGCTCGGCGGGTTCGCGACGCTCCTGCTGATCGACATCGCCCACCTGCAGGCGTTCCGGCGTGCCATCGACACGGTCCGCACGGGCCGGCGCATCCGCTTCGAGGGCGTCCCCACGGACCTGCGCGACGACGTCGGCATGGACGGCCGCACGCTGCCCGGCCGGCTGGACTACCGGCAGAGCCCGTTCACGGGCTGGCTGAAGGGTGAGCTCGCGTCACGGTTCGCGTACGTCTGCGTGGACACCCCCGGGGAGCTCGCGCAGCACGAGAAGGCGCTGACGCGCGGCGGCCAGGTCTCCGAGGGGCGTCGCGGCGCGCACGGCGGGCAGGGCGCCCGCAACGTGCTCGGCTTCACGAACACGCGCCGCCTGAGCGACCTGGAGCGGCAGGTCGAGGCCGCCGAGGCGCGGCTCACGTCCGCGGAGGCCCGCGTCGAGGAGGCGGAGGCCGCCTGGGACCGGCACGACGCGACGCTGCGCGCGTACACCGCCGTGGTCGAGCTCACGTGGGACCAGGTCGACGTCGCGGGCGTCGAGGCCGAGCGCGACCGCTGGCAGTTCGTCGTCGACGAGGTCACGTCCGGCAACCCCGACGTGGTGCGCCTGCAGCAACGGGCCGTCGAGCTCGAGGTGCTCATCCAGGACCTCACCGAGCAGCTCGGGCGCACCAAGGGCGCCGCGGGCGACCTCGGGGAACGCTGGTCGGCGACGACCGACGCGGTCGACGTCGCCCAGGGCGCGCTGGACGCCGCGCACGACGCGGGGACCCAGCTCGACCCGGAGCAGCGGGCGTACCTCGAGCACGTGCTGGGCGGCACCGCCGCGGACCTGCCGAGCGGCACCGCCGCGGACCTGCCGGGCGGCACCGCCGCGGACCTGCCGGGCGACGACGCGCGCACCGACCCGTCGGCAGCGCTCGACGCGTTCGACGCCGTCGTGTCGCGCGCCGCCGACCTGCTGCGCGCCGACCGGCAGGCCGCGCAGCAGACCGTCGCCACCGCGCGCGACGCCCTGCGCCGCACGTTCGAGACGTTCGTCGAGCGCTGGCCCGACCCGAACCTCGGCACCGACCCCGACGCCTCGTACGGCGACTACGACCGGATCCTCACCGAGCTGCAGGCCCAGGGCCTGCACGAGCTCGAGGCCGAGTGGCGCAAGAGCCTGCTGCGGCTGTCCGGCAACGACCTGGCCGACCTGCACAGCGCGCTGTCGCGCTCGGTGCGCGAGATCAAGGAGCGCATCCGCCCGGTCAACGACATCCTCGCGGACCTGCCGTTCGCGGACGACGACCACCGCCTGCGCATCGACGCCCGCGACACCCAGTCGACCGTCGTCGCCCGGTTCCGCAAGGAGCTGCGCGACCTGCGCGAGGTGCTCTCGACCGAGGCGACGGACGCCGAGCGCGAGCGCCGGTACCACCGGATGGCGAAGGTCATCGACCGCATCCGGCGCACCTCCCCCGACTTCGCCGACCTCGTGGACGTGCGCCGGCACGTGCGGCTGTCGGCCGAGAAGGTCGACCTCGACGGGAACCACGTCGCGCTGTACGACCACATCGGCGAGAAGTCCGGCGGGGAGTCGCAGGAGCTCGTGGCGTTCATCGTCGGCGCGGCGCTGCGCTACCAGCTCGGCGACGCGGGTGCCGCGCGCCCCCGGTACGCGCCGGTGTTCCTCGACGAGGCCCTCATCAAGGCCGACGCCCGGTTCACCGGACGCGCCATCGGCGCGTGGCGCGGGCTGGGCTTCCAGCTGATCATCGGCGCGCCGAACGACAAGTTCAGCGCGCTGGAGCCGCACGTGGACCTCAAGTACGTCGTGCTCAAGGACGCCACGGGCCGGTCGCGGACCAAGCCGGTGGCAGGGCTCCCGGCGGACGGGCCGGCCGAGTGACCGGCGACGGCGACGACCTCGCCGCGCTGCAGCGGCGCGCCGTCGCGGTGCGTGAGCTCTACGCGCGGGCAGAGGCCGCGCGGTACGGGCGGACGTGGACGACCGAGGAGATCATGCTCGGCTTCGTCGGCGACGTCGGTGACCTGGCCAAGCTCGTGCAGGGCAAGGCGGGCGTACGCCCCCGCGCCGACCTCGACGACGCCCTCGCGCACGAGCTCGCCGACTGCCTGTGGTCGGTCCTCGTGCTCGCCGACGCGTACGGGGTCGACCTGTCCGCGGCGTTCAGCAGGACGATGGACGAGCTGACCGCACACCTCACCCCCGACGAGGACCGCCCCGGCTCCTGACGACGCGACGGCATACTCGCGGCCATGGCGACGGCAGCGCGAGACGCCTACCGCGCCGGGGCGGACACGGCCGTGGACCTCGTGACGAGCCACGCGGTGGCCCGCGCGTGGCACGACCCGTCCGTGCTCGGCGGCATGAGCGTCGGAGAGCTCCCGGCGCACCTGTCGCGCAGCGTGTGCTCCAGGTCGAGCGCAGGGCGTCGAAGGGCGCACCACCGAGGTGGCCGCCGCGCTCGACCGCCTGCGCGCCCGGCTCCCGCAGGAGCCCACCGACCGCCGTGCGCCACCAAGGCCACCCGCTGCTGTTCGACGAGTACCTCCGCACGCGGTGCGTCGAGCTGGCCGTGCACACGAGGACCTTGCCCTCAGCCTCGGCAGCGACGTGCGCGCACCAGCCGTCACCACGCCGGTCAAATCGCTAACCAGCAGCTAAACTCACCAATCGATGGCATCTTCTGTAGCGATTGGTGAGACCTGGTGACAGCGTGAAGTCGTTCGAGGACCTCGACTCCCTGATCGGGTCCGTCCCGTTCGACGTCGTCGCGGACCTCCGCGTCGTGGACACGGTGCGCGGCAGCGCGGCGTTGCTCCCGGACGTCCTGCCCGGCCTCCTGTCGAGCCTGGCCGACCGTGCACGCCCCGCGAGCATCGAGTCGTCGGCAGCCCTCGACGGGGTCGTCGTCCCGCGGCGACGCGCAGCGGACATCGTCGCTGGTGAGGCCGATCGGTTGCGGGGACGCGAGGAGCAGACGCTCGCCGGGTGCCGCGACGCCTTCGATCACGTCGCCCAGGAGGACCGGGGGCCCCTGGACGTCGACCTGGTCCTGGACGTCCACCGGCTGCTGCTCGCACACACCCCGACACCGGGCGGACGGCTCCGGCGGGTCGAGAGCGTCGTCCTGGACCGCGACCCGCGTGCCGCGCGGGTCAAGCGCTTCACACCCGTCGCGGTGGCCGACGTCCCCCACCACCTCGACGAGCTGATCGCGCGCTACCGCGGTGCGCTCGCCACCGACCGCCATCATCCCGTCCTGCTCACCGGCCTGTTCGTGCTCGACCTCGTGGCGATCCGCCCCTTCACCACCGCCAACGGCCGGCTCGCGCGTGCCCTGACGCCGGGCCTGCTGCACGATGCCGGGTACGACGTCGCGCGGTACGTGTCGCTCGACGCGGCCATCGCGCGGTCAGCCGAGGCGCACGCCGCCGCACTGCTCGACTCGACCGCGGACTGGCAGGGCGCCCGGCACGATCCGTGGCCGTGGCTGCACTCCCTGGTCCGGGCACTGGCGGACTGCTCCGAGCAGCTCTCCTCCCTCGTCGCCACGGCACGTAGCGGCCGGAGCAAGCAGGAGCGCGTCCGCACCTACGTGCTGCATCACGCAGGGCGCTCGTTCCGCATGAGCGATGCCCGGACCGCGCTGCCCGGGGTCTCCGACCAGACGATCCGGCTCGTCCTCGGCGAGCTGAGGAACGACGGACTGGTCGAGGTGGACGGTGTGGGCCGCAGCGCGACGTGGAGCACGGTGCGCACGCGGTAGCGCGCAGCGCAGACCTCGAGCCCTGTCGCGACGAATGCGCCCGCGGCGACCACGGCGATGAGACCCAGCGTGATCCACGCCCACGGGCGGGTTCGGGTCCGCGGAGGGAGCGGGGCGACCACCGGCTCGTACCTGCGGGTGGGACACGAGGTGCGCGCTTCCGCTTCGGAGTGCTCCGCGCACGGCGGCACCGCGCGGATGCTCGAGGCACGAAGTCGCCAGCGCGGAGCCGTGGACGAGGTTCGGCAGTGCGTCGACACTGTCCGCATGCTCGTGCTGCCGACGCCCGCCCCGACGTTCGGTGGCGTCCGCCTGCGGGCGTTCGGACCCCGCGACGTCGGGATGGTCCAGGACCTCTCCACGGACCCGTACACGCCCCTGACCGGCACGCTGGTGGCCGATGCCACGGCCGCGCAGGCCCAGGAGTGGATCGACCGGCAGCACGAACGCCTGGTCACGGGTGCCGGGTACTCGTTCTGCGTCGCCGACGCCGCCGACGACCGCGCCCTCGGGCAGGTCGGGCTGTGGCTCGCCGACATCGAGCACGGGCGCGCGACCGCCGGGTACGGCGTCGCACCGACCGAACGCGGCCGAGGCGTCGCGGCGCGTGCTCTGACGGCGGTCACCGCGTTCGCGTGGACCATCCCCGAGCTGCACCGCATCGAGCTCCTCATCGAGCCGTGGAACGTGGCGTCCACCCGCACCGCCGAGAACGCCGGCTACGAACGCGAAGGGCTGCTGCGCAGCCGGCAGGTGATCGGCGGGCGACGGGTGGACATGCTGCTGTACTCCGCGATCCGACCATCGATCGCCACCATGCGGATGCTGCGTGCGCGTCAGCAGCAGGGTCGCCCGGCTCCGGACACACTCGCCCGCAAGCACCGACCGTGAGGGACATCCGCCCTCACTGAGGCGACCAGTTGTCGACCCACCCGGTCGGGCACGTTCAGCCGAGCGAGTCCTGGACCCTGGTCAGCTGGACCAGCAGAGCCGGGATCACGTCATGCGCCGTCGAGACGAGAACGTCGGTGTCGGTCGACCAGTACCCGTGCACGATCCGGTTGCGCAGTCCCGCGGCGCGGCGCCACGGCACATCTGGATGCCGTTCCCGCGTCTCCTGGGAGACCTGCTTCGCCGCCTCTCCGAGGACGGTGAAGTTCCACAGCAGCGCCTCACGCACCGTCGCGTCCTGGTCGACGGCGTGCGCGTCACGGTCGGCGCTCAACGTGACGATGCGTGTCGCGGCGTCGATCATCTCGGCGACGAACAGCACGTCAGGACGCATAGAGCGCCCGAGCCTCTGTCTCGATTCGCTCACGCAGCAGCGGGTGCACCGCCCTGCGTGAGACGAGGTCCACCGGACGTCCGAGGATCTCCGACATCTCCTCCGCGGCATCGATGATCTCCCAGGTCACATGCCGCCCGGGGAGCAGGTCGTAGAGCACGTCGATGTCGGAGTCCGCGCGCTCCTCGCCACGAGCTACCGACCCGAAGACGTCGAGCCTGGCGAACCCGAATCTCGCGCACAGGTCGACCAGCGCGCGGTACTGGCGCTCGTCGACGTGGATCATGGCGACAGGCTAGTCGTCAGCCAGCCGCGGCGGCAGGTCCGTGCACGCAACCCCACCGAGCCCGCCAAGGCGATCAGTTGCAGATACACCCTCGCGGCCTGCGTCGCCGGCGTCTGATACCGCGGCTGATACCTTGGCCGTATGGCAATGACTCTTCGACTCGACACGGCCGAGACAGAGGCCCTGAGGCGCCGCGCGGAGGTCGAGCACCGTTCGATGCAGGACGTAGCCCGTCAAGCCGTTCGCGACTACATCGAGCGCACCTCACGAGAGGACCTCGTCAACGCCGTGATGGACAGCGAGCTCCCCCGTTACGCAGAGGCGCTCGAGCGACTCGGTCGATGATCTACCTCACCGCCGAAGAGCTGCTCGTCGTCGCGCGGCGCGTCGTCGGCGATCTGGTCGTGCGTGACATCGGCCTCGTGGAGTCGGCAGCCGCACGACCACGGACTCAGATCGGCGGGACCGACGCCTACCCCGACCTCCTCGCCAAGGCCGCAGCGCTCCTTCATTCACTGACCCGAAACCACGCACTTCTGGACGGGAACAAGAGGCTGGCACTCGCAGGCACGATCGTGTTCCTCGGCGTCAACGGCACACGACTCGTCGCCACGAACGACGACGCCTACGACCTCATCATGGATGTCGCTGCCGGCCGGGTGGACGACGTCGAGAGCATCCGCGAGCGCCTCGCACACCTCACCGAAGCCTGGTGAGCGCAGCAGCACCGACTCTGCCAAGGCGATACCGGTGTGTCCCGCGGGCAGGGCTGCTCGCTCGACAGCACCCTGAGCCCCGGACGCGGTCGCGAATGGGGCAGCTGTCCGACCCGCAGCCGGTCCAGCGCGCAGAGGTCGTCGCATGCTTGCCCACGGAGCACGTCGCAAAGCTCACTTGTCGAGGTGGACAACGAGCTGATCGTGCTCCACAGCGCCTTTCGCCACGGTGTCCCGGAGGGTCGATGAGGCACGCGCTGGAGAACCACGTCGACCTGTTCGACGTGGGCGACGGGATGACGATGGTCATCGGTCCGGACCACAGCGGTGGTCTCATCGAGGTCGGTGTCGTCGAGCGGTACGGCGACCTCCACGTGGTGCACGCGATGCCCGCTCGCTCGACGTTCCTGAGGTGATGCCCATGCCCCGCTCCTTGGAGGAGATCGTGGCTCAGGCCGACGACCTGGCCGACACGTTCGAGGAGTACGAGCCGCGCCCGGAGGACCGGGACACCGTCTCGCCGGTCACGCAGATGCGGCTCGCTGCGCTCAAGCGCGCAGCTGCCGAGCGTGAGATCGCGGAGGCCGTCGCCGCGGCGCGGGAGTCGCACACCCCGTGGAAGGTCATCGGCGCCGCGGTCGGCACGAGCGGCGAGGCCGCACGGCAACGGTACGGACGGAAGCACGCCTCCTGACAGGATCCGCTCGACGCTGACTGGATCAGCTCGACGCAGGGCGGTCACCGGCCGCAGGCGCGGTCCTACTGGAAGTCCCGCGACCTGCTCCGCACCTTCAACGACAACGGACTGAGGTGCTCCGCGACGAGGTTGGTCGCCCCGTCCGCCTTCTCCAGCCGCCCCCGCACGACCATCGCCTTCGCCGTCCGGGCCGTCCGCCGGAACCTCTGCCACAGCCCGGCGGAGCACACGATGTTGAGCAGCCCGGTCTCGTCCTCCAGGGACAGGAAGGTCACTCCCCCGGCTGTGCCCGGGCGTTGGCGGTGCGTGACGACGCCGGCGACGGCGATGCGGCGGCCCTCCTCGGTGCGGAACGCCTGCTCGACGCGCAGCACACCGGCCTCGTCCAGACCCTCGCGGACGAACTGCGTCGGGTAGGAGTCGACCGACACCCCCGTCGCCCACACGTCGGCGGTCGCGACCTCGACGTCCGACAGCCCCGGCAGCGTCGGGGCCTTCACACCGACGGCCACCCCGGGCAGCGTGTCCGGTCCCTCCTGCGCGAGCGCACCCGCTGCCCACAGCCCCGCCCGCCGGTCCACCCCGAGGGAGTCCAGCGCACCGGCCGTCGCGAGCGCCTCGAGCTGCGCGGTGGTGAGCTGCACACGCTGCACCAGGTCGTGCAGGTCGGCGAACGGGCCGCGCGCGGTGCGCGCGTCGACGAGGGCACGCGCGACGTCCTCGCCGATGGTCCGCACCTGCGTCAGCCCCTGCCGCACCGCCAGCGAGCGCACCGACCCCTCGCCCGTGCGCACCCCCACGGGCCGGGTCGGACCGGTGCCGCTGGGCTGCGCCACCAGGCGCGGCTCACCGCCGGGCGGTGTCGGGCCCACCCGCTCGACGACCGCCAGCACGTCGGACGCCTGCACGTCCGGACGCAGCACGTCGATGCCGTGCCGTCGCGCGTCGGCAGCGAGCGACTGCGGCGAGTAGAAGCCCATGGGCTGCGCCGCGAGCAGGCCGGCGTAGAACGCGGCCGGGTGGTGCACCTTGAGCCACGAGCTCGCGTACACGAGGAACGCGAACGAGTACGCGTGCGACTCGGGGAACCCGAAGTCCGCGAACGCCTTGAGCTTGTCGAAGATCTCCTCGCGCACCTTCGGCCCGATGCCCTTGGCCGCCATGCCGTCCATGAGCCGCGCCCGCATCGCCTCCATGCGCTCGACGGACCGCTTCGACCCCATGGCGCGGCGCAGCTGGTCGGCCTCGGCGGGCGTGAAGTCCGCGACGTCGATGGCCATCTGCATGAGCTGCTCCTGGAACAGCGGCACACCGAGGGTCTTGCTCAGCGACTTCTCCAGCGACGGGTGCAGGTACGTGACCTTCTGCCGGCCCTGGGCGCGCTCGATGTACGGGTGCACCGACCCGCCCTGGATCGGCCCGGGCCGGATGAGCGCGACCTCCACCACGATGTCGTAGAACTTCTGCGGCCGCAGCCGCGGCAGCGTCCCCATCTGCGCACGGGACTCCACCTGGAACACGCCCACGGTGTCGGCGGCGGACAGCAGCTCGTACACCGCCGGGTCCTCGTGCGGCAGCCCGTGCAGGTCGAGCACGACGCCCTCGTGCTTCTCGACCTCGGTGAACGCCAGCCGCAGCGCGGTGAGCATGCCCAGGCCCAGCAGGTCGAACTTCACCAGGCCGGCGTCGGCGCAGTCCTCTTTGTCCCACTGCAGGACCGTGCGGCCCTCCATGCGCGCCCACTCCACCGGGCACACCTCGATGACCGGCCGGTCGCACATCACCATGCCGCCGGAGTGGATGCCCAGGTGCCGCGGCAGCCGCAGGAACCGCTCGGCCAGGTCGATGACGTGCTCGGGGATGTCCTCGGTGTCCGCCGCGGCCGGCGGCAGGTGCGCCGGGACGACGTCGTGGTTGTCAGCGGTCGGACGCCCCGGCGTCTCCGGCGCCACCGGCCCGGAGCGCGTCAGGTGCCACCACGGGCTGGGCTTCTCCTGCCCGCGCAGGCTCCCCCACCGCTCGATCGACGAGCTCCACGCGTCCTGCTGCCCCGCGTCGTACCCCAGCGCCCGGGCAGCGTCGCGCACCGCCGAGCGCGGCCGGTAGGAGATGACGTTGGCGACCTGCGCGGCGTGCGTGCGCCCGTGCATGGCGTAGACGTGCTGGATGACCTCCTCACGGCGCGCGGACTCGATGTCGACGTCGATGTCCGGCGGGCCGTCGCGCTCCGGGGCGAGGAACCGCTCGAACAGCAGGCCGTGCTTCACGGGGTCGACCGCGGTGACGCGCAGCACGTAGCAGACCGCGGAGTTGGCCGCCGAGCCGCGCCCCTGCGCCATGATCCCGTTGCGACGGCAGAAGTCGACCAGCTCGTAGACCACGAGGAAGTAGCCGCAGAACCCGAGGTCCTCGATGACGCGCAGCTCGTGCTGCAGCTGCGCGTACGCACCGGGCACGCGCTCAGCCTCCGGCGGCCCGTACAGCTCGAGCGCGCCGCGGCGCACGAGCTCGCGCAGCCACGTCGCCTCGGTGTGCCCGTCCGGCACGGGGTACGGCGGCAGGCTCGGGGCGACGAGCGACAGGTCGAACGCGCACTCGGCGGCCAGATCCGCGGCCGTGCTCACGGCGCTGGGGTGCCGGCGGTGCAGGTAGAGCATCTCGGTCGCCGACCGCAGGTGGGCGACGGGAGCGCCGGGCAGCCACCCGTCGAGGTCGTCGAGGGAGGACCGCGCACGCACGGCCGCCAGCGCCTGCGCCAGGTCCACGTCGCGCTCGGTGGCGTAGTGGACGTTGCCGGTCGCGACCAGCGGCAGGTTCGCCTCGCTCGCCAGGGCGGCGAGCGCGTCCGCGCGGTCGGTGTCGTACGCGTCACCGTGCACCGTGGTCTCGACGGCCACGTTGTCGCGCCCGAACAGCGCGACGAGCCGGTCGAGCTCGCGGCGCGCGGACTCCAGCCCGCCGGGAGCCACCCCGAGCACGCCCGACGGGTCACCGCCCGCGAGCGCGCGCCGCACCGCGCCCTTGCGGCACCCGGTCAGCACGAGCCACTGCCCGGCAGCCGCCTGCGCCAGCTCCTCCAGGTGGTACTCCGCGGCGCCCTTGCGGCCGGTGCGCAGGTGCCCCTCGGCGATCGCGCGCGACAGCGCCCGGTACCCGTCGGGCCCGCGCGCGAGCACCAGCAGGTGGCTCGCACGGGGGTCGGGGACGCCGGTCGGCGCGTCGAGCACCGGCGGCCCCGGCGTGGGGCGCTTCTCGCGCGGGTGCCGGCGGGGATCGGGCGCGGGAAGGTGCAGCTCGGCGCCGAACACCGTGGGCAGCCCGACGGCTCGCGCCGCCTGCGCGAACCGCACGACGCCGTACAGGCCGTCGTGGTCGGTCAGCGCCAAGGCGCTCTGCCCCAGCCGGGCGGCCTCGGCGGCGAGCTCCTCGGGCTGGCTGGCACCGTCGAGGAAGCTGAAGGCGGAGTGCGCGTGCAGCTCGGCGTACCGCGGGGGCCAGTCCGTGCGGGCCTCGTGCACGCCCCGCCCCCGGACGCGGCGCTCAGTCATAGTCGGCCTCGCAGGTCCAGACCCCGTCGGTGTGCGTGAGCAGCACGGCTCCCCCGTCGTCGAACGCGACCTGCAGGTGGCCGCGGACCTGCGGTGCGGCGCCGGGGTGCGTCCACCAGCGGTCGGACAGCAGCCACGGCCCGGCCCACCCGGCGACGGCCCGCGCCCGGTCGCCGCCGTCGACGTCGGACCACACCGCGCGCACGGTGGTGGGCCGCCCGCTCAACCGGCCGCGTCGGTCGATCCGCACGGGTGCGCCGTCGACGTCCCGCACCTCGACGCGCACGGGGTCGACCAGCACGGTCGCCGGCGCCGGGTCCGGCAGCCTGCCCGGCCAGGGACGGTCGAGCGGCCGCGGTGGGTCGCTCTGCTCGCCCCAGGGCCGCACGTGCACCTGGTCGCGCACGTCACGCCCGCCCTGCAGGGTCACGGTGAGGACCCCCTGCCCGCCGACGATGCTCTGCGCACGCTCCAGCGCCCGGTGCGCGCGCAGGTCACCGCCCGACGGGCCGCCCCACAGCTGCGTGGCCTCGGCACCCGCGGGGGCGACGTCGAGCGCCGTGAGCGTGAGGCGGACCAGCGCGACGGGGGCGACGTCGTCCTCGTCGCCGGGCGCCCGCACGTCGACCGGCCGGCGCCCGGACCCGACGCCCCGCTCCTGCTCCCACACCTCGCGCCGCCGGTCCCGCGCCGTGGCGACCGCCGACGCGGTGAGCCACCCGTCGAGCTGCCAGCGGATCCGGTCGGTGATGCGGGCGGCGGCGAGCGCACCCCACCCGCCCAGGTCGGTGCGCCACGTGCGGACCAGCTCGGTGCCGTCGTCGGTGCGTGCCGCGACCTGCAGCCGCCCGCACGTCACGGACCGCGCGACGAGGTCGGCGTGCAGCTCCTCTGCCAGGCGCCGCCCGGCGAACGTCGCGGTGTCGACGCGGTCGACCGGCGGGTCGAGGTCGACGCTCACCTCCAGGTCCGCCTCGGGGCGACGCCGCGCGGGCGGCCGCTCGTCCAGGCCGCGGGCGAGCGTGCGCGCCCACGTGCCGAGGCGCCCGAACCGCGCGTGCACGTCCGGTGCCGGCAGCGCCGCGAACGCGCCCAGCGTGCGCAGGCCGAGGCGGTGCAGCAGGTCGACCAGCCGCATCACCTCGGCGGCCTGCTCGGGCGTGGTGGTCGCGTGCACGAGCTCGGTGACGCCGTGCGGTGCGAGGAACACCGCCGACACCCCGGGCTCGACGACGGCCCCGGTGCGCGCGGCCAGCACGGCGGCGAGCAGCCCGTCGGCCGTCCCGACGCCGCACTCGTGGCCCGTGGCGCGGGCGACCGCGTCGACGATCCGCTCCGCGAGCGCCTCCTCCGACCCGTGGTACCGCGACGCACCGCCGGCGGGCAGCAGGAGCAGGCCGGGACGCGCGACCTCGACGCCGGCGACGACCGTCTCGGTCGCCGCGGCGACCGGCTCGAACAGCCGCACGTCGCGCGCGTCGTCCGCGGGCAGCAGCACCAGCTCGGGGCTCACCCCCTGCGCCTGGCGTCGTCGCATGCCCCGCCGCACCCCGTCGGCGCGGGCGAGCGCCGACACGGCGGTGACCCGTCGCCCGTCGTGCACGGCGGCAGGCAGGTCGAGGGGAACCTCGTCGGCGGTCATCGCCGCGACCACGGGCCAGTCGGGCACCCACACGACCGTCGTCCGCGTGCTCATCCGACCAGCCGCAACCCGCCGGCCGTCCGGGGACGGCGGCGCTCGGGACCCGGGGGCACGTGCTCACCGGGCGGGGCGAACGGCAGCACGACGTCGGCCGACGTCGGGACGGCGGCGCTGCCGCGGCCGGTGCGGCGCACCTGCACCTCGCAGGTGCGCAGCCGCCCGTCCCCGTCGCCGACGCCCGACCAGCGGACCGGTCCGGCGTCGAGCACGACGGCGGCACCGGGCCACGGCACGGTCGTCACCAGCGCGGCCCCACGCTCGCGTGCACGTGCGGACAGGCGGCGACGGTCGGCCTCGGCGAGCGGGGCGTCCGGCCCGACGAGCACGACGTCGATCCCGTCGACCAGCGCGGCCAGCACGAGGGCGGCGTCGGCCCCGGGGTCCGGGACGAGCGCGAACCGCGCGAGGTCGAGCCCCGCCTGCGCGGCCGCCAGCAGGCCGAGCCGCGGCTGCCCGACGGCCACGGCCCACGCCCCCGACGCGCACGCGTGCGCGAGCACGCCGAGGGCCAGCGACGTGGACCCGAGCACCGAGGTGGTCGCCCCCCGGCGCAGCCCGTCGGGCAGGAGCCCGGCCAGCGCCGGCGGCACGGGCAGCGGCGGACGCTCGCTGGTGAGCAGCGACGTGCGCCGGTGACCGGGCTCGGGCACCGGCTCGTCGTGCCGCTGGGCGACCGACGAGGGGACGGACGAAGCGACCGGTGCCGCCGCGTGCACCGTCGCCGGACCGCCGGGCACGCTGTCGCGTCGGACGTCGTGCACCGCACCGGGCGAGGCGTCCTGCGCCCCGCCCGCCACCACCCCGGGGGCGCCGGTCAGCACCGTGCGCGCACCGGTGCGCCGCTCCGCGGCCACCAGCGCGGCGCGCGCGCGTGCCGCGCGCTCCACGGTGCTCGTCCCTGCCACGTCAGCTCCCTCGTGCGATCCGCCGCCGCGCCCCTCGCCGTCACGGGCAGGACACGCCACGGTGCGTTACGGACATCCGCGCCGTCCCGCATCATCGAACACATGTTCGATGATGCCAGTAGACGCTGACACCTCGAGGGGTGTCAATCCGCTGCCGGGAGGGTGGGCCGACAGCAACGGCGCCGGCCCCGCACGTCGCCCGATCACCGCCGATGGCCACACGACCGAGGGCGTCCTGCGCCTCGTCACGGTCCGGCCGGCGGCCCTGCTGCGCGCCGAGACCGCCGCGGCGGAGGACTGACCGCGCCGGGAGTCCGCACCGCCCCGACGAGAGGCGAGGATGGGACCATGACCGACCCGCCGTCCGCCGGGCTGCGGGTGACCCCCGCCCTCGTGGTACCCGACGCTGAGCTGCAGTGGCGGTTCTCACGCTCGTCGGGCCCCGGCGGCCAGAGCGTCAACACCACCGACTCGCGCGTCGAGCTGTCGTGGGACGTCGCGACCTCCACGGTGCTGACCCCGGACCAACGGGCGCGCGCGCTGGAGCGTCTCGCGTCGCGGCTCGTGGGCGGCGTGCTCACCGTCGTCGCCTCCGAGCACCGCTCCCAGCTGCGCAACCGCGACGCGGCCCGGGCACGCCTGGCCGCGCTCGTCGCCGACGCCCTCGCCCCGCCCGGGCCGGCGCGACGGGCGACGCGACCGACGCGCGGATCACAGCGGCGGCGCCTCGAGGCGAAGCAGCAGCGGGCGTCGGTCAAGCGCGACCGTCGCCGCCCCGGTCGCGGGGACGTGGGCTGAGGGCAGCACGTGCGCCCACGTCGCGCCGCCCCGACCAGGACGGCCGGACCGCCCTCAGGCCACCTCGGACGCCCGACCACTCACGCGGCGCACGGCCAGCGCGACGAGCGCGATCCCCGCCCCGGTCAGGAGCAGGTGCTCCAGGACCGTCGGGTCACGGGTCAGGTCCTGCGGCCCGGTCGAGGCGAGACGGACCACGAGGTACCACTGGACGACGGCGATGCCGTACCAGGCGGCGCCGAGCGCGGCCGTCGTCGCCAGCCACGTCGCCGTGTCGTCGCCTCGCGCACCCGCGCGCAGAACCCCCCGCCACCGGCGCCGCTGGACCAGGTGGACGACGAGGAGGACGGCGCCGATCACGAGCAGCAGCCGCTCCAGCTCCGTGGCCTGGCGTGCGCTCACCATCACCATCAGCCGGTTGTACGTCAGGACGCCCTGGACGACCGCCACGAGCCAACCCCCGAGGGCCAGGCAGGCTCCGACGAGGGACGCACGCGCCAGCACCGACCGACGACGCCCGTGCGGAGATGGCACGCGCGCAGTCTAGGAGCGCACGGGCCGCCAGGGTGCCGGTCGCGCATGCCGGAACACCGTCCCGACCTCACCGGAGGCGCGGCTACCATTTGATGGTTTCATCACACCGCCATCCGGAGGCCTCGTGCCCCTGCACGCCCTCGGAGTCGACCGTCCTCTCGCGGACGTCAAGGCCGACCTCTTCAAGGCCCTCGCCCACCCGGTGCGGGTGCGCACCCTGGAGCTCCTCGTCGTGCGCGACCGGCAGGTCAGCGAGCTCCTCGCCGAGCTCGGCCTCGAGGCGTCGCACCTGTCCCAGCACCTGGCGGTGCTCCGACGGGCCGGTGTCGTCACCGCGCACCGCACCGGCAACGCCGTGCACTACGCGCTCGCGCTGCCCGCCGTCGCCGAGATGCTCTCGGCCGCCCGTGACGTCCTCGTCGACGCGGCGACGCATCACCGGGACCGGCTCGACGAGACGGCCGCCCTCGCCGCCCCCACGTCGTCCGACCCCGCCTCCCCCGACCCCGACACCGACGCCTGACATGAGCCTCGAGACCTTCCTGCCGACCGCCCGGCGACGCCTGCTCGCACTCGCCCCCCACCGCTCCGACTACGCCGACCTGCCGCGCTCGTGGCGGCACGACCTGATCGCCGGGCTCACCGTCGCCATCGTCGCGCTGCCGCTCGCCCTCGGGTTCGGTGTCTCCTCCGGCCTCGGCGCCGCCGCCGGCCTCATCACCGCGGTGGTCGCCGGTGCCGTGGCCGCCGTGTTCGGCGGGTCGCACCTGCAGGTCAGCGGACCCACCGGCGCCATGGCGGTCGTCCTGCTGCCCGTGGTCGCCCGCCACGGGGCCGAGGCCGTGCCCGTCGTCGCGATCATGGCCGGCGGCCTCGTGCTGCTGGCCGGGGTCCTGGGCATCGGCCGCCTCGTCGCGTACATCCCGTGGCCGGTCGTCGAGGGGTTCACGTGCGGCATCGGCGTCGTCATCGCGCTGCAGCAGGTGCCGCTCGCGCTGGACACCCCCCGCGCGGAGGGCGAGAACGCCGGCCTCGTCGCGCTGCGCACCCTGGGCGCCACCGACTGGGCGCAGGCCGTCGCGCCGCTCGCCCTCGTCGCCCTCGTGGTGGCCGTCATGATCGTGCTGCCCCGGCTGCACAAGGGTCTGCCCGCCTCCCTGGTGGCCGTCGTGCTCGCCACTCTCGTCGCCGAGGTCGCGCGGCTCGACGTCGACCGCATCGGCGTCCTGCCCGACTCCCTGCCCGGTCCGCACCTGCCGGTCGTCGACCTGGCCACCACCAGCGCGCTGTTCTCCGCGGCCCTCGCGGTGGCGGCGCTCGCTGCCCTGGAGTCGCTGCTGTCCGCGCGCGTCGCCGACGGCATGGCCGACGACATCGAGCGCACCCGGCCCAACCGCGAGCTGTTCGGCCAGGGCCTGGCCAACATCGCGTCGGGCCTGTTCGGCGGCCTGCCGGCGACCGGGGCGATCGCCCGCACCGCCGTCAACGTCCGCGCCGGCGGGCGCACCCGGGTCGCCGCCCTCATGCACGCCCTCGTGCTGGCCGCGATCATCTACCTCGCCGGGCCCCTGGTCGGGCGCATCCCGCTGTCCGTGCTGGCCGGCGTGCTGCTCGTCACCGCCGCCCGCATGGTCGACCTGCGGACCGCGCGCGCCATCTGCCGGTCCGGGCGCTCCGGTGCGCTCGTGTTCTGCGTGACGCTCGCGGTGACCGTCGTCTTCGACCTCGTCATGGCCGTCGAGGTGGGGGTCGCCGTCGCCGCTGTGGTGGCGCTGCGCGCGATGGCCCGCAGCAGCGGTCTGCACCGCGAGCCGATGCCGCACGAGGCGGAGGAGTCCCACGAGCAGCTCACCGCGGACACGGGACGCACCCTGCTGCACGAGCACATCGCGGTCTACCGCATCGACGGTGCGCTGTTCTTCGCCGACGTGCGCCGGTTCCTCGACGAGCTCGCCCTGGTCAGCGACGTGCGCGTCGTCGTGCTGCGGCTGGGCAACGTGCGCATGCTCGACGCGAGCGGCGCCAACGCGCTCGTCGAGATCATCGACGACCTGCGCCGGCGCGGCATCGTCGTCCTGCTCAAGGGGCTGCGACCCGAGCACCAGCGGCTCGCGGACAGCCTCGGAGTCATCGCCGCGCTCGCCGACGAGCGACACCTGTTCGACGACCTGGACGACGCGCTCGCGCACGCCCGCGCGCACGTGCGCCGCTCCCTGGACACCGCCACGATGGGCTGACCCCCGGCGACCGGCGCCGGGCCGACCGGAGGTTCTCGTGCCCACGTCCCTGACGCGTCCTGTCGCCCCCGAACCGTACGCGCTCCTGCCCCCCGTCCCGGCCTTCACCCTCACCAGCACGGACTGGGTGCACGGCGCCCGGATCCCGGACGTGCACACCAACACCCCGTCCGGGAGCAACGCCTCGCCCCAGCTCGCGTGGTCCGGCTTCCCCGAGCAGACCGCCGCGTTCGCGGTCAACGTGTTCGACCCGGACGCGCCGGGGGTCGCCGGGTGGTGGCACTGGACCGCGCTGGGCCTCGGCCCCGACGTCACGTCCCTCGACACCGACGCGGGGCGCCCCGACGGCTCCGGGCTGCCGAGCGGTGCGTACCACCTGCGCGGCGACGACGGCGTGGCCGGCTACGTCGGCGCCGCACCGCCCCCGGGGGACCAGGTGCACCGCTACTACGCCGTCGTGCACGCGCTCGACACCGTGGACCTCGGCCTGACGCCGGACACGCCACCGGGCGCCGCGAGCTGCGCACTGGTGTTCCACACCCTCGCCCGCGCCGTCCTCATGGGGACGTACCAGCGCTGAGCGGGTCACCGACGCCCCGGGGGTAGCCTGCCGCGCATGACCACCACCGCCCTCGGGACGCTCACCTGGGAGCGGGCCGTCGACCGTCCCGACCTGCTGGCCGCGAGCACGCACGCCGCGATCAGCGGGTGGGCGGTCGTCGACCCGACCGTGGCCGACGCCGTCCTCGTCGCCGCCATCGACCCCGACCTCGCCGACACCGCGGCCATGACCGACGCGTACGCCCTGCCGCTGTCGGCCTCGGTGAACTGTGTGCTCGTCGCGGGCCGGCGCGCGGGCGAGGAGCGCACCGCGGCCTGCCTCGTGCGCGCCACGACCCGTGCCGACGTCAACAACGCCGTCAAGCGCCTGCTGGACGTGCGCAAGGCGTCGTTCCTGCCGATGGACCGCGCCACCGACGAGTCGGGCATGGAGTACGGCGGCATCACGCCGTTGGGACTGCCCGCCGGGTACCGCGTGCTGGCCGACGCGGGCGTCGCCGTCGACGACCCGGCCGCCGGCGGCATGGTCGTCATCGGCAGCGGCGTGCGCCGCTCCAAGATCGCCCTGCCCGGCGCCCTGCTGGTGCGTGCGCCGGGTGTCGAGGTGGTCGACGGGCTCGCCATCGGCTGACGCCGCCGCCCGCACGGATGCCGTGCACCCGCCGCACCGTCAGCGTGCAAGGAGGGTCGATCCACGCGGGGTTGCACATGACCGGTCAGCAGCCCGTGAGGTCCTCGTCCACCTGGTCGAGGAGTACGCGCGCCACCTGGGGCACGCGGACCTGCTGCGTGAGCGCATCGACGGCCGCATCGGTCAGTGAGCCCGCCCGACACGGGCGAAACGGCGGAAGCAGCGCACGCCGCGGGATCACCCCGCGGCGGTGCGATCCTGGCCCAGCATCCGCCGACGTGGGCGGCGTGCCGACGCACGAGAGCCAGGAGAGCCCGATGACCACCCCGCTGCACGTGCCCGCCGTCCCCTTCGCGCTGGTTCCCTCGGACGGGTCGGCGTGGGTCGTGGACGAGGCGACGGGCGCGCTCCGGATCACCGCCCCGCCGCGCACGGACGTCTTCCTCGACCCGAGCGACGGGATGTCGTACGACTCCGCGGGCGTGCTCAACGCCCCCACGCTGATGGGCGTCCCGCCGGTCGGCGACTTCCAGCTCGTCGCCCGCGTGACCGTCGGCTTCGTCTCGACGTTCGACGCCGGCGTCCTGCTGCTGCGGGTCGACGACCGGCACTGGGGCAAGCTGTGCTTCGAGTACTCGCCCGACGGCGTCCCGCTTGTCGTCTCCGTCGTCACCCGGGGCGTCTCCGACGACGCGAACGGGTTCGCGGTCGACCGCGACCAGGTGTGGCTGCGGGTGTCCCGTATCGGCGCGGCCTACGCGTACCACGCGTCCCTCGACGGGCAGCGGTGGGAGCTCGTCCGGCACTTCACGCTGGAGGACCCCGCGGGCACGGTGACCGTCGGGTTCGAGGGGCAGTCCCCCACCGGTGACGGCTGCGCGGTGACGTTCGACCGGATCGCCTTCACCCCCACCCGGCTGGGCGACCTGCGCGACGGGTCCTGAGGACCGGCCGTCCCCCGCGGGGGACGGCGGCTCCGCGCAGGTCAGACCCGGACCGCCCAGAACGCCACCGCGGCGGCGGCCGCGACGTTGAGCGAGTCGACGCCCCCGGCCATCGGGATCCGCACGGTCAGGTCCCCCGCCGCGATCGTGGCCGGCTTGAGGCCGTCGCCCTCGGTGCCGAGCACGAGCGCGAGCCGGTCCGGCGGGTCCGCGGCCAGGTCGTCGAGCGGCACGGAGTCGTCGGACAGCGCGAGGGACGCCGTGACGAACCCCGCCGCCCGCAGCGTCGCGACGCCCTCGGGCCACGGGTCGATGCGGGTCCACGGCACCTGGAACACCGTGCCCATCGACACGCGCACCGACCGCCGGTACAGCGGGTCCGCGCAGCGCGGGGTGACGAGCACGGCGTCGACGCCGAGCGCGGCCGCCGACCGGAACGCCGCGCCGACGTTGGTGTGGTCGACGAGGTCCTCGAGCACCGCGACGCGCCGCGCCCCGGCACCCCCGCGGGCGGAGGCCAGCACGTCCGTGACCGACGGCAGCACCGGCCGGTGCATCGCCGCGAGGGCGCCGCGGTGCACGTGGAAGCCGGTGATCCCCTCGAGCACAGGGTCGTCCGCCACGTAGACGGGCACGGGGTCCTCGCCCGGCACGTCCGCGAGCATCGCCTCGAGGTCCGGCAGCCAGCGCGGCGCGAGCAGCACGGAGCGCGGTCGGTGGCCCGCCCGCAGCGCCCGCGCCAGCACCGTCGAGCTCTCGGCGATGTACAGGCCGTTCGCTGCCTCGACCCGGGTGCGCAGGGCGACGTCGGTGAGGCCGACGTAGTCGGTCAGCCGGGGGTCGTCGCGGTCGGTGACGGGCTGCACGTCGGGGTGGGACACGCCGTCATCCTCCCAGGCGGCACCGGTGCCGGCGCACGGTCAGAGGGCGGCGGGCGACCGCACCACGCGCGCCCCGAGGAACGCGACGACGCCGCCGAGCACCGCGAGCACCGGCACCACGAGGAACGCGAGGTGCGTGCCGAAGGCGTCCGCGAGCGCGCCGAGCAGGAAGGGCGCGACGCCGATGGCGAGCGCGCCCGCGAGCGTCGCCCGTGCCTGGACACGGTCACCCTGCCCCGGGGACGCCGCGAGCAGCAGCGAGATCGACAGCGGGTACTGCGCGCCGTACCCGAACCCGGCGACGACGAGGCCGGCGAGCGCGACGCCGACGTCCGTGGCCGTCCACAGCACGGCCCACCCGACGAGCGCGATGCCGAACGACGCCGCGAGCAGGTGCGCGGGGTGCACCCGCAGCGACAGCGGGCCGACGACGAAGCGCATGGCGGACATGCCGGCGACGAGCCCGGCGGTGGTCGCCGCGGCGATGCCCGGGCCGGCGTCGGTGCGGGAGAGCACGAGGTCGGTGGCCCAGTACGTCGTGGCGTTCTCCAGCGCCGTGGCCGCCACGATCGACGTGAGGAACAGCCCGGCCGCCAGCCGCGCGGTCCGCCTCCCCGTGCCGTCCACGGCGTCACCCGCGACCGTGTCGGCCGTCGTGGCCGCGGTCGTCGCGCCGTCCACGGGGGCGAGCTCCGCCGCGCGCGCCCGGCGGCGGGCCGGCAGCGCCGTCGTGTGCGGGCTGCGGGCGACGACCACCGCCGCTGCCACGGCCAGCACGATCGTGACGGCGACGCCCGCGCGCCACCCCCACCCCGCGGAGACGCAGGCCCCGACGGCGAGCGGGCCCAGCAGTCCGACGGACGACCCGACGCCGTTGGCCTCGGTGATCGCCGCGGAGGCCGCGGGGCCGGTGTGCTCCGACAGGCCCACCTGCGCGGAGGCGATCATGACGTTGCCGCCCAGCGCGGTGACGAACATCCCCGCGAGCGTCCAGGGCAGCGACGGACCGAGCAGCAGCGCCGCGACCCCGAGCGCCAGCAGCAGCGTGGCACCCACGACGGCCCCGCGACGTCCCGCCCACCGCACGGCGCGCGGCGTCACCGGCGCGGCCACCAGCCCGCCCACGGCCATCGCCGTGCCGTGCAGCCCTGCCTGCGCCGCGCTCACCCCGAGCTCGTCGGCGAGCAGCGGGACCGACGGGTTGAACGAGTACAGCAGCCAGCCCCACACCATGAACGGGGTGTAGAGGCCGACCGTGAGGCGGTCGCGGACGAGCCGCGGCCGCGCGAGGGACGTGACGGAGGACATGAGAGGAGCATCGTCGGACGAGGGCCCCGGCTGGACGACCGACGTCGGTGACGTTCGTCGCACCGCCGCCCGAGGGGTCCGCACGGGCGGCAGGTCAGGCACGGGTCAGGACGCTCGGGGGCCCGTCCCGGCGCGCGAGCCGTCCACCCGCGGCGGCCGTCACGGCGCCCATGACCGCGAGCACCGGGACGACGAGGAACGCGAGGTGCGGCCCCACGGCGTCGCCGAGCGCCCCGAGCAGGAACGGCGCCACGCCGAGCGCGAGCGCGCCGGCGAGCGTCGCGTGCGCCTGGGCGCGGTCACGGTGTCCCGGGGTGACCGCGAGCAGCAGGGCGATGGACAGCGGGTACTGCGCGCCGTAGCCGATGCCGGCGAGCACGAGCCCGGCGAGGGCGACCCGGGCGTCCGTCGCCGTCCACAGCACGGCCCACCCACCGATGGCGACGACGAACGACGCCGCGAGCACGTGGACCGGCGCGACCCGCAGCGACAGCGGCCCGGTGACGAAGCGGATCGCGGACATGCCGGCCACGAGGCCGGCGGTGGTGGCCGTCGCGATGCCGGGGCCGGCGTCCGTCCGCGTGACGACGAGGTCGGCCGCCCAGTAGGTGGTCGCGTTCTCGAGCGCGACGGCGGCGACGAGCGCCACGAGGAACAGCGCCGACGGACGCAGCCGACGCCGGGCACCGGCACGCCGGGGCGGGCCCGTGGCGGTGCGCTCCGCCGGTGCCACCGGGGCGGGCGCCTGGTCGGGCGCCTGCTCGTCGGTGGCCTGCTCGTCGGTGGCCTGCTCGGACGCCGCAGGGTGCGCCCGCCGGCGCACGGCGGGCAGCGCCGCGGAGACCGGCAGCCGGGCGACGACGACCGCGGCGACCACCCCGAGCACGATCGCCACCGCGACCCCGGGACGCCAGCCCCAGCCGGCGGTCACGCACGCCCCGACCGCGAGCGGGCCGATCAGCCCCACGGACGAGCCCACGCCGTTCGCCTCCGTGATCGCCGCCGACGCGGCGGGCCCGGTGTGGTCGGCCAGCCCGACCTGCACGGCGGCGATGGCACCCGACCCGCCGAGCGCCGCCACGAGGATCGAGGTCAGCGTCCACGGCAGCGACGGCGCGAGCACCAGGCCGGCCACGCCCAGCGCCACGAGCAGGGCGAGCACGACGATCGTGCCGCGACGTCCGACAGCACGCACCGACCGCGGCACGGCCACGGAGGCGAGCAGTGACCCGACCGCCATCGCCGTCCCGTGCAGCCCCGCCTGCGCGCCGCTGATGTCGAGCTCGTCGGCGAGCAGCGGGACCGACGGGTTGAACGAGTAGAGGACCCACCCCCACGCGACGTACGGCGTGTAGAGACCGACCGTGGTGCGGTCGCGCACCAGACGAGGGCGGACCGGCGCGTCCGGCGTGCTCATCGCACGACGACGTCCGTCCCGTCGTCGTCGAGCGTGACCTCGTGCCGGGTGCCGTCGACCTCGACGACGTACCGCCCCGGCAGCCCGCTGATCCCGACGCGACCCTGCTCGTCGGTCGTCACCCGCGTCGGCGCGAGCCACCACTGCCCGCGCACGAGCCCGCGCAGCGCGTCGTACGCCGGCTTGGGGGTGCCGTCGGCGAACACCAGGCCACCGGGCGCGTTGAGCCACATCCCGTGGTCCGACAGGCCCCAGTAGGTGATGGCCTGCACACGCGCGTCGGCGACGAGCGTGCGGTAGTGCGCCACCATCTCCTCCGCCTGCCGGTCCAGGCCGTCGGGCGTGCTGGGCCACACGTCGACCCGGTGGTCGTTGAGGTCGTCGAGGTGCTTCGGCATGAGCTCGCCGGACAGCATCGTCGTCTCGGTGAAGTGCAGCGGCAGGCCGAACCGGCCGAACCGCTCGAGCACGTCGAGCGTCTTGTCACGGCCCCACGCGCCCTGGTGCATGTGGCTCTGCAGACCCAGCGCGTCGATGCGCACACCGGCGGCCAGGCAGTCCTCGACCAGGTGCTCGTAGTCGGCGGACATGTCGAAGTCGTTCAGCAGCAGCGTGGCCGCGGGGTTCGCGGCGCGCGCCTCGTCGAACGCGAGCTGCACCATGCCGACGCGCCCGACGCTCTTGGCGACCCGGGTGACCGCGTTCGTGTCCTTGGTGAACACGGGCATGATGACGACCTCGTTGATGGCGTCCCACGTGTCGACCAGGCCGGCGAACTCCCCCGCGTCGCGCCGCACGCGCTCGCGCAGCAGCCGCAGCACCTCGTCGTCCGGGTAGGGCTCGAGCCACCGCGGCGCCACCGTGTGCCACACCAGCGGGTGGCCCTTGACCCGGGCGCCACGCGACACGTAGTGCTCGGCGGCCTCCCGCAGCGCAGCGGTGCGCACGGCGCCCTGCCGCGGCTCGAACGTGCCCCAGTAGAACGGCAGCGTCGCGGTGTCGAACAGGCCGAACCACAGCTCGTCGAGCCGGTCGAGCAGCGCCTCCTGCGCCGGGTCCGGCGTCGCGCCCGTCAGCCGGCGCCACGCGCGCTCGGTCTCGTCGAACCCGATGCAGCCGAACGCGATGCCGTGCCCCACCTGCTCCACGGTGACCTGCGCACCGGCCGCCGGCCGTCCTGCGGCGTCCATCACCTGGACGGTGCGGGTCCGGGTGCGGTGGGCGACGTCGGGGTCGGTGACGGCGGCGCTCGCGACGGCGGTGGGCGAGCTCGGCTGGACGGTCATGCGGCTCCTCAGGACGGGCTGGACGAACACATCACCCTGCCGGGCCACGTCGGACGGACCACCGGCGACGGCAAGGGTGATCAGGCTCTCATCCTCACGCCGGGATGCCGAGCACCCACGACGCCAGCGTCGTGACCGTGATGGTCACGAGCAGCACCGACGCGACGCTCAGGGGCGCCCCGGCCCGGATCATGTCCGGCACCCGCACGTAGCCCGAGGAGTACGCGATCGCGTTGGGCGGGGTCGCCGCCGGCATCATGAACGTGCACCCGGCGGCGAGCGCCACCGGCACCGCGAGCAGCAGCGGTCCGTAGCCCAGGGCGTCACCCACGGTGCTCATGATCGGCAGCAGCGTCGCGGCGGTGGCGGTGTTCGACATGAACTCCGTCATCGCGACCGTCAGCACGCACACCGCGGCGACGACCACGAACGTCGGAAGCCCGTCCAGCCCGTGCGCGCGCTCACCGATCCACACCGACAGCCCCGAGGCCGTGATCTGCGACGCGAGCGCCAGACCGCCGCCGAACAGCAGCAGGATGCCCCACGGCAGCTCGCGCGTGTCCGACCAGTCGAGCAGCCGCCCGCCGCAGTCGTCGCCGGACGGCAGCAGGAACAGCAGGATCGCCACGATCACCGCCACCACCTCGTCCGTGACGGGCGTGCCGGGCCAGACCAGCGGCAGCGCGATCCAGGACACGGCCGCGAGGGCGAACACCGCGACGACCCGCCGCTGCGGGGCGCCCATCGGCCCGAGCCGGTCGAGCTCGGCACGGACCACCGAGTCGTCCTCGCACAGCGGCGCCGGGTCGACGCGGAAGACCACCCGGGTCAGCATCACCCAGGCCAGCAGCAGGAACACGATCGACAGCGGCAGGCCGACGGCCATCCACTGGCCGAAGCTGATCTCGATGCCGTAGGTCTCCGAGACGTACCCGACGAGCAGCGCGTTGGGCGGGCTGGCGATGATCGTGCCGAACGAGCCGATGGTCGCCGCGTACGCGATGCCCAGCATGAGGGCAGCCGACAGGCGCGCGTCGACGCCGCCGCGCTCACGTCCGAGCAGCGCGAGGACCGACACGCCGATGGGCAGCATCATCACGGCCGTCGCCGTGTTGGAGACCCACATGCTCAGCAGCGCCGTGGCGACCATCATGCCGAGCACGAGCCGCCGCGGCGCCGTGCCGACCAGGCGCACCACCCCGAGCGCGATCCGCAGGTGCACGTCCCACCGCTGCAGCGCGACGGCGAGCACGAACCCGCCGAGGAACAGGAAGATCACCTTGTTGGCGTACGGCGCGGCGACGTCGGAGACGGGTGCGACGCCCGCGACGGGGAGCACCACCAGCGGCAGCAGCGCCGTCACCGCCAGGGGCAGCGCCTCGGTCATCCACCACACGCCCATGAGCACGAGCGTCGCCGCGGTCACCGCACCGGCGTAGGCGGGCACACCGGCCACCTCGGCCGGCATGTCCGGCACCACCCAGCCGACGAGGAGTGCGAGCACGGGGCCGACGACCAGCCCGACCGTGGGGCGGCTGGGCCGGCGCAGCCGCTCCGCGCGCGGCGGCCTGTCGGGCCGCTCCCGTCCGCGGGACGGGTGCGTGGGGGCGGAGGCGGTGGCGGAGCTGATGGGTCGACCCTCTCGTGGGGCGCGGGTGTCGTCCTCCTCGACGCTACGGCGCAGGCCTCCTGCGGGCCTGGGACCTTCGGGGAGGCTCACCCCCGACGGGTGTGACCTGCACGACGCGCGCTCGGGGACGTCGTGCAGGTCGGTCAGTCGACCGGTGCGACCGCCGCCGCGAACTGGCTCTCGTACAGCCGGGCGTACGCGCCGTGCGCGGCGAGGAGCTCCTCGTGGCTGCCCTTCTCGACGATCTGCCCGTGCTCCATCACCAGGATGACGTCGGCGTCACGGATCGTGGACAGCCGGTGCGCGATGACGAACGACGTGCGCCCCGCGCGCAGCGCGTTCATGGCGTGCTGGACCAGCACCTCGGTGCGCGTGTCCACGGACGACGTCGCCTCGTCGAGGATCAGGATCGCGGGGTCCGCGAGGAACGCGCGCGCGATCGTCAGCAGCTGCTTCTCCCCCGCCGACACGGCGCCGCCCTCGTCGTCGAGCACCGTGTCGTACCCGTCCGGCAGGGTCCGCACGAACCGGTCCACGTGGGTGGCGACGGCCGCCTCGACGATCTGCTCCTGCGTCGCGTCGTCCACGCCGTACGCGATGTTCTCCGCGATCGTCCCCTCGTAGAGCCACGTGTCCTGCAGGACCATGCCCATCTGCGAGCGCAGCGCGTCGCGCGTCAGGTCGCGGGTGTCCACGCCGTCCAGCGTGATCCGCCCGGAGTCGACCTCGTAGAACCGCATGACGAGGTTCACCAGGGTCGTCTTGCCGGCACCGGTGGGACCCACGATCGCGATCGTCTGGCCGGGCTCCGCGACGACCGACAGGTGCTCGATGAGCGGGGTGTCCGGCTCGTAGCGGAAGGAGACGTCCTCGAAGGCGACGCGCCCGCGGACGCGCTCCGGCAGCACGGCCGGCTGCGCCGGGTCGGGGCTCTGCTCGTCGGCGTCGAGCAGCTCGAACACCCGCTCGGCCGACGCCACGCCGGACTGCAGCAGGTTCGCCATCGAGGCGATCTGGGTGATGGGCTGCGTGAACTGCCGGCTGTACTGGATGAACGCCTGCACGTCGCCCAGCGTCATGGTGCCCGACGCGACCCGCAGGCCCCCGACCACGGCGATCACCAGGTAGTTGAGGTTGGCGACGAACCCGAGCGCGGGCTGGATGATGCCCGAGATGAACTGGGCGCGGAACGACGACTCGTACAGCTTCTCGTTGCGCTCGGCGAACGTGGCCGCCGCCTGCTGCTGACGACCGAACACCGTGACCAGCGCGTGGCCGGTGAACATCTCCTCGATGTGCGCGTTGAGCTTGCCGGTCCACGCCCACTGCTGCACGAACTGCGGCTGCGAGCGCTTGGCGATGGCCGCGGCGATCACCACGGACAACGGCACCGTGACCAGCGCCACCACCGCGAGCAGCGGCGAGATCCAGAACATCACGCCCAGCACCCCGATGACCGTCAGCACCGACGTGACCAGCTGGGACAGCGTCTGCTGGACGGTCTGCGCGACGTTGTCGATGTCGTTGGTGACCCGGGACAGCAGCTCGCCGCGGGGCTGGCGGTCGAAGTACGACAGCGGGACGCGCGTGAGCTTCTCCTCGACCTGCGAGCGCAGGCGCAGCACGGTGTTCTGCACCGCCCGCGTCGTCAGCCGCCCCTGCCACCAGCCGAACAGGAACGCCGCGACGTAGACCCCGAGGACGAGCAGGAGGATCGACCACAGCCGCTCGAAGTCGACACCGGCGCCGACCGTCAGGTCGCGCATGCCGCCGACCAGGTCGGCCAGGGTGCCCTGGTCCGCGGCCCGCAGGGCGTCCTCGGCCTGCTGCTGCGTCGTGCCCGGCGGCACCACCTGCTCCAGCTGCCGCGACACGACGCCCTCGAAGAGCACGTCGGTGGCGTTGCCGAGCAGCTTGGGACCGGCCACGGCCGCGGCCACCGAGAGCGCACCGAGCACCAGGACGGCCGCGAGGCGGGCCCGCTCCGGCCGCAGCACCGTGAGCAGCCGCCGCAGCGAACCGCGGAAGTCCATGGACTTCTGCCCCGGCACGCCCAGCCCCATACCCATGGGGCCGCCGTGCGGCCGACCGGGCGGACGCTGCGGCGCACCGGCGGAGCTGTCGTCCTTCGTGGTGGTGCTCACGCCGCCTCCTGCGCGCTCAGCTGCGAGTACACGATCTCCTGGTACGTCTCGTTCGTCGCCAGCAGCTCGTCGTGCGTGCCGTCGCCGACCACCTGGCCCTCGTCGAGCACGAGGATGCGGTCGGCGTGGCGGATCGTCGCGACCCGCTGCGCGACGACGAGGACCGTCACCGCGCGCGTCTCCGGTGCGAGCGCGGCGCGCAGCGCGGCGTCGGTCGCGTAGTCCAGCGCCGAGAAGGAGTCGTCGAACAGGTAGATGCTGGGCCGCCGGACCAGGGCCCGCGCGATGGCCAGCCGCTGCCGCTGCCCGCCGGACAGGTTGGTCCCGCCCTGCGCGATCGGCGCGTCCAGGCCCTCGGCCAGCTCCTCGACGAACTGCCGCGCCTGCGCCACCTCGAGCGCGTGCCACAGCTCTTCGTCGGTCGCGTCCGGCCGGCCGAACTCCAGGTTGCTGCGCACGGTGCCGGTGAACAGGTACGGGCGCTGCGGGACCAGGCCGATCCGGTCACCGAGCGCGATCGGGTCGGCGTCGCGCACGTCGACCCCGTCGACCAGGACGGCACCGCCGGTGACGTCGTACAGCCGCGGCACCAGGTTCAGCAGGGTCGTCTTGCCGGAGCCCGTGGAGCCGATCACCGCGGTCGTGCGGCCCGGCTCCGCGACGAACGACACCGCCTGCAGCACGGGGTGCTCGGCACCGGGGTACCGGAACTCCACGTCGCGCAGCTCCAGCAGGCCCGGCCGCGCGTCGGCGCCGGTGGGGAAGGCGACGGGCTGCACGGGCGGCACGACGGTCGTCGGGGTGTCGATCACCTCACCGATGCGGTCGGCCGAGACGATGGCCCGCGGGACCATGACGACCATCATCGAGCTCATCATCACGGCCATGAGCACGAACATGATGTAGCTGAGGAACGCGATGAGCGACCCGATCTGCATCTGGCCGGCGTCGACCCGCTGGGCGCCGAACCAGAGCACCGAGACGCTCGACAGGTTCATCACGAGCATGACGACGGGGAACATCAGCGCCAGCAGCATCCCGGCCCGCAGGGAGGCGGTGTACAGGTTCGTGCTGGCGACCTCGAAGCGCGCCTGCTCCTGCCGCTCCCGCACGAACGCCCGGATCACGCGCACGCCGGACAGCTGCTCGCGCATGACCCGGTTGACCGCGTCGATGCGCCGCTGCATCTGCCGGAACCACGGCACCATGCGCCGCACGATCAGGCCGATGACGACGACCAGGACCGGCACGATGACGATCAGCAGACCGGACAGCGCGACGTCCTCCCGCAGCGACATCACCACGCCGCCGATGAGCATGAGCGGTGCCATGACGAGGAACACGAAGGTCATGAAGACGACCATCTGGACCTGCTGGACGTCGTTGGTGGTCCGCGTGATGAGCGTCGGGGCGCCGAACCGGCCCATCTCCTGCTGGGAGAACGACTGCACCTGGTCGAACAGGCGCGCCCGCACGTCGCGTCCGAACGCCATCGCGGTCCGCGCACCGAACCACACCGCGCCGATCGACGCGACGACCTGCACCAGGCTGACCCCGAGCATCACCCCGCCCAGGCGCCAGATCGTGGCCGTGTCACCGCGCGCGACGCCGTCGTCGATGATGTCCGCGTTGAGGCTGGGCAGCCAGAGCGTCGCGATCACCTGCACGAGCTGCAGGGCGAGGACCGCGGTCACGGCACCCTGGTACGGACGCAGGTGCTCGCGGAGCAGTCGCATGAGCATGGGGGGGCGGCGCCCTTCCGTGACGGCGGGCGGCGGGGCCCACCGGAACCAGCGGTCGGCTCGGCGGGAGCAGGCCGTGCAGCAGCAGGTACACGATGCCTCGCCCGCCGCGGGTGCGCACCACCATTCCGCGGTGGGCGGAACGACAACGCCGGCGCCCCCAACGGTCGAGGGCGCCGGCGTCACCGGGTGCGCGTCGTCAGGGAGCGGGCGGCTGCTCGCCCTGCGGCGGGACGTCCTGCTGCTCCGGGCGCGGCACGGGCGTGCCGTACGACGGCTGCTGCGGCGCGGCAGGTCCGGCGCCGGGGCGCTGACCGCGCTCGGCCGCCGGGTCGAACGGGACGCCCGACAGCGTGCCCGCGCTCGTGGCGTCGGCCGTGGCGGCCGCCGACTCGCGTCGCGCTTCTGCCAGCGCCTCGCCCGGGTCGGTCAGCGACACGGGCGGCAGGTCGTCCTGCGAGAGCGGTGAGCTGCCCGCCGGACGCGAGGGGTAGTCCTCGTCGCTGCTCGGGCCGCCGCCCTGGAAGCCCTTGGACAGCCATCCCAGGGCCCCGCTGAGCTCGGCCGGCAGGAACCACATCTTGTTGGACGGGCTCGACGCGATCTTCGGCAGCGTCTGCAGGTACTGGTACGCCAGCAGCTTGGGGTCCGCGTCGCCACGGTGCACGGCGTCGAACACCTGGAGGATCGCGCGCGCCTCACCCTCGGCCCGCAGGATCGCCGACTGGGCCTCACCCTCGGCCCGCAGGATCGCCGACTGCTTCTCGCCCTCGGCCGTGAGGATCGCCGACTGCTTGACGCCCTCGGCCGTGAGGATCGCGGCGCGGCGGTCCCGCTCGGCGCGCATCTGCTGCTCCATCGAGCCCTGCACCGAGGCGGGCGGGTCGATCGCCTTGAGCTCGACACGGTTGACGCGGATGCCCCACTTGCCGGTCGCCTCGTCGAGGACGCCGCGCAGCTGGCCGTTGATCTGGTCACGGCTGGTCAGCGTCTGCTCGAGGTCCATCGACCCGATGACGTTGCGCAGCGTGGTCACCGTGAGCTGCTCGATACCGGTGATGTAGTTCGCGATCTCGTAGACCGCGTCCTTGGGGGACGTCACCTGGAAGTAGATGACCGTGTCGATGCTCACCACGAGGTTGTCCGACGTGATGACGGGCTGCGGCGGGAACGAGACGACCTGCTCGCGCAGGTCGACGCTCGCGCGCACGCGGTCGACGAACGGGATGAGCAGGTGCAGGCCTGCGTCCAGGGTCTTGTTGTACCGCCCGAGGCGCTCGACGATGATCGCGACCGCCTGGGGCACGATCCGCACCGCGCGCACCAGCGCGACGACGACGAAGACGAGGACGAGCAGCAGGACGACGATGAGCGCGATCTGACCGGCGCCGGGGCCGTCGTTCATGGGACCTCCGCAGGTGATGTCGCCCGTACCGGGACGACCACGGTGACCCGGGGACCCGGGCCGATGACGGGAACGGGTGTCAGGCGGGGGCCACGCCGGGCGCGGCAGTGTCGCCGGCTGCGGTCGCCGCCGCAGGGGTGACGACGGCCGTGGCGCCGTCGATCTTGGTGACGGTCACGGCCGTGCCGGGCGGCAGCGACCCACCGTCGGCCGTCCGCGCGCTCCAGACCTCACCGACCAGCTTGACGCGGCCCGCGGTGCCGTCGACGGTCGCGACGACCACGGCCGGCCGGCCGACGAGCGCGGCGGCGTTGGTCTCCGGCAGGTCGACGCGGCTCCTGAGGTGACGCAGCAGGTACGGGCGCAGCGTGAGGAGGAGCACCGTCGACGTCACGGCGGCCACCAGGATCTGCACGGCGACCGGTGCCCCCAGCGCGTACGCCAGGCCACCGGCGAGCGCACCGCCCGCGAACATCACGAGCACGAGGTCCAGCGAGATCATCTCGAGGATCCCGAGCGTCAGCGCTCCCCCGACCCACCAGAGCCATCCCATGCCCGCCACCTCCGCTGGTCGCCGTCGTCCTGGGACCGATCCTAGGCGATCGCTTTGCGACGACGTGGTCCAGGGGTCACGGAAGGGTGACGATCACCCGGCCGGGCGGTCCGTGGCGTGTGCGGCCCACCGGCCGTCGACGTGGTCGAGCCGCAGCGGGATGTCGAACGTGCCCGACAGGTTCTCGGCCGTCAGCACCTCGGCGATCGGGCCGGCCGCGAAGACGCGCCCCGCGCGCAGCAGCAGCAGGTGGGTGAAGCCCGGCGGGATCTCCTCGACGTGGTGCGTCACCAGCACCAGCGCGGGCGAGCGGCGGTCGCGGGCGAGCTCGGCGAGGGCGCTGACCAGCTCCTCGCGGCCGCCCAGGTCGAGACCGGCGGCCGGCTCGTCGAGCAGGAGCAGCTCCGGGTCGCTCATGAGGGACCGGGCGATCTGCACGCGCTTGCGCTCACCCTCGGACAGGGTCCCGAACCAGCGCTCGGCCAGGTGCGCGACCCCGAAGGCGGCCAGCAGGTCCGTGGCGCGCGACTCGTCGACGGCCTCGTAGGACTCGCGCCAGCGCGCAGTCATGCCGTAGGCGGCGGTGAGGACGACGTCGCGCACCGTCTCCCCCGACGGGATCCGGTCGGCCAGGGCGGCGCTGGCCAGCCCGATGCGCGGACGCAGCTCGAAGACGTCGGTGGCACCCATCCGCGCGCCCAGCAGCGTCGCCGTGCCGGACGTCGGGTGCATGCGGCCGGAGGCCACCTGCAGCAGCGTGGTCTTGCCCGCGCCGTTGCGTCCCAGGACGACCCAGCGCTCGTCGTCGCGCACGCGCCACGACAGCTCCTCCAGGATCGTCGTCGTCCCTCGGCGGATCGTCACGTCCTGCAGGTCGAGCACGTCGGTCATGGGCACTGACCCTAACGGCCCCCGGCCCACGCGGTGGCCCCGGCGGACCCCGGGGCGGCGGATCTCACAGCTCGATCGTCAGCATCGTCGAGGAGTGGGCCACGTCGTAGCCGAGCGCGGCGTACAGGCCGTAGGCCCCCGACGGGTTCTCCGTGTCGACGTCCAGCTCGGCGTACTGCATGCCGTCGGCGGCGTACGCCCGCATCACCGTGCCGAGCAGCGCCACCGCCAGACGACGTCCGCGCCACTCCCGCCGGACGCCCAGGAGCTCGGTGTACCCGGAGGTGAACCCCGCGACCGGCCAGTCCTGCTCGTAGCGCCCGGAGACGGCGTAGCCGACGACACGGTCCGCGTCGTCGAGCGCGACGAACGACCACTCGGGCGCGAACATCGCCCGCCCCTGGCTCCACTGCTCCGGCGTCCGGGGCTCGGACCCCCAGTGGTCGGCGAACACGTCGTTGTGGGCGACCCGTACCGCGTCGTCGAGACGGGGGTCCCAGGGCACCACGCGGGCACCCTCGACGCGGGGGACGTCCGGCAGCGGGACGTCGAGCGGACGGCGCATCCCGGTGTAGTAGCGGACGGGCCGGAAGCCGGCGGCCTCGTACAGCACCGCGACGGCCGGGGTCGCGCCGTCGACGAACGTCACGATCCGCGCCGGCAGCTCCTTGCCGGACGCGGCGAGCAGCTGCCGCGCGCGCGCCTGCGACCACGCCACCAGCGCCGTGCCGATGCCGCGCCCGCGCCACGCCGGGTCCACCGTGCCCTCGACGAACGCGCGCACCACGCGCTGGTCACCCGGTGCGGAGTCGGCGTGCGCCCACGCCCGCGGCGTCCCGTCGGCGTCGAGACCGAGGAGCGTGTCGCGCCCCAGGTCGCGCCAGGGTGGGGCGAGCTCCTCGGTCGTCTCGGGCACCGAGGCCCGGTACGGCAGCCCGTCCGCCTCCTGCGAGCGCACGCGCAGCGCGGTGATCGCGGCCGCGTCGCCGACCGTCGCCGGACGCCAGGTCAGGCCGAGGCCAGGTGCCGGGAGCGGGACCTGCGCGGGCGCCGCCACGCGGGTCGCCAGGGGCGCGATCGTGTCGGTCATGCACCTACCCTCGCGGGCCGCCTGCGACGGGTCCAGCGAAATGTGCGCGGCACGTCATGTGCGCGGCACGTCCTCCGGTCCCGGGCCGTCCGGCCGCCGGCACGCTCAGGCGTCGATGCGCGACTGGTCCAGGGCGTGCGCGTTGGCCACGATGAAGTCCTTGCGGGGGGCGACGTCGGAGCCCATGAGCAGCTCGAAGACCTTCTCCACCTGGGCCGCCGCCTGCTCGGCCTCGCCGATGCGCACCCGCCGCAGCGTGCGGTACCGCGGGTCCATGGTCGTCTCCGCCAGCTGGTCGGCGTCCATCTCGCCGAGACCCTTGTAGCGCTGGATGTCGTCCTTGTACCGGCGCCCCGAGCGGTCCAGCTTCTTGAGGGTCGCCGCCAGCTCCGCCTCCGAGTACGTGTAGACGTACTCGTTCTTGCGCGAGCCCGACCCGATGACCTCGATGCGGTGCAGCGGCGGGACGGCCGCGTAGACCCGCCCGTCCTCGACCAGCGGGCGCATGTACCGGAAGAAGAGCGTCAGCAGCAGCGTGCGGATGTGCGCACCGTCGACGTCGGCGTCGGTCATCAGCACGATCTTGCCGTAGCGCGCCGCCTCGAGGTCGAAGGTCCGGCCCGACCCGGCGCCGATGACCTGGATGATCGAGGCGCACTCGGCGTTCTTCAGCATGTCGCTGATCGACGCCTTCTGGACGTTGAGGATCTTGCCGCGGATCGGCAGCAGCGCCTGGAAGTCCGAGCTGCGGGCGAGCTTCGCGGTCCCGAGCGCGCTGTCCCCCTCGACGATGAACAGCTCGCTGCGCGAGACGTCGTCGATCCGGCAGTCGGCGAGCTTGGCCGGCAGCGAGGAGGACTCCAGCGCGTTCTTGCGCCGCGAGATCTCCTTCTGCTTGCGCGCCGAGATCCGCGCCCGCATCTCGCCGACGACCTTGTCGAGCAGCAGCGCCGAGTGCGCCTTGTGCTCCCGCTTGGACGAGGCGAACAGCGCCGCGAGCTCCTTCTCCACGACGCGCGCGACGATGCCGCGCACGGGGCCGGTGCCGAGCACCTCCTTGGTCTGGCCCTCGAACTGCGGCTCCGCCAGCCGGACCGTGACGACGGCCGTCAGACCGGCGAGCACGTCCTCCTTCTCGATGCGCTCGGACGACGAGTCCTTCGCCGAGATCTTCAGCCGGCGGGCGTTGGCGGCCACCTGGGCGCGCAGCGTCTTGAGCAGCCCGGCCTCGAAGCCGGCGAGGTGCGTACCGCCCTTGGGCGTCGCGATGATGTTGACGAAGCTGCGCACCTCGGTCGCGTACCCGGTCCCCCACCGCACGGCGACGTCGACCTCGCAGGTGCGCGAGACCTCCTGCGGCGTCATGTGGCCCCGGTCGTCGAGCACGGGGACCGTCTCCGTGAACGTGCCCTGGCCCGTCAGGTGCCAGGTGTCCGTGACGGGTGCGTCGGGCGCCAGGTGGTCGGCGAAGTCGACGACCCCCCCGGTGTGCAGGAACGTCTCCTCGTGGGGCCCGTGCTCGCCGGGCGTGCCGGCCAGCCCGCGCTCGTCACGCACCGTGATGGCGAGCCCGGGCACCAGGAAGCTCGTCTGCCGGGCACGCGTCACCAGCTCGTCGTAGGAGAAGGCGGCGGACTTGGGGAAGATCTGGCGGTCGGCCCAGTACCGGACCCGCGTCCCGGACACCCCCTTGGCGACCTTGCCCACGACCGCGAGCTCCGAGCCCTGCACGAACGGCTCGAACGGCGAGTCCGGGCCCACGCCGCCGCGGTCGTCGAAGACGCCCGGCTCGCCGCGGTGGAACGTCATGCGGTGTGTGCGTCCGCCGCGGTCGACCTCGACGTCGAGACGCGCCGAGAGCGCGTTGACCACGGAGGCACCGACACCGTGCAGACCACCCGAGGCCGCGTAGGACCCGCCGCCGAACTTGCCGCCCGCGTGCAGCTTGGTGAGCACCACCTCGACGCCCGTCAGGCCGGTCTTGGGCTCGACGTCCACCGGGATGCCGCGGCCGTTGTCCCGCACCTCCACCGAGCTGTCGGCGTGCAGCACGACCTCGATCCGGTCGCCGTGGCCCCCGAGGGCCTCGTCGACGGAGTTGTCGATGATCTCCCAGAGGCAGTGCATCAGGCCGCGGCTGTCGGTGGTGCCGATGTACATGCCGGGGCGCTTGCGCACGGCCTCGAGACCCTCGAGCACCGAGAGGTGGCGGGCGGTGTAGCCGGCCTGGGCGGAGGTCGTCGTCACGGCGCCGATCGTAGTCGCGCCCGGCCCGCGCCCCCGTGCCGCCGTGCCGGGACCGCCTGGATGTCACGATCTTGTACGCAGACAGCGAACCGGGGGGCCGTGAGGGGATGGATCTGCGGCCCGGATGGTTGTATGGAGATGTGACAGGGACGACGACGGAACCCACGACCCCGCTGACGGCAGCCGACCGCTGCGACCGCTGCAACGCGCAGGCGTACGTCCGCGTGGTGCTCCCGGTCGGTGAGCTGCTGTTCTGTGCCCACCACGCGCGTGAGCACGCGCCGAAGTTCGCCTCGGTCGCGACGCACGTCCAGGACGAGACCGACCGCCTGCTCGCCGAGCACGGCGCCGGCGCCGGTGCGGCCGGCTGACCGCTCAGCACCGTACGAGCCACGAGGGCCCCGGACCGCACGGTCCGGGGCCCTCGTCGTCCGTCCGCGACGGTCCACGTCACCCGGCCTGGACGTGGTCCCGCAGCCGACCCAGCACCACCGGCCAGCCGTCACGGTAGGACGCACGTCCCGCTTGCGCCTGCGACGGTTCCAGCGCCTCCCACCCGCGGTGCTCGACCTCGACCCGGCACAGCCCCGGTCCCAGCGCGAGGACACGCAGCTCGACCTCGGTCGAGGTCGCCGTCACCAGCCACGACGTCACGAGGCGGCGCGGTGGGTCCCAGACGAGCACCTCACCCCACGGGTGCTGCGTCCCGTCGTCCCAGCGCTCGACGAGCAGCCCACCTGCGCGGCCGTCGAGGTGGACGTCCCGGACCCGTGGGCCTCCGAGCGAGAAGCCGGTCACCGGCCACCACGCCCCGATCTCGTTCACGAGCACGTCGAACGTCGCGGCCTGGTCGGCGCGGACGGTCACGGCCTGCCGGACCGGCTCGGGTGCCTCCCTCACAGGCCCAGTCGCGCCGCGCGTGTCCTCACCCCGTAGGTCGCTCATGGTGCTCCTCCTCGTCGGACGTCCCGGCCCCCTGCTCGACGACCCGTCGCGCCGCGTCCAGCGAGGCCGCCCATGTCTCCTCGAGGAACCTGCGCAGCGGCACGAGCCCGTCCGGGCGCGTGCGGTACAGGTTCCGGGTCCCGTCCCTGCGGTGCGTCACGAGCCCGGCGTCCTCGAGCACGCGCAGGTGTTGGCTGACCGCGCTGCGCGTGACGTCGAACTGCTCGGCCAGCCTGCCGACGGGCAGCTCCCCGGCCGCCAGGACCCGCACGATCGCCCGACGGCGCGGCTCGGCCAGGGCGCGCAACGCCTCGTCGGTCCGCCCCTGCTCGGCCCCGGTCACATGGCAACGGTCAGCGACGACTAACGGTTGGTCAAGGCTGACGGATGACGGGATCAGAACGACGAGAGCCCGGCCCTCGCGGGCCGGGCTCTCGTCGGTGGTGCCTGAGGCGTCTCAGTCGAGGTAGTCGCGCAGCACCTGCGAGCGCGACGGGTGGCGCAGCTTCGACATCGTCTTGGACTCGATCTGGCGGATGCGCTCACGCGTGACGCCGTAGACCTTGCCGATCTCGTCGAGCGTCTTGGGCTGACCGTCGGTGAGGCCGAACCGCATCGAGACCACGCCGGCCTCGCGCTCCGAGAGCGTGTCGAGGACCTGGTGCAGCTGCTCCTGCAGGAGCGTGAAGCTCACGGCGTCCGCGGGGACGACGGCCTCGGAGTCCTCGATGAGGTCACCGAACTCGCTGTCGCCGTCCTCACCGAGGGGCGTGTGCAGCGAGATGGGCTCGCGGCCGTACTTCTGGACCTCGACGACCTTCTCGGGCGTCATGTCGAGCTCCTTGGCCAGCTCCTCCGGCGTGGGCTCGCGGCCCAGGTCCTGGAGCATCTGGCGCTGCACACGCGCGAGCTTGTTGATGACCTCGACCATGTGCACCGGGATGCGGATGGTGCGGGCCTGGTCGGCCATGGCGCGCGTGATCGCCTGGCGGATCCACCACGTGGCGTACGTCGAGAACTTGTAGCCCTTGGTGTAGTCGAACTTCTCGACGGCGCGGATGAGCCCGAGGTTGCCCTCCTGGATCAGGTCCAGGAAGAGCATCCCGCGGCCGGTGTACCGCTTGGCCAGGGAGACCACGAGGCGCAGGTTGGCCTCGAGCAGGTGGTTCTTGGCGCGGCGGCCGTCCTGCGCGATCCACTCGAGCTCGCGGCGCAGCTTCGGCTCCAGCGAGTCACGCGTCTCGGCGAGCTTCTCCTCGGCGAACAGGCCGGCCTCGATGCGCTTGGCGAGCTCGACCTCCTGCTCGGCGTTCAGCAGCGCGACCTTGCCGATCTGCTTGAGGTAGTCCTTGACCGGGTCGGCGGTGGCACCGGCGGTCACGACCTGCTGGGCAGGGGCGTCGTCGTCGTCGGCGTCGGAGTAGACGAAGCCCGTGTCCTCGGGCTCGTCGGCCTTCTTCGCGACAGCCGGGGTCGCCTCGGTCTCCTCGGCGTCGTCCGCGACGACCTCCTCGACCTCGGTGTCGACGTCGACCGTGTCGACGACCTCGACGTCCTCGAGCTCGACGTCCTCCACGTCCTCGACGTCGACGTCCACGTCGTCGCCGACCTTCGACGCCTTGGCGGGCGACGCCTTCGCGGCGGTCGCCTTCGCGGCGGGCTTGGCAGCCGCCTTGGCGCGCGCCGGCTTCACGGCGTCACCGACGGACGCCTTGGCGGCGGGGCGGGACTTGGCGCTCGTCGCGGCGACCGCGCGCCCGGCGGTGCCGAGGTCGCTGACGTCGATACCGGCCGTGCCGAGTCCGCGCACCACGGCGCGCAGCCGCTTGGGTCCCTCGACGCCGGCCGCCTCGCAGGCGGCGCGCACAGCCGCACTGTCGACGCTGCCGTGGGTCCGCCCACGCAGGACCAGCTCCTGCAGCGCAGGGTGCTGGAACTCGCGCGGAAGTGCGGGGTGGGGGGTCTGGGACGTCACGAACGACCTTTCGTCAGCGCGGCAACCGGAACCGAGGGGAGTCCGAAGGACCGGGAGACAGACGGATATTGTACCGACCCACGGGGGCACGCCGCGCGTGCTGTCGAGCGCGCGCCGACGGCGGCCGAGGTGAACTCCGGGGTCGACCTGCTGCAACGTCCGACGCGCACCAGGCATTCCCGCCGGCGTGCCGGGCGCGTCGTTCGACCGCACGGCACCGCATCCCGTGGCGCCGGGAACATGACGTGGGAGCACCGGGCCGGGAGCACCGGCCGGCAGCCTCAGGCGGTGGGCTTGACCGTGAGCACCGGGCAGGGCGCGTCGAACAGGACGCGCTGCGCGTTGGACCCCAGGATCAGCTTGCCGACGGGGCTGCGGCGGCGCAGGCCCAGGACGACGAGCTCCGCACCGACCTCCTCCGCCGTGCTGATGAGGTCGTCCGCCACGTCCCCACCGTCCAGCAGGCGGACGTCGTGCGCGACCCCGATCGCGTCGAGCTCCTCGCGCACCTGCGCGAGGGCCTGCTCGGTCTCGGCACGACGCTCCGGGGTCTCGTCGGGGCGCGCGCTGAGGACGACCACCACCGGCAACGAGCGCCGCTGCGCCTCCGTGACGGCGGCGTCCAGCGCCGCGTGACCCTCCGGGGTCGCCAGGTAGCCGACCACGATCCCCATCGTCGCTCCTCCTCCTGGCCGGTCCGGCCTCGGGCGCGACGCTACCCGAGCGCAGGACCACCGACGACCTCGGCGCGCGCACGGTGTGCCCCCGGCCTCGACTCATGCGCCGGCACGCGCCCACCCGGGTGCGAGCCCGGCGTCGAGCGCGGTGCGCAGGAGGTGCGCGAGGCGGTACGCGGGATCGTCCTGCAGCGCCCGGCCGAGCAGCACCGCGGCCCGCGCGCCGTCGCCCTCCCACCACGCGAGCGTGGCCAGCAGCGTGGTCGCGGGCGCCTGCGCGCCACGCCGACCGTGCGCCACGACGTCCTGCAGAGCCCGGCGCACCGCGGCCACCTCGTCGCCGGGTGGCAGACCCTCCGCCGGGTCCACGAGCCGCCCCACGGCGGTCCGCAGCTCGGCGTCCTCGTCCGCGCCGCCGCGCGCGAGGACACGCTCGGGCAGGCTGCCGGAGCCGGGCAGCGCCGCGACGAGCACGGCATCGCGCACCCGGCGGTCGTGCAGTCCCGCCTCCACACGCCCGAGCAGGGCCGCGCGGGAGGCCCGACGCGGCTGGGGCGCGTCGTCCGTGACGAGCGCACGCCAGGCCGCCAGCGTCTCGAGCCGCCACCGGGCCAGAGCACCGGGCCCGTCCGCCGTCGCGCGCGTCCGGGCCTCGGTGCGTCGGCGGCGCACCCGGCCGACGGCGCGCCGGACGTCGCCCGGCGCCGTCGCGACGTGGCCCAGCGCCTGCCGGTCGTGCGCCACGACGGACCCGGCGAGCACCATCTCCGCACCGGCGCGGGTGGACTCCAGGTCGCTGAGCGGGCGCCCACCCGGTGGGCAGCACCCGTCGTCGCACGACAGGCAGCGGTAGGTCGTCCGGTCCACCACGACGACCTCGACGCCCCCGAACGGCACGTCGAACGCCTCGGCCACGTGCGCCACCGCCGCGTCGACCCCGTCGCCCGCACCGCCGGCACCGCCGGCACCGCCGGCACCGCCCGCGGTGTAGAGGACGAGCACGGCCCGACGCGCACCGTCCCGGTCGAGATGGGTCGCCAGCGCCCGTGCGACCTGCGGACCGTGGAGCACGTCCGCGAGGTCGGGCAGGTCGACACGCGCCACCAGCCCGACGCGGCCGCGTGCTCCACGCAGGCTGACGGCGACGGCGCTGTCCCGGGGCTGGAAGCCGAGGAGATGCGGGACGAGGGCGAGCAGCTCGCGGGGTTCGTGGATCCGGAGGACGAGGGGTTCCATGGGTTCACCGAAGCGGGCGGGGCCGACGACAGGCGCCCGGGACGGCGGATCTGTGGGCACGGCGCGTCGGCGGCTTCCTGTGGTCGGCTCGGGCTCGCTGCGAGCCGACCTGCGCTCCCCCGTGCCCGGCTCACGCTCCCGGTCCGCGCGACTACCCTGGCGCCGTGCCCCGCCCGACGACACCCGCCCTGGTCGCAGCCCTCGCGCTCGGCACGGTGCTGAGCGCCGGCTGCACGACGACACCGGGGCCGACCCCCACGTCGTCACCGAGTGCCGCGAGCGCCACCCCCACGCCCGGCGAGCCGCTGCTCACGGACGACATCACGGAGGACTCGGCGGTCGGCACGCTCGCTCCGGGGTTCCCCACGGACCTGGTCCCGGTGCCCCCTGACGCGGAGATCCTCGTCTCGTCGGCCGAGCCCGTCACCGACGGGGTGCTGCGCATCAGCCTCAACGTGCGGACGGGGCAGGACACCGCCGCCCTGCTCGACGCCGTGCGCGCGCCCCTGGTGGGGGCCGGGTTCGCCGAGGCCCCACCGGCCGTGCCCGAACCGGGCCTGGCCGCCCAGACGACGTTCGCCCGCTCGGACGGCGCGGAGCTGGTCGTCGTGGGCATCCTCGACCGTGACGGGCTCCGCACGATGACGCTGGGGGGGACGGTCGGCGCACCCGCCCCCTAGGGTGGGTCCGTGCCCACCGCGAACGCTGCTCTGGTCGACCGCGAGAACCTCCGTGCCGGCATCGACGCGGCCCTCGCGCGGCACGTGGCGGCGCTGCGTGGCACGGCCCTGGCGATCAGCCCGGACGCCTCCCCGCTGGCGGACGCGGTGGAGCGGATGCTCGCCGGCGGCAAGCGGCTGCGCGCGGCGTTCTGCTACTGGTCCTGGCGCGCCCACGGCGGCGTGCCCGGGGACGACCGCGAGGTGGCGGTCCTGCGGGCCGGCGCCGCGCTCGAGCTCTTCCAGGCGGCCGCCCTGTTCCACGACGACGTGATGGACGACTCCTCCACCCGCCGCGGCCTGCCCACCGCGCACCGCGTGTTCGCGGACGAGCACGTCGCCGCGGGTCGGCGCGGTGGGTCCCGGCGCTTCGGGGACGGCGTGGCGATCCTGCTGGGCGACCTCGCCCTCATCGCCAGCGACGAGGAGATGTCGCGCGCACTGGCCGGCCTGCCGGAGCCCGTCGCGCGGGGCGCACGATCGGTGTACGAGCTCATGCGGACCGAGGTGACGATCGGCCAGTACCTCGACCTGGTCGCGCAGACCATGCCCTGGGACGACCCGGCGGAGGACGAGCGCCGGGCGCGCGAGGTGGTGCGGACCAAGGCGGCGCGGTACAGCGTGGAGCACCCGATCGTCCTCGGGGCGGCGCTCGCCGGGGCCGACGAGGACGCCCTGGCAGGCTGCCGCGCGGTGGGACTGCCCCTCGGCGAGGCGTTCCAGCTGCGGGACGACCTGCTGGGCGTGCTGGGCGACCCCTCCACGACGGGCAAGCCCACGGGCGACGACCTGCGCGAGGGCAAGCGCACCGTGCTCGTGGCACGTGCGCTGGCACGGGCCACGGAGACGGGCGACACCGACGCCGTCGCCACCCTCACCGGTCGCGTCGGCGACGCGGACCTCGACGCGGACGGCGTCGCCGAGCTCACGGCTCTGCTGGTGCGCACCGGTGCGGTCGCCGAGGTCGAGGAGCTCATCGAGGAGCTGCGCGAGCAGGCGTTCGCCCAGATCGAGGCGCAGGGCTGGCCCGAGCCGGCACGCAGCGCGCTCGTCGCGCTCGCGCGGGCGGCGGTCGACCGCACGGCCTGAGCGGAACGTCTCCCGGGCGCTCACCCGGCAGGGGCGTCCGTCAGAGCATCGCCTGGGCGACCCGCCGCACCTCGGTCTTGCGACCGGCCCGCAGGGCCTCGATCGGGGGGACACCCAGCGACTCCTCGACGCCGAAGAGCCACGCGAGCGTCTCCTCGTCCGAGAACCCGTCGTCCCCGAGCACGGTCAGCGTCCCCTGCAGGGCCGCCAGCACGGTCCACGGGCGGTCCTCCGACGGCACGTCGGGCGCGGCCGGGTTGGCGAGGTGACCGGGGACGAGGAAGTCCGCCGGCACGCTCAGCACCGGCGGGGTGCCGCGCCGCACCCCGACGAGCTTGCGCTCCTGCAGGAGGCGACGCACCTTGCCGGGGTCGACCCCGAGCATCTGCGCGACGTCGGGGACGGTCAGCCACGTGCCGACCAGCTGGTCCAGATCCGAGGGCGAAGTCACCCTGTCAGCCTACGGCTCCGACGTCGGAGGGCCGTCATCGGCTCTCTGGGCTTCCCGTCCTGGACATTCTCGTCTAGCGTCGAACGACGTCACACCTGTCACACCAGCACCACGAGTCACTCGGTGCCCGTGCTGACGGGGGACGCCGATCACCGACGCACCACCACTGACCACCGCCTGGGGGGGCCATGTCCGCACTCTCTCCGCGCCCGCGCACCGTGGCGCGCGCCGCGACCGGGACGGGTGCCACGCTCGCGCTCGCGACCGTCGCGCTCGCCGCGACCGGGACCGCCGGCCACGCCGCCGACTACACCGTCCGCGACGGCGACACGCTGACGTCCATCGCCAAGCGCACCGGCACGACCGTCGCCCGGATCGCCACCGACAACGCCCTGGCCGACCCGTCACGGGTCCGCTCCGGGCAGGTCCTGCGCGTCCCCGACGCGGCGCCGGCCGCGGCCGCACCCGCCGCCGCCGGCACGTCGTACACCGTGCGGTCGGGCGACACGGTCTCGGGCATCGCCGCACGCCACGGCACGACCGTCGCCGCCGTCGTCGCCGCCAACGGGCTGGACGCGCGCGCCTTCGTCCGCGCCGGGCAGACCCTCACGATCCCCGGACCGGCAGGGGGCACCGCCGCCGCACCCGCACCCGCAGCCGCACCGGCGAGCGGTGGCACCTACACCGTGCAGCGCGGGGACACCGTGTCCGCCGTCGCGGCACGCCACGGCACCACCGTCGCCGCCGTCGTCGCGGCCAACGGCCTCGACGCGCGCGCCTTCGTCCGCGCCGGGCAGACCCTCACGATCCCCGGCGCCGACGCACCCCGCCCCGCCGCACCGCAGGCGGCCACCGCGCAGCCCGCGGCGGCCGGCGCGGCGTACACGGTGCGCAGCGGTGACACGGTGTCCGCCATCGCGGCGCGGCACGGCACCACGGTCCAGGCGGTCGTCGCGGCCAACGGCCTCGACGCACGCGCCACGATCCGCGCCGGGCAGCAGCTGACCGTGCCGGGCGCCGGGGCAGCGCCGCAGGCCGCACCCGCCACGCAGCTGGTCGGCAACACGTTCGCCGGGCGCACGTACTCGTCCGGTGTCGTCGACGCCGCCAACCAGAACAAGCGGACGCTGCTGGCGTCGGGTGCGCCGTCACGGGCCGACATGCAGGCCAAGGTCGCGGCCACGGCCCGCGCGATGGGGGTCGACCCCGCGCTCGCCCAGGCCGTGGCCCACCAGGAGTCCGGGTTCGACCACACGGCCGTGTCCCCCGCCAACGCGATCGGGACGATGCAGGTGATCCCGTCGTCCGGCGAGTGGGCCTCCCAGCTCGTGGGCCGTCAGCTGAACCTCCTCGACCCGGACGACAACGTCGTGGCGGGGGTCGCGATCCTGCGGTCCCTGGTCCGCACGTCCGACGACCTGCCGAGCGCGATCGCGTCCTACTACCAGGGCGCCGGCTCCGTGAAGCGCAACGGCATGTACGCCGACACACGCCGCTACGTGGCGAACGTGCAGACGCTCATGACGCGCTTCGGCTGACGAGCGCGGCTCCCGCGATCTGCCTGAGCCCGCCCGTAGACTGCCGCGCGTGGGAACCACTGTCACCGATCCGCTCGTGGGCCGCCTGGTCGACGGGCGGTACGAGGTCGTCTCGCGCATCGCGCGCGGCGGGATGGCGACGGTGTACCTCGCGGTCGACCGGCGCCTCGACCGCGAGGTCGCCCTCAAGGTCATGCACCCGCACCTCGCCGAGGGGTCGCAGGGCGGCGCGTTCATCGCGCGCTTCCGGCGTGAGGCGCGCAGCGCAGCCCGCCTGACGCACCCCGGCATCGTCGGGGTGCTCGACCAGGGGCTCGACGGCGAGACCAGCTACCTGACCATGGAGTACGTCGACGGCTCGAACGTGCGTCGCCGCCTCGCCGAGCAGGGCGCGCTGCGGGTCGGTGAGGCGCTGCGCATCACCGAGGCCGTGCTCGACGCCCTCTCGGCGGCGCACCGCACAGGTCTGGTGCACCGCGACGTCAAGCCCGAGAACGTGCTGATCGCGTCCGACGACCGCGTGCGCGTCGCCGACTTCGGTCTCGCGCGTGCGGTCACCGAGGTGACCGCCACGACGACCGGCACGGTGCTCGGCACGGTCGCCTACCTCGCGCCCGAGCTCGTCCGCCAGGGCACCAGCGACGCACGCACCGACGTCTACGCGGTCGGCGTCATGCTCTTCGAGATGCTCACGGGCCGCCAGCCCTTCACCGGCGAGACACCGATCCAGGTCGCGTTCCAGCACGTCAGCTCGGAGCTCCCCGCGCCGTCGACCCTCGTCGACTGGCTCCCCTCGGAGATCGACGAGCTCGTCGGCGCCCTCGCGGCCCACACGCCGGACGACCGCCCGGTCGACGCCGGCGCAGCGCTGCAGCTCGTGCGACGCACGCGTTCCGTGCTCGACGGCGTCACGCTCGACCGGCGGGCCGACGTCCCGCCCACGGTCGTGCTGCCGGCAGAGACCGACCCGGAGGAGTCCGACCTCTCGCAGGACACCGACGCCGGCGACCCCGACGACGACGCGCTGACCGCCCGGGTACCCGTGGGGGCCCACGCGCACGGCGGCACCGTCGCGCTGCCCATCGGCCTGGGGGTCGTCGACGCGGCTCCCCCGCCGCCCCCGACCCGACGCCGGTGGCCCCTCGTGGCCACCGTCCTCGGCCTCGCCGCGCTGCTCGGGCTCGGCACGTGGTGGTACCTCCAGGTCGGACCCGGCGCGTACACCTCGGTGCCAGCCGTCGTGGCGGAGACCGAGGCCGACGCCGTCGCCGCCCTGGAGGCGGCAGGCCTCACGCACGACCGGGCCGAGGCGTTCGACGACGACGTGCCGCCCGGCCTGGTCGTCTCGACGGACCCGCCCGTCGGTGAGCCGGTCCGCAAGGACGGGACGGTGACCTACACGGTCTCGAAGGGTCCGGACCTCGTGACGGTCCCCGAGGGCGTCGTCGGCGCGATGCAGGCGGATGCCGAGAAGTCCCTGACCGACGCCGGCCTCACGGTCGGGTACGGCTCCCCCGCCCACGACGACGAGGCCCCCGTGGGCCAGGTCCTCACGGCGACGCTGCCGGACGGCGCCGAGGCTGCGGCAGGTGACCAGATCAAGCGCGGGAGCACCGTCACGCTGGTGCTGTCGGACGGACCCGCACCGGTGACGGTCACCTCCGTGGTCGGCATCACCGTCGAGGACGCGCAGGAGCAGCTCGCCGCCGACGCCCTCACCGTGGAGGCCACCGAGGCGTTCCACGACACCGTCCCGGCCGGCCGGATCATCGACCAGAGCCCGGCGGCGCGCGAGACGGCCCACCGCGGCGACGTGGTCACCGTGACCGTCTCCAAGGGCCCGGAGACGGTGCCGATGCCGGATCTCACCGGCAAGCAGTTCGACCGGGCCAAGGCGGAGCTCGAGGCACTCGGCCTCACGGCCCGGCGGGACAACGTGCTCGGCGGGATCTTCGGCACCGTGCGCTCCCAGAGCGTCCGCGCCGGGGAGGCGGTGCCGAGGGGCACGGAGGTCGTGCTGCAGGTCGTGTGACCGCCGGGCCCGTGCCGCACGCGGCCGGCCACCCGGCGCCGCACGAGCCGCCGCGACATCCCGGACGCACGAGAGCCCCGGAGCGTCGCCGCTCCGGGGCTCTCGGCACGCACCCTCAGGCGCGGCGCAGCAGCTCCACGACCTGGAACGCCATCTCCAGCGACTGCTGGTGGTTCAGCCGCGGGTCCACGAGCGTCTCGTACCGCAGGGCGAGCCCCTCGTCGTCGATCTCCTCGGTGCCGCCCAGGACCTCGGTGACGTCGTCACCGGTGAGCTCGACGTGCAGGCCACCCGGGACGGTGCCGAGCGCGCGGTGCACCTCGAAGAACCCGGCCACCTCGTCCATGACGTCGCTGAACCGCCGCGTCTTGTACCCGTTGGCCGACGTGATGCCGTTGCCGTGCATCGGGTCGCACACCCAGGTGACGGGCCGGCCGTCGGCGGTGACCTTCTCGACCAGCGCGGGCAGCAGGTCGCGCACCTTCCCGGCGCCCATCCGCGTGACGAACGTCAGGCGGCCGGGCTCCCCCGTGGGGTTGAGCCGGTCGATCAGCGCGATGGCGTCGTCACCCGTCGTGGTGGGGCCGAGCTTCACGCCGAGCGGGTTCTGCACGCGGGAGAAGAAGTCCACGTGCGCCGCGTCGAGCTGGCGGGTGCGCTCCCCGATCCACAGGAAGTGCGCCGAGCAGTCGTAGGGCAGGCCCGTGCGCGAGTCGATGCGCGTCAGCGGCCGCTCGTAGTCGAGCAGCAGCCCCTCGTGCGCCGAGTAGAAGTCGACCGTGCGCAGCGCGTCGAAGTCCGCACCGCACGCCGCCATGAAGCGGATCGCCCGGTCGATCTCCGCGGCGATCTCCTCGTAGCGCGAGTACGCCGGGTTCGACGTGAACCCGCGGTTCCACTCGTGCACCCGCAGCAGCGACGCGAACCCGCCCGTCGTGAACGCCCGGATGAGGTTCAGCGTCGAGGCGGACGTGTGGTACGCCTCGAGCAGCCGCTCCGGGTCCGGGGTGCGCGCCTCCGCGGTGAACTCGAAGCCGTTGATCACGTCGCCGCGGAACGCGGGGAGCGTGACACCGTCGCGCGTCTCGACGTCCGACGAGCGCGGCTTGGCGTACTGCCCCGCCATCCGCCCCATCTTCACGACGGGCATGCTGGCGCCGTACGTGAGCACGACCGCCATCTGCAGGATCGTCTTGATCTTGTTGCGGATGTTGTCGGCCGTGGCCTCCGCGAACGTCTCGGCGCAGTCCCCGCCCTGCAGGACGAACGCCTCGCCGCGCGACGCGGCGGCGAGCTGCGCCCGCAGCGCGTCGGCCTCGCCCGCGAACACGAGCGGGGGCAGGCTCGCGAGCCGGTCGCGGACGCGCCGCACCTGCGACGCGTCCGGCCACTGGGGCTGCTGACCGACCGGCAGCGTCTCCCAGGCGTCGAGCCCGGCGACGACGCCCGCGTCCGGCTCGACGCTCACGAGTGGCTCGCGGGAACGAGCCGCTGACCGATGTCGGACAGCAGCGCCCCGAACCAGGCCTGGGACACGTCGAACGCCTTGCCGCCGGCGATGCGGGGGAACTCGATCGCGCGCAGGCGGTCGCCGTCCTCCTCGTCGTGGCCGATGACGCCCGACTCGCCGCGCAGCGCGCACTCGACGGCCAGGTCGGTCATGGACTTGATGAGACGCAGGTCCTCGGCGTTCGCCGCCGCGGCGCGCGAGTAGTAGCCGGACTTCTGGACCATGACCTTCTCGGCGCCCAGCTTCTCCGCGAACTGCTTGGCGAACCACTGGCCGGGGTTGATGGTGTCCAGCTTCACGTGACCGAACGGGTCGCGCTCGACGGGCTGACCGGCGGCCTCGAGCTGCTCGACGATCTCGTGCATGCCCGCACCCTCGGACAGGAAGATGTTGACGTTGCCCAGCTCGTCCATGACGCCCTTGAGGCGCTCGGCCTCGGCGTCGATGTCGAGGGCCAGCTCCGGCAGGAAGACGGCGTGGATGTCCCACCGCTCGCGCGACAGGCCGATCTCCGGGACCCACTCCTGCGTGTCGAGCCACTTGCGGTACTCCGCGGCGGCGGCGGCGGTCAGCCAGCCGCAGTGCCGGCCCATGACCTCGTGCACGATGAGCATGCGCGGCCCCGAGCGGTGCTCGCCGATGATGTTGCGCGCGAACCCGGCGGCCTCCTCGGCCGCGGTCCACGCCCCGAGCGACTGCCGGATCGGCACGACGTCGTTGTCGATCGTCTTGGGCAGGCCCACGACGGTCAGCTCGTACCCGTTCTCGTGCAGGTACGCGGCGAGGTCGGCCGCTGTGGTGTTCGTGTCGTCACCGCCGATGGTGTGGAGCACGTCCACGCCGTCGGCCTTGAGCTGCTCGGCAGCGACCTGCAGCGGGTCCTCGCCCTCCTTCACCAGACCGCGCTTGACGCAGTCCTTGGCGTTGGTGAGCTTGACGCGCGAGTTGCCGATCGGCGACCCGCCGAAGCGGTGGAGGATGCCGGCCTTCGCCCGCACCTCGGGGGTGACGGTGACGCTCTCACCGAGCAGCAGGCCGTGGTAGCCGTGCTGGTACGCGATGATCTCGACCTCGGGAGCGATCTCCGTGTAGCGCTCGATGAGCCCGCCGACGGCGGACGACAGGCAGGGAGCGAAACCGCCGGCGGTCAGAAGGGCGACGCGACGGACCGACATGGGACACACCTCTCGTTGGCAAGCAATGACGGCGTGGGCTGCGACGACGCACCCGGCCGGCGCCCAGCGTGGGGCCTGCGTGCACCCCGCCACCGGGACCGAGGTCCGGGGCCGGGCGTCATGCAGAGGACGGCGGGCGCGCGCCGCAGGGCACGCGCACGGGCCCGACGCACGGCCGGGTCCATCTCATCCTACTGACGGCGGGGCCTCGTCCTGCGGCGGGACCGGAACCTGGACATCGGGCACCGGCCGACCGCCGGGCGCGGCGGGCATCCGGCCCGCACCGTCGCCCGCCTCGGGGTGACCCGTGGCGATCCGGGCCTTCTGCGTCGCGGCGTACACGTCGACGTACTCCTGGCCCGACAGGCTCATGATCGCGTACATGATCTCGTCCGTCACGGACCGCAGGATGAACCGGTCGTTCTCCATGCCCCGGTACCGGGAGAAGTCCAGCGGCTCGCCGATGACGATCCCGATCCGCATGATCTTCGGGATGCGCCGGCCCAGCGGCTGCGCGACGTCGGTGCCGACCATGGCCACGGGGATCACGGGAGCGCCCGACTCCAGCGCCAGCCGGGCGACGCCGGTCTTGCCACGGTAGAGACGCCCGTCGGGGCTGCGGGTGCCCTCCGGGTAGATGCCGAACAGGCCGCCCTCGGACAACCGCCGCAGGCCGGTCCGCAGCGCCGCCTCACCGGCCTTGCCGCCACCGCGGTCGACGGGGATGGTGCCCACGCCGCGCATGAAGCCGGCGGTCACACGCCCTTTGAGGCCGACACCGGTGAAGTACTCCTGCTTGCCGATGAACACGATCGCGCGGTCGAGCACGAGCGGCAGGAAGAAGGAGTCGATGACGGCCAGGTGGTTGCTCGCGAGGATCGCACCGCCCTCGGCGGGGACGTTCTGCGCACCACGCACCCACGGCCGGTAGACCAGGCGCAGCAGGGGCCCGACGAACACCCGCTTCATCAACCAGTAGAACAACGTGTCTCCTCGCTCGACGTCCGTCGCGCCGACCCGTCCCGCGGGCCGCCGGCCGGCCCGCGGACCCGCCACCGACCGCGACGGGCCGGTTCGTCGGGTCCGACTCTAGAGTGCTCCCATGGACGCACGTCCCGAGGACGACCCCGGCGCCGACGACTCCGCCGGCGCGGAGCACCCCCGCGACGTCCCCGCGGGGCCGCCGCACGACGACCGGCCGCGGGCGGACGACCCGGCCGACGGGGTCGCGACCGACGACGAGGTGTGGGCCTCGCTGGTCGCGCGGCTGTCCGACGTGGACGCAGCGCCCGAGCCGCCGACCCGCGGCCGTGTGCTGCGCGCGGCACCCGAGGAGCCCTCCGCGGTCGGCCCGCCGGAGGCGCCCGGCCCTGCCGCCACCGCTCCCGGCCCCGCTCCCCTGGGTGCCCGCGACTGGGACGGCACCACGCAGTACGACGCGGCCGAGGACGCCGTGGACGACATCGAGCACTTCGTCCCGCAGGACCCCGGCCCGGTGCTGGGCGGGAACCCGCTGCTCACGCTGGCCTGGGGCGCCGCGATCGGGTCGCCCCTGTTCCTGCTCGTGGTGGTCGTCGCGTGGCAGGACGCGCCCGCCCTGCTCGTGCGCGCGGCGGCCGCACTGTTCGTCCTCGCCGTGGCCATCCTGGTGTGGCGCATGCCACAGCGCCGCGAGCCGACGGACGGCGACGGCGCGGTCGTCTGACCCGTCCGGACCGCGCGGCCGCCGGCCTCGCCGCCGTCGGCGCGGGTGGACGTCAGATCCGCGCGAGGTCTGCGGCGCCGACCATGCCGGCGTCGTTGCCCATGGCCGCGACGACGATCGCCGCCTCCGGCCGGTGCCCTCGGCCCGAGAGCTGCTCGCCGAACGCCTTGCGCGCGGGCACCAGGAGCAGATCGCCCGCGGCGCTCACGCCGCCGCCGATGACGAACAGCTCGGGGTCGAGCAGAGCCGCGACGCTGGCCGCACCCTCCCCGACCCAGCGACCGACCTCCCCGAGGAGCTCCAGGGCGAGCGGGTCGCCGTCCTGGGCCGCCCGCGTGACGAGCGGGCCCGTGATCGCGTCGGGACCGCCGCCGGCGAGCTCGAGCAGTCCTGCCGCGAGCTCCGGGTGCGTGATCGCGGCGGCCTGCGCGTCGCGCACGAGCGCCGAGCCCGAGACGTACTGCTCCCAGCAGCCCTCGTGCCCGCAGCCGCAGTAGTGCCCGCCGGGCACCACCCGCATGTGGCCGATCTCGGCAGCGGCACCCCAGGCACCCCGGGCCAGCCGCCCGCCGGAGACGATCGCACCGCCCAGCCCGGTGCCGAGCGTGAGCATCACCATGTCCTCGACGTCCCGCCCGACGCCGAACCGGAACTCGGCCCACCCCGCCGCGTTGGCGTCGTTCTCGACGACGACCCGCACGTCGGGGTCGCCGATGAGGGCGGCGACGTTGTCCCGCAGGGGGTACTCGCGCCACGCGATGTTCGGGGCGAACAGCACGCGGGCGCGGTCCGAGGCCACGAAGCCCGCCGCGGCCAGACCGACCTGCTGCACCTCGTACGACGCGGTCAGCTCGCGGTAGACGTCCGCGATGGCGGCGTCGATGCTCGCGACGTCGTCGGGGTCGGTGTCCCTCCGCGTCTGCGCGAGGATCCTGCCGTCGTCGTCGACCACGCCTGCCGCGATCTTCGTCCCGCCGATGTCGACCCCGATGGCGTGCATGTCCCGGTCCGCTCCTGCCCTCGCCGCGGCGCGTCCCTCGCGCACGCGCCACCCACGCTAGCGCCCGTGTCGACCGGTGCGGGAGCGCGACCACGCCGCACGCCGGGCCGTGACCCGGTCGCCCGGCACAGCCCTGTGCCCCTGGCCTGCGACTCCACCCGTCCGGACGCCCGTGACCAGGGACGGACGTCCCGTATCCTCATGGCACCCTTCGCCCCCCTGCCACTGGAGTCAGCATGGACGAGTCCCACAGCCCTCTCCTCGTCGAGGTCGATCCGTCGGACAACCTCAACGACCTGCTCGCGTCCCGCGTGCGCAGCACGCCGGACCGGGTGCTCGTCGAGCGCTACGTGGACGGCGCCTGGCTGCCCATGACGGCGCGCGAGTACGACGCCGCGATCGTGGCGGCCGCGCGTGGGCTCGTCGCCAAGGGCGTGCAGCCCGGCGACCGCGTGGGCATCATGTCGCGGACGCGGTACGAGTGGTCCCTGCTCGACTGGGCGACGTGGGCGGTCGGCGCGGTCCCCGTGCCGCTGTACGAGACGTCGTCGGCCGAGCAGGTCGCCTGGATCCTCACGGACGCCGACGTCAGCCTCCTGGTGGTCGAGACGCAGGCGCACGCCGACGTCGTGGCCGAGGTGCGCGGCCAGGCGCCCACCCTGCGCGAGGTGCTCGTCATCGACGACGGCGCGCTCGACACGCTGGTGGCGGCCGGTGCCGGCGTCGAGGAGTCCGAGGTGGCGCGCCGTCGTGGTCTCGCGGCGCGCGACGACCTCGCCACCGTCATCTACACGTCCGGCACCACGGGCCGTCCGAAGGGTGTCGAGCTCACGCACGGCAACTTCTCGGTCCTGACGACGAACGCGGTCGAGAAGCTCAGCGCCGTCGTGTCCGACCCCGGCGCGCGGACCATGCTCTTCATGCCCCTCGCGCACGTGTTCGCGCGGTTCGTGCACGTGCTGACGGTCCCGGCGGGCGCGACCCTGGGCCACTGGCCCGACACCAAGACCCTCATCGAGGGCATCGGGACCTTCCGCCCCACGTTCATCCTCTCCGTGCCGCGCGTGTTCGAGAAGGTCTACAACTCGGCCGAGCAGAAGGCCGCCGCCGGGGGCAAGGGCGCGATCTTCCAGCGGGCCGCCAAGACCGCGATCGTCTACTCCCGTGCACTGGACACCCCGCGCGGGCCGAGCCCCTGGCTGCGGCTGCAGCACAAGGTCGCCGACGTGCTGGTGCTCTCGAAGCTGCGCAAGGTGCTCGGGGGGCAGGTCGAGTGGGCCATCTCCGGCGGTGCGCCCCTCGGCGAGCGGCTCGGGCACTTCTACCGCGGGGTCGGCCTGAAGGTCCTCGAGGGCTACGGCCTGACGGAGACCACGGCACCCGCCACGGTCAACCTGCCGGAGCGCACCAAGATCGGTACCGTCGGCCCCGCGCTGCCGGGCACCGCGCTGCGGCTGGCCGCCGACGGCGAGATCGAGATCAAGGGCATCCAGGTCTTCCGCGGGTACCACAACAACCCGCAGGCGACCGCCGATTCCATGCAGGACGGCTGGTTCCGCACGGGCGACCTCGGCTCGATCGACGAGGACGGCTTCCTGCGGATCACCGGCCGCAAGAAGGAGATCATCGTGACGGCGGGCGGCAAGAACGTCGCCCCGAGCGTGCTCGAGGACCGGCTGCGGGGCCACCCCCTGGTGAGCCAGGTCGTCGTGGTCGGTGACCAGCGGCCGTTCATCGGTGCGCTCATCACGCTGGACCCCGAGGGCGTGCCCGGCTGGCTCAGCGCGCACGGCAAGCCCGCGATGTCGGTCGAGGAGGCGGCGAAGGACCCCGACGTCCTGGCGTCCCTGGACCGGGCCGTCGAGCGCACCAACAAGGCCGTCTCGCGCGCCGAGTCCATCCGCCGGTACCGGATCCTCGACCGCGACCTGACGATCGCCGACGGGTACCTCACGCCGAAGCTCAGCGTCCGCCGGGCCGAGGTGCTCAAGGACTTCGCCGCCGAGGTCGAGGCCCTGTACACCTCCGGGGAGCGCTGACCCGCAGCCCGTCGACCGCACCGTCACCACGCCCCCGGCACCCCGTGCCGGGGGCGTGGTGCGTCCCCCGTCGTTCCTGGAGGCACCGGCGTCAGCGGCGCCGCAGCCGCTCCACGACCGTCACCGCCGGCACCGCCCAGGCGCCGTGCGCCTCGACGTCGCGGACGATCTCGCGGTCCGACGTCGCCACCACGAGGACGCGGCCCGGCGGCTCGGCCGCCACCAGGCGGCGCAGCAGGTCGTCCGCCGTCTCCCCCGACGTGAACAGCACCCGCACGCCCCGCACGGCCGCGACGGCCCGGTGGCCGGGCTGCCCGTCGAAGCAGCAGGTGATCTCCGCGCCGGTCTGCGCGGCCAGCGCCGCCATGCCGTCCACCACGAGCCGTCGCTGGTCGGCCAGCGTCGTGCCGGGCCAGCCGGTCTTCGACACGTTGTAGCCGTCGACGAGCAGGTGCGCCCGCGGCAGCCGCAGCAGGTCGTCGAGCAGCGCCGGGTCGTCGACCGAGCGACCCCGCGACGTGGGCCGGTCGGCCGGCGCCGCGTCCGCGGGCGCCGCGAGGTCGGCCGGGAGGTCGACGACCGGCGGCAGCGCCAGCTCGGCACGCAGCCCGCCGGCGGCGTCGATCAGCGTGTCGAGCAGCAGGCGGGCGCGCGTCTCCGCGAGGCGCCGGCCGGTGCGTGCGGTGTCCCGGGCCACGGCGCGCTCGGCCGTCGCCGCCCGCAGGTCCGCGGCCGCGGCCGCCCGCTCGGCGGTGGCGGCGGCGTGGTCCGCGGCCGCCCGCCGGGCGTCCTCGGCGGCCGCCGCGGCCAGTGCCCGCGCGTCGCCGCGCGCGCGGTCGGCGTCCGAGCGGAGCCGGCGCAGCTCGCGCTGCAGCGCCGCGAGCTCCTCGCGGGCCGCACGCTCGCCCTCGCGGGCCACGCCCAGGGCGACCCGCAGCCGGGCGGCCTCGCGCGCGGCCGCCTCGTCGCGGCGCGCGTCGGCGTCCTGACGGGGCGCGGGGGCCTCCGGGCGCAGCAGGTCCTGCCACGGGTGCCCCTGCAACCAGGCGCCGACCGCCCTGTCGAGCGCCGGAGCGTCGGGGGACGCCCCGGGCGGCGGTCCGGCCGCGTCGGGCTCCGCCGCTGCGGGCGCACCGTCCTGCGCGAGCAGCCACACCCGGGTGACGCGCGCCCGGAAGCCCTCGTCCTCCTGCAGCGCCGTCCACAGGGGCAGCGCACCGGCCGTCGCGCGCCGCCGGGGTGCGAAGCGTCGCACCGCACGCAGCGCCGCGGGCGTCTGCGCGGGGTCGGTCTCCCCGAGCACGTCGGCGGCCAGGCGCACCAGCGCCGCCCGCAGGTCCGCGGGCACCTCGGCGGCGTCCTGCACCTCGTCCTGCGCCCCGTCCTGCGGCTCCGCCATGCGCCCCACCCTAGGTCGGGGCGCCGGCGACGGCGGGGGTGTCGGTGCGGCCGGGTACCGTCCGCCACATGCCCACCGCTCGTCGTCTGCGTCCGCTCGAGCACACGGCACCCGGACCGGGCGCCGCGCCCGTGCAGCTCGGGCTGGACGAGCTCGGCACGCCGTTGCGGGACGTGACGTTCGTGGTGGTGGACCTCGAGACGACCGGTGGCCGCGCCACGGAGGACGCGATCACCGAGATCGGGGCGGTCAAGGTCCGTGGCGGCGAGGTCCTCGGCGAGTTCCAGACGCTCGTCGACCCCGGGGGGCCCGTCCCGCCGTTCATCCAGGTGCTCACGGGGATCACCACGTCGATGCTCGTCGGCGCGCCGACGATCGCCCAGGTCCTGCCGAGCTTCCTGGAGTTCGCCCGCGGGTCGGTGCTCGTTGCGCACAACGCACCCTTCGACGTCGGGTTCCTGCGGGCCGCCGCGGCGCGGCTCGACCGTCCGTGGCCCGGCTTCCCGGTGGTGGACACGGTGCGGCTCGCGCGCCGCGTCGTGCTGCGCGACGAGGCGCCCAACCACAAGCTCTCGACCCTGGCCGCCCTGTTCGGCGCGCAGGTCACCCCGAACCACCGCGCGCTGTCCGACGCGCGGGCGACCGTCGACGTGCTCCACGCGCTGCTCGGTCGGCTCGCGCCGCTGGGCGTCACGCACCTCGAGGACCTCGCGACGGCCACCGACCCCGTCCCGGCGGACGTGCGCCGCCGCAGCACGCTGGCCGACGGCCTGCCCGACTCCCCCGGCGTCTACCTCTTCCGTGGCCCGCGCGAGGAGGTGCTGTACGTCGGGGTGTCGACGACCTCGCTGCGCCGCCGCGTGCGCAGCTACTTCACCTCGGCCGAGAAGCGCGGCCGCATGACCGAGATGGTGCGGCTGGCCGAGCGCGTGGACCCCGTGGTGTGCGTGTCGCCGCTGGAGGCGCGGGTCCGCGAGCTGCGCCTCATCGCCGAGCACTCCCCGCGCTACAACCGCCGCTCCCGGTCCCCCGAGCGCATGCCCTGGGTGCGCCTGACGGACGAGCCCTTCCCGCGGCTGTCCGTCGTGCGGGACGTGCGGCCGGGGCCGACCCACATCGGGCCGTTCGCGTCCCGGGCGCTCGCGCAGCAGGCGGTGGACGCCCTGCACGCGGCGTTCGCGCTGCGCCAGTGCACCGGCCGGCTGCCGGCGACGCCGGCGCCCGGAGCCCACGCCTGCGTGCTCGCCGAGGTCGGGCGGTGCGGTGCGCCGTGCACCGGCGGCCAGGACGTCACGACGTACGCCGACGTGGCGGACGCGGTGCGCCGCTCGATGACCGGCGACCCCGCGGCCGTGGCGGAGGCCCACGCGGCGCGCATCCGCACGCTGGCCACGCAGGAGCGCTTCGAGGAGGCCGCGGCGGTGCGCGACCGCCTCACGGCGTTCCTGCGCGGCGCGGCGCGCGCGCAACGGCACGGCCGCCTGGCCACGGTCCGCGAGCTCGTCGCCGCGTGCCGCACGCAGGACGGCGGGTGGGAGCTCGTGCTGGTCCGGCACGGCCGGCTGGCCGGCACCGCGGTCGTCGACCGGCGCACCGACCCGCGCCCCGTCGTCGCGAGCCTGCATGCCGGCGGGGAGCACGTGGCGCCGCCCGTGGCGCCTGCGACCGCCGCGCACCCGGAGGAGACGGACCTGCTGCTGACCTGGCTGGAGCAGCCGGGCGTGCGCCTCGTGGAGGTGGACGGCGAGTGGTCCTCGCCGGTCCGCGCGGCGCAGGCGGTGCGCGACGTGGCTGCGGCGGTAGCCCTCGACCTCGTCGCGCCGCGCGCGCCGCTGGTCGACGATACGCCCGGCTCCCCTGCCGGGGTGCCGCAGCGCACGGCATGATGGCGGCATGCTCACTGCCATCGTGCTGATCGACTGCGACGCCGCCCGCATCCCGGAGGTCGCGGCCGCGGCCGCGGAGATCGAGGGCGTCAGCGAGGTGTACTCGGTGACCGGCGAGGTCGACCTCATCGCCATGGTCCGTGTGCGGGAGCACGAGCGGCTGGCCGACGTCATCGCCGACAAGGTCAGCAAGCTCGACGGCGTCCTGCGGACGCAGACGTACATCGCGTTCCGTGCGTACTCGCGGCACGACCTCGACGAGGCGTTCGCACTCGGCCTCGAGGACTGACCCAGGGCGGCAGCCGCCGCGGGGACGTGCGTCAGGCCGCGGCGGCAGCCCGCCAGCGCTCGAGGACCGCGGCGGCCGCGCCGTCGTCGAGCGCGCGCTCCGCGTGCCCGGCCCCGGCGACCAGCCGCTCCACGAGCGTGCCCGCGGAGGTGCCGGGCAGCGTCGCGTCGGCGACGAGCGCGGCAGCGGCGTTGAGCACCACGGTGTCCCGCACCGGACCGTGCTCCCCGCCGAGGAGGGCGCGCACGACCTCGGCGTTGCGGTCGGCGGCACCGCCGCGCAGCTGCTCGACCGTCACCGGGGGTACCCCGACGGCGGCCCAGTCGACGAGCTCCTCGCGGACCACCCCGTCCCGGACCTCCCAGAACCGGGTGGGACCGGTCGCGGCGACCTCGTCGAGGCCGTCCGACTCCCCCCGGAACACCAGCGCGGACCTGCCACGGGCGGCGAGGACGCCGGCGATGAGGCCCGCCATGCGCGCGTCGGCGACCCCGATGGCGTTGGACCGGGGCTGCGCGGGGTTGGTCAGCGGGCCCAGGAAGTTGAAGGCGGTCGCGATCCCGAGGTCGCGTCGCGTGACGCCCGCGTGCCGCATGGCCGGGTGGAACGCGCCGGCGAAGCAGAAGGTGATCCCCACCTCGGACGCCAGGGCGCCCACGCGTGCCAGCGGCAGGTCGAGCCGGATACCCAGGGCCTCGAGCACGTCGGCGGAACCGGTCGACGACGACGCGGCACGGTTGCCGTGCTTGACGACGGTCAGGCCGGCGCCCGCGACCACCAGGGCCGCCATCGTGGACACGTTGACCGTGTGCAGGCGGTCGCCCCCGGTCCCGACGACGTCCACGGTGCGCCCGGGCACCTCGAACCGGTGCGCGTGGGCCAGCATCGTGTCCGCCAGGCCGGCGAGCTCGTCGACGGTCTCGCCCTTGGCGCGCAGCGCCACGAGGAAGCCGGCCACCTGCGAGGGCGAGGCGTCACCGCTCATGATCCGGTCCATCGCCCAGGCGGCGTGCCCGCTGTCGAGGTCCTGGCCCCGGACGAGCGTCGTCAGCAGGTCGGGCCAGGTCGTCGTCACCGTCATCCGCGCGGCACGCCCGCGTGCACGAGGTCGGCGACCGCCGCGTGCAGCACGACCGGGTCCAGCGGCCGGCTCACGACGGCGTCTGCGTTGGACCACGACGCCAGCCAGGCGTCCTGCGGCCGCCCGGTCAGCACGAGCACGGGCGGGCAGTCGTACACCTCGTCCTTGAGCTGGCGGCACAGGCCGAGCCCGCCGACCTTGTCGGCCTCGCCGTCGAGCACCAGCAGGTCCAGGCCGCCGGCGTCCGTGGCGGCGATCGCGGCGTCCGCGGTGGCGACCTCGACCCAGGCGATGTCTGGCTCGCCCCGCCCGAGGCGGCGACCGACCGCGAGACGCACCTGCTCACGCGCGTCCACGTCGTCGCTGTACAGCAGGATGCGCGGCGCGCGGGCCGCCGGGTTCGCGGTGCTCATGGTGCCCCTCACTCGTCGTCGACGTGCAGACTGCATCTTGGCACGTCCGACCTGCGACGCGGGTGCCACGACCGGTCCGCGGCGCGGATCGCGGCACGCCGGGTCGCACCGAAGGTGACGATGTGACATATCCCCGGGGACGCGCATGGGTCCAACGACCCAAGCAACGCTCCCGTCAGCCATAATGGCGGACGTGTCGACCGCAACGGCTGCCTCGCGCCCCGCCCCCCACCTGACCGTGAACCGACCGAACCCCGTGTCGGTCGGGACGATCGTGTGGCTCGCCAGCGAGCTCATGTTCTTCGCGGGGTTGTTCGCCATGTACTTCACGGTGCGGGCGGCCGTCCCGGAGGAGTGGGCTGTCGAGTCCGCCAAGCTCAATCTCCAGTTCGCGTTCGCGAACACCGCCGTCCTGGTGCTGTCCTCCGTGACCTGCCAGATGGGCGTGTGGGCCGCCGAGCGGCTCCAGCCCGTACGCACCGGGTCGCTGCTGCAGTTCCGGCGGTGGGGCATGAACGAGTGGATGACGCTCACCTACGTGATGGGCGCGGTCTTCATCGGCGGCCAGATCTTCGAGTACGCCGAGCTCGTGGAGCACGGGCTGACGATCTCGTCGTCGCCCTACGGCTCCGTCTTCTACCTGACGACCGGCTTCCACGGCCTGCACGTCGTCGGCGGCCTCATCGCGTTCCTCTTCCTGCTGGGACGCTCCTTCGCCGCCAAGCGCTTCACCCACCACGAGGAGACGACGGCGATCGTCACCTCGTACTACTGGCACTTCGTCGACGTGGTGTGGATCGCGCTGTTCGCGGTCATCTACCTCGTCCGATGACGCCGGCCGGCCCCGCGCGGGCCGGCGCCACCCACCCGCACATCCCCTGACACGCGAGACGAGGACCGATCCGTGAAGGCACTCGCAGCCCGCAGGCACGACCGGCGTGCGCCGGTCGTGCTGCTCCTGCTGGCGCTGCTCCTCACCGGCGCGCTGTACGCCGTGCTGTCCCCCACGTCCGCCGACGCCGCCCCCGCGGCGGCATCGGCTGACCAGGTCGAGACCGGTGAGAAGCTGTTCCAGGCCAACTGCGCGACCTGCCACGGGCCGGACGCCACCGGGACCGACGTGGTCCCGTCGCTCGTCGGCGTCGGCGCCGCGGCGGTCGACTTCCAGGTCGGCACCGGGCGCATGCCCATGCAGGCGAACGGTCCGCAGGCCCCCGCCAAGCCGGCGCAGTTCGACGAGGAGCAGATCGCTGCCCTGGCCGCGTACGTCGCGGCGCTCGGCCCCGGACCGGCCGTGCCGACCGCCGAGCAGGTCGACCCCGCGCTGGGTGACCCGGCCAACGGCATGGCGCTGTTCCGCACCAACTGCTCGATGTGCCACAACGCCGTCGGCGCCGGTGGCGCGCTGTCGCAGGGCAAGTGGGCCCCGAACCTGTGGGAGACCACGCCCACCCACCTGTACGAGGCGATGGCGACCGGCCCGCAGTCGATGCCCGTCTTCAACGACGCCACCCTCACGCCGGACGAGAAGCGCGACATCATCGCCTACGTCGACCTGCAGCGTGAGAGCCCGCCCGGCGGTCTCGACCTCGGCAGCCTCGGCCCCGTCAGCGAGGGCCTGTGGGCGTGGGTCATCGGCATGGGACTGCTCATCGGAGCAGCGGTCTGGATCGGAGCGAGGTCCTCGTGAGCATCACCCAGCACGGCCACGACGGCCACGACGAGCGGCCGCACGCCGACACGGCGGGCTCGGACGTCGTCCTGCGCGAGGGCGAGGACTCGCCCGAGCGCTTCCCGAACCCGGGCTTCGGCCCTCACCGACCGCGACGCTCCGACGTCGACCCGGCCGCGAACAAGCGTGCCGAGCGGCAGGTCGTCGCCCTGTTCGCGATCTCGATCCTGGGCACGATCGGGTTCATCATCGCGTACTTCGCCTTCCCGCTGGGCGACTCCCCCCAGACGCTGCACCGGTCGAACCTCACGCTCGGGCTCGGGCTCGCCTTCGCCCTGCTGGGCATCGGTCTCGCCGCCGTGCACTGGGCCAAGTCGCTGATGAACGACCACGAGAAGGCCGAGGACCGGCACGCCCAGCGCAGCTCGGACCAGACCCGCGCCGAGGCCGTGCAGGTCCTCAAGGACGGCGTCGAGGACTCGGCGATCGGCCGGCGGGGCGTGCTCAAGGGCGCCCTCGTCTCGTCGCTCGCGCTGTTCCCCCTGACCATCGCGCTGCCGCTGATCGGTGAGGTGGGCGAGGACTGGAACGTCCGCAAGCTCAAGCACACGATGTGGGCGAAGAACAAGAAGCTCACGATCGACCCCACCGGTCGCCCCATCAAGGCGGCCGACGTGACCGTCGGCTCGGTCGTGCACGTGATCCCCGAGGGCCTGGACGAGACCGGCGCGCCGCTCGACGAGAAGGCCAAGGCCGTCGTCCTGCTGGTCCGGCTCGACCCCCGGGACATCAAGTCGGAGCAGGGCGAGGGCTGGTCGTACGACGGCATCGTGGCCTTCTCCAAGATCTGCACCCACGTGGGATGCCCGGTGGCCCTGTACGAGCAGCAGACGCACCACCTGCTGTGCCCGTGCCACCAGAGCACGTTCGACGTCGCCGACGGCGCGAAGGTCGTGTTCGGTCCCGCCAAGCGGCCGCTTCCCCAGCTGCCGATCACCGTCGACGACGAGGGCTACCTGGTCGCGCAGAGCGACTTCCACGAGCCCATCGGTCCGAGCTTCTGGGAGCGGCTGCGATGAGCGCCACCACCACGGCACCGCCGAGCGGCAAGGCCGCCAGGACGGCCGACTACCTCGACCAGCGCACCGGCATCGGGACAGCGGTCAAGGAGTTCGCGCGCAAGATCTTCCCCGACCACTGGTCGTTCCTGCTCGGCGAGATCGCGCTCTACAGCTTCATCACGCTGCTGATCTCGGGCGTGTTCCTCACGATGTTCTTCGTGCCGAGCATGGCCGAGGTGCACTACGACGGCCCCTGGCCGACGATGCACGGCGTCGAGATGTCCGAGGCGTTCGCCTCCACGCTGCGCCTGTCGTTCGAGGTCCGCGGTGGTCTGCTCATGCGGCAGATCCACCACTGGGCGGCCCTGATCTTCATGGCCGCGATCGTCACGCACATGATGCGCGTCTTCTTCACCGGCGCGTTCCGCAAGCCGCGTGAGCTCAACTGGGTCGTCGGCTTCGTGCTGCTGATCCTCGGCCTCGCGGCCGGCTTCTCGGGCTACTCGCTCCCCGACGACGTCCTGTCGGGCAACGGCCTGCGCATCACCGACGGCGTCATCAAGGCGATCCCGATCGTGGGCAGCTACCTGTCCTACTTCGTGTTCGGCGGCGAGTTCCCGGGGCACGACATCATCCCGCGGCTCTTCACGGTCCACATCCTGCTGGTGCCGGGCCTGATCCTCGCGCTGATCGCGCTGCACCTGTTCTTCGTGGTGCTGCACAAGCACACGCAGTACCCGGGTTCCGGACGCACCAACGCGAACGTCGTCGGGTACCCGCTGTTCCCGATCTACGTCGCGAAGGCGGGCGGCTACTTCTTCGTCGTCTTCGGCGTGATCGCGCTCATGGGCGCGACGCTGTCGATCAACCCCGTGTGGAACTACGGCCCGTACGACCCGTCGCCCGTGTCCGCAGGTGCCCAGCCCGACTGGTACATGCTGTTCCTCGAGGGCTCGCTGCGGCTCATGCCCGGCCAGACGGAGTACGTGCTGTTCGGACCCGACGGGTACACCCTGTCGCTCAACGTCCTCATCCCCGCGGTGGTCGTGCCCGGCGTGCTCTTCACGCTGCTGGCGCTGTACCCGTTCGTCGAGTCGTTCGCGACCGGCGACAAGCGGGAGCACCACGTGCTGGACCGTCCGCGCAACCGGCCGTTCCGCACCGCGTTCGGCGTCTCGCTGCTGACCGCGTTCTTCATCCTGGTGCTCGCGGGCTCGAACGACATCATCGCGACGCACTTCCACCTGTCGATCAACGACATCACGTGGGTGTTCCGGGTCCTGTTCTTCCTGGGCCCGTGGGCGGCGTTCGTCATCACGAAGCGCATCTGCCTCGCGCTGCAGCGCAAGGACCGCGAGCTGGTCCTCCACGGGCACGAGACCGGGCAGATCGTGCGGTTCGCGTCCGGCGAGTACATCGAGGTGCACAAGCCCCTCGACGCCCACGAGCGCTGGCTGCGCGTCCAGCACGACCCGACGCGACCGATCGAGATCGAGCCGGCGGAGGACTCCCGCGGCGTGCGTCGCAAGGGCTACCGGATGGACCGCGTGCGCCAGCGCCTGTCGCAGGTGTTCTACGAGGACAGGGTCGAGCCGGTCACGCCGGCCGAGCTGGAGGCGTCGCACTCGCACGGTGAGCACGACGCGCTCGGGTCCGACCAGGAGAAGGCCCCCGCCCAGCTGCTGGGCGAGAGCGCACCGACGGGCGGCGGCACGCGCCTCCGCCCGGAGGACGAGACGGGGCCCGGCACGCGGAACAGGTGATCCTGGTCCAGAGTTGACCCCACAGACGACCGTTCGCGGTGTCCGGCCGGACGTGCCGGGCACCGCGACGGCGTTTCCGGGCGGATGCTGAACACCGCCACCCGACGCAGGAGAGGTACGAGATGGCTGACTACACGCTCCCGGATCTGCCGTACGACTACGCGGCGCTCGAGCCGCACATCTCCGGCAGGATCATGGAGCTGCACCACGACAAGCACCACGCCGCGTACGTCACGGGCGCCAACACGGCGCTCGAGAAGCTCGCTGCCGCGCGCGAGGCGGGCGACTTCGCCGCGGTGAACCTGCACGAGAAGAACCTCGCGTTCAACCTCGGTGGGCACGTCAACCACTCGGTCTTCTGGGAGAACCTCTCCCCCGACGGCGGCGACAAGCCCGTCGGCGAGCTGGCCGCCGCGATCGACGAGTTCTTCGGGTCGTTCGAGGCGTTCCAGAAGCACTTCGCCGCGAACGCCGCGGGCATCCAGGGATCCGGCTGGTCGATCCTCGGCTGGGACTCGGTGGGCCAGAAGCTCGCGATCTTCCAGCTGTACGACCAGCAGAGCAACTACCCGCTCGGCCTCGTGCCGATCGTCGTGCTCGACATGTGGGAGCACGCCTTCTACCTCGACTACGTCAACGTCAAGGCGGACTACATCAAGGCCTGGTGGAACATCGTCAACTGGGCGGACGCCGCAGAGCGCTTCACGCGCGCGCGCACCCAGACGGCCGGGCTGATCGTCCCCGCCTGACGCCCTGACGCACCACAGCGGCCGCTCACCCCTCGGGGTGGGCGGCCGCTGTGTGTCCCCGACGGTCGGGAGCGCCGGCCGACGATCTCAGAGCTCGCCGGCTCAGAGGATGACGAGCTCGTCGTCCCGCCACTCCGCAGCGGACTGAGGAGGAGCGAGCTCGTCTCCCCCGATGCCCGCCACAGCCTGGAGCGGGGATCGTCGGTGTCGACGTACTGCTCGATCTCCGTCCCCGTGTGGGCCCAGGTGGACGACGACGGCCCGCCACCTCGAGGGTGACGGGCCGTCGTGGAGTGCTGTGCGTCAGTGCGCGTGCTGACCGCGGGAGTACTCGAACATCCACCCCACGAGCCCGATGACGCCCAGGACGGCTGCGGGGACCATGAGCCACCAGCCGATGGCCATGGCCAGGAACGCGACCGAGCCACCCAGCGCGACGACGAGCGGCCACCAGCTCCACGGGCTGAACGTGCCCTGGTTGCCGGCGCCCTGCTCGATCTCGCCGAGCTCGTCGTCCTCCGGGCGGGGGTCGATCCGACGGGCCAGCAGCGCGAAGTAGCCGCCGATCATGCCGACCAGGCCACCCACGAGCGGGATGCCGACCGTGCCGACCGCCTCGCCGCCGCTCCAGAACCCGTAGATCAGGCCGACGGGGATGAAGAAGAGGATCCCGTAGAGGAAGAGCTTCGCCTCGATCTTCACCGCTCGTCCTCCTCGCGACGCGCACGCACGTCCTCGATGTCGTCCTCGACGACCGTCGCCGTCGACTGGCGCTGCTCACCGGTGTCCCGGGTCATGCGCTCCTCGGCCAGCTCCCGCTCGCCGGTGCGCTGCGGCGCCCAGTCGAGGGGGCCCGGGTCCTCCGGCTCGACGTGGTCCATCGCGGCGACCTCGGGGTGGTGCAGGTCGAACGCCGGGCGCTCCGAGCGGATGCGCGGCAGCGAGGTGAAGTTGTGCCGCGGCGGCGGGCAGCTGGTCGCCCACTCGAGCGAGCCGCCGTAGCCCCACGGGTCGTCGACCGTCACCTTGGGCGCGTTGCGCCACGTCACGTAGACGTTCCAGAGGAAGGGCAGCGTCGACGCCGCGAGGATCGCCGACCCCACGGTGGAGAGCTGGTTCATCCAGGTGAACCCGTCCGCCGGGGAGTAGTCCGCGTACCGCCGCGGCATCCCGATCACGCCGAGCCAGTGCTGGACGAGGAACGTCATGTGGAACCCGACGAACAGCACCCAGAAGTGGATCTTGCCCAGCCGCTCGTCGAGCATGCGGCCGGTGAACTTCGGCCACCAGAAGTAGAAGCCGGCGAACATCGCGAACACGACGGTGCCGAAGACGACGTAGTGGAAGTGCGCGACCACGAAGTACGTGTCGGACAGGTGGAAGTCGAGCGCCGGGCTGGACAGGATGACGCCGGTCAGCCCACCGAAGAGGAAGGTCACCAGGAAGCCGATGGACCACAGCATGGGTGTCTCGAAGGTGAGCTTGCCCCGCCACATCGTGCCGATCCAGTTGAAGAACTTCACACCGGTCGGCACCGCGATCAGCATCGTCATGAACGCGAAGAACGGCAGCAGGACGGCCCCGGTGACGTACATGTGGTGCGCCCACACCGTCACGGACAGCGCCGCGATCGCGATCGTGGCGTAGATCAGGCCCTTGTAGCCGAAGATCGGCTTGCGGCTGAACACCGGCAGGATCTCGGACACGATGCCGAAGAACGGCAGGGCGATGATGTAGACCTCGGGGTGGCCGAAGAACCAGAACAGGTGCTGCCAGAGCAGCGCACCGCCGTTGTCCGGGTTGAAGACCTGGGCGCCCAGGCGCCGGTCGGCGCCCAGCGCGAACAGCGCGGCTGCGAGCGGCGGGAACGCCATGAGGACGAGCAGCGACGTCACCAGGATGTTCCAGGTGAAGATCGGCATCCGGAACATGGTCATGCCCGGCGCGCGCATCGTGACGACCGTCGTGATGAAGTTGACGGCACCGAGGATGGTGCCGAAGCCGGTCAGCGCCAGGCCGAAGACCCAGAGGTCTCCCCCGACACCCGGTGAGTACATCTGGTTCGACAGCGGTGCGTACGCGAACCACCCGAACGACGCCGCACCCTGCGGGGTGAGGAAGCCGGCGGCGGCGATGAGCCCACCGAACAGGTAGAGCCAGTACGCGAACATGTTGAGCCGCGGGAACGCGACGTCCGGCGCACCGATCTGCAGCGGCATGATGATGTTGGCGAAGCCCGCGAACAGCGGGGTCGCGAACAGCAGCAGCATGATCGTGCCGTGCATCGTGAACGCCTGGTTGTACTGCTCCTTGGACTGGAACAGGTCCATGCCCGGCTGGAACAGCTCGGCGCGGATGAGCAGCGCGAGGATGCCGCCGACCGCGAACCAGATGAACGAGGTGATCAGGTACAGGTACCCGATCGTCTTGTGGTCCGTGGAGGTGATCCACTTGACCACGGTCCGCCCGAGCGACTGCCGCCGGGGGGACAGGCCAGGGATGACCTCGGTGCTCGCCGCCATCAGTGCTCGTCCTTTGCCACGTCGTTCAGGTCCTGCAGCCGGCTGTACTCCAGGCCGAGGGCTCCGGTCTGGCCGCGCTCGCGCAGCTCCTCCATGTGGGCGTCGTACTCGTCCTGCGAGACCACGGCCACGTTGAACAGCATCGAGGAGTGCTCCTCGCCGCACAGCTCCGCGCACTTGCCGCGGTAGACGCCCTCACGTGTCGGGGTCACCTGGAACGTGTTGGTGTGCCCCGGGATCATGTCGAGCTTGTAGAGGAAGTCGGGGATCCAGAAGGAGTGGATGACGTCCCGCGAGTCCAGCGTGAACTCGACCCGCTGGTCGACCGGGAGGTAGAGCGTCACCTGCTCGTCCAGCGCGGCCGGCTCGGTGCCGATGTCGATCGCCTGCTGCCCGGTCTCGTACACCTCGTCGTCGAGGTAGTTGAAGTCCCAGCTCCACTGCTTGCCGATCGCCTGGATGCGCACGTCGGGCTCCGCCGAGGTGTCCTGCATCGCCAGCGTGTCCTCGTTGGTGTGGTAGAAGAGCACGCCCACCATGACCACCGGCAGCAGGATGTACATGATCTCGAGCGGCACGTGGTACCGGAGCTGGACCGGCAGCGTGTCGTCGTCCTTGCGCTTCCGGTAGACCGCGACGCACCACAGGATCAGGCCCCAGGTGATGGCGCCGACGGCCAGGGCGGCGATCCACGACCCGACCCACAGCGAGACCACGCGACCGGTCTGGTCGGTGACCTCCTGGTCGGAGAAGCCGGGGAGCCAGCCACGCTGGACCGTCTCGGAGCAGCCGCTGAGCGCGAGCACGAGCGCCGTGGCCAGCACGGCGACGGACACGCGCCGGGTACGGCGGGGGGGAACCGGGTGCACGGGGAACCTTCCACTCGCGTCCCACCGGACGGCATCCCGCCATGTGCAGGCAGCCGTGTGGGACCTTCGTCCTCGACCGGGTCAGCGTAGCGCGCCGTGGCGGCGCTCACGTGCCGCGGCGCACGGTTGACGACATGGTGTCAGCACCGTCACACCCCGGCCCGGCCGCACGTGCGTGCCCGTCACGAGCGCTCGCGCGCTCGGCGGCGACAGCGGCGACAGCGGTGAGGGCAGGGGCAAGGGCTCCGCGCGTTAGCGTGCCGGGGTGACCGATCCCCTGCCCCCTGCGGCGACGCGCACCGCAGCGACCGGCCCGGCGTCCGCGAGCACGGTCCCGGACGTCGCCCGGCCTGCCGCAGCCCCCGCGCGGGCCGTGCTGGACGTCGCGGGCCACGCCCCGCTGCGGCCGGGCGCGCGCACCGCGCTGCTGGAGGCGTTCGACCAGGGCTGGGCGGACCCGCGACGGCTGTACGCCGAGGGGCGGCGCGCCCGCCTCCTGCTCGACGGGGCGCGCGAGGCGCTCGCCGCGGAGCTCGGCGCCCGCCCCGACGAGGTCGACCTGCTGCCCAGCCACACGCTCGCCCTGCACAACGCCGTGCTCGGGGTCGCTCGGGGACGGCGGCGGGTCGGCGCGGACGTGGTGGTGCCGACCGTCGAGCGCGCCGCGATCCAGCACGCCGCCGAGCTCGCCGCGGCACGCGGTGGCGGGCGCGTGCAGCCCGTGGGCGTCGACCGGCTGGGACGGGTGGACGCCGACGAGCTCGTCACCCTGGCCCGCACGGCGGGCACGGCGCTGACCGTCCTGCAGCACGCCAACGGAGAGGTCGGGACGTGCCAGCCCGTCGAGGCGGTGCACGCCGCGCTGCGCGGCACCGGCGTGCCCCTCGTCGTCGACGTCGGAGCGAGCACGGGGCACCTGGCGCCGCCCGCCGGCGGGGACGTCCTCGTCGCCGACGCCGGCGACTGGGGCGGTCCGCCCCTGGGGGTCACGGTCACGCGCACCGGCGTGCGCCGCAGCCCGGACTGGCCCGAGGACGACGACCGGTGGTCGCCCGGCGGGGTCCCGGTGCCCCTGGCGCTGGCGGCCGCCGTCGCGCTGCAGGAGGCGGCGGCGGACCGCGACCGCGCCGACGCGCACCGACGCGCCCTCGTGGACGAGGTCCGCCGTCGCGTCGCGGCGACGGTGCCGGACGTCCAGGTGGTCGGTGACCCCGTGGACCGTCTCCCCCACGTCGTCACGTTCTCCTGCCTCTACGTCGAGGGCGAGGCGATCGTCGACGCCCTCGACCGCGCGGGCCTCGGCGTGGGCTCGGGCTCGGCGTGCACGTCGAGCTCGCTGGAGCCCAGCCACGTGCTGGCGGCGATGGGGGCGCTCACGCAGGGCAACGTGCGGCTGTCGCTGCCGGCGGACGTCACCACGGACGCGGTGCGGCGGTTCTGCGACGTGCTGCCCGGTGCGGTCGCCGCCGTGCGCGCGTCACTCGGCGCCTGACGGCAGGCCCGCCCGGCAGGACGGCCCGACCCGCACGGCACCGGCGCGGGGACCCGTCCCGCACGGGACCCCGGACGCGCACCGGGCCCGCACCCCTGACGGGTGCGGGCCCGGTGCGACGGGGTCCCGGTGTCAGCTGAAGGAGCCGCCGCACGCGCAGGCGCTGCCCGCGTTCGGGTTGTCGATCGTGAAGCCCTGCTTCTCGATCGTGTCGGCGAAGTCGATCGTCGCGCCCTCGAGGTACGGCACGCTCATGCGGTCCACGACGACCTCGACGCCGTCGTAGTCGCGGGTCGCGTCGCCGTCGAGCAGGCGCTCGTCGAAGTAGAGCTGGTAGATCAGGCCGGAGCAGCCCCCGGGCTGCACGGCGACACGCAGCCGCAGGTCGTCGCGACCCTCCTGCTCGAGCAGGCTGCGCACCTTGTCGGCCGCCACGTCGGTGAGCTGGACGCCGTGCGTCGTGGTCTCGGTGGTCTCGCTCATGTCACTCCCGGGTTCGCCAGAACGTTCCTCGACGACGCCAACACCGTCGGCCGGTCCGTTGTTCCCGACCAGCCTACGCGCCACGCGCCGGCGACCACGTGCGCGCGACGCGGGCCGTCCGTGCACGCAGCGTGCCCGCAGGGTCCGCGAGCGCGACGCGGACTGCGTCCGGGCCCTCGGCCACCGGGTACGCGGCAGTCACGCCCGCGGCCGAGAGCTCGCGTCGACCGACGAGCACCTCCCCGGACACCACCACGGTGGGTACCGCGAGCGGGAGCGCCCGCGCGGCGACCTCGGCCACGACCTTGCCGTGCAGCGACTGCCAGTCGGTGCGCCCCTCGCCGGTGACCACCAGGTCGTGCGCGGCGATGCGCGCAGGCAGGTCCACGGCGTCCGCGACGAGGCGCGCCCCGGGCAGCAGGCGCGCGCCCAGCAGCGCCAGGGCGAAGCCGAGCCCACCGGCGGCACCGGCCCCGGGCAGCGCGGCCGGGCGGGCGGGACGGACGTCTGACGCGCCGAGCAGGTCGGCGCCCGGGCCGGTGCGAACGGCTCCCAGGGCCGTCGTGGCGGCGTGCGCGAACGAGCCGAGAGCACGCTCCAGGTCCTGGGCCTGCTCGGCGGTGGCGCCCTTCTGCTCCGAGAAGCCCGCCGAGGCGCCGGTCAGGCCGAGCAGCGGCACGTCCACGTCGACGGCGGCGAGCAGGTCGACGCCCGCGAGCGCGGTCCGCAGGGCGGGCAGCCACCGCAGGTCGTCGGCGTGCAGCCCACCGAGGGCGCCACCCCCGCCGCCCAACCGGGCGGCGACGTCCTCGTCGACGGTGCCGGGCGGCAGCAGGGCCTGCGCCAGGGCGAGCAGCAGGCCGGCGCCCGCGTCGTTGGTGGCGGACCCGCCCAGGCCGATCACGACCCGACGTGCCCCGGGCAGTGCGGCCGCGACCAGCTCCCCGGCCCCCCGGCTCGTGGTCCGTGTGGGGTCGCGCCGCCCGACCGGCACCAGCCCCAGGCCCACCGCGTGCGCCGACTCCAGGTGGACCGTCGTGCCGACGCGCAGCATCGCCGCGGGCGCGGGCTCGCCCACCGGCGAGCCCACCGTCACCGGCACGAGGTCGCCACCGAGCGTGGCGTGCAGCGTGGCGACGAACCCCGGCCCGCCGTCCGCCAGGGGACAGACGTCGACCGCGTCGTGCGGTGCGCCGTCGGACCAGCCGGCGCGCAGCGCGGCGGCCGCCTCGGCGGGCGTGAGGTGGGTGCCGAACCCGTCGGGGGCCATGAGGACGCGCACGCCCCGATGGTGGCACGTGCCGGCCCCTGCCCCGGACCGTGCCACGGGCCGGGCGCGTCCGCGGGTGGCGGGGACCCCTGTGCGATCATGCCGCCGTGAGCACCCCCACCGGCACGTTCACCGAGCCCGCGGCGTCCGCCCTGCTGCTGCTGGGGCGCGGCGTCGACCTGTCCTCCGAGCGCGGTGTGGAGTGCGTCGGCGCGCTGCCCGAGCCCGGTGACCCCGGACTGGTCGAACGGGCGCGCGTCGCCCGGGCAGCACTCGGCGACCGCGCCTTCGTGCTCGGGCACCACTACCAGCGCGACGAGGTCATCGCGTTCGCGGACGTCACCGGTGACTCCTTCAAGCTCGCACGCGAGGCGGCCGCGCGCCCCGACGCCGAGTTCGTCGTCTTCTGCGGCGTGCACTTCATGGCGGAGTCCGCGGACATCCTGACGTCCGACACCCAGCAGGTCGTGCTGCCGGACCTGGCGGCGGGCTGCTCGATGGCGGACATGGCGGCCGTCGACCAGGTCGAGGACGCGTGGGACGTGCTCGTCGACGCGGGGGTCGCGCAGGACACGGTGCCCGTGACGTACATGAACTCGACCGCGGCCATCAAGGCGTTCACCGGCCGCCACGGCGGGACGGTGTGCACGTCCTCCAACGCGCACGTGGCGCTGCGCTGGGCGTTCGACCGGGTGGGTGGCCTGGCGGGGCGCGGCAAGGTCCTCTTCATGCCCGACCAGCACCTGGGGCGCAACACGGCCGTCACGCAGCTCGGCCTGTCGCTCGACGACTGCGTGGTCTACGACCCGCGGCGGCCGGGCGGAGGCCTGACGGCCGAGCAGCTGCGCGACGCCCGGATGATCCTGTGGCGCGGCCACTGCTCGGTGCACGGCCGCTTCTCGGCGCGCAACGTCGCGGACGTGCGTGCCGCCGTCCCCGGCGTCACCGTGCTCGTCCACCCCGAGTGCACGCACGAGGTCGTCACGGCGGCCGACATGGTCGGCTCGACCGAGTACATCATCAAGACCCTCGACGCCGCCGAGCCCGGCTCGTCGTGGGCGATCGGCACCGAGCTCAACCTGGTGCGTCGGCTGGCGCGGCAGCACCCCGAGCTCTCGGTGCACTACCTCGACTCGACGGTCTGCTTCTGCTCCACCATGAACCGGATCGACCTGCCGCACCTGGTGTGGACGCTCGAGGAGCTGGTCGCCGGACGCGTCCCGCACCGCATCGTCGTCGGCGAGCAGGACGCGCGGTGGGCGCGTGCGGCCCTCGACCAGATGCTGGCGCTGCCCGGCCACTGACGCCGGCCGGTCGGCCGGCTTCCCGGTCGTCGCGGCCACCCCGCCGTGGCGCCCTGAGACACAGCACGCGTACCCGCCGGTAGCCTCGGCGCCGTGTCCCGGATGCTGCAGCTGACGCTCGCCACCCTGCGCCCCCGGCGCGCCCTGCCCGGCTTCGACCCGCTCGCCCCGTCCGTCACGCGCCTGCGCGTGCGCCCGGGCGACCTGGACCTGTACCGCCACGTGAACAACGGGGTGTACCTGCAGTACATGGACCTGGGCCGGTCGAACTACCTGGCCGACCTCGGCGCCTTCGGCCGGCTGTCGGCCCGCGGGTGGTACCCGGTCGTCGCCGCGTCGACCGTGAAGTACCGCCGCTCGCTGACCCTCGGGCAGCGCTTCACGGTGACGACGCGCCTTCTCGGGTGGGACGGCCGCGTGGTCTACCTGGAGCAGGTGGTCGAGCGCGACGGGCTTCTCGTGGCCCGCGGCTGGGTCGCCGGGCGCTTCCTGTCACGCGCGGGTGACCGCATCGCGCCGGCCGACGTGATCGCCGCCATCGACGCCGGGCTGCGCGAGAGCCCTGCACTGCCCGAGGACGTCGCCGCCTGGGCGCGCGCCGTCGACGTCGCCCACCGCTGAGCCGCCGGCCCGCCGCCGCGGCGGGCGGGCCGGCGTGCGGAGGTCATGCCGTCGGTGCGAGCACCTCCAGCAGGAGCGCCTCGGCGAGGACGACCCGCTCGAGCTCGCCCAGGTGCACCGACTCGTCGGCACCGTGCGCACGCGAGTCGGGGTCCTCGACGCCCGTCACGAGGATGGTCGCGTCGGGGTAGACGTCGAGCAGGTCGCTGATGAACGGGATGGACCCGCCGACGCCGATGTCGACCGGCGCCGTGCCCCACGCGGTGCGCATCGCCCACCGGGCGGCCTGCATGCCCGCGGAGTCGGCCGGGGACCGGAACGGCCTCCCCTGCTCCCCCTCGTGCACGGTGACCCGCGCACCGAACGGCGCGTGCGCCAGGAGGTGCTCGCGCATGGCCGCCATGGCCGCGGCGGGGTCCTGCCCCGGTGCGAGCCGGACCGAGATCATCGCGGACGCGCGCGGCGTGATGGTGTTCGAGGCGGACGCGACGCGCGGGGCGTCCAGTCCGATGACGCCGATGGCCGGCCGCGTCCACAGCCGCGCGGTCAGCGGGCCGGTGCCGGCCAGCCGGACGCCGGGCAGCACGCCCGCGTCGGCGCGCAGCTCGGCCTCGTCGTAGTCGACCGTCGGGTCGTCGGCGTGGACCAGTCCCGCGACCGCGACGTCCCCGTGCTCGTCGTGCAGGGTCGCGATCAGGCGGGCCAGCAGCGTCGGGGCGTCGAGCACCGGGCCGCCGAACATGCCGGAGTGGACCGCGTGGGACAGCACCTCGACGTCGACGACCAGGTCGACCAGACCCCGCAGGGACGTGGTCAGGCCGGGCACGCCCACCTTCCAGTTGGAGGAGTCCGCCACGACCATGACGTCCGCGGCGAGCAGGTCACGGTAGGTGTGCAGGAAGTCGACGAACGTCGGGGAGCCGATCTCCTCCTCGCCCTCGACGAAGACCGTCACGCCGACGCCGAGCTCGTCACCGAGTGCGCGCAGCGCACCGACGTGGGCCACGACGCCCGCCTTGTCGTCCGCCGCGCCGCGGCCGTACAGGCGCTCGCCGCGCTGGGTGGGCTCGAAGGGCGCGGACGACCAGTGGCGGTCGTCACCGGGCGGCTGCACGTCGTGATGGGCGTAGAGCAGCACGGTCGGGGCGCCGTCCGGGGCCGGTCGGCGCGCCACCACCGCGGGGGCCCCCGGCGTGCCGTCGGCGCCCGTGACGCGCAGCACCTGGACCTCGGGCATGCCCGCGTCGGAGAGCAGCTGGGCGACAGCGGCGGCGGAGGCCTCGACGTGCGCCCGGTCGAACTCGGTGTTCGAGACGCTCGGGATGCGCACGAGGGCCTCGAGGTCCGCGCGGACGCCGGCGAACTGCTCGGCGACGCGCGCCCGGAGCACGGCGACGCGGTCGTCGGTCGGGGTGGGGACGGGGTCGATGGTGGTCACGTCGTCCGACGCTACTCGACTACCCTGGGAGGGTGTTCGGACGCAAGCAGGACCCCCCGCCGACGGTCGACGCGCCCCTCGTCGACGAGCCGCCGCAGCCGGAGCCCACGGGCAAGGGCCGCCCCACGCCCAAGCGCAAGGAGGCGGAGGCGCGCAACAAGCGACCCCTCGTCCCGACGGACCGCCGGGCCGCCGCACGCGAGGCGCGTGCCCGGAACCGGGCGCTGCGCGACCTGGAGTACCAGGCCATGCGCACGGGCGACGAGCGGCACATGCCCCTGCGAGACCGCGGACCGGTGCGCCGCTACGTGCGCGACAGCGTGGACTCGCGCTGGAACCTCGGCGAGTTCTTCCTGCCGCTCGCGGCGGTGTTCCTGGTCCTGCAGTTCGTCACCGCGCGCAACGCGCCCGTGGTCGCCTTCGCGACGCTGCTGCTGCTGTACGTCTACATCATCGCGTCGATGGTCGACGCCTGGCTGATGTGGCGCGGGCTGAAGAAGCGCCTCGTCGCGAAGTTCGGCGAGGACAAGCTCCCGCGCGGTCTGACCATGTACGCGGTCCTCCGTGCGTTCCAGGTGCGTCCGTCGCGGCTGCCGAAGCCGCTCGTCAAGCACGGGCAGCGCCCGGCCTGACGGGCCGGGCCGGGCCGTCAGCCGCAGGCCCGGACCACCTGGAGCACGACGAAGCCGAGGACGGCCAGCGGCACCACGGGCGGCACCCCGCTGCGGCGGGGCGCCGCCGGGTCGCCCGCCGTGGCGGACGAGGGGCGAGCCGAGGGCTGCCGCTCGGTCGGCTGCCCGCCGTGGCGCTGCACCGACGAGGGCAGGCCCGAGCCGGTGGGCACCGGCACCCAGCGGTGGTCCGGCAGCAGCACGTGCCCGTTGACCACGTCGCCGACCCGGTAGGTGCGCTGCGCCGGCGCGGACGCCGCGGCCTGCGCCGCCGTGCGCTCGGCGGCACGGCTCGCCGCGTCCCGGGCGTCGGCCGCCCGGTGCTCGACCGCCCGCCGGTCCGCGGACGCCTCGTGGGCGACCGCGCGGCGCTCCGCGGCGGCGCGCTCCGTGGCGAGCCGGCGCTCGGTCGCCCGCTGCGCGGACCGCTCGGCCGCCGACCGCTCCGGGGTGGGGCGCTCCGACGTGGTCCGCTCCGCGGTGGACGGTCCGGCACCGGCGCCGGTCGCCGGGCGTCCGGCACCCCGCCGTGCCGACGCGGAGGCGGCACGGGCGCGCACCCGCTCCGCGAGCGGCACCCACTCGCCGTCCGGCGTGAGGACGTGCTCGTCGACCACGTCGCCCGCGGCGTACGGCGGTGAGGGATCGCGCCGCAGCGCCACCCACGTGAGGTCCGCGTCGAGCATGTGCCCGTCCACGACGTCACCGAGGCGGTAGGGCGAGCCGGCCGTCGGCGAGAGCCGCACCCACTCCCCCGAGCCGGTCAGCTCGAAGCCGTCCACCACCGCACCGACCGCGTACATCGTCCTCCTCCGGCACCCTCGTCGACCTGGCCGCAGGCTACCGTCCGGCGGACCGCTCAGGGCAGCGTCCGCCCAGGTGCCGCGGTGTCGTCGTGCCGCGACGGCGGCGGCGGTCGGTGCCCCAGGCCGTCGCGGCGCACGGTGCGCACGAGGAGGGCGCCGAGCGCGACGGCGGCGAGCGACGCCAGGAGCACGACCGGGAGCGACATGGCCCCTACCGTGGCGTGCCGGTGGCCTTGTCCTCCAGTGCCACTTCGGCAAGAGTGGCCACATGCCCCCGACGGCCGACCGCCGCGTGAACGGCGCCCGCCTGCGCACCCTCCTCGGCTCGTGGCACCACCACGGCCCGGCCTACCAGGCGCTCGCCGACGCGCTGCGCGGCCTGACCCGCTCCGGGACGCTGCCGCTGGCCACACGGCTGCCCGGCGAGCGGGAGGTGGCCGAGGCGCTCGGGGTGTCGCGGACCACCGTCACGGCGGCCTACGACCTGCTGCGCGACGAGGGCTTCCTCGTCAGCCGGCGCGGGTCCGGCACGGTCACGACGCTGCCGGACCACGCGGGCGACCGGGCTCCGGCCCGTCTGGGCACCGTGGACGACGAGCTCGTCGACCTGTCCGCCGCGGCCCCGCCCGCGCCCCCGCAGCTCGCGGCCGCGTGCGCGGCCGCACTCGACGCCCTGCCCCGGTACACCGCCCGGGCCGGGTACCTGCCGCTCGGCCTGCCCGACCTGCGGGCCGCGATCGCGGAGCGGTACACGCGCCGCGGCGTGCGCACCACCCCGGACCAGGTCCTGGTCACCACGGGCGGTCAGCAGGCGATCCACCTGCTCGCCGGCACGTTCGCGGGCACCGGCGACCGGGTCGTGGTCGAGCACCCCACCTACCCGCACGCGGTCGACGCGGTCCGGGCCGTCGGCGCACGTCCCGTCCCCGTGCCCGTGACGACGCAGGGCACCGACCTGGACCTGCTCGCCTCCACCCTGCGCCAGGCCTCGCCACGCCTCGTCTACCTGGTCCCCGACCACCACAACCCGACGGGCACGTCGCTGCCGGACCAGGACCGTGAGCACGTGCGCGACCTGGCCCGCCGTACCCGGACGGTGGTGGTCGGCGACGAGACGCTCACGGACCTCACGCTCGACGGCGCGGACCCCGCCCCGTTCGCGGGCGGCGGGGGTGCCGACCGGTACGTCGTGTGCGTGGGATCCGCGTCGAAGTCGTTCTGGGGTGGTCTGCGGGTCGGGTGGGTCAGGGCGCACCCGGACGTGGTCGCCGCACTGGGACAGCGCCGTGCGCACGTGGACCTCTGCACGTCGGTGCTCGACCAGCTGGTGACCCTGCGACTGCTGGACCGGGCCGACGAGATCCTCGCCGAGCGGCGCGCGACGGTCCGCGCCCAGCGCGACGCCCTGCTGGGCATGCTCGCGCGTGACCTGCCCGACTGGCAGGTGGCGGTCCCGCACGGCGGGCTGTCCACGTGGGTCGACCTGGGGGCCCCGGTGTCGACGACGCTCGCCGCACTGGCCCACGGCCACGGCGTGCGCGTCGCGCCCGGTCCGGCGTTCGGCGTGGACGGCACCTTCGAGGACCGCCTGCGCGTGCCGTTCTCGCAGGACGCCGCCACCCTGCGCCGGGCGGTCGACGGCCTGGCCGCGGCCTGGGCGGCCCTGGGCACCCGGACGTCGGCGCGCGTGGCGGGGGGTCAGCCGACGCTGGTGTGACCGTCAGCCGGCGGGCAGCTCGATGACCGGCGGCACGTCGTCCTCACCGAGCTGCAGCACGACGCGACGGACACCCTGACCGGCCAGGGCGCGCCAGTGCTCGCCCAGCCACTGCTCCGCCTCGAACCGCGCGAGGAACACCGGGCTGCCGGGCCGGTCGACGGCCAGGCCACCCGCGTCCTCGAGCCGCCACTGCCAGCGGGCGCGTACCAGGCTCACCGCGCACCTCCGCGGCGGGCGTCGTCCGCGAGCGCGCGCGAGACGCGCGCGGGGAAGGCCGGTCCCTCGTAGACGAACGCCGTGTAGGCCTGCACGAGCGTGGCCCCCACCGCCAGGTACTCGCGCGCGTCGGCGGGCGAGGCGATGCCCCCGACGCCGATGATGACGGCCTCCTCGCCCAGCCGCGTGCGCAGCCGTGCGACGACGTCGAGCCCACGGGCGAGCAGCGGCGGACCGGAGAGCCCGCCCGGGCCGAGGGTGTGCCCGACGGTGGTGTTGACCGCGACGACACCGTCCAGGCCGAGCTCGGCCACCAGCTCGGCGACCGCGTCGACGTCGGCGTCGGACAGGTCCGGCGCGATCTTCACCAGCACGGGGACGACGGGGCGCCCGGCCCGCGCGGTCGCCTCGTCGGCGGCGACGCGCGTCGCGGTGAGCACGGGCCGTAGCGACTCGACGGCCTGCAGGTCGCGCAGGCCCGGGGTGTTGGGCGACGACACGTTGACCACGAGGTAGTCGGCGTACGGGGCCAGGCGTCCGGCGCTGGTCGCGTAGTCGGCGGGCGCCTCGGCCGCCGGGGTCACCTTCGTCTTGCCGATGTTGACCCCGACGACGAGCGAGCGGCCGTGCGGTGTGGCCCGCAGCCGGCGCAGCCGTGCGGCGACCGCTGCCGACCCCTCGTTGTTGAAGCCCATGCGGTTGCGCAGCGCTCGCTGGTCGAGGACCCGCCACAGTCGCGGCTTCTCGTTGCCGGGCTGCGGCTCCGCGGTGACGGTGCCGATCTCCACGAAGGAGTAGCCGAGCATCGCCAGGCCCTCGACCGCGCGGGCGTTCTTGTCGAAGCCCGCCGCCAGGCCGAACCGGCCGGGCAGGGTGCGTCCCCAGACGCGCACGGCGCCCGCGCCGCCGCGGGGCACCCGCAGTGCCCGCGACACGAGGGACCGCAGCCCCGGCACCCGCCCCACGGCGCCGATCAGCGCGAACGCCAGCTCGTGCGCCCGCTCGGGGTCCATGCGACGGAAGACCAGGTCGAACAGGAGCCGGTACACGCCGATCACCCTACGGCCGGCGGGTCGCTCGGGGTCCGGCCGTCCACGGCGGCGCCGCGGTCCCCGGTGCGCCGCAGCCACCACAGCCCGACGAACGGCAGCACCAGCGGGACGTAGCCGTACCCCGCGCCGAACCGCGACCAGACCGTCTCGTCCGGGAAGTCGCCGACGTCGACCACGGACAGCGTCCCCACGGTGAGCACGCCGACCAGCTCGAACACGACCGCGACCCAGGCGGTGGCCCGCCGGTCGCGCGCCAGCGCGACGGTCGCCACGACGTAGACGATGCCGGCGGCCAGCGACAGCACGTACGCGACGGGCGCCTCGTCGAGCTTGGTGCCGACCTGGTAGAGGCCGCGCGCCGTCGCCGCGATCGCGAGCACGCCGTAGACCGCGACGAGCAGTCGCCCGCCGCCGGTCCCGGTCGCGCGGTGCGACGGCGTGGCACCCGGTGCGGTGCGGCCCGACCCGGTCACGTCAGGCCGCCCAGATCTGCAGCAGACGCAGCTCGAGGAACGCGACCGTCAGCACGGCGACGAGCAGGACGACCGAGCTCCACCGGGTGCGCTCGGCGAACGCCCAGGCGGCGGCCACGGGAACCACGACCAGCTGCGTCACGACGTAGCCCCACAGCAGCACGCCGTCGACGTCCTGGTCACCCGTCGCCTGCACGACCGCGAGGACGACGCCCTGCAGCACCAGCACACCCTCGACGACGGCGCCGCCCCAGAGCTGCCGCAGGACGACCGGACGGTCGGCCACGACGAACCACCCGGCCCATCCGGCCAGTGCGAGGCAGAGGGCGGCGACGAGCAGCGCGAGAGGGAGGAACACGGTGCCACAACCTACCGCGCACCGCCGACCGGGCCGCACGTCCGCCGGGACCCGGTCCGGGCGCGGCTACCATCGGGTACGTGATCTCGCTGACCTCCTCCTCCCCCGCCGAGCTCGACGTCGACGCCGTCGTCGTGGGTGTCCAGGCCCAGGGCACGTCCGTCGTCCCCGTCGCCGCCGACTGGCTCCCCGCCGAGCTGACGCGCCAGATCACGCAGGACGGTGCACGCCTCGGCATCACCGGAGCGGTCGACGAGGTGCGCCGGCTCCCCGGCACCGGGCTGCGCGCGGCCATGCTGGTCGTGACCGGCCTGGGCGACGGCCCGACCGACGCCGGCACGCCGGCGGGTGCGGAGCTGCTGCGCCGCGCGGCCGGTGCCGCGACCCGCGAGCTCACCGGCCTGGACTCGGTGGCGCTCGCGCTGCCCGCGCAGGATGCCGACGCGGTGGCCGCCGTGGCCGAGGGCGCCCTGCTCGGCGCCTACGGGTTCGCCCGCTACCACGCGCAGGACGCCCCGGTCGGGCGCATCGAGCTCGTCACGCCCGTGGTGAAGGACAAGGCGGCCAAGGCCGCGCTGGCGCGGGCCGAGGTGCTCGCGGAGGCCGTCCACGGCACGCGCGACCTGGTCAACACGGCTCCCAACGACCTGTACCCCGCCGCGTTCGCGGACCTCGCCAAGGCGGCGGTCAAGGCGGCCGGCACCCGGTCGCTCAAGATCACGGTCCTCGACGAGAAGGCGCTCGCCGCCGGCGGCTACGGCGGCCTGGTCGGCGTCGGGCAGGGCTCGGCGCGTCCGCCGCGGCTCGTCAAGGTCGCGTACTCCCCGTCCAAGGCGTCGGGTCACGTCGCCCTGGTCGGCAAGGGCATCACGTTCGACTCCGGCGGCATCTCGATCAAGCCCGCGGCCGGCATGGAGGCGATGAAGTCCGACATGGCCGGTGCGGCCGCCGTGCTGCACACGGTCGTCGCGGCCGCGCGCCTGGGCCTGCCGGTGGCGGTCACCGGCTGGCTCTGCCTGGCCGAGAACATGCCGTCGGGCACGGCCCAGCGTCCCTCGGACGTCGTGACGATCCGTGGCGGCAAGACCGTCGAGGTCCTCAACACCGATGCCGAGGGCCGGCTCGTGATGGCCGACGGCCTGGTGGCGGCGGTCGAGGAGAAGCCCGACCTCGTCGTCGACATCGCCACGCTCACCGGTGCGCAGATGGTCGCCCTCGGCCACCGCGTGTCCGCGGTGATGGGCACGGACGAGGCGCGCGCCGAGCTGGTCGACGCCGCGCACGGCGCGGGCGAGCAGTTCTGGCCGATGCCGCTGCCGGCCGACCTGCGCGCGGGCCTGAAGTCGAAGGTCGCGGACCTGGCGAACATCGGGGACCGGTTCGGCGGCATGCTGACGGCCGGGATCTTCCTGCAGGAGTTCGTCGGGACGACCCCGTGGGCGCACCTCGACGTGGCCGGCCCGGCGTTCAACGAGCGCACCCCGTTCGGCTACACCCCCGTCGGCGGGACCGGCGTGGGTGTCCGCACGCTGCTGCGGCTGCTGGAGCAGCGCGCCTCCTGACCGACGGCCGGGGCGCTGCGGTCCGACCCGCACGGCGGGCCGCAGCCCTCGACCCCCGGCGGGCGGCTGCGTCAGCCGAGCTCGGTGGCGCGGCGTCGGCGCTCGATGCGCTGCCGGGAGTTCCAGTCCCGGACCCGCTGCGGGTACCCGGTCCGCTGGACGTCGTAGACCGGGATCTGCAGGTCACGTGCGAGCGCGGCGGCCGTCCGCTCGTCGGGCACCTTGCGGCGCGTCCACTCCCCGTCGGTCGCCACGAGCATGAGCGTCGTGGGCGTGACGTTGGTCCGCGGCTCGACGTACGCCTCGACCCCGACGCGCGTCGCGACGAACTCGCGCAGGTACGCGAGGGTCTCGGCGCGTGCGCTGCGGCCGGCCGGCACGTCCGTCGACGACTCCGCGCGTGCCGACCGTCGTCGGGAGAAGAGACCCATGCGCGCACCCTACCGATGCAGCCTGCACACGGCCTGGGTGGCGCGGCGCCGGATCGTGCGTCCTCGTCCGCCACGACGCCGCAGGTCATGGGACGTCTGTCGTGGGGCTCACACCCGCACTTGTGGTAGACGGTTCGTCGCGGAGTGGACGGGATGACAAGATGGGGCCGCAGCAGATCCCAGACCCTCCGAGGAGTGCGCACGTGGCCGACAACGGCACCGCTTTCGACATCGTCGTCCTGGGCGGAGGCAGTGGCGGCTACGCAGCCGCGCTGCGCGCCGCCGAGCTCGGCAAGACCGTGGCCCTGGTCGAGGCCGACAAGGTGGGTGGCACCTGCCTGCACCGCGGGTGCATCCCGACCAAGGCGCTCCTGCACGCGGCCGAGCTCGCCGACAACGCCCGCGAGGGCGCGCAGTTCGGGGTGCACAGCACGCTCGAGCGCATCGACATGGCTGGCGTGAACACCTACAAGGACAACGTGATCGGCCGGCTCTACAAGGGCCTGCAGGGTCTCATCAAGTCCCGCAAGATCGAGGTCGTCGAGGGCTACGGCAAGCTCACCGGCCCGAACACCGTCCAGGTGGGCGACCGCACGCTGACCGGTGAGCACATCGTGCTCGGCACCGGCTCGTACGCGCGCTCGCTGCCCGGTCTGGAGATCGGCGGCCGGGTCATCACCTCCGACCAGGCGCTGACGCTCGACTGGGTGCCGCGCTCCGCGATCATCCTCGGCGGCGGCGTCATCGGCTCCGAGTTCGCGAGCGTCTGGAAGTCGTTCGGTGCCGACGTCACGATCATCGAGGCGCTCCCCCACCTGGTCCCGAACGAGGACGAGGCGATCTCCAAGGCGTTCGAGCGCGCGTTCCGCAAGCGCGGCATCAAGTTCAACCTCGGCGTCCGGTTCTCGGGCGTCACGCAGGACGACAACGGCGTGCACGTCTCGCTGGAGGACGGCAAGACCTTCGACGCCGACGTGCTGCTCGTCGCGGTGGGCCGCGGCCCGAACACCGGCGGCCTGGGCTACGAGGAGCAGGGCATCACGCTCGACCGCGGCTTCGTCATCACCGACGAGCGCCTGCACACCGGCGTCGCGAACATCTACGCGGTCGGCGACATCGTCCCCGGCCTGCAGCTCGCGCACCGCGGCTTCCAGCAGGGCATCTTCGTCGCCGAGCAGATCGCGGGCCTCAACCCGCCGCTCATCGACGAGTCCGGCATCCCGCGCGTGACGTACTCCGACCCGGAGGTCGGCTCGGTCGGCGTCACGGAGAAGCGTGCCAAGGAGCTCTACGGCGACGACGGCGTCGACGTCCTCGAGTACAACCTGGGCGGCAACGGCAAGAGCCAGATCCTCGCCACCCAGGGCTTCATCAAGCTCGTCCGCAAGAAGGACGGGCCGGTCGTCGGTGTGCACATGATCGGTGCGCGCGTCGGCGAGCTCATCGGCGAGGGTCAGCTGATCGTCAACTGGGAGGCCTACCCGGAGGACGTCGCCCAGCTGGTCCACGCGCACCCCACGCAGAACGAGGCTCTCGGTGAGGCGTTCCTCGCGCTCGCCGGCAAGCCGCTGCACGCCCACAACTGACCCCAGGACCCAAGGAGACACGAGCGGTCATGTCCGACAACGTGCAGCTTCCCGCGCTCGGTGAGTCCGTCACCGAGGGCACCGTCACCCGCTGGCTGAAGAACGTCGGCGACACCGTCGAGGTCGACGAGCCCCTGCTCGAGATCTCGACCGACAAGGTCGACACCGAGATCCCCTCGCCGTTCGCCGGCGTGCTCGAGCAGATCCTCGTCCAGGAGGACGAGACCGTCGAGGTCGGCGCGTCGCTCGCCGTCATCGGCTCCGGCCAGGGCGGCGACTCCGGCTCCGCCGAGCAGGACGCCCCCGCCCAGGAGCAGCCGGCGGAGCCGGCCGCCGAGCAGCAGGCTCCCGCCGAGGAGCCGGCCGCCGAGCAGCAGCCTGCGCAGCAGCCCGTCGAGGAGCACGAGGACGCCCCGGCGCCCTCGGCCGGTGGCAACGGTGGCGGTGGTGGCCAGGAGGTCACCCTCCCGCCGCTGGGTGAGTCCGTCACCGAGGGCACCGTCACCCGCTGGCTGAAGAACGTCGGCGACAGCGTCGAGGTCGACGAGCCGCTGCTCGAGATCTCGACCGACAAGGTCGACACCGAGATCCCCTCGCCGGTCGCCGGCACGCTGCAGGAGATCCGCGTGCAGGAGGACGAGACGGTCGAGGTCGGCGCCGTCCTGGCGGTCGTCGGATCCGGCGACGCCGCGCCCGCCGCCGCACCCGAGCAGCCGTCGGCACCGGAGCAGCCCGCGCAGGAGCAGACGCCCGCCGCGCAGCCGGCCGGGCACGAGGCCCCTGCGCCGGAGGCCGAGCAGGCACCGGCCGCGCAGCAGCCTGCGCCGGCCGCGCAGGAGGCCGCCGCCGCGCAGCCGACCGCGCAGTCCGCGCAGCAGTCCGCGCCGCAGCCCACCGCGGGCGGCTCGTACCTGACCCCGCTCGTCCGCAAGCTCGCGGGCGAGAAGGGCGTCGACGTCGCGACCCTCACGGGCACGGGCGTCGGCGGGCGCATCCGCAAGGAGGACGTCCTCGAGGCGGCCGCCAAGGCCGAGGAGGCCCGCAAGGCCGCCGAGGCCGCGAAGGCGGCGCCGGCACCGGCCGCCGCAGCACCCGCTCCCGCCAAGGCGGCCGCGCCCGCCCAGGTCTCGCCGCTGCGCGGCACGACCGAGAAGGCGAGCCGGCTGCGGCAGATCATCGCCGAGCGCATGGTCGAGGCCCTGCACACGCAGGCGCAGCTCACCACCGTCGTGGAGGTCGACGTCACCCGGATCGCCAAGCTCCGGGCACGGGCCAAGGAGGACTTCAAGGCGCGCGAGGGTGTCAACCTCACGTTCCTGCCGTTCTTCGTGCAGGCCGCGGTCGAGGCGCTGAAGACCTACCCCAAGGTCAACGGCATCCTCGAGGACAAGACCATCACGTACCACGGCCAGGAGAACGTCGGCATCGCGGTCGACACGGAGCGCGGGCTGCTCGTGCCGGTCATCCGCGACGCGGGCGACCTCAACCTCGCCGGCATCGCCCGCAAGATCAACGACCTCGCGGGCCGCACCCGGTCCAACAAGGTCACGCCGGACGAGCTGTCGGGCGCCACCTTCACGGTGACGAACACCGGCTCGGGCGGGGCGATCATCGACACGCCGATCGTTCCCGGCGGCACGTCGGCCATCCTCGGCACCGGCGCGATCGTCAAGCGCCCGGTCGTCGTCAAGGGCCCGGACGGCGAGGAGGTCATCGCGATCCGCTCGATGTGCTACCTGTGCCTGTCGTACGACCACCGCCTGGTGGACGGCGCCGACGCGTCGCGCTACCTCACCGCGGTGAAGAACCGTCTCGAGGAGGGCGCGTTCGAGTCCGAGCTCGGTCTCTGACGCACACGCACTCCCTCGCGGGGCCGTCCACCAGCCGGTGGGCGGCCCCGCGGCGCGTGCGGGGGACGCCACGGCTGCGGCGCGCGTGGCGGTGGCGTGACGGTGGCCCCTGACTAGGGTGAGCCGCATGCGCGTCCTCGTCGCCGGCTCGTCCGGCCTGGTCGGAACCGCCCTCGTGCAGCACCTGCGCGAGTCCGGCCACGACGTCGTCCGGCTGGTGCGGCGCGCGTCCCGCGGTCCGGACGAGGCGTCCTGGGACCCGGCGGCCGGTGCCGTCGACACCGCGGCCGTGGCGGCGAGCGACGCGGTGGTCGACCTCGCCGGCGTGCCCGTCGCCTCGCGCCCGCTGACGCCCGCACGCAAGCAGGCCGTGCTCTCCTCCCGGGTGCAGACCGCAGGCCTGCTCGCGCGCACGCTCGCGGACCTCGCGGACGCCGACGACGGGCGTGCGCCCCGGGTGCTGCTGCAGGCCTCGGGCATCGGGGCCTACGGCGACCGCGGCGACACGCCGCTGTCCGAGGACGAGCCGCTGGGCGACACGTTCTTCGCCGGGGTGGTCCGCCGCTGGGAGGCGGCGACCGTGCCCGCGCAGGCCGCCGGGATCCGGGTGGTGCACCTGCGGACGGGCATCGTCCTGGCCGCGCACGGCGGCGCGGCCACGCCGCTGCTCCTCCCCCTGCGTGCCGGTGTGGCCACCCGGCTCGGGTCCGGGCAGCAGTTCTGGAGCTGGATCAGCCTCCTCGACGAGGTGCGCGCCATCGCTCACCTGCTCACGACCGACGTGCAGGGTCCGGCCAACCTGGTCGCGTCCGCCGACCGGCACGTCGCCCTGGTCGGGGCCCTGCGGCGCGCGTGGGGCGCGCCGGTGACCCTGCCGGTGCCCGCCCCGGTCCTGCGCGTCGCGCTGGGTGACTTCTCCTCCGAGGTGCTCGGTTCCATCCGCGCGGAGCCGACCGTGCTGGCGTCGACGGGCTTCGTCCCGCGCCACGCCACGCCGGTCGACGTGGCGCGGTGGCTCAGGGCGTCGCGGCGGCCGGCTCCCTGACGTCCCACACGCGCCACCCCTGCGCGGTCCACCGCAGCACCAGCTCGACGGTGCGCGGCGCGGTCGCCGCGACCTCGGCACGCTGCCCGTCCGGGGTCACCCGCGTGTGGGCGCCCACGGCCGACGTGACCACGACGGTCGCGTCACCGTCCGGCGTCGTCCCCGTGACCGCGGTCGCGACCACGTCCACCACCAGGCCGTCGCTGCGGGCGCCGGCGAGCCGGTCGACCAGCTCCCGGTCGGCGGCCAGGGCCGGTGAGCCGTCCGCCGCGACCGTCGCGAGCGCCGCCGGGTCGGCGGCCGCGAGCGCGGCCCCGCGCCACCGGGTGAGCGCGGCCGCGGCCCCCGCGGGGTCCTCGCGGTCGGTGGCGGCGTCCCGTGACGCCGCCGTCGCACGCACCACCTGACCCGGTGACTCCACCGCCGGCGCGGCCACCCCCGACAGGACGCCCCGCCCGAGGACGACCGCCGCCCCCAGGACCAGGAGGCCCGCCGCGGTCGCGACCGCTGCGACGGGCCGGCGGCGTCGCGGGCGACGGCCCTGCCGCAGACGGCGCACCGGTTCCTCGTCCGGCGGTCGGCGGGAGCCGTCGTCCCCGGCGCCCGGGCCGTCGCGCAGCGGCTCGTCCGGCAGGTGCACCGGTTCGGGCGCCGCCAGGGCGAAGACGGTGTCGACGACCTCGTCCGGTCCGGCGCCCGTGCGCAGCAGCGCCTCGAGCGCGTCGCGCAGCCGTACCTCCTCGGGCAGCCCCGCCGCCAGGTGCGCGTCGATCGGCGGCATGACCCCCAGCAGCGTCGCGAGGAGGCGGTGCACGTCGCCCGTAGCCGTACCGTCGCCGCGCAGCGCGGCACGCAGGTCGACGAGCACGGGCATCCCGCCCGGGCCGAGCACGATGCGGTCGGCGCCCACGGCACCGTGCGCGATCCCGGCTCCGTGCAGGTGGGCGAGCGCCTGGGCCACGGGCACGGCGACGGTCACGACCTCACCGTCGGTCAGGGGGTGCCGCGCGGCGCGGACGGCGGTGAGCGTCGGCCCGGGCACGTGGGCGCAGACCAGTGCCACCCGCCCCGGCCCGAGCGGCTCCACCGCCACGACCCGGGCGAGGTGGGGATGGTGCAGGCCCGTGAGCACGCGCGCCCGCGCGGCGAGCGAGGCGTCGACGGGCACGTCGGCCACCTGCACCGCGAGCCAGGCCCCGTCGTCGGCCACCGGGCGCGCCACCCACCAGGCCCCGTCCGTGCCCACCGCGCCGGCCGCACGGGTCCCGTGCGCCTGCAGCAGGCGGGCGACGTCGTCCGGCGGGGGTGCGGCGGTGTCCACGGCGCCATCGAACACCGCCGGTCCCGCCACCCGCAGGCGTCGTCCACAGGCTCAGTCGAGCAGCTGCGCGACCCCGGTCGAGGCGGCGACGCGAGCCGCGTCGAGGACCCGCGCGGTGGCGACCGCGTCGGCCGGGTCCACCGGGACCGGACCGCCGGCGAGCACCCACGCCTGCACCGCCCGGTAGAGGTCCGCGTGACCTCCGGGGGCACGCGGCACGGGTGTCCGCTCGGCGCCGCGGACGAGCCAGCCCTCGTGCACCGGCTCCCCGGGGCGCCGCCCGTCCTCCTGGACCGCGTCGAGCACGGCGAACGGCGTGGGCTCACCCTCGTAGCTCGTCACCAGGTACGCGCCGCGCTCGCCCAGCACGCGCGTGCGCGGACCGGGTGCGCCCACCAGGCCGCCGGCCGCCAGGTGGGAGACCACGTGGTGCCCGGTCGCGTCGGGCGCGTGCTCGAGCGCGAGGAAGACGTCGTCGACCGCCGGGGTCGTCAGCGCGCGCAGCTCGGCGTGCACGCGGCGCACGGGGCCGAAGAGCTGCACGGCCGAGTCCACCAGGTGCGCACCGAGGTCGAGCAGGAGCCCGCCGCCCACGGTGTCCTCCTCCTTCCACCGGTGCTGCGGCTCGGGGCGGTACCTCTCCCACCGCCGCTCGAACCGGTGCACGCGGCCGAGCGTCCCGTCGGCCAGCAGGGCGCGCAGCGTGAGCTGCTCGGGGTCCCAGCGCCGGTTCTGGAACACGGTGAGCCGCCCGCCACGCTGCTCGGCGAGCCGCACCAGGGACCTGGCCTGCACGCGGGTCGTGGCCAGCGGCTTGTCGACCAGCACGGCGACGTCCGCCTCGAGCGCGGCGCGCGCGTGGTCCGCGTGGTCGCCGGTGGGGCTGGCGACCACGACGAGGTCGAGGTCGTCGGCGTCGGCCAGCAGCGCCGCGACGTCGGGGACGACGCGCGCGCCGGGCCAGTCGGCCGCGACCTGCTCGGCCCGGTGCCGGGTCACGACCGCCACGACCTGCTGCCCCGTCTCGCGCGCGAGCCGGGCGTGGATCCCACGCCCGGCCGCGCCGTACCCGATCAGCCCGATGCGCAGCGGCTCCATGCCGCCACTCTAGGAGGGGTTCAGGACACGCTCGTCCGCTCCGTGCTGCGCAGCGAGGCGTGCGTGCCGTGCTCCGGGCGCCGCGACAGCCGGCTCGGCCACCACGTGCGCGGGCCCAGGTCGTGCACGAGGCCGGGCACCAGCAGGCTGCGCACGACGAACGTGTCGATGAGCACGCCGAGCGACACGATGAACGCGAGCTGCGCGAGGAACAGCAGGGGGATGACCGCCAGCGCCGCGAACGTCGTCGCGAGGACCAGGCCGGCGGAGGTGATGACCCCACCGGTGACGGCCAGGCCGCGCGTGACGCCCTCGCGCGTGCCGACGTGCAGCGACTCCTCGCGCACCCGCGTCATGAGGAAGATCGAGTAGTCGACGCCCAGCGCGACGAGGAAGACGAAGCCGTAGAGCGGGACCACCGGGTCCGCGTCGGGCCAGTCGAGCACGTGGTCGAACACGAGCGCCGCGATGCCGATCGTCGCCGCGAAGGACAGGACGTTGGCCGCCATGAGGACCAGCCCGGCCACGATCGAGCGCAGCAGCAGCATGAGGATGAGCAGGATCACCACCAGGACGACCGGGACGATGACCCGCAGGTCCCGCTCGCTCGACACCTGGGTGTCGAGCGTCTCGGCGGCGGGTCCGCCCACGAGTGCGTCGGGCGCCACCTCGACGACGGCGTCGCGCAGGTCGGCGACGGTGTCGACGGCCTCCTGGCTGTCCGACGGCGCCTGCGTGACGACGTCGACCCGCACCCGGCCGTCGACGACGACCGGCGGGGCGTCGGCAGCACCCGGCGCTCCCCCGGGAGCGCCGGTGTAGGCGGCCGCGGACTCGACGCCCTCGACACCCTGCGCGGCCTCGAGCACCGCGTCCAGCTCGCTCTCGTCCACCACGACCAGGGCCGGCTGCACCGCTCCGGCGGGGAAGTGCTCGGCGAGCACCTCCTCCCCCGCGACCGAGTCGACAGGCGTGAGGAACACGTCGGTCTGGCTCGTGCCGCCCGCGCGGAACGTCGGCACGAACGCGGCGGCCAGCAGCAGCACGGCGGCGCTGATGATCCAGACGGGACGCGCCCGGCGTGCCACGAACCGCGCCCAGCGGGCCCACAGGCCGTCGCCCTCGGCGGCGTCGACGGCCGCTGGAGGCACGTCGGTGGCGTGCTCGCCGTGCGTCGCCGGGCCGGCGCTGCCCGCCGCGACGTACCGCGGCACGCGGGGCCAGAAGAGCACACGGGACCGGCGACCGGCCACGAGCAGGATCGCGGGCAGCAGCGTGAGCGCCGCCAGCAGGGCTGCGGCGATGCCGATGGCGGCGACCGGCCCGAGGCTGCGGTTGGACCCGAGGTCGGACAGCAGCAGGCAGAGCAGTCCGGCGACCACGGTGCCGGCGCTCGCGGCGATCGGCTCGAGCGACTGGCGCCACGCGATGCGCATGGCGTCGGCCGGGTGCTCCTGGTGGCGCAGCTCCTCGCGGTACCGGGCGACCAGCAGCAGCGAGTAGTCGACGGCGGCGCCGACGACGAGGATCGACAGGATGCCCTGGGCCTGGCCGTTGAGGACCAGGACGCCGGCGTCGGCGAGCTCGTAGACCACGAGCCCGGCCAGCGCGAGGGCGAACACGGCCGTGAAGATGACGACGAACGGCAGGAACGGCGAGCGGTACACCACGACGAGGATCAGCAGCACCGCGCCCAGGGCGACGAGCAGCAGCAGGCCGTCGATGCCGGCGAAGGCGGTGCCGAGGTCGGTGACGAACCCCGCGGGCCCGGTCACCCACGCCTCCAGCCCGAGGTCGCCGGCGCTCGACGCCGTGGCGCCCAGCCGGTCGGCCAGACCGGCGCGCAGGTCCTCGACCAGCAGGTTGTTGAGGGACTCCTCCCCCACGAGGATCTCGGCGTCGTCCGCGTCCAGCGGGACCGCGAGGAGGATCGCCTCACCGTCCTCGGACGGCACCGGCACGACCGGGCCGGTGAGGTGGTCCCCCCATGTCCCGCCGTCGACGGGCTCGTCGGGGAACTCCTCGGCGAAGGTCGCGGCGGCGGCGAGCTGCTCGGGGGTGACGTCACCCCCCTCGGCCGGGGTGAGGACGACCAGCCCGGGTAGGGTCTGCGTGTCGACGAACTCGCGGGACGCCTCGGCGGCCAGCGTGGACTGCGCCGACGACGGCAGGAACGCCGCGGTGTCGTTCGTCTGCACCTGGGACAGACGTCCCTGGGCGGCGCCACCGACGCCGCCCAGCCCCAGCCAGACGACGAGGACGACGGCGACGGCCACTGCCCGGGCCACTGGATTCCTCAGCATGCTGAGTATCATGGGCCCGCAGGAACGACTCGGCAAACCGGAGGACGCGTGAGTGTGCAGCAGGGTCCGCCTCCCGCGGACCACTGGCCCGTGGGCCGGATGCTGTCGGCCACCGCTCGCCGCATCGAGCGAGCCTGGGACGCGCACCTCGCGTCGTGGGACCTCAACCACGCGAGCCTGCCCGTGCTCGTCCACGTGACCGCGTCCCCGATGTCGCAGCGCGAGCTGGCGGACGCCTGCGGCGTCACCGAGCAGACCATGAGCCGCGTGGTCGCGCGCCTCGTCCGCACCGGGTACGTGACCCGCGGTCCGCACGCGGAGGACCGGCGCCGCCACGTCGTGGCGATCACCCCCGCCGGCGCGGCCGCGCTGCGGGCGTGCGCCGACCCGGGACCGGCGCAGGAGTCGGTCCTGGGACACCTGCCGCCCGAGCGCCGGGCGCTCCTGGACGACCTGCTGCGTGAGGTCGTCGCCCCGTGGGACGTGCTGCCCGACCCGCGCCCCGGCAACCGGCCCGCCGACGGCACCCCCGCCGGGGTGCCGCCCGCTGCGAGGGCATAGCCTGACGCCCATGCGCGTCGAACCGCTCGAGCTCGGCACCCGGCTGCAGCCCTACGTCCCGACCTGGGACCTCCAGCGCGAGCGGCACGCGGCGGTCGCCGCCGGTGAGCACGAGGACACCCTGCTGCTCGTCGAGCACGAGCCGGTCTACACCGCCGGCAGGCGCACGGCCCGCTCCGACCGACCGGTCGACGGCACGCCCGTGGTCGACGTCGACCGGGGCGGACGCATCACCTGGCACGGGCCCGGTCAGCTCGTCGGCTACCCCGTCGTCCGGCTCGCGGAGCCGGTCGACGTCGTCCTGTACGTCCGCGCCCTCGAGGAGGCGCTGATCCGCACCTGCGCGGACGTCGGTGTCAGCGCGGGCCGCGTCGAGGGCCGCAGCGGCGTGTGGCTGCCGGCCGACGAGCCCGGCACCTCACCGGCGCCGCGGCGGGCCCGCAAGGTCGCGGCGATCGGTGTCCGCGTGGCCCGCGGCACGACCATGCACGGGTTCGCCCTCAACTGCACCGCGTCCCTCGACTGGTACGCGCGGATCGTCCCGTGCGGCATCGACGACGCGGACGTCACCACCCTGACCGCCGAGGCCGGGCGCGACGTGACGATCGCCGAGGTTGCGCCCCTGGTCGTCACCCACCTGCAGGAGTCCATCGGCCCCCTGCTGGCAGCGACGGCCGACCGGGCCACCCCGGTCGGCTGAGGGTCAGGCGCTGCGGGCGATCTGCCGCAGCTCGCGCGCGACGTCCTGCGCCCACGCGCGCACCGCGTCCAGGTCACGGAAGTCGCCCGCGTCGGCGCGGGTCAGCGCGACGAGCGCCCGCTCGGAGATGTTGAGCCCCGCGCGGTCCAGCCGCCCGGTGAACACCGCGACGCCGCGCGCACCGACCGTCCGTGCGATCTCGGTGACGTCGTCCGGCACGGTCTCGGGCACCGGTGGGTCCCCGACCGGTCCGGACCAGAACAGCCACACCGGGCGCTCGCGCAGCTGGCCCGCCTGCCGGTCCACCAGGTCCCGCAGCCCGAGCGCCAGGCGACCCACGTACACCGCCGAGCCCAGCACGACCGCGTCGTAGGGGTCGACGTGCTCGACGTCGTCGGGCTCGACCTCGTCGACCTCGTGCCCCGCGGCGCGCAGCTGCTCCGCGACCTCCGCGCCCATCTCGCGCGTCGCGCCGTGCCTCGACGCCACCGTCACCAGGACGCGCATCGCGCCACCTCCTCCAGCCCTCGGCCGGTCCGCCGCGGCCGCCTGCCCCCCGCGGGTGCGGGTGGCTCCTCCCAGCGTGGACCGGACTGGCCGGGACCGCGCGGGACAGAGGTCCCCGTCACACCCCGGGTCAGCACCGTCGCACGCCCACCGGGCTAGTGTGGCGGGGTGACGATCGCACCCGAGGGACGCCGGATGCTCCGGGTGGAGGCACGCAACGCCGCCACCCCGATCGAGAAGAAGCCGGAGTGGATCCGCACCCGCGCGACGACGGGCCCGGAGTACAGCGAGCTCAAGGGCCTCGTCCGACGCGAGGGGCTGCACACCGTCTGCGAGGAGGCGGGCTGCCCCAACATCTTCGAGTGCTGGGAGGACCGCGAGGCGACGTTCCTCATCGGCGGCGACCAGTGCACCCGGCGGTGCGACTTCTGCCAGATCGACACGGGCAAGCCCCCCGACCTCGACACCGACGAGCCGCGCCGCGTCGCCGAGTCCGTGCAGGCCATGGGGCTGAAGTACTCGACGGTCACGGGCGTCGCGCGCGACGACCTGGCCGACGGCGGCGCGTGGCTGTACGCCGAGACCGTGCGCCAGATCCACGCGCTCAACCCCGGCACGGGCGTCGAGCTGCTGATCCCCGACTTCAACGCCACCCCCGAGCTCCTCGACGTCGTCAACGAGTCGCGCCCCGAGGTGCTGGCGCACAACCTCGAGACCGTGCCGCGGATCTTCAAGCAGATCCGCCCCGGGTTCCGCTACGAGCGGTCGCTGTCCGTGCTGACCCGCGCGCGGGAGGCCGGCCTGGTCACCAAGTCCAACCTCATCCTCGGCATGGGCGAGACGACCGAGGAGGTCGTCGACGCCCTGCAGGACCTGCACGACGCGGGCTGCGACCTCATCACCATCACCCAGTACCTGCGACCCTCGGTGCGCCACCACCCTGTGGCCCGGTGGGTGCGGCCCGAGGAGTTCGTCGAGCTCTCGCAGCAGGCGGAGCGCATCGGGTTCCTCGGGGTGATGTCCGGGCCGCTGGTGCGCTCGTCGTACCGCGCGGGCCGGCTGTGGGGGCAGGCGATGCGCCGCCGCGGCCGCGAGATCCCGGCAGCGCTCGCGCACCTCGGTGAGGCCACGACCGCCCGCCAGGAGGCGTCCGCCCTGCTGGCACGCACACCGCTCGTCTGAGCAGCCCGCCGGATCCCTGATCAGCGCGGCCGGGCCGACCGGCGGACCGGACGTGCGCGCCCCGGCGCGCCGGTAGACTCCCGGGTCATGGCACGCGAGCGCTCCAGGTCCCCGCAGAGCCCCCCCGAGAGCACGGCGAAGGGCAGCGGGAAGGTCAAGAAGACCCGCTGGTACCACCAGCTCTGGCAGGCGTACCAGATCACGCGCCAGACGGACCCTGCCGTGACGTGGATCATGCTCGGCGTCCTCGTCGGGATCATCGCCGTCGGCGTCCTGGTCGGCCAGCTCATCGGCCAGCCGGTGTACGTGCTGGTCCTCAGCATCCCGTTCGCCGTCCTGGGCGCCATGTTCGTCCTCGCGCGGCGCGCCGAGACCGCCGCCTACAGCCGCATCGAGGGCCAGCCGGGGGCGTCGCTCGCCGCGCTGGGCACGCTGCGGCGCGGCTGGACCTTCACGCAGGAGCCCGTGGCGGCCGACCCCCGCACGCAGGACCTCGTGTTCCGCGGCGTCGGCAAGCCGGGCGTGGTGCTCGTCGGCGAGGGTCCCCCGCACCGCATCGGCAAGCTGCTCGAGGCGGAGCGCAAGCGCACGGCGCGCGTCGTGTCGGGTGCCCCCATCCACCTCATCCAGGTGGGCGACGGCGACGGTCAGGTCCCGCTGCGCAAGCTGCCGCGCACCGTGACCAAGCTGAAGGGCCAGCTCACCAAGGACGAGGTGGCCGTCGTGCTGCGCCGCGTGACCTCGCTGGGCGGCGCGCGGCTGCCCGTCCCGAAGGGCATCGACCCGATGCGCGCACGTCCCGACCGCAAGGGCATGCGCGGGCGCTGACGCGCGGCGGACCGGCCGAGGTCGGCTCAGCGTCGGACGAGCACCGTGCCTGCGGCGCGGTCGTGCAGGCCACGGCCGTCGGCGTCCCAGACGACGGCGGGCAGCACCAGGCACAGCAGGAACGTGCGCAGGAGCGCGGCGACGGGTCCGGGCGCCCCGGGCGCCGGCACGGGCGGGCGCCCGACGGCCGGTCGGAGCAGACGCCGGACCTGGAGACCGGCCACGCGGTGACCGAGCGTGTGCCCGAGCGTCGCGACGAGCACGAGGTTCTCGACCGCGAAGACGGCCAGGGTGCCCAACGAGTCGCCCCGCAGCAGGAACGCACCGTCGGAGCGCGCGGGCAGCAGCACGGCGGACACGGCCAGGCACGCGACCCAGTCGATCGCGAGGGCCACCAGCCGCCGCCCGAGCCGCGCCATCGACCCCGGGCCGGACGCCGGCAGACCGAGCGCGGCGCCTGCCGCACGGCCGTCGTCGTCGCCGCGGGGGCCGCCCTCGAGCCAGGAGCCGACCGAGTCACGCGTCACCATGCGTCCAGCGTACGTGCGCGGCCAGGACGTCCCGCGCACCCGTCGTGTCGTGCGATCGTTACCTGGCACAGACCCCCGTAACCTCCCGGAAACCACGGGGCCACGGCAGGGAAACTCCCCGCTCCTAGCCTCGCTCGTGCCCGGGACGACCGGGCACCATCGACCGAGGAGCAGCGGATGTTCACCAAGCCGGAGGAAGTCCTGGCGTTCATCAGGAGCGAGGACGTCAAGTTCGTCGACGTGCGGTTCTGCGACCTGCCGGGCGTGATGCAGCACTTCAACGTGCCCGCCGCCTCGCTCGACGCGGACTTCTTCACCGACGGCCAGATGTTCGACGGGTCCTCGATCCGCGGCTTCCAGGCGATCCACGAGTCGGACATGAAGCTGATCCCGGACCTGACGACGGCGTACGTCGACCCGTTCCGCACGGAGAAGACGCTCAACATCAACTTCCACATCGTCGACCCGTACACGGACGAGCCGTACAGCCGCGACCCCCGCCAGGTCGCCGCGAAGGCCGAGGCGTACCTGAAGTCGACCGGCATCGCGGACACCGCGTTCTTCGCGCCCGAGGCCGAGTTCTACATCTTCGACGACATCCGGTTCCAGACCCGCCAGGACGCGTCGTTCTACTACATCGACTCCATCGAGGGCGCCTGGAACACGGGCCGCAAGGAGGAGGGTGGCAACCTCGGGCACAAGACGCCCTACAAGGGTGGCTACTTCCCCGTGCCGCCGGTCGACCACTTCGCCGACCTGCGCGACCAGATCTCGCTGCAGCTCGACGAGCTGGGCTTCCAGGTCGAGCGCGCCCACCACGAGGTCGGCACCGCCGGCCAGGCGGAGATCAACTACCGCTTCGACACGCTCGGCAAGTCGGCCGACAAGGTGCAGCTGTTCAAGTACGTCGTGAAGAACGTCGCGCACGAGAACGGCCGCACGGCGACCTTCATGCCGAAGCCGCTGTTCGGTGACAACGGCTCGGGCATGCACGTGCACCAGTCGCTGTGGAAGGACGGCGAGCCGCTGTTCTTCGACGAGAAGGGCTACGGCGGCCTGTCCGACATGGCGCGCTGGTACATCGGCGGCCTGCTGAAGCACGCCCCGGCCCTGCTGGCGTTCACCAACCCGACGGTGAACTCCTACCACCGCCTGGTGCCCGGCTTCGAGGCACCGGTCAACCTGGTCTACTCGGCCCGCAACCGCTCCGCGTGCATCCGCATCCCCGTGACGGGCTCGAACCCCAAGGCCAAGCGCATCGAGTTCCGCGTGCCGGACCCGTCGTCGAACCCGTACCTGGCGTTCGCGGCCATGCTCATGGCCGGCCTCGACGGCATCCAGAACCGCATCGAGCCGCCCGAGCCGGTCGACAAGGACCTGTACGAGCTGCCCCCCGAGGAGCACGCCCTCATCCAGCAGGTCCCGGGCTCGCTGTCCGAGGTGCTCGACAACCTCGAGGCCGACCACGACTGGCTGACCGCCGGCAACGTCTTCACGCCGGACCTCATCCAGACGTGGATCGACTACAAGCGCTCGGCAGAGGTCGACCCGATCCGGCTGCGTCCGCACCCGCACGAGTTCGAGCTCTACTACGACTGCTGATCGGCTGCTCCCGATCAGTACGGCACCGAGGGGCGTCCCGTCAGGGGCGCCCCTCGTGGCGTGCCCGGCCGGCGGGTGCGGGGCCGTCGTCGGTGGCCGACTTGCCTGCTGACGCCATCCGAACGTGCCCCGTGCGTGCGGCGGCACGGCCGTAGATCGACGCCACGCAGAGGCCGACCGCTCGGGTTGGCACCGTCGCCGTCGCAGCGGCTCAGACCGGACTGTCGGGCCTCAGGAGCCAGCGGTCCACCGGGACCTCGATCATGACGCGCGGCCCGTCCTGACGCTCGTCGGCGGCGTCCCAGCCGTCGTACTTGGCGGCGAAGCGGGCCAGGAGCGAGGCGTGCGCGTGGATGTCGTGGTGCACGTGCGCACGGCCCTGCGCGACGGCCGGACGCGCCCCCGGGCCGTCGACGGCGATCGCCACGCGCGGGTCGCGCTGCAAGTTGGCGACCTTGACGTTCACGGTCGAGCTCGCGATCCAGAACGTGTCGTCGTCGAGGAGGAACCACACGGGCGTGACGTGGGGCGAGCCGTCCCGCCGCAGCGTCGTCAGCCACACGCAGGGTTGCTCGGCGAGCCCCGTGCCGGCACCACGGCGCCGGCCCTCCGGTCGATCCGCAGCGTCCGGTGCCACCTCGTCGCCGGGCCGCATCCCGGCGAGCACGATGTCGACCATCCGCGGCACGAGGTCGGGCACGTCGCGCGCGACCGGCTCGGGCAGCGGACGGGTGATCAGCCCGATCCCGAGCACGAGGTCGAGCGGTGCCAGGTCGCCACGGACCAGACCGGCCGCCCCCGCGGCACCCAGCACGGCACCCACACCGGCGAGCGTCGCGGTCTGCGCGGCGCGCACACGCGCGGACATGTCGTCCGTGAGGTGCTCGGTCAGCGCGGCGGACAGCGCGCCCAGGTCGAGCTGGACGAGCCGGCGGACGTACGCGTGCCACGCGGCTCCTGGGTCGTCGGACATCCGATCCAGCGCCTCGTCGGCCGCCGTGTGCACGTCGTCCAGGATGGCGAGGGCCACCTCCTCGGCGAGAGCGGCCCGCGAGGAGAAGTTGCGGTACAGCGTCGCGATGCCCACGTCGGCCGCCTCGGCGACGGCGTCGAGGGCGATGTCGCTGCCGTGCAGCGCGAACAGGTGCCGGGCCGCGCGGATGAGCGCGGCGCGACGACGCGCTGCGTCCGCGCGCATGGCCCCTCCTCGGTGTGACGGTGCCCACGTCCGGGCCTCTCGACACCCATCAGCCTAACCGGAGGTCTATCATCCACATAAGCGGACGGCGATCCTCCGCTTGTCCCGGATGAAGGAACTCATGACTGCGACGACCGAGCTCGCCCCCGCCCCGCGCGACCCTGAGGGCGAGGTCGCTCCCCCGCGCAAGCGCAAGCAGCTGACCAAGCTGGTCGGCATGACCGTCGCCCTCGGCGCGGTCCTGGCCATCCTGCTGGCCATCTTCATCCTCCCGTCGCTCAAGAGCGGGCCGACCGACCTGCCGGTCGGGCTCGTCGGGTCGTCGCAGGAGGCCGACCGCTTCGAAGAGGCCCTGACGGCCTCCGCGCCCGGCGCCTACCACGTCCAGGAGTTCACCGACCAGGCGACGCTGGTCGAGGCGGTGCGCGGGCGCGAGGTCGTCGGCGGCTTCGTCGTCGGGCCCAACGGTGTCCACAGCGTCGTCGCGTCCGCCGGTGGCGGCGCCATCGCGCAGTCCGTCTCCGCCACCGCGCAGGCCATCGGCACCGCGATGGGCGTCCCCGTCACGACCGATGACGTCGTCGCACTGCCGACCACCGACCCGTCGGGCATCGGCATCGGCGGCCTGGCGTTCCCGCTCGTGTTCGGCGGCATCGTGCCCGTCGTCGCGTTCCGGACCGCCTTCGCGCGCAGCAACACCTGGAAGCTCGTGGGCCTGCTCACCTTCTCCGTGGTCGGTGGCCTCGTCGTCGCCACCGTGCTGCGGTTCCCCTTCGGCAGCATCGACTCCGCGTTCCTGCCGGTCGCCGGCGCCATGGCACTGGGCATCGCCGCCATGGCGTTCCCCCTCACCGGGCTCCAGGAGGCCTTCGGCGGCAAGGGGTTCACGATCGGCGCGATGTCGATGATGTTCCTCGGCAACCCGTTCGCGGGCATCGCCACCACCGCCGCGTGGCTGCCGACCGGGCTCGGGGCGTTCGGGCAGATCCTGCCGCCCGGGGCCACCGGCACCCTCGTCCGCTCGGTCGCGTACTTCGGTGGCACGGGCGGCCTCACCGCCGGTCTCACGCTCGGTGCGTGGGTCGTCGTCGGGCTCGCGGTCCACGCGATCGGCACGCGTCGCACGCGGAAGGCCGCACGCGCCGTGGCAGCCGCCGAGGTGGCCGTGGCCTGACCCGGCCGCGGCGTCAGCCCGGCGAGCCGGCCGCGCCGACGCGCCGCACGCGCCACGCGGTCAGGTCGTAGCCCTGGCTGACGTCGTTCCACCGCACCCGCGGGGCCCCGGCCGTCGCCACGTCGTCGTGCAGCAGGAGCGCGGAGACGAAGATCTCCGCCTCCATCGACGCCAGCGGCGCGCCGGGGCACCGGTGGTGCCCGTCACCGAACGCGAGCACGACCGGGCCGACCGCGCGCGCCATCGGCCGTGCCGGGCACACCGCGAGCGGGTCGCCACCGACGACCCGCTCGTCGGCGTTCACGGCCCGCAGGTCGAGCTCGATCAACGTGCCGACCGGCACCTCGAGCGGCCCGTCGGGACCGTCGAGCGTGAGCGGAGCCGTCGTGCGCCGCAGCAGGTGCCCCACGACGGGCTCGACGCGCAGCACCTCCTCGATGATCGCGACGCGGCCGTCGCGGTCGGACGCGCGGTACCGGGCGAGCAGCGCGTCGTCGTCGAGCAGGTGCCACACGGCCGCCGTCATGAGCTCGCGCGTCGTCGCCATGCCGGCCGCGGCGTACGTGACGCACTCGGTGAGGATCTCCAGGTCGGTGTAGCCGGCGTCGAGCAGGCTGCTGATGAGGTCGTCGCCGCGCCGTCGGCGCCGCGCCCGGATCGCGGGCCTCACGTCGAACACGTAGAACCGCAGGATCGCCGTGTTCCGCAGCGCCGCCCGCGCGCGCGTGAGCGGCGAGCCGCCCGGCGGCACGGGCTCGAAGAACTCCGCGAGCCGGCCCCGCATGCGCGCAGAGGCCCCGTGGTCGAGTCCGATGACGCGGGAGGTGACCTCGACCGCCATCTGCATCGTGATCGCCGTGAGGTCCGTCCAGCGGTCGGTGCGCACCTGCGTGACGAGCCGCTCGGCCGTCGCCGCCATCCAGTCCCGGTACCCGGCGACCACCCGCGGCGCGAGCAGGTGCGCCGCCGCGCGGCGCTGGGCGTGGTGCTGCTCCCCCTCCTGGTACAGGATCGGCGGCCGCATCCGGACGGGCCCCTGGTTGAGCGTGTCGGCGCCGAACCCCGCCTGGCGCGTGGTCTCGGGCTGACGCAGGACGGCGCGGGCGAGGGCGTGGGAGCGGACGCGCCAGCGCTCGCGTGGCCCCGGCACGTGCTCGAGGTCCGGACCGGGCCCGTCGTCGGGCTGCGCGAGCTTGCGCACGGGGCAGCCGGCCGCCGTGCCCTGCGTCTGCCCGTCCGCCGTGGCCGTCACCCGATCGACTGTAGAGGCCACCCGTTCAGGCGACCACACGGGCGGTTCAGCCGTAGAAGACGCGCTCCACGACGGCTCGCGCGCGTCGCGCGGTCCGCAGGTACGTCTCCTCGAGCATCGCGCCCGACCCCGGGGGGTGGCCGAGCACGCGCGCGACGCCTGCGAGCGCCGTGCGGTCGTGCGGCAGGACGTCGGCGTGGGCCCCCTCGGCGCGCCCCGTCCACAGGACGTTCGCGTCGCGCACGCGGGACGCGAGCAGCCACGCCTCGCGCAGGACGGCCGTGTCGTCCGCCGCGATCAGCCCGGCGTCGCGCGCCGCGTCGAGCGCGTCGAGCGTCGAGGTGGTCCGCAGGCCCGGAACGGCGTGCGCGTGCTGCAGCTGGAGCAGCTGGGCGGTCCACTCGACGTCGCTGATGCCGCCGCGGCCCAGCTTGAGGTGCCGCGAGGGCTCGACGCCGCGCGGCAGCCGCTCGGCCTCGACCCGCGCCTTGATGCGGCGGATCTCGCGCTCCGTGGCGGCGTCCAGACCCCCGACGGGGTACCGCAGCGGGTCGATGAGCGCGATGAACCGCTCCCCCAGTGCGTGGTCCCCCGCGACCGGTCGGGCCCGCAGCAGCGCCTGGCTCTCCCACGGCGAGGACCAGCGCTGGTAGTACTCGACGTGCGCGTCGAAGGACCGCGCCAGCGGCCCGTTGCGACCCTCCGGCCGCAGGTCGGCGTCGACGCTCAGCGACGGCTCCGGGCCGACGGCCCCCAGGAGCTGGCGCACCCGGGTCGCCACGGCCACCGCGAAGTCCTGGGCCACCTTGCCGTCGGCGCCCGGTACCGGGTCGTGCACGAACAGCACGTCGGCGTCCGACGAGTAGGCCATCTCCCGGCCGCCGAGGCGACCCATCGCGACCACGAGGAGCCGGGTCGGGCTCTCCTCGAGGCCCGCCGCCGCGCGCGCGTCGGCCTCCGCCACGCGCAGCGTCCCGGCGAGCACTGCGTCGGCGGCCACGGTCAGGCTCTGCGAGGCGCGCACTACCGTGGTGACGCCCAGGACGTCGGCCACCGCGGTGCGGGCGAGCTCGCGGCGCCGCAGCGCGCGCAGCGCGGTGACGGCGGGCACCGGCTCGGACGCCCGCCGCAGCACGGCGTCCGCCTCGCCCGCGAGCCGCTCGGCCGACCGCGGCACCAGCTCCGCGTCGTCGTCCAGCCAGGTCACCGACTCGGGCGAGCGCCGCAACGCGTCGGCGACGTACCGGGACGTCGACAGGACCTGCGCCAGGCGGTGCGCCGCCGTCCCGGAGTCCCGCAGCAGCTTGAGGTACCAGTGCGTGGTGCCGAGCTGGTCCGACAGCCGCCGGAAGGCCAGCAGCCCGCCGTCGGGGTCCGCGCCGTCAGCGAACCAGCCGAGCATGACGGGCAGCAGCTGCCGCTGGATCGACGCCCGGCGCGAGACCCCGTCGGTGAGCGCCGCGATGTGCCGGACCGCGCCGGCGGGGTCCCGGTACCCGATCGCCGCGAGCCGTGCGCGCGCGGCCTCCGGGGCGAGGGCCGCCTCGGCGGTCGACAACCGGGCGGTCGCGGGCAGCAGCGGGCGGTAGAACAGCTCCTCGTGCAGGCGTCGTACCTCGCGGCGCGTCGCCCGCCAGCGCTCCAGCAGACCCTCGGGCCCCTCGGCACGCATCCCCATGGTCCGCGCCAGGCGGCGCAGGTCGACCTCCGACGTCGGGACCAGGTGGGTGCGCTGCAACCGGTGCAGCTGGATGCGGTGCTCCATGGTCCGCATCCACCGGTAGCAGACGGCCAGCTGCGCGGCGTGCTCGCGACCCACGTAGCCGCCGGCCGCCAGCGCGGCCAGCGCGGTCAGCGTGCTGGGGCTGCGGATCGTCTCGTCGGCCCGCCCGTGCACCAGCTGCAGCAGCTGCACCGTGAACTCGACGTCCCGTAGACCGCCGACGCCGAGCTTGAGCTGGCGGTCGGCCTCGGCGCGAGGCACGTGCGCCTCGACGCGCCGCCGCATGGCCTGGGAGTCCTCCACGAAGTTCTCGCGCTGCACGGCCGACCACACGAACGGGCCGACCGTGTCGACGTAGGCCCGCCCGAGCTCGACGTCCCCGGCCAGCGGTCGTGCCTTGAGCAGCGCCTGGAACTCCCACGTCTTGGCCCAGCGCTCGTAGTAGGCGCGGTGGCTGGCGAGCGTCCGCACCAGCGGGCCGTCCTTGCCCTCGGGTCGCAGCGCGGCGTCCACCGGCCACAGCGCCGGCTCCCCCGCCGGCGCGCAGCACGCCCGCGCGAGCCCCGCGGCGAGGCGGGCGCCGGTGATCATCGCCTCGTCCTCCGGGGTGCCGTCGACGGGCTCGGCGACGTACACGACGTCGACGTCCGAGACGTAGTTGAGCTCCCGACCACCGGCCTTGCCCATGCCGATGACGGCGAGCCGCACCCCGCGGCCCTCGTCCTCGAGGTCCGCGCGGGCCAGCGCGAGCGAGGCCTCGAGCGCGGCGGCCGCCAGGTCGGCGAGCGCCGCACCGACACCCGGGAGGCGGCTCAGCGGATCGTCGGCCGTGAGGTCCGTGGCGGCGATGCGCAGGAGCCGCGTCCGGTAGGCCCGGCGCATCGCGTCGATGCCGGGCGTCCCGGCGATCCCGGCGACCGGCACGGCGGCATCGGGGTTCGCCTCCACCGCCCGCAGCAGCTCGGCGCGCACCTCGTGGGCGGCCACGGCCGTGCCGGGCGTCGGGTCCGCGACCACCCGCAGGTTGGCCGGGTGGGCGGCGAGCGTGTTGCCGATGGCAGGGGACGCCCCGGTGAGCGCGAGCAGCCGACGCCGCGCCGGGCCGTCGTCCGCCAGCACCTCCCGCAGCAGGCCGGACAGCTCCGGGTCCCGCCGGACGGCCCCGGCGACCTTGGCGACGGCGAGCAGCACCTCGTCGGGGTCGCCGACCTCGCGCAGCCCGTCGACGACGTGCTCGACGACGTCCGGGTCGACCGACAGCAGCGCCGCGTCCGTGAGCAGCCGCTCGGCCCGGGGCACGTCCGCCACGCCCACGCGTGTCAGACGTGTCGCGAGCGACGTGCCACGACCGGTGGACGCGCTCATCGCGTCAGATCAGCGGGAGGAAGCGCTGCAGCTCGTACGGGGTGACCTGCGCGCGGTACTCCGCCCACTCCTGGCGCTTGTTGCGCAGGAAGTAGTCGAAGACGTGCTCCCCCAGCGTCTCGGCGACGAGCTCGGAGCGCTGCATGACGTCGATGGCGGCCTCGAGCGACGTGGGCAGCGGCTCGATGCCGAGCGCCTTGCGCTCGGCGTCGGTCAGCTCCCAGACGTCGTCGTCGGCGCCCTCGGGCAGCTCGTACCCCTCCTCGATCCCCTTGAGTCCCGCGGCCAGCAGCACCGCGAAGGAGAGGTACGGGTTGGTGGCCGAGTCCACGGCGCGGTACTCGACGCGGCTCGAGTTGCCCTTGCCGGGCTTGTACATCGGCACCCGCACGAGCGCGGAGCGGTTGTTGTGACCCCAGCAGACGAAGCTCGGCGCCTCCGCGCCGCCCCACAGCCGCTTGTAGGAGTTCACGAACTGGTTGGTCACCGCCGTGATCTCGGCGGCGTGCGTGAGCAGGCCGGCGATGAACGAGCGCGCGACCTTCGACAGCTCGAGCGGGGCGCCCGGCTCGTGGAACGCGTTGCGGTCCCCCTCGAAGAGCGACAGGTGCGTGTGCATGCCGGAGCCCGGCTGGTCCGCCAGCGGCTTGGGCATGAACGACGCGAAGACACCCTGCTCGAGGGCGACCTCCTTCACGACCGTGCGGAAGGTCATGATGTTGTCGGCCGTCGTCAGCGCGTCGGCGTAGCGCAGGTCGATCTCGTTCTGACCCGGGCCGGCCTCGTGGTGGGAGAACTCGACCGAGATGCCCATGGACTCGAGCATCGTGATCGCGCCACGGCGGAAGTCGTGCGCGGTGCCGCGCGGCACGTGGTCGAAGTACCCGCCCTGGTCGACGGGCACCAGCGGACGGCTGGGGTCGGCCGGCGCGTCGAACAGGTAGAACTCGACCTCGGGGTGCGTGTAGAAGGTGAACCCGCGGTCGCTCGCACGGTCGAGCGCACGCTTGAGCACGTACCGCGAGTCGGCCAGCGACGCCTCGCCGTCCGGCGTGAGCAGGTCGCAGAACATGCGTGCCGTGCCGTGCCGCTCCCCCCGCCACGGCAGGATCTGGAAGGTCGACGGATCGGGCTTGGCGATCATGTCCGCCTCGTACACGCGCGTGAGGCCCTCGATCGCGCTGCCGTCGAACCCGATGCCCTCGCTGAACGCCTGCTCGAGCTCCGCCGGCGCGACCGCCACCGACTTGAGCATGCCGAGCACGTCCGTGAACCACAGACGGATGAAGCGGATGTCCCGCTCCTCGACGGTCCGGAGGACGAACTCCTGCTGCCTGTCCATGGCGTACATCCTGCCTGATGACGGGCCGCACCGGTGCGACCGTCACGCGGGTGGACGCCCCGGGTCGTCCGGGCGGTCCCCCGAGGGGCCGGCAGAGGTCCGCGGAACCCGTTCGGGACGGCCCGGCGCGCCCCCGCCGACGGCCTCGCGACTAGGCTCGCGGCATGCCGACCAGTGACGCCCCGACACCGCGCCGCGTGCGCGTCCACCACCTCCAGGCCGCCAAGGAGCGCGGTGAGCGCCTGACGATGCTCACGGCCTACGACGCGCCGACGGCGCGGATCTTCGACGAGGCCGGCGTGGACATGCTGCTGGTCGGCGACTCGATCGGGAACACCATGCACGGGCACACGACGACGCTGCCGGTGACGCTCGACGAGATCGTGGTCGCCGCACGCGCCGTTGCCGGCGCCGTCGAGCGGGCGTTCGTCGTGGCGGACCTGCCCTTCGGCACCTACGAGGCCGGCCCGGAGCAGGCGCTGGCCAGTGCGGTGCGCGTCATGAAGGAGACCGGTGTCTCCGCCGTCAAGCTCGAGGGCGGCCTGCGGTCCGTCCCGCAGATCCGTGCCCTGACACAGGCGGGCATCCCCGTCGTGGCGCACCTGGGGTACACGCCGCAGTCCGAGAACGCGCTGGGGGGCCCGCGGGTGCAGGGTCGGGGCACCGGCGGCGCCGAGCAGGTCAGCGAGGACGCCGTGGCCGTCACGGAGGCCGGCGCGGTCGCGATCGTGCTGGAGATGGTCCCCGCACCGGTCGCCGCCCGGGTCACCGAGGTGGTGCGGGTCCCCACGATCGGGATCGGCGCCGGCCCCGAGTGCGACGGCCAGGTGCTGGTGTGGGTGGACATGGCGGGCATGGGCGACTGGTCACCGCGCTTCGCCAAGCGGTTCGGCGAGGTCGGGCGCGCGCTGGGGGCGGCAGCCCGCGGCTACGTGGACGAGGTCCGCTCGGGGACGTTCCCCGCGGCCGCGCACACGTTCGACGCCTGACGCCCCGGCGCCGGCGCCGTGCGGCCCCCGGCCGCGGCGACGCGGCGCCGGCGCGCCGTCACGAGCGGTCGTCGCCCTCCCAGGCCCGGCCCTCGGCGTCCCAGGACTCGCTGCGCGCCCGCGCCCGCGCCAGCGCGTGCTCGGCCTCCTCGCGGGTCGCGTACGGGCCCATGAGCTGCGCCCAGTCGCTCTGGCGCCCCTCCTCCACCTGGTGCGTCCGGGTGTTGTAGAAGTACTCGGCCACGGCGGCTCCTCTCGTCCCGGCGGGCAGTCCCACCCCGTCGCTACGTAGACTGCCAGTCATGCCGCCGGTCCACCCGCCGCGCACCGCGCTCGTCCCCGGGCAGGTCAGCCCGCGGCGCGCGGTCCCCGCGCACATCGCCCGCCCGGAGTACGTCGACAAGCCGATGCCCACGCCGTGGCGCGGGCCGGACGTGCTGGACCCGGGCACGATCGAGCGCGTGCGGCACGCCGCACGGATCGCCGCGCAGGCGCTGCAGGAGGTCGGGCGGCACGTCGTGCCCGGCGTGACCACCGACGAGCTCGACGCGATCGGCCACGAGTTCCTCGTCGCGCACGACGCGTACCCCTCGACGCTCGGGTACCGCGGGTTCCCCAAGTCGCTGTGCACGTCGGTCAACGAGGTCATCTGCCACGGCATCCCCGACTCCACGGTCGTCGAGGACGGCGACATCGTGAACATCGACGTCACCGCCTACGTCGACGGCGTGCACGGCGACACCAACGCGACCTTCCTCGCCGGCGACGTGGACGAGGAGTCCCGGCTGCTCGTCGAGCGCACGCGCGAGGCCCTGGAGCGCGGCATCAAGGCCGTGCGACCGGGGCGCGAGATCAACGTCATCGGTCGCGTCATCGAGAAGTACGCCGCACGCTTCGGGTACGGCGTGGTGCGCGACTTCACGGGCCACGGCGTGGGCCCCGCGTTCCACACCGGGCTCGTCGTGCCGCACTACGACGCCGCCCCGCAGCACGCCACCCTCATCGAGCCCGGCATGGTCTTCACGATCGAGCCGATGCTGGACCTGGGCACTCCCGACTGGGAGATGTGGGACGACGGCTGGACGGTCGTCACCGCCGACCGCAGCAGGTCGGCACAGTTCGAGCACACCCTGCTGGTCACCGACACCGGAGCGGAGGTGCTGACGCTGCCATGAGCAAGGACGCGAAGCACGAGGACACGAAGCACGGGCACGCGAAGCACGAGGACACGAAGCACGGGCACCCGAAGCACGACGACCCGCCGGTCAGGACGGCCTTCGGCATCGACATCGGGGGCTCGGGCATCAAGGGGGCGCCGGTCGACCTGCGCACCGGGGAGTTCGCGGCCGATCGCGTACGGATCCCCACGCCGCAGCCGGCGACGCCGCAGGCGGTCGCGCGGACCGTCGCCGAGGTCGTCGACTCCTTCCACCTGGACCACGACGTGCCCATCGGTGTCACCTTCCCCGCGGTGATCCTGCACGGCGTCGCCCAGTCCGCCGCCAACGTCGACGACTCCTGGATCGGCACCGACGTGGCCGCGACCGTCGGCGGGGCCACCGGGCGCCCGGTGGTCGCGGTCAACGACGCCGACGCGGCCGGCTACGCGGAGGTCGTCTACGGGGCCGCCCGCGACGTGCCCGGCGTGGTGCTCGTCGTGACGCTCGGGACCGGCATCGGCTCGGCGCTCGTCGTCGACGGGGTGCTGGTGCCCAACACGGAGCTCGGCCACCTCGAGATCGACGGCTACGACGCGGAGTCGCGCGCCTCGGACGCGGCGCGCGACCGCGAGGGCCTGTCGTTCGAGCAGTGGGCGAAGCGTCTGCAGCGGTACTTCTCGGTCGTCGAGGACCTGTTCTGGCCCGACCTGATCGTCGTCGGCGGCGGCGTGAGCAAGAAGCACCAGCAGTTCCTGCCGCTGCTGGACCTGCGCACCCCGATCGTGCCCGCCGGTCTGCGCAACGCCGCCGGCATCGTGGGCGCCGCACGCCTCGCGGCCGCGCAGCGCCGCTGAGAGCGGCGGCGGGAGACGGACGGCCCGTCGGCCGGACGCACCCAGGTCGTGCGCGGGAGACTGGTCGACGGTCACGCGAGACAGCGAACCTACGGTGCCGTAGGGTAGGGCCATCCGCACCACGAGCACCCGCTCCCCCCACGGCTGGGAAGTCGATCCGAGCCCTGGAGGTCATGTGGCTCCTGCATCCGTACCTGCGCCCCCTGCCCCGACGCGTCCCCGTCAGGCGGCCGCCACCGGCAGCTATCACGAGCTGTCCGCACAGGTGCGTGAGGCAGGACTTCTCGACCGCACCCCCGGCTTCTACTTCTCCCTGCTCGCCGCGCTGACGACCGCCCTGGCGGGTCTCGTCGCCGGCTTCGTGCTGCTGGGCCACTCCTGGTTCCAGCTCCTCATCGCCGCGGGCCTCGGCCTGGTGCTGACCCAGTTCGCGTTCGTCGCGCACGAGGCGTCGCACCGTCAGGTCCTGCTCACGGGCCCGGCCAACGACCGGCTCGGCCGGATCCTCGCCAACGGCGTCGTCGGGATCAGCCACTCGTGGTGGATGACCAAGCACACGCGGCACCATGCCAACCCCAACCGGGTCGGCAAGGACCCCGACATCGAGTGGGACACCGTCTCCTTCCTCGAGGAGGACGCCGCCAAGCAGCGCGGCCTCATGGCGGCGATCACGCGCCGGCAGGGCTGGCTGTTCTTCCCGCTGCTGACGCTCGAGGGTGTCAACCTGCACATCCTGGCCTTCAAGAGCCTCCTGGCCTCCCCCCGCTCGCGTGCACGCACGCTCGAGCTCGTGATCCTCACCGCCCGGCTGGGCATCTACGTGGCGCTGGTCGTCTGGGCACTGCCGCTCGGCATGGCCGCCGCGTTCCTCGCCGTCCAGCTCGCCGTGTTCGGCGTGTACATGGGTGCGTCGTTCGCGCCCAACCACAAGGGCATGGCGATCATCCCCGCCGACAGCCGTCTGGACTTCCTGTCCAAGCAGGTGCTCACGTCGCGCAACATCGGGGGCGGTACCACCGTCACGATGCTCATGGGCGGCCTGGACGCGCAGATCGAGCACCACCTGTTCCCGAGCATGCCGCGGCCGCACCTGGCCCGCGCCCGTCGCATGGTGCGCGAGCACTGCGCGCAGGTCGGCATGCCGTACACCGAGACCTCGCTGGTCCGCAGCTACCTGCTGGTGGTCCAGTACCTCAACCGCGTCGGCCTGTCGGCCCGCGACCCCTTCGACTGCCCCATGGTCCAGCGGTACCGGGCGCGCTCCACGCGCTGACCCAGCGGAACGGCCGACCTGTGCGGCACCCGACCGTGCGTGCCACACAGGATCTGCACAGGTCCCCCCGCGAACCCGTCCACGGCCGACGCCCGTCCCACCGCAGCGCAGCGGTGGGATGGGCGTCGTGCTGCGAGACCTGCGCCTCACCCTGCCGCGCGCCGGTGCGCGCGAGCTCACCGTCGTCGAGGAACGTGTCGACGCCTGGGCTCGCGCCCGCCTCGCACGGCTGCGCGGCCGCCGGGTCCGCACCGGCCTGGTCGAGCTCACCGTGTTCACCCTCAAGCAGGGCTGGGCGTGCCTGTTCGGCGCCCTGCTGCTCGCGCTGCTCCTCGCGGCGCGGTTCTGGTACCCGGACGACGCCTGGCTCGCGCGCAACGACGCCCTGACGGTCGCGGCGCTCGTCCTGCAGGCGGGGATGCTCCTCACGCGTCTGGAGACCGTCCGGGAGCTGCGGGTGGTGCTGCTGTTCCACGTCGTCGGCACCGCCATGGAGGTGTTCAAGACCGACGCGGGGTCCTGGTCCTACGCCGCCGAGGGCGTGCTGCGGGTCGGGGCGGTGCCCCTGTTCTCCGGCTTCATGTACGGTGCCGTCGGCTCGTACCTCGTGCGGGTGTTCCGCATCTTCGAGCTGCGCTTCGACCGGTACCCCCGCCGCTGGGTGACGGCGGTGCTGGCCGTGGCGGTCTACGCCAACTTCTTCACGCACCACTGGGTCGCGGACGCCCGGTGGGTGCTGGTGGCCGCGGTCGTCCTGGTGTTCGGCCGCAGCGTGATGCACCTGCGCGTGCACGCCGCCCGACCACGGATGCCCGTGCTGCTCGCGTTCACCCTGGTGGCGGGGTTCATCTGGCTGGCGGAGAACGTCGCCACGTTCGCCGGCGCGTGGCTGTACCCGTCGCAGGTCGACGGCTGGCACGTCGTCGGCGGCAGCAAGCTCGTCTCGTGGTTCCTGCTGATGATCATCTCGGTCGTCCTCGTGACCTGGGTGCACCCGCCGCAGGCGCCCGACCCGGTGGGCGACGTCACGACCTGACGAGCGGCTCGACCAGCGCGCGCTTGTCGGGCTTGCCGCTCGGCGCGAGCGGGACGTGCTCGACGACGTGCACCCCCTGCGGGACGGCGACCACGCCGAGCGCGTGCGCCACGCGTCGGCGCAGCTCCTCGACGTCGGGGCGACGCCCGTGCGCCGGGACGACCCACGCGTGCACGGCCTCCCCGGTGAGGTCGTCCGGCCGGGCGACGACGTACGCCTCCGCGACCGCCGGGTCCTGCTCGAGGACCCGCTCGACGGCCCCGGCGTGGACGATCTGCGCGTCGACGATGACGACGTCCCGTGCACGGCCCCGCAGGTGCAGGTACCCGTCCGTGTCGACCTCGCCGAGGTCGCGCGTGCGCACCCAGCCGTCGACGAACACCTGCGCGGTCTCGACGGGGTCGTCCCAGTAGCCCGCGGCCTGGCACGGGGTGCGGACCCACACCTCGCCGTCGCGCACCCGCACGTCGACCTGCGCCGGTGGACGCCCCACCGTGGTGAGCACGGCCGGGGACCGCATCTCCTCGGGCGCGACCATCGCGATCATGCCGGTCTCGGTCTGCCCGTAGCCGTGGAAGACGACGGGCCCCAGGACGTCGAGCGCCTCGGCCAGCCGTGACGGCGCGAGCGGGGACCCGGACACCAGCAGCGCCCGCAGGGTCGACAGGTCGGCGGGGTCCTCGCGCTGCGCGCGCACGAGCTGGTGGAGCCGTCCGACGGTGATGACGCCGGCGGTCGCCCGGTGCCGCACGATCGCGTCGGGGTAGCCCGGCGGTCGCGCCGCGACGAGGACGCCACCGGCGGTGAGCGCCAGCACGCTGTACTCGAGCATCACGTGGCTGCTCAGCGTCCCGAGGACCAGGAAGCGGGCGAGCCGCGGCGCCAGCGCCGCGACCGCGGCGGGCCAGCGCTCCGGGAACGGCACCCACGCGCCGCTCATCGCGGCGTAGGTCTGCGCGCAGCCCTTGGGCCGGCCGCTCGTCCCGCTGGTCCAGGTGATCCGCGCGACGTCGCCCGGCCGTCCGGCCGCGACGACCGGACCGTGCGGTGCTGACGTGAGGAGGTCGGACAGGCGGGCCTCGTCGACGACGACGGTGACGTCGGCGCGCGTGAGCAGGTCCGCGCGCTGCGCGGGCGCGAGCCCGGGCGGGACGCCGCACACGCGGGCGCCGACGGCGAAGGCGGCCACGGTGGCGGCGAACGCCTCGGGCGTCACGCCGAGGTCGAGGGCCACACCCGCACCCGGTCCCGCTCCGGCGGCGCGCAGGCCCGCGGCCACGCGTGCCACCGCGTGCGCCATCTCCCCCGCCGTCACGACCCGGTCCCCGTCCTCGAAGACCGGACGTCCCGGGTCACGGGCGAGCAGGTCGAGCACCGGCTGCGGCCACAGCACCGCAGGGCCGGCACCCCGGTCGACGTCGTGCGCGTCGGGCGTCATGGCCCGACCGTAGGGTGACGCATCTCACACCGCTCTGAGATCGCGTCCCTACCGTCGGGGGCATGGAAGCCCGTGCCGCGCTGACGACCCGCGTCGATCTCGCCGCCCCTCTGCGGACCCGTGACCTGCTCGCGGCGTCCGCCGGCCCGGTCGACGTGGTCGTCCCGCCCGAGGCACGCGAGCGCACCGGCGCGGCACGGGCCCTCCTCGACGCCGCCGTGGCGGCCGACCGCACGGTCTACGGCCGCACGACGGGCTTCGGCGCGCTGGTCGGGTTCGCCGGCAGAACCGACGGCCGTGACCAGGCGGACAACACGCTCGCGCACGTGCGCACCTGCGCGCGCGTCGTCCTCACCACCGACCCGGAGGCCCGACCGTGACCCTCGACCACCTCGTCATCGGAGCCGGGCCTGCCGGCCTGCAGCTCGGCGCGCTGCTGGAGGCCGACGGCCGCCGCGACTACCTCGTCGTCGAGCGCGCCGACGCCGCCGGCTCGTTCTTCACGCGGTACCCGCGGCACCGCCGCCTCATCTCGATCAACAAGCCGCGCACCGGCAGCGACGACCCGGAGCTGAACCTGCGGTTCGACTGGAACTCGCTGCTCAGCGACGACCCCGACCTGCGCTTCACGCGCTACACGGACCGGTACTTCCCGGACGCGGACGTGATGGTGCAGTACCTCGCGGACTTCGCCGAGCGCACCAAGGTGCGGGTGCGGTACGGCGCACCCGTGTGGCGGGTGTCGCGGCGCGGCGACCTGTTCGACGTGCGGGTGGGCGACGACGTCCTGACGGCCCGCTCGGTCGTCGTCGCGACGGGCGTCAGCCGGCTGCACCGCCCCGCGATCCCCGGGTTCGAGCTGGTCGAGGGGTACGACACGATGCCCGTGGATCCCGACGACTACCTCGACCAGCGCGTGCTCGTCATCGGCAAGGGCAACTCGGGGTTCGAGACGGCCGACGCGCTCATGGAGACGACCACGCTCATCCACCTCGCGGGCCCGGACTCCGTCCGGCTCGCGTGGCGCACCCACTACGTGGGGAACCTGCGCGCGGTCAACAACAACTTCCTCGACACGTACCAGCTCAAGTCCGCCAACGCGGTGCTCGACGGCACGATCGAGCGCATCGAGCGCGACGACGACGGCCTGGCCGTGACGTTCCGCTTCGCCCGGGCCGACGAGACCCGTGTGCTCCACTACGACCGGGTGCTCGCGTGCACCGGGTTCGCGTTCGACCCCACCGTGTTCGACGACTCGTGCCGGCCCGCGCTCGCGATCGGCGGCCGGTTCCCCGCGCAGACCGACGAGTGGGAGTCCGTCGACGTGCCGGGCCTCTTCTTCGCCGGGACCCTCAGCCAGCAGCGTGACTTCAAGCACTCCACCAACGGGTTCGTCCACGGGTTCCGGTACGCCACGCGGGCCCTGCACCGCATCCTCGAGCGGCGGTACGCCGACGAGCCGTGGCCCTCGCTGCCCGTCGACGCGACGCCCGAGGCGATCGCCGCCGCCGTGGTCGAGCGGGTCAACAGGTCCTCGGCCCTGTGGCAGCAGTTCGGTGTCCTGGCGGACGTCGTCGCCGTCACGGACGGCACCGCCCGGTACCACGAGGAGGTGCCCGTCGCCTACCACGCGCGCGTGGGGCTGGGACCCGACGGTCACGACGACGACGCGTTCGTCGTGACCCTCGAGTACGGGCCGGACCACGACAAGGTCGACCCGTTCGACATCGGTGTGCAGCGCATCGCGCAGGACCGGCCCGGCGTCGCGCACGACGCGGCGTACCTGCACCCGGTGGTCCGCCACCACCGCCGCGGGCAGCTCGTCGCGACGCACCACCTGGCGGAGAACCTCGAGAACCGGTGGGACCGGCCCGACGCCCACGTGGCCCCGCTCGAGGGCTTCGTGGCCGGTGCGCTGGCGGGACGCTGACGTGCCCGGACCGCTGCGGGAGGCCGAGCGCGGTGCCCGGGCCGTCCTGGACCCCGTGCACTTCGACTACCTCGCCGGCGGCGCCGGCGAGGAGCGCACCCTGACGGACAACGAGGAGGCGTTCGCCCGCCGCCGGGTGGTGCCGCGCGTGCTGCGCGGCCCGGGCGGCACCGACCTGACCACGGACCTGTGCGGGGTGCGGCTCGCCGCACCGGTCGTGGTCGCGCCGACGGCGTTCCACCGTCTGGCGCACCCGGACGGCGAGGCCGCGACCGCACGCGGGGTGCGCGCGGCCGGCGGGCTGCTCACCGTGAGCACGATGTCGACCGTCGCGGTCGAGGACGTCGCCGCGACCGGCGCGACCACCTGGTTCCAGCTGTACGTGCAGCCGGACCGGGCGTTCACGGCGGCGCTCGTCGCCCGCGCGGAGGCCGCCGGTTGCCGCGCCCTGGTCCTCACCGTGGACTCCCCGGTGCGCGGTCGCCACGCGCGCGACGCGCGGCACGGTTTCACCGACCTGCCCGCCGGTCTGGTGTGCGAGAACCTCCGGGACGCCGACGGGCGGGTGCGCGACCTGGTCGTCGACCCGGACCTCGGGTGGGACGCCGTGGCGTGGCTGCGCGCCACCACGACCCTGCCCGTGCTGGTCAAGGGCGTGCTGCACCCCGCCGACGCGCGGCTGGCCGTCGAGCACGGCGTCGACGGCGTCGTGGTCTCCAACCACGGCGGCCGCCAGCTCGACGGCGCCGTCAGCTCGCTCGACGCGCTGCCCGGCGTGGTCGCCGCCGTCGACGGGCGCGTGCCGGTGCTGCTCGACGGCGGGGTGCGACGCGGGGTCGACGTGCTCGTGGCGCTCGCCACGGGTGCGGACGCCGTGATGGTCGGCCGCCCCGTGCTGTGGGGGCTGGCGCAGGGCGGGGCGGACGGGGTCCGGTCGGTGCTCACGGAGCTCGTCGACGAGCTCGCCCACGCCATGGCGCTCGTCGGGGCGCACCGGCCGCGGGACCTCACCCCCGACCTGGTGACGGTCCCGTGACGACCGGGGTCGCGGTGCTCGCCGCGGCGGTGGCGCTCTGGACGCTGCCGGGGTGGCTGCCGCGCGCCGTCGTGCGCCTGCGCGAGCGCGTGTTCGCGTGGGTCAACGGCGCGGAGGGCATCCCCGTGCCGGGCCCGCTGGTCGGCGCGGAGCACTTCGAGGCGGTGTACTCCCACCCCGCCGCGGACGGGCGCAGCGCCGGCGCCGGCCTGTCGGACCTGTTCTGGTACTGGCTGGCACCCGGGGCGCACATGCACCAGGAGCACCTGGAGCCCGGCGAGCGCTACCGGACCGTCGCCCGCACGACGCGCCAGGTCCTGGCGGTGCGGCACGAGCGCAGCGACGAGCTCGCGACCGCGGCCGTCCGCCGCGCGCTGGACGCCCTGCCGGCGGACCGCACGACCCGGGTGCGGCTGCGCGACCTGCTGATGCCCGTGTGGGCCGAGGTCTACCACGAGCTGGTCTTCGCCGAGCCGTGCCCGCGTGACGCCCGGGACCTCGTGGTCGCCAACGCCGACGACGTCGTCACGGCCCTCAAGTGCACCGGGCTGCGCCACCTGGACCGACGCGACCGGCTCACCGCGTACCTGCGGGACCGGGTCGAGGCGGGCACGTGCCCGGTGGTGCTGCCGCCGCCGTTCACCGCGCAGGAGACCGCCTGGTACCTGCAGGGCGCGTTCTTCAACACCGCGGTCGTGCAGATGTCGGAGGCCGCCGCGCACGTCCTGCTCTGCGCGGGCGCGTACGGGCCGGCACGTGGTCAGGTCGACGACGACGAGGCGCTGGACCGGATCGTCGACGAGACGCTGCGGGTGCACCCGCTGTTCGGCATCGCGCACCGCATCACGTCCGCGCCGATCGACGTCGGCGACGCGACGCTGCCGACGGGCTCGGTGCTGCTGTTCAACTACCTCGCGTACCAGCGCACCGGCACCGCGCCGGACGACACGTTCGACCCCGAGCGCTGGCGGACCCTGCGCCCGCGCGACGCGCACTTCATCCCGTTCGGCGTCACCGCCAACCGGGCCTGCCCCGCGCGCGGGTCGGCGCCCGTCATGCTGCGCGCCGTGCTGCGGGGGTTTCGCCGCTACGACGTGACGTCGAGCGCCGCGCACACGCGGTCGATGCCGAACCGCGGCCCCGCCTACCTCACCCCGGCCGGCGCACCCGGACCGGGCCGGGCGCGGCTGGCCGCGATGCGGCTGGCCGACCGGTGGGCCGACGTCGGACGGTCCGTGCAGCAGCTCGTGCTCGGCACCGTCATGGTCCTCGACGCCCGTCGACGCCGTCCCTGCACCACCTACTTCCGGGAGGTCCGCGCATGACACCGGTCGAGCTCGCGCCCCGCTTCTTCCTCGCGGTGGTCGTCATCCTGCTCGTGTGCCGCGGCGTGTCGTGGCTGCTGGGCCGCGTCGGCCAGCCACCCGTCGTCGGCGAGATGGTCGCCGGGGTGCTCCTCGGCCCGTCCCTGCTGGGCCTGTTCCTGCCGGGCGTGCAGGACTCGCTGTTCCCCGACGACCTGCGGCCCGTGCTGTACGTGGTCGGCCAGGTGGGCCTCGTGCTGCTGATGTTCCACGCCGGGCACGCGTTCACCACGAGCCGCTCCGACGGCCTGGCCCGCACGGCGGCGGCCGTTTCGCTCGCGGGCGTCACCGGGCCGCTGGTCCTGGGCGTCGCGCTCGTGCTGCTGGCCGCGGGTCACGTCCCGCTGCAGTCGGACGGCGTCCCGGTGGGTGTCGTCGCCGCGTTCGTGGGGGTGGCGCTGGCGATCACGGCGTTCCCGATGCTCGCGCGGATCATCACCGAGCGGGGGCAGGCCGGCACCCGCCACGGGACGATCGCGCTCGCGAGCGGTGCGGTGGACGACGTCGTCGCCTGGGTGCTGCTGGCGGTGGTGCTGGCCGTGGCGACCGGCAGCCCGGGGCCGGCGCTGCTGACCGTCGGGGGTGCGCTCGTGTTCGTGGCCGTGGTGGTGTTCGTGGCCCGTCCCGGCATGCGCCGCCTCATGGGGAGCCCGCGCGTGGACGACGGCACGCGCCTGCTCGGCACCGTGGCCGTCCTGTTCGGCGCGGCGTGGTTCACCGACGAGATCGGGCTGTACGCGGTGTTCGGCGCCTTCGCGCTCGGCCTCGCCCTCCCGCGGGTGCCCGCCGCCGACCGCGTCGTGGGCGCCCTCACGCCGGTGACCGGTGTGCTCGTCCCGCTGTTCTTCACGTACTCCGGCCTGCACACGCAGTTCGGGCTGTTCACGGACCCGACGGTGCTCCTGTTCGCCGTGGCGTGCGTGGTCCTGGCGATCGCGGGGAAGTTCGGCGCCTGCTGGGCCGCGGCACGGCGCCGTGGCGAGCCGCAGGGCGTCGCGCTGCGCGTCGCGTCCCTCATGAACGCCCGCGGGCTGATGCAGCTCATCGCGCTGAACATCGGCCTGGAGGCGGGCATCGTGGGTCCTGCCCTGTTCACCGTCCTCGTGCTGGTCGCGCTCGTCACCACGGTCATGACCAGCCCGCTGCTGTCCTGGGTCGAGCGCCGTCACCCTCTCGTGGAACCCGCGCCCGCCGCGGCGGAGGCCGAGCGGGTGACATCGTGACCACGGAAGTGTTACTCAAGTCACATCAGATGTGCCATTGTCAGGACATGTCAGGACGACCCCACCGGCTCCTCGTCGTCGAGGACGACCGCGAGCTCAACGACATGCTGGCCGAGACCCTGACCGACGAGGGGTACCTCGTCGACCAGGCGCGCGACGGCCACCGGGCGCTGCACCTCGGCCTGACCCGCCCCTACGACGTCCTCGTCGTCGACCGCCGGCTGCCCGCCGTGGACGGCCTGGACCTGCTGCGGCGGCTACGGTCGCACGCCGTCGGCGCCCGGGCGCTGGTGCTCACCGCGCTGGGCACGGTGGCCGACAGGGTCGCCGGCCTCGACGCCGGCGCCGACGACTACCTCGTCAAGCCGTTCGAGCTCGACGAGCTCAGCGCCCGCATCCGCGCGCTGTGCCGCCGTGTCGACGAGGCCGACACCCACCTGCCGGTCGGCGAGGCGTCGCTCGACCTCGTGACCCGGCAGGTCGTCCTGCCCGGCGGGCGGTGCGTCGACCTCTCGACGCGTGAGCACGCGCTCCTGCGCACGCTCGCGGAGCGTCCACGCAGCGTGCACACGCGCGCGGAGCTGCGCCGCGTGGTGTTCCAGGACACCGAGGCCGCGTCGATCGTCGACACCTACGTGTACTACCTGCGCCGCAAGCTCGGACGCGACGCGGTGCGCACGGTCCGCGGCGCCGGCTACCGCCTGGGCACGCTGTGAACCCGCCGACGACCGAGGACCGCGTCCTGCGGCGGGCGCGCCTGCGCATCGGCGCCCTGGTCGGCCTCGTCATCGCGGTGCTGCTCGCCCTGGCCGGGGCCATCTCGTACGGGTTGCTGCTGCACAGCCAGGAGCGCCAGATCGACGGCGAGCTCGCGTGGGGCGTCGAGCACGGCACCATCGCCGGCCCGCCCGCGTGCAGCTGGATCATCACGTACGACGGCACCGCCGTGGACAGCGGCGTCGCCGCCCCGCCGGACGGCTTCCCGCTCACCGACGCGCTGCGCGAGGTGCACGCGACCGGTGTGGCCCAGGACACCCGCGTCGTGCAGGACGGGACCGTCTACTTCGTGCGCACCGCGCAGCAGGGCGACCACGTCGTGCAGGCCGTCTTCGACGCCCGGTTCCAGCTCGCCGACCGCCGGCACCTGCTCATCGCGTTCGGCGTCGCGGCCGCTGCGGGCGCACTCGCGGCCGTCGTCAGCGGCGTGGTCGTCGGACGGCGCGCCGTCGCCCCGCTGGCCGAGGCCCTGCAGCGGCAACGGCGGTTCGTCGCCGACGCCAGCCACGAGCTGCGCACGCCGATCGCCCAGGTGCACGCCCGCGCCCAGCTGCTCGAACGCCGCGCCCGCGCCGCGGACGACGACGCCCAGGCGGGCGACCTCGACCGGCTCGTCGTCACGACCCGGCGCCTCGGGGAGATCGTCGACGAGCTGCTCCTGTCCGCCAGGCTCACGGCCGCGCAGGACACGGCCACGACGCGCCCGGACAGCACCCACGTCGACCTCGCCGCCCTGGTCGAGGAGGCGGTCGCGAACGACACGGCGCGCGCCGCCGCGCAGGGGGTGAGCGTCGTCGCGCTCACGGACGACGTGCCGTACGTGCTCGGCGTCGCGTCCGCCCTGCGCCGTGTCGTCGCCGAGCTCCTGAGCAACGCGTTGTCGCACACCCCGCCGGGCGGTCGCGTCACGGTCGGTGCGCGTGCGGTGGAGCAGGGCCGCGTCGTGGAGGTGGTGGTGAGCGACACCGGACCGGGTGTCGACCCCGCGGAGGCCGAGCGCATCTTCGACCGGTTCCACCGGGGCGCGGGAGCCGACGACCGGCGCTTCGGGCTCGGGCTCGCGCTGCTGCGCGAGGTGGTGACGAGCCACGGCGGCACGATCCGCGCCGTCACCGACCGCGGGCGGGGTGCGACGTTCGCGGTGCGGCTCCCCGGCGCCGGGACCGTGCCGGCCGCCGGCGGCGGGCCGCAGGACGCCGGGGCGGTGCGGGGCGGCAGCGTGGTGCCCGTCGGTCGATGAGCACCACCCGTCCGCCGGCTCACCAGGCGGCGAGGCTGCGCTCCCGGGCCGCCGCCCGCTGCAGCGACAGCACCAGGCGGAAGAGCGTCTCGCGGGTGCGGTCGTCGAGGTCGACCAGCTCGCACCCGTAGCGCCACTCGTGCTGCCCCTCCTCGACGCGCAGCACCCGCGCGGCGAGGTCGACGGTCGTGTCACCGGCAGGCATGGGGAACCGCACGACGTCGCCGCGGCTCAGCGACCGAGACGTCACGAACCGCACGCCGGAGGCACTGATGTCCACGACCGTGACGCTCACGCCGGCGACCCCCGACGGGCTCTCGACCTTGCCGGTGCACGCGGTGCGGTAGAGGGCACGCGCCGCCGAGCGCCGCTGGTCGGGCACCCCGCGCTCCAGCACGACCAGCTGCACCGCCGTCCCGCTGGTGCCACCGAGCAGCCCCACGTACCGGCACAGCCCTCGCACGGGGTCCAGCACCGTGACCGAGGCGGCGTCACCGATCTCCCTGTCCTCCACGGGGTCGTCGACCTCGAGCACCAGCACGCCGGCGTCGAAGCTCACGACGTGCCCGTCGACGTCACCGGACTTCGTCCGCAGCGTGCAGACCGCCAGCTCGTGCATGCCACCCCCTGGACGTCGCGCGCGGTGCCGGGAGCCCGCGCTGGTCAACCGTCCAGTTGTAAGCGGACGGGACAGCGGCGGGCTACCGCCGAGCGGGTGGTGGTGCGGATGAGTCAGCCGGTACGCCGGGTTCTGTCCCCGCGCGCGGTCTCCCACGCGCGGGTGGCGACCATCCATCTACGACGTACGTTGCCGCACGCCTCCAGCGGCCTACCCGGGAGCTCGGGCGGGCAACCCTCGAACGCTCCCTGTCTGGCCTTGCTCCGGGTGGGGTTTGCCGAGCCGCACCGGTCACCCGGTGCGCTGGTGGTCTCTTGCACCACCGTTTCACCCTTACCCCGTCGTCCCGGCGAGCCGGTCCGTCGTGGCGGTCTGTTCTCTGTGGCACTGTCCCGCGGGTCACCCCGGGTGGGCGTTACCCACCACCCTGCCCTACGGAGCCCGGACGTTCCTCGGCGGGACCCGAGGGTCCCGACGCGGCCGCCTGGCTGACTCATCCGCGTGGTCAGCCTACCCGCGTCACACGTCCACGCGGTACGACAGGCTCAGCTCGTCGCCCGCGACGCCGCGGATGCCCCAGTGCGTCGGCGGGCTCTCGAGGATCACGACCTCCAGGTCGTCGGGCGCCAGCCCGAGCGCGGGTGCCACGTCGTCGAAGAAGGCCGCGATCAGCGCCCGCACCGCCGCCGGGCTGCGGCCCGTGAAGCAGACGACCTCGACGACGAGGTACTCCGGGGCCCGCGGCGCGACCAGGTCCTCGTCGTCGAGCAGCAGGAACCGGTGGAACCGCTTGTCCGCGGGCAGCCCCCACGCGCCCACGAGCGCGCCGTGGACGGCGTCCGAGACCTCGCGCCGCCGGTCGGCCCACACCGAGCGCCGCCCGTACACCGTGACCTGTGCCATCTCACACCCTCGGGACGCGGGAACTGGAAGGCGGCCACCGTACCCTCGTGCGGTGCTCGTGCTGCTGCCGCCCTCGGAGGGCAAGACGCCCGCACCCCCGACCGCTCCCCCGCTGGACCTGGACGCCCTGTCCCACGGCGGCCTGACGCCGGTGCGCGAGAAGGTGCTCGACGCGCTGGTGGCGGTGAGCGGCCGACCCGACGCGTGCGACGTCCTCGGCGTGTCCGCCGGGCTGGCCGACGAGGTCGCCCGCAACGTCGGCCTGCGCCGAGCACCCGCTGCCCGCGCGTCGCGGATCTACACCGGTGTGCTCTACGGAGCCGCCGGGCTCGACGCGCTGACGCCCACCGCGCGGGCGCGGGCCGTCGAGAGCGTGCGCGTCGTCTCGGCCCTGTGGGGCCTGCTGACGGTCGACGACGTCGTCCCCGCCTACCGCCTGTCCATGGGCACCGACCTGCCCGGCATCGGGCCGCTGGCGGCCGCGTGGCGCGGTCCCCTGGGCGTCGAGCTGGGGGACGCCGCGGACGGCGGGCTCGTCGTCGACTGCCGCTCGGCCGCCTACCGCGCCGCCTGGACGCCGCCGGCCGGCGCCTGCTGGGTCGACGTCCGCGTGCTGCGCGAGGTCGACGGGCGGCGCTCCGTCGTCTCCCACCACGCCAAGCACACGCGCGGGGTCCTGACGCGCCACCTGGTGACCCGCCGCGGCCGCGATCCGCGTGACGCCGACGAGCTCGCGCACGCCGCGAGCGCCCTGGTGGGCGACGTGCTGCACGCCGTCGAGCTCGGCCCGTTGCCGCGGCGCGGCGCCCGCACGCTCTCCCTCGTCGTCACCTGACCGCCGTCACCTGACGTCCGTCACCAGCCCTCGCTGGGCGCCCCGGCCACGGCGATCTCGTCGCGGCGGTCACCGAACAGCCGGATGATGCTCACCGAGGCGGGCGCCACGCGCAGCTGGCTCCAGGTGCCGGGGTCGGCGCCCAGGGTCACGCCGAGCGCCGCGCGGATCGCCACGGCGTGGGAGACCACGACCACGGTCCGGCTGCCGCCCGCGCGCAGCGCGTCCAGACCCGCGCGCAGGCGCACGCCGACGTCCTCGATGGACTCACCGCCGCCCGGGGGCCGCAACCGCCCCGTGGTGTGCCACGGCTCGAGCCGGCCGGGCCAGCGCTCCTCGATCTGCTCGGACGTCAGCCCCTGCCAGTGCCCGAAGTGCGCCTCCCGGAACGCCGCGTCCGTGCGGACCGACAGGCCGAGGCGCTCCGCCATGACCGCCGCGGTCTCCTGCGTGCGGACCATGGGCGAGGCGACGATCTCGGACGGGTAGTCGATGTCGCCCCACAGGTCGCGGCCGACCCGGTGGACCAGTGCGGCCGCCGCGGCCGCCTGCAGCCGGCCGCGCTCGTCCAGCGACGGTCCGGGCTCGGACGAGCCCGAGTAGCCGCGCGAGACCGTCATGGTGGTCTGCCCGTGCCGCACCAGCACGACGGTCGTCGGCTCGTCGTCGTCGAAGCGCGGCACGCTGCCGGACGGGCGGTCGGCCCGCCGCCGGGTGCCGGGGGCCGCCGACGCGCCCGAGCCCGCCGGGTCCGCCGCTGACGCCGCGAGCGCGTCGGCGGGCGAGGGGTCGGCCGACGAGGAGTCCGGGGCGTGCGCGTCCGCCGCGTGGCGGTCGTCGGCGGGCCGGTCGTCGCGGGGCGGTGTGCTGGTCACGCCTGCAGTCTTCGCCGTGGACGGCCGGCGGTCCAGCGCACCGCGCCCGCGCGCGCCGTCAGGAGTCCGTGAGCCTCACGAGGATCCGACCGCACTCCTCGCACCGCACCACCGCGTCGACGGGCCGGGCACGGATCGCCTCGAGGTCGAGCGGGTTGAGCTCGAGCCGGCACCCCTCGCACCGGTTGCCGCGCAACGCGGCGGCCCCGCTGCCGCCCAGCTGACCGCGCAGCCGCTCGTAGAGGGCGACGAGCCCGCCGTCGAGCCCGTCGGCCGTGCGCTCGCGCTCGGCGCGCACCCGCGCGGCCTCCGCGTCGACCTCGGCGAAGCCCGCGTCGCGCTCGGCAACGACCCGGTCGCGGTCCTCGACCAGCGCCGCTCGCGCCTGCTCCAGGTCGCGCAGCACCGACTCGTGCGCCTCGAGCCGCTCCATCACCTCGAGCTCCACGTCCTCCAGGTGCGACTGGCGGGCCGCGAGGCTCGCCAGCTCGCTGGTGAGCGCCTGCGCGTCCTTGGCGCCGACCTGGCCCCCGTCGAGCCGCTGCTGGTCGCGCCTCGCCCGGCTGCGCACCTGGTCCACGTCGGCCTCGGCCTTGGCCACCTCCGTGCGCAGGTCCGACGCCGCGGTGCGGGACGTCACCAGCGCGGTCTCGAGGTCCGCGAGGCGGGAGTCGAGCTCGACGAGGCGGGCGAGCGCAGGCAGGCTGCGCCGCTTGTGCGCGAGCTGGGCGAGTCGGGTGTCGAGCTCCTGGACGTCGAGGAGTCGGCGCTGGTCGGCGGCGGGGGCGCTGCTCACGTGGTTCCTTCCGGCGGGGACGTCTGCGGCACGTGACCCGTCCACGGGTCGGTGCGCCGCGTGCTGACGCGGGTCTCCACCGTAGTGCCCGCGGCCGCCAGGTCGTCGCGCAGCGCCTGCGCCGCGCGGGGCAGCCACAGCCACTCGGACGCGGAGTGGGCCAGGTCGACCAGCGCGGGGCGCGGGGCGCCGCCGCGCGCGTCGAAGGCCGCCCGCTCCTGCTGCTCCGAGGCGGGGTGGTGCCGCAGGTCGGCGGTGACGTACGCGTCGACGTCCGCGGCGCGCACCGCGTCGAACAGCGAGTCGCCGGAGCCCCCGAGCACCGCCACCCGGCGCACCGGCATGTCGCGGTCCCCCGCGTACCGCACGCCCTGCGCCGTGGCGGGCACGGCACGGGCCACGGCGGCGGCGAACGCGTGCAGCGGCTGCGGTGCGGGCAGCGTCCCGACGCGTCCGAGGCCCGTGGCCCCCGGGAGCGTCGCGAGCTCCAGGACGTCGAACGCGGGCTCCTCGTACGGGTGCGCGGCGCGCATCGCGGCGACGACCGCGGCCCGCCGGTGGCGTGGCGCGACCATCTCGACGCGCGCCTCGGCGACCGTCTCGCGGCGCCCCACGGTGCCCAGGGCCGGCGTGGCACCCGGTAGGGGCGTGAACGTGCCCTCGCCGGTGGTCGTCCACGCGCAGCGCTCGTAGGCACCCACGTGCCCGGCGCCCGCGCCGGCGAGCGCGTCCACGAGCCGATCGGCGTCGTCGACCGGGACCATGACGACGTGCTTGTCGAGCGCCGGGGCGTCGGCGGGCACCAGCGGCTCGGTGCCCACCAGGCCGATCGCGTCGGCCAGCGCCTCGGCGACGCCGCCGTGCGCCGCGTCGGCGTTGGTGTGCGCCGTGTACAGCCCGCAGCCGCCACGCACGAGCCGGTGCAGGAGCGCGCCCTTGAAGGTGGTCGCGGCCACCGAGTGCACCGGGCGCAGCAGCAGCGGGTGGTGCGTGACCAGCAGGTCCGCCTCCCACGCGAGCGCCTCGTCCACGACGGCCGCGACGGGGTCGACCGCGAGGAGCACGCGACGCACGGGCGCGTCGGGGTCGCCGGCGGCCAGGCCCACCCGGTCCCACTGCTCGGCGGTGCCCGGCGGGTACCGCCGGTCCAGCGCGGCGACGACGTCCGCGAGCGTCGCGGTCACGGCAGCACCAGCGCCTTCGTGCAGGTGCGCTCGTCCATCGCGCGGTAGGCGTCCGCGACGTGGTCGAGCGCGAACGTCGCGTCGAAGACGAGGCCGGGCTCGATCGTCCCCGCCCAGACGTCGGGCAGCAGGCCCTCGATGTAGCCGCGCACGGGGGCCACCCCCCCGACCACGCCCTTGTTGCCGCCGAACATCGTCTGGACCGACAGCTCCGGGCCGCCCGCGGGCACCCCGACGAAGCCGACCCGTCCGCCGGGTCGCACGGTGGCCAGCGCCTGCGCCATCGACTCCTTGGTGCCGACGCACTCCAGCACGCCGTCCGGACCCACGCCGCCGAGCAGGTCGAGCACCGCCGCGGCACCCTCGTCGCCGCGCTCCTCGACGACGTCGGTCGCGCCGAAGCGCCGCGCCAGCGCCTGCCGGGCCGGGTTGCGCGACATCGCGACGACGCGCTCGGCGCCGAGGCGGCGCGCCGCGATGATCCCGCAGAGGCCGACGGCCCCGTCGCCCACCACGGCCACGCTGGAGCCGGCGTGCACACCGGCCGCCAGCGCGGCGTGGTGCCCGGTGCCCAGCACGTCCGTGAGCGTCAGCACGTGGGGCAGCAGGGCGGCGTCGGGGTGCTCGGGGGTGACGACGAGCGTGCCGTCGGCCAGCGGGACCCGGACGTGCTCACCCTGCCCGCCGTCGGTGGGCAGGCCGTCGTGGTCGGGCGAGCCCCACCACGCGACCTGCTCGCACGAGGTGTGCACGCCGTTGCGGCAGTGCGCGCAGGTGTTGTCGCAGATCGAGAACGGCGCGACGACGAAGTCACCGACCCGGACGCGGCGCACGTCGGCGCCCACCTCCTCGACCACGCCGACGAACTCGTGGCCGGTGCGGTGGGGGGCGCGGGTCGGTCGCACCCCCCGGTACGCCCACAGGTCGGAGCCGCACACGCACGCGGCGACGACGCGGACGACGGCGTCGGTGGGACGGTGGATCACGGGGTCCGGCACCTGCTCGACGCGCACGTCGCGGGGGCCGTGGATGACGGTGGCTCGCACGACGTCGAGCCTACGGCGCGCCGTCGTGCGAGCGCCCACGCACCCACGCCGCGACGTGCAGCAGAACCCCCGGCCGCCGGTAGGCTGGCCGACCGCAGGGGCCTGTAGCTCAGTTGGTCAGAGCGCCGCGCTTACACCGCGGAGGTCGCCGGTTCGAGACCGGCCGGGCCCACCCACGTCGACGGCCCGGTGCGTCGGACGATCGGTGCGTCGGACGCCGCGGCGGCTCCGCCCGTCAGCTGGCCAGCGCCGCCAGCGCCTCGCGGTACGCCGCCAGCGGCCGCGCCTGCCCGCGCGGATTCACCACGCTCCAGCGCAGCACCCCGTCGGCGTCGACGAGGAACGAGCCGCGCAGCGCGTGCCCCGTGGCGTCGTCGAAGACGCCGTACGCGCGGGCGGCGGCGCCGTGCGGCCAGAAGTCGGAGAGCAGGTCGAAGGTGAACCCCTCCTGCTCCGCCCACGCCCGCAGGGTGAACATCGGGTCGCAGGACACGGCGAGCAGCCGCACGCCGGCGGCGTCGAACGCCGCGATGTTGTCGCGCAGCTCGCAGAGCTCACCGGTGCAGATGCCCGAGAACGCGAACGGGAAGAACACGATCGCTGCCGGCGTGCCGCGCAGCTGCGCCAGGGTGACCGGCGTGCCGTGCGTGTCCGGCAGCGCCAGGTCCGGGGCGGGCGCCCCGACCGCGGGGGCGCTCGCGTTGCTCACTTGCCGCGACCGCGCGTGGCCAGCCGGGTGGCGGACCAGTCCGGTCCGATCGCGAAGGTCGTCATCGCGTGCAGGCCCGAGGTGTTCGCGGCCTCCTCGATGTCCGAGTGCGACACGTGGCCGCGCCGGCCCGCCTTGGGGCTGAACACCCAGATGGGACCGCTGTCGTCGAGCACGGTCATCGCGTCCACCAGGGCGTCCGTCAGGTCCCCGTCCTCCTGGCGGAACCAGATGACCGCACCGTCGGTGACGTCGTCGTAGTCCTCGTCGACGAGCTCCGTCCCCGTCAGGGCCTCGAGCCCCGCGCGGACGTCGTTGTCGACGTCGTCGTCGTAGCCCAGCTCCTGGATCACCTGCCCGGCTGTGAAGCCGAGCCGGGCGACAGCCTGCGTCGCGGAGTCGTCCGCGGTGGATGACACGTCGGCCGGTTCCCTTCTCCCCCGGTGCGCCGCAATGTCCGCGGACCCACCTGTCGATGTCGGCACACGTTAGCCCACCGCAGGCCCGGCGGCTCTGGCAAGTGGCAGTCCGCCCGGGCGTGTCACGGACGTCACGCCCCCACGGAGCGGTCACGGTGTGACTTTCTGTGCCCGTCGGACCGAGAATGGTGCGACTACCCGCAACCGCACCCCGCGCACGACGCGGTGCGCCGGATGCGGGCAACGCAGCGTGCCGAGGGCGCCACCAGGCGCCGGGCGCGCACGAGACGCGAAGGAGCACCGGTGGCTTCCATCGACGAGACGGGCCCCCTGATCGGCGGCCTGCTCAGCCAGGTCCCCGACATCGACCCGGAGGAGACCGGTGAGTGGGTCGAGTCCCTCGACGGACTGATCGAGGAGAAGGGCGGCCCGCGGGCCCGCTACGTGCTGATGAGCATGCTGCGGCACGCCCGTCAGCGCAACGTGGCGATCCCCGCGTCGCTGAACACGCCGTACGTCAACACGATCGCGGTGCACAACGAGCCGTACTTCCCCGGTGACGAGGTCATCGAGCGCCGCTACCGCTCGTGGATCCGCTGGAACGCGGCCGTCATGGTGACGCGTGCGCAGCGCCCCGGCGTGGCGGTCGGCGGGCACATCTCGTCGTACGCGTCCGTCGCGACCCTCACCGAAGTGGGCCTCAACCACTTCTTCCGCGGCAAGGACCACCCCGGCGGCGGCGACCAGGTCTACTTTCAGGGCCACGCCTCCCCCGGTGTGTACGCCCGCGCCTTCCTCGAGGGCCGGCTGTCCGAGCACCAGCTCGACGGCTTCCGCCAGGAGCTGTCGCACCCCGGCGGCGGCCTGCCGTCCTACCCGCACCCGCGCCTGGCACCCGAGCTGTGGGAGTTCCCCACGGTCTCCATGGGCCTGGGCCCGGCGTCCGCGATCTACCAGGCGTGGACGAACAAGTACCTGCACAACCGCGGGATCAAGGACACGAGCCAGCAGGACGTCTGGGCGTTCCTCGGCGACGGCGAGATGGACGAGCCCGAGTCCCGCGGCATGCTCCAGCACGCCGCCCAGCAGGGCCTGGACAACCTCACCTTCGTCGTCAACTGCAACCTGCAGCGGCTCGACGGCCCGGTGCGCGGCAACGGCAAGATCATCCAGGAGCTCGAGGCGCAGTTCCGCGGTGCCGGCTGGAACGTCATCAAGGTCATCTGGGGCCGCGAGTGGGACGTCCTGCTCAACGCCGACAAGGACCGCGCCCTGGTCCACCTGATGAACACCACGCCCGACGGTGACTTCCAGACGTACCGCGCCGAGAGCGGCGCGTTCATCCGTGAGCACTTCTTCGGCCGCGACCCGCGCACCAAGGCGCTGGTCGAGAAGATGACGGACGACGAGATCTGGGCCCTCAAGCGCGGTGGGCACGACTACCGCAAGCTCTACGCGGCGTACAAGGCCGCCCGTGAGCACACCGGTCAGCCGACGGTGATCCTCGCGCACACGATCAAGGGCTACGGGCTGGGCTCGGGCTTCGCAGGGCGCAACGCGACGCACCAGATGAAGAAGCTCAAGGTCGAGGAGCTCAAGACCCTGCGCGACTCGCTGCACATCCCGATCACGGACGAGCAGCTCGAGGAGAACCCCTACCTGCCCCCGTACTACAACCCGGGGCCGGAGGACGACGCGATCAAGTACATGCTCGAGCGGCGCCGGCAGCTGGGCGGGTTCGTCCCCGAGCGGCGCAGCGCGCACACCAAGCTGACGCTGCCGGGCGACAAGACGTACGAGAGCCTGGCCAAGGGCTCGGGCACGCAGGAGGTCGCCACGACGATGGCGCTCGTGCGCCTGTTCAAGGACCTCGTCAAGGACAAAGAGTTCGGCCACCGCCTGGTGCCGATCATCCCGGACGAGGCCCGCACGTTCGGCCTGGACTCGATCTTCCCGAGCGCGAAGATCTTCAACACCAACGGCCAGAACTACATGGCCGTGGACCGCGAGCTCATGCTGAGCTACAAGGAGTCCGAGGCCGGGCAGATCATGCACACCGGCATCAACGAGGCCGGTTCCGCGGCCGCGTTCCAGTCGGTGGGCACGTCGTACGCGACGCACGGCGAGCCGCTGATCCCGTTCTACTTCTACTACTCGATGTTCGGGTTCCAGCGCACCGGCGACCAGTTCTGGGCGGCCGGCGACCAGATGGCGCGCGGCTTCCTCATCGGCGCCACGGCGGGCCGCACGACGCTGACGGGCGAGGGCCTGCAGCACGCCGACGGCCACTCGCCGCTGCTGGCGGGCACCATGTCCCACGTCGTGCACTACGACCCGGCCTACGGGTACGAGATCCGGCACATCGTGCGCGACGGCATCCAGCGGATGTACGGCGAGCCCGACGGTCGCGACCAGGACGTCATCTACTACCTGACGGTCTACAACGAGCCGATGGTGCAGCCGGCGGAGCCCGAGGGCGTCGACGTCGAGGGCATCCTCAAGGGCATCCACCTCATCGCACCGGCCGAGGGTGACGGGCCGCGCGCCCAGATCCTCGCGTCCGGGGTCGCGGTGCCGTGGGCGCTCGAGGCCCGGCACCTGCTGGCCGAGGACTGGGGCGTGCGCGCCGCGGTCTGGTCGGTGACCAGCTGGAACGAGCTGCGACGCGACGCGCTGGCCGCCGAGCAGCACGCCTTCCTCAACCCGGGCGACGAGGTGCGTACCCCGTACCTGACCGCCAAGCTCCAGGGCGCAGAGGGCCCGTTCGTCGCCACGACGGACTACGACCACCTCGTGCCCGACCAGGTGCGGGCGTGGATCCCGGGTCGCTACGCCACCCTGGGCGCCGACGGCTTCGGGTTCTCCGACACCCGCGCGGCGGCGCGTCGGCACTTCAAGATCGACGGTCCGTCGACGGTGGTGCGGGTGCTGCAGCAGCTGGTGCTCGAGGGCAAGGTCGACCCGTCCCTGCCGGCGCAGGCGATCGAGCGGTACCGCCTGCACGACGTCACCGCCGGCACGTCCGGCAACACGGGTGGCGACTCCTGACGCCACGCCGCACGACGAACGCCCCCGGCCCTGCGGCCGGGGGCGTTCGTGCGTTCGTGGGTGGTGCGCGGTGGACGGCGTGCCGGGGCGACCCGGCGCGTCAGGTGCCGGGGATGGACTGCTGTGCGCGCGCGATCTCCTGCGCCAGCTCGGCCTTCAGCCCGGAGACGGTCGGCTGGTCCGGGTACAGGTCCAGCGACGTCAGGTGCTGCTTGGCCTCGAGCGGGCGGTCGGCGGCGATCGCGGCCCGGACGAGCTCGCGGGCGACGTCGGGGACGTGCTCGCGCGGCCGCCAGTGACCGACCCCGAGGTTGAGCGCCTCGACGGGCTGCCCGGCGTCCGTGAGCAGGGCCAGCGCCTGCGTCAGCGCCTGACCGGAGGGGTCGCGCTCCGCGGCGGTCGTCAGCCGGCGGATCGTCCCCTCGTGGTCATCGCGCACGGAGAGCCGTGCGACCTCGATCAGCGGGAACCAGGCGCGCGGGTTGCCGGCGAGCTCCTCGCCGAGCGACCACACGGCCAGGTCGGCGGCGTGCTGCCGCTCGTGCTCGACGTTCGGCGCGGTCAGCGGGTCCTGCTCGGGGACGGACTCCGCGGCCCGGCGACGCACGATCTCGGCGAGGGCCTGGAAGGCGCGCTCGTTGTTCGGGTCGTCGCTCAGCATGGACCGCAGCGCGTCCTCGTGGAGCGTGTCGCCGCGTCGCGAGGCCTTCGTCGGGCGACGCGCCCCGACCGTGGAGGCCGAGGAGGGTCGCCTCATGAGCTGTCGCAGGCGGGGCAGAAGAGCCATGCCGAGACCCTATCCGGTCAGCCCGCGCCGCACCTTCCCGAGGACCCTCACGGGTGCGTGCGACGCTGCCGGACATTTGTCGACTTCCCACAACAGCGCCCCTATGCTCGCGCCATGGCGACGTCTCCCCGGACGCCGGCGGCGCGTGCGCCCCGTCGCACCGTTCCCCCCGTCCCCGACGGCGGCACCGCCGTCCCCGGTACGCCCACCGACCAGAGCGAGACGCAGCGGCGCGTGCGCGAGGGCACAGGTCTGCTCGCGGCCGCGGCCATGCGTCGGCTGGACGCCGACCTCTCGTGGTACCGCGCGCTGCCGGCCGAGGACCGGTCCTGGGTCAACCTGGTCGCACAGGCGGGCATCACCGCGTTCGTCACCTGGTACGCCGACCCGACGCAGCCCCCGCACGGAGTCGGTGAGATCTTCGCCACCGCCCCGCCCGAGCTGACGCGCTCGATCTCGCTCCAGCACACCCTCCAGCTGGTCCGGGTGGTCGTCGACGTCGTCGAGACGCACTCCGACCGGCTGGCCGCCCCGGGCGCGGAGCGCGAGCTGCGTGAGGCCGTGCTGCGGTACTCGCGGGAGGTGGCGTTCTCCGCGGCGGAGGTCTACGCGCGCGCCGCCGAGGTGCGCGGCGCCTGGGACGCCCGCCTCGAGGCGCTGGTCGTGGACGCACTGGTGCGCGGCGACGCCGACGACGCGCTGCGCTCGCGCGTGTCCGCCCTGGGCTGGAGCGGTCGCGGCGCGACGCTCGTCGTCGTGGGCACCACGACGGCCCACATGGACGAGGTCCGGGCCGCGGACCTGCGCCGGGCGACCCGGCGTGCGGCGGACGACGCGCTGGTCGGCATCCTCGGGGACCGCCTGGTCGTCTTCCTGGGCGGCGAGGGCGACCTGCGTGCCGCCGCGATGTCGCTGCTGCCGCGCTTCGGGCCCGGGCCCGTCGTCGTGGGTCCCACGGCCACCGGGCTGGCCGAGGCCACGCGCTCGGCGCGTGCCGCCCTCGCGGGGCTCGCCGCGGCCGCCGGCTGGGAACAGGCGCCACGGCCGGTGCACGCCGACGACCTGCTGCCCGAGCGGGTCCTCGTCGGGGACACCGAGGCCCGCCGGGCGCTCGTCGAGCGGGCCTACGCCCCGCTGGCGGCGAGCCAGGGGTCCCTGCTCGAGACGCTGTCGGCCTACCTGGGCGGGGGCCGGTCGCTGGAGGCCGCCGCCCGATCGCTGTACGTGCACCCCAACACCGTCCGGTACCGGTTGCGGCGTGTGGCCGACGTCACGGGCTGGGACCCGCTCGACGCACGCGAGTCGTACGTGCTGCAGACGGCACTGGCCGTCGGCAGGCTCGACGGCGCGGCGGGCTGACCGGCAGGTCGCCGCACCGCGACGGGACCTTTGTACGGGTCCGACAACGCTGGGTCGCGAGGTTGGTGCGTGGCGCGACCGGGCGGGGTCGTGCGGGCACGGCACAGTGGTCACGTGCTCGTCGTCGCCTGCCCCGGCCAGGGTGCCCAGTCCCCCGGCATGCTCGCCCCGTGGACGGAGGTCGACGGCTTCGTCGACGCCCTGCACCGCGCGAGCGAGGTCACCGGGACCGACCTGCTCGCGCACGGCACGACGTCGGACGCCGAGACCATCCGGGACACCGCGGTCGCCCAGCCGCTGCTGGTGGCCACCGCCCTGGCCACCCTGCGGGCCGTGCTCGGTGCCCCCGCGGGAACCGCGCTGCCCACGGCCGCCCGCGGCACCGTCGACGTCGTCGCCGGGCACTCCGTGGGTGAGCTCGCGGCCGCCGCCGTCGCCGGCGTGATGACGGACGACGAGGCCCTGCGCCTGGTCGCCGTGCGTGGCGCCGCCATGGCCCGCGCCGCCGCCGCGTCGCCCACCGGCATGCGCGCGGTCCTGGGCGGCGACCCGGAGGAGGTGCTCGCACGGCTCGCGGAGCTCGGGCTCGTGCCGGCCAACGTCAACGGGGCCGGGCAGGTCGTCGCGGCAGGGCCGCTCGACGCCCTGGCAGCGCTGGGCGACGCGCCTCCGACGCGTGCCCGCGTCGTCCCGTTGCAGGTGGCGGGTGCCTTCCACACCGACGCCATGGCGCCCGCGGTCGAGGAGCTGGCGGCCGCCGCCGCGCACGTCATCCCCCGCGACCCGGTCGTGACGCTGCTCGGCAACGGCGACGGCGCCGTCGTGCGGGACGGCGCGGACGCCGTGGCCCGCCTCGTGGCCCAGGTCGCCCGCCCCGTCCGGTGGGACCTGTGCCAGGCGACGCTCGTCGACCTGGGTGTGACCGCGCTCCTCGAGGTGGCCCCCGGCGGCGTCCTGACCGGCCTGGCGCGTCGTACGCTGCCGGGCGTCGAGACCCTCGCCCTGAAGTCCCCCGCCGACCTCGACGCCGCACGCGACCTCGTCCGTCGGCACGCCGGTACCGCCCTGACCCCCCAGGAGAGCCAGCCGTGACCCGTCCGACCCTCACGCAGGCCACCGGGCCCGCGCACACCCGCATCCTCGGGCTCGGCGCGGTGCGCGGCGAGCGCGTGGTCCCCAACGACGACCTCGTCGGCCCCATCGAGTCGTCCGACGAGTGGATCCGCCAGCGCACGGGCATCGTGACGCGGCGTCGCGCCGGTGAAGGCACCGACGTCCTCGACCTGGCGGAGGGCGCCGCCCGCGCCGCGCTGGAGCACGCCGGGCTGACCGGCGCGGACATCGACGTCGTCATCCTGTCCACGGTGACGTACTTCCACCAGACGCCCGCCGGGGCCGCCATCCTGGCCGACCGCATCGGCGCCACGCCGGCCGCGGCGTACGACATCTCGGCGGCCTGCGCGGGGTACTGCTACGGCATCGGTCAGGCCGATGCCCTGGTGCGTGCCGGGACGGCCCGCCACGTCCTGGTGATCGGCGCGGAGAAGATGAGCGAGTTCGTCGACCCGACGGACCGGTCCATCTCCTTCCTGCTCGGCGACGGTGCGGGCGCCGTCGTCGTCGGCCCGTCCGACACGCCCGGGATCGGCCCCACGGTGTGGGGCTCGGACGGCAGCCAGGCGCAGGCGATCCGCCAGACCCACTCGTGGCTCGCGACCCGCGACGAGGGCGCCGGGTGGCCGACCCTGCGCCAGGAGGGCCAGTCGGTCTTCAAGTGGGCCGTCTGGCAGATGGCCCCCGTCGCCCAGAAGGCGATGGACGCCGCCGGCGTCTCCCCGCAGGACATCGAGGCGTTCGTCCCGCACCAGGCCAACATGCGGATCATCGACCAGCTCATCAAGCAGCTGCGGCTGCCCGAGAGCGTCGTCGTGGGACGGGACATCGCCGACACCGGCAACACGTCCGCCGCGTCGATCCCCCTGGCCACGGAGCGCCTGCTGCGCGAGGGGCAGGTCGGCTCCGGCGCGCTCGCGCTGCAGATCGGCTTCGGCGCCGGCCTCGTCTACGCGGCCCAGGTCGTCGTCCTGCCCTGACCCGGTCGGCGCGGACCGCGCCTGTACCGTTCAGCACGTCCCAGCACCACCCGACACGAGGAGACACGATGGCGCACAGCGAGCAGGAGATCCTGGCCGGACTGGCCGAGATCGTCAGCGAGGAGACCGGCCTGCCGACCGACTCCGTCCTGCCCGAGAAGTCCTTCACCGACGACCTCGACATCGACTCGCTGTCGATGATGACGATCGTCACGCTCGCGGAGGAGAAGTTCGACGTCCAGATCCCCGACGACGAGGTCAAGAACCTCGCCACCGTGGGCGACGCCGTGAGCTTCATCGCCGGCGCCCAGGCCTGAGCCTGCGCGCCGCACCCGCGGCACCCGGGCGGTGCGCCGGCCTGCGGCCGTGCGCACCGCCCGCCTGACCCAAGGAGAACCCCATGAGCACCGTCCCCGAGGTCGTCGTCACCGGCCTGGGCGCCACCACGCCGCTCGGCGGTGACGTCCCCAGCACGTGGCGGGCGGCGCTGGCCGGTGAGTCCGGCGCGGCCACGTTCGAGAACGACTGGGCCGAGCGCTACGACATCGCCGTGAACTTCGGGGCGATGGTCAAGGTCCCCGCGGACCAGGTGCTCCCCCGGCCCGAGCTCAAGCGGATGGACCCCTCCGCGCAGTACGCGGTCATCGCCACGCGCGAGGCGTGGGCGGACGCGGGCTCCCCCGAGGTCGACGGCGACCGCCTCGGCGCCGTGGTGTCCTCGGGCATCGGCGGCATCTGGACGACCCTGGACGCGTGGGACACGCTGCGGGAGAAGGGCGGTCGCCGGGTCCTGCCCATGACCGTGCCCATGCTCATGCCGAACTCGCCCGTCGCGTACGTCTCGCTGGAGCTCGGTGCCCGTGCCGGCGCGCACGCGCTCGTCTCGGCGTGCGCGTCCGGTGCGGAGGCCATCGGGTACGCCGTGCAGATGATCCGCGACGGACGTGCCGACGTGGTGGTCGCGGGCGGCACCGAGGCCACGATCCACCCCATGCCCATCGCCGCGTTCGCGGCGTCACGCACCCTGTCGACACGGAATGACGACCCCGCGGGGGCGTCGCGCCCGTACGACGTCGACCGCGACGGCTTCGTCATCGGCGAGGGCGCCGGCATCGTGGTGCTGGAGTCCGCCGCGCACGCCGCGGCGCGCGGTGCCCGCGTGTACGCACGGATCGGCGGCGTCGGCCTGTCTGCCGACGGCTACCACCTGACGTCGCCCGAGCCGTCCGGCGACGGGCAGGTCCGCGCGATGCGCGCCGCCCTGGCCGACTCCGGCGTGGCAGCCGCCGACGTGACCCACGTCAACGCGCACGCGACGTCGACGGTCGTGGGCGACCTCATCGAGGCCCGCTCCATCCGCGGTGTGCTGGGCGACGACGCCGACCACGTGGCGCTCTCGGCGACCAAGTCGATGACCGGGCACCTGCTCGGCGGCGCCGGTGCGCTCGAGACGATCTTCACCGTCCTCGCGGTGCACGACCGCCAGGCGCCGCCGACGATCAACGTCGCGAACCCCGACCCGGAGCTGGTGCTCGACCTCGTGCGCGACACCCCGCGCGCACTGCCCGCCGGTCCCGTCGCCGCCATCAACAACTCGTTCGGGTTCGGCGGTCACAACGTCGCCCTGGTGGTCACCTCCGCCTGACGCGGGCCTGCGGCGCCGTCCGCGGGCCTCCGGGCGGGCCATCACCGCGCACCTGCCCGGTCGCACGACGGCGCCCGCTCCCCTCTCCGGGTGCGGGCGCCGTCGTGCGACCGGTCGGTGCGTCAGCCGACGCGGTGCAGCCACCGCACGGGCGCGCCGGCGCCCGCGTAGCGGAACGGCTCGAGCTCGTCGTCCCACGCCTGCCCGAGGGCCAGGTCGAGCTCGGCACGCAGCCGCTCGGGTTCGGCGGCGTGCTCGAGCGCCGCGCGGATCCGGTCCTCGGGGATCACAACGTTGCCGTGCACGTCGGTGGCGGCGTGGAAGATGCCGAGCTCGGGCGTGTGGCTCCAGCGCGACCCGTCGACGCCGGCGCTCGGCTCCTCGGTGACCTCGTAGCGCAGGTGCGCCCAGCCGCGCAGCGCGGACGCCAGGCGGGCTCCGGTGCCCGGCGCCGCCTGCCACGACAGCTCCGCGCGGTAGAAGCTCGGCCCGGCGGGCTGCTGCGTCCAGTCCAGGCTGACGCGCGCGCCCAGCGCGTTGCCTGCCGCCCACTCGACGTGGGGGCACAGCGCGCGCGGCGCGGAGTGCACGAAAAGTACACCGCGGGTGATGGCACCGGCCATGTCGTCCTCCCGGTTGGGCTCGAGGGTCGCCTTCCCCAACGACCTCGCCCCGTGTCGGGAACGTCATCAGCACGGATGCAGCGCACGCGGCGTGCACGGCACAGGATGCCCCATGCGTCGCCGCAGGTCCAGCGGACGCGCGGGACGTCTCAGAGCTGCTCGCGGATGGCCCGCATCGCCTTCTTGCGCACGGAGCGCTCGAGCCGGTCCAGGTACAGCATGCCGTCGAGGTGGTCGACCTCGTGCTGCAGGCAGCGCGCCATGAGCTCGGTGCCCTCGACCACGACCTCCCGGCCGTCGAGGTCCGTGCCCACCACGCGGGCGTACCAGGCCCGGTGCGTCGGGAACCACAGCCCCGGCACCGACAGGCAGCCCTCGTCGCCGTCCTGGTACTCGTCCTCGGACAGCTCGACGATGACGGGGTTCAGCACGTAGCCGATCTCGTCGTCGATGTTCCACGAGAACGCCCGCAGGCCGACGCCGATCTGGTTGGCGGCCAGGCCGGCACGCCCCTCCATGTCGACGGTCTCGAGCAGGTCCTCGACGAGCGAGCGGACCCGGTCGTCGATCGTGGTGATCGGGTCGCACGGGGTGCGCAGCACGGGGTCGCCGACGATGCGGATCTCACGCAGGGCCATGTCCTGATCCTTTCACGTCCCGCGGGCGCATCGGCCCTTCGCCCGCGGGGCGGTGCGTGCTGCACCGGCCGGACGCAGCACGACGCCGGTGGCGATCAGGTCGCCACCGGCGTCGGTGTCGTGGGTGCGTCGTCGTCGACGGCCCCTCGGGTCACTCCCCCGCGCGCTGCTGCGGGACGCCCGTCAGGAGCTGCCGGACCTCCGCCTCGTGGAAACGGCGGTGGCCGCCGAGGGTGCGGACCGCGGAGAGCTTGCCGGCCTGGGCCCAGCGGGTCACGGTCTTCGGGTCGACCCGGAACAGCACCGCGACCTCGCCCGGGGTGAGCAGGCTGCCCTGCGTGAGCGGGGCCTCGTTGGCAGGCGTGTGAACAGCCATGACTGGTTCTCCTTCATCGTTCGGTAGCTCGGCTGGCCCTGTGGGCCCCGTGGCTTTGCGTCCCCACCTTGCGGCGGGTTTGCCGTTGTCGCTGACGTGAACGACTATGCCCCAATCTGGACAACTGTGCAACAACCGCCGCCGTGCCTGATCTGTCCGGAGCGGGTGAAAAGTCAGAGGCGCCCGAACCGTGCCCGGATGCCGCAGTACGCCCCGAACGCGATCAGGCCCACGGCGACCAGCAGGAGCAGCACCGGACCACCCGGCGCGTCGCGCAGCGCCACCAGCGCCCCGTCCAGGCCGGTCGCCTCCTGCGGGTTGGCGTCCGCGGCGGCCACGACGAACAGCACGCCCACGATGCCCAGCGCGACGCCCTTCGCGGTGTAGCCGACGACGCCCGCCTGGCGCGCCACCCGTCCCGTGGTCCCGGCAGGCAGCCGCCGCAGGTCCTCGAGGAACTTCTTCGTCAGGCCCTTGTGCACGTGGTAGGCACCCACGGCCACGATGCCGACGCCGACAGCGCCGACGAGCAGCCGGCCGCCCGGCGCCTGCATGAGCTCGCCCGTCACGCTCGACGTCTGGCTGCCGCTGCCGGAGCCCGACCCGCGCGCGAAGGCGAACGCGGTGACGCCGAGAGCGACGTACACCGCGGCCTTGCCGCCGGCCTTCGCCCGCTCCGACGTCCCGCCCGCGGCGCCGCTGATGGCCGCGGCCGCGTACCAGGCGCCGAGCGCCAGGAACGCCACGCACGTGAACCACAGCACCACCGCCCCGAACGGGGAGGACGCGATCTTCTCGAAGGCCCCGGACTGGTCGGCGCTCCCGGCGGAGGACCCGAAGGCCAGCTGCACCGCCAGCACACCGATCAGCACGTGCACCAGGCCGGAGGCCGCGTAGCCCGCCCGTGCCCCCAGCTCCCACGCCCCCTGGCGGGATCCTGTCGCGACCGTGGTCATGTCACCTCCTCGACGCGGGCCCCCACCGGCCGACGTGCGTCGGCGCCCGGGGCGATGGTGGCAGTGCCGTGCGCCGTCGGCATCCGCTGGCGAGGGCGGCCACGTCGCGCCCCACATCGTCGGCGCCCGCCGCGCCGTCGGTAGGCTGCGGGCGCGGGCCAGTAGCTCAGTCGGTCAGAGCAGCGGACTCATAATCCGTCGGTCGTGGGTTCAAGCCCCACCTGGCCCACCGTCGGACCGGGTCGCGCCCTCCACGTGCGGGGACTTCCGCGCACCCCTACTGTCCTCGCCATGCCGACCGCCCCGACCCGTCGCCGGGACCTGGTGCGCGCCGCGGTGCTCGGCACGGTGGTGGTGCTGCCCGTCGTGGCCCTCGCCGTCGCCGTGCGTGGGGAGTCGGGCACGGTCGTGCGCGTCGACCACGCCGTGGTGCGGGCGGCGACCGACCTGACCCGCGCGTCGGACGGTCTGCGCACCGTGCTCGTCGTCTGGCAGGAGCTGTTCGCCGCGCGGTGGCTGAACCTGCTGCTCGTGCCGGCCGTGTGCGTGTGGGCGTGGCGTCGGCACGGGCTGCGCGAGCGCGTGTGGTGGGCGGCGGCGACCGTGGCCGTGGGCTGGCTCCTGCAGCTCGTGGCCAAGGGGATCGTGCAGCGCACGCGGCCCGTCATCGAGGACGCGGTCGCCCACGCCCCCGGCTCCAGCTTCCCCTCGGGTCACGCGGCGAACACGACCCTCGTGGCCGTCACGCTGACCCTGCTGCTGTGGCCCGTCCTGGGGCGCCGGGGCCGCGTCGTGGTGCCGCTGACCGGCGGCGTGCTCGTGGTGCTGACGGCCGCGGACCGCGTGCTCCTCGGCGTGCACCACCCGTCGGACGTGGTCGCAGGAGTCCTGCTGGGCCTCGCCGTGGCGGGCGCGTCGTACGTGGGGTGGCGCCGTGGCCCGACCCCGCACGGCACCGGCACCGGCACGGAGGACGAGGCCACGCACGACGCCGCTCGCGACATCCCGCACCCCGCTCCCGGCTCCTCGTGAGCCCCGTCCCCGGAGGACCTGTGAACGCCTTCTGGCACCGCTACGAGACGGACAGCACGCGACCCGACGGCCGTGAGGTGCGGCGCGACCTCGCCCGGCGCGTGCTGGTGCCCGCAGCCGTGCTGTGGTGCGTCGTCGTGGGCCTCGGTCTGCTCGTCACAGGTCCGCTGGGCGGGCTGCCGGCGGAGGCGGGCGTCAACACGTGGTTCGTGGAGCAGCGCACCCCCGCGCTGGACGCGGTCACCACGGTGCTGTCGGCGATCGGGCAGACGGAGTTCCTCATCGGCGCGTGCCTCCTGGCGATCGCGCTGACGTGGTGGCGGACGCGGCAGTGGTGGTACGCGGTCGTGCCCGGCCTGGCCGTGGCCGTGCAGGCGGTGATCTTCCTCACGTCGGCCCTGGTCGTCGGGCGGGAGCGGCCCGAGGTCGAGCAGCTGGACCACGCACCGCCGACCTCGAGCTTCCCCAGCGGGCACACCGGCGCCGCGACGGCCTTCTACCTGACGCTGGCCTTCCAGGCACAGCGCGTGCGCCACCCCGTCGCCCGCTGGGCGCTGACGCTGCTGTGCGTGCTCGTGCCGGTGGCGGTCGGGGTGGCGCGGGCCTACCGCGGCATGCACTCGCTCAGCGACGTCCTGGTGGGCGCGCTCAACGGCGCCACCTGCGCCGTCATCGCGTGGAACTACCTGCGTCGCACCCCGGTGACGGGCGCGGACGAGGCAACGGTGCGGGAGCACGCTCCCGCACGACTACCGTGACCACGTGGCCCTGTTCTCCCGGCGACGCCGGCTGCCCGACGACCTGCGACGCGCTCTCGACCTCCGGTCGGACGCGATCCTCGCCTCGACCCCGCTCGACGACGGCCGGTGGGCCGTGGCGACGCGCCGCGCCCTGCACGTCGTGGGCCCGTCCGGAGCGGCGCGCACGCCCTGGGCGGACGTCGACCGCGGTGCCCTCGACGCCGAGAGCCGCACGCTGACGGTGCACTGGGTCAACGGCGCGCGCACCGACCTCGTGCTCGCGTCCGACGTGGACGCGTGGGACCTCGTGCAGACGTTCCGCGAGCGCGTCCAGCAGTCGGTCGTGCACGTCGAGCACGTGCCGGTGGGCGCCACCACGGTCCGCGTCGCGCTGCGCCGGGACGAGCACGGCGACCTGTTCACGCAGGTGATCGGTGACGCCGCGGTCGACCTGGCCGACCCCGCCATGGTGCGCCGGCTGGCCGACGCCGAGGCCCGGGTCCGGGCGGAGGCCGGTCTCGCGCCCTGACGGGACCACAGCCCACGCCCGCCGTGTCGGCCGCACCCCCCGGAGCCTGCTAGGGTTTTCCCCGCACGATCCCCCGTAGCTCAATTGGCAGAGCATTCGACTGTTAATCGAAGGGTTACTGGTTCGAGTCCAGTCGGGGGAGCATCATCGAGGCCTCCGCCCCGCGTCACCGCGGGTCGGAGGCCTTCGTGCTGCCGGGGCGCGGACGTGCCGGCAGGCGCAGCGGCAGCTCGTGCAGCACGACGTCCGCCACCCGGCCCGCGCGCAGCGTGAACGTCAGGTAGGTGCAGCGCGGCATGCGTCGCCGGTCGGTCGGCGACCCCGGGTTCAGCAGGCGCAGACCCCGCGGCGTCACGGAGTCCCACGGCACGTGGCTGTGGCCGAACACGAGCAGGTCCAGGTCGTCGAACCGGTCGTCGCAGCGGCGCTCGCGCCCGGCCGCGGCGCCGGTCTCGTGGACGACGCCGAGGCGGACGCCGGCCACCTCGGCGCGCGCGACCTCGGGCACGCGCGCGACCAGCGCGGGCGGGTCGTTGTTGCCGTGGCAGGCCAGCAGCCTGGCCGCGCGGTCCTCGAACCGGTCGAGCAGGTCGATGGAGACCCAGTCCCCCGCGTGGACCACCAGGTCGGCGGCGGCGACGGCCTGCCAGACCTCCACGGACAGGTCCCGGGCGCGGACCGGCACGTGCGTGTCGGCGACGGCGCACACGCGCACGGCGTCGGTGCTCACGGGCGTCGGAACGCGCGGCGGTCGACCGCGTCGCGCCGCGGGCGCAGGGCGGCACGGCAGCGCTCGCACACGTGCTGCACCGCGTCCGCGTGGCGGCCGACCTCGGGCAGCGCGTCCACCCAGGCGACGTGCGGGAACCGCCCGAGCGAGGAGCGGCTCAGCGCGAGCCCGCAGACCGTCTGGTTGGTGCCGCCCACCCACGCGTGCACGTCCCCGGCGGGGCGTCGCACGCCGTCGGGGTCGACCCACGTGCTCGAGGCGGCCACCTGGGCACCGGTCGGTCGTCGCACCATCCCCCGTCCCTCCTGCGCCGCGGGGCCTCGCGCGGCGCGCCGTCAGCCTCGCACGGGCCGCGTGCCGCCACCACACGTCCTGCCGCGCCGCGCGGGTGCGGCGGGCCTAGCGTGAACCCATGGCCCGGCTCGCCCTGCGCACGCTGATCCTCCTCGGCTCGGCCGCGATCGGCCTGCTGGTCGCCGCGGCCGTGGTCCCCGACATGACGCTGCGGGCCTCCGGGTTCGTCGTCGCGGTGGTGGTGTTCGCGCTCGCGCAGTCGCTGCTCACCCCGCTGGTGACGCGCCTGAGCACGCGGTACGCCCCCGCGTTCCTCGGCGGTGCGGGACTGGTCTCGACGTTCCTCGCCCTCGTGCTCGCCTCGGTCCTCACGGACGGTCTGCGGATCGTCGGGGCAGGGGCCTGGGCTCTCGCGACGCTGGTGGTGTGGGCCGCCACCGCCCTGGCGGCGGTGGCCCTGCCGCTGGTGCTCCCCCGGGGTCGCGGCGCCGGCGGCAGGCGGTCGGCGACGACGCCCGCGGGCACCGAGGCCGAGCCCCGCTGAGGGCCAGGCGCACAGCCGGGCGCACGGCCGGTCCACGCGGGTCGCCACGACGCCCCGATCAGCGTCCTGACCTGCGGTTTCACAGGGCTGCACGCCGGGGCTGGACGAACGCCCCCGCGGGCCTCACACTTGCCTCGGCCCCGCTCGTCACGGGACCTCACCCCCGCATCGCCCCCGCTTCGCCGTGCCCTCCTCCGGGCGCCCGCCGACCGTCCCCCGGCAGGGTCCGGAGACGCCGTCGACCCCTCTCCCGTCCCCCTGTCTCCACCCGTCGTCCGGCCCGTCTGGCCGGGGAAGGATGCGTCGTCGTGCTGCGCTCCGTGGCCGCCCACCTCTCGCTCGACGTCCACGCGCCGCTCGAGCTGCTCCTGGCCGTGGCCGTGGCCGAGGGCCCGCACGACCGCACCGAGTCGCTGATGGCACGGTCGGACGACGACCCGCTCGAGGTGCAGGAGATCAAGACCGCGCACGGCGGCCGGGTGCACCGCGTCCTGGCGCCCGCCGGCCGCGTGGTCGTGGACTACCAGGCCACCGTCACGGGGCAGGCGTCGACGCCGCCGGTCGAGGACGTCGACCTGGTCGAGTACCGCAGGCCCAGCCGCTACGCCGACTCCGACCGGCTGCTGGCGTTCGCGCGCGACCAGTTCCGCGGGCTGGCCGGCACCGACCTGCTGGACGCCGTCGTGACGTGGGTGAGCCGGCACGTCACGTACCTGTCGGGCTCCAGCCTGCCGACCGACGGCGCGACGGACACCCTCCTCAAGCGCCGCGGCGTCTGCCGCGACTTCGCGCACCTCGTCGTCGCGCTGCTGCGCGCGTGCGACGTGCCCACGCGGCTCGCGTCGGTGTACGCGCCCGGCCTCAAGCCGATGGACTTCCACGCGGTCGCCGAGGCGTACGTCGACGGCGCGTGGTACGTCGTGGACGCGACAGGGCTGGCGCCGCGGGAGTCCCTGCTGCGCATCGCGACCGGCCGCGACGCCACCGACACGGCGTTCCTGTCGTACTACGGCGGCAGCCTGCGCCTGCGCGCCCTGACGGTCACCGCGGTCACGGACACGCGCGTCGTCGACGACGGCACGGGGCTCGTCGCGCTGCGCTGAGCACCGGGCAGCACCACCGCACGGGCGCCAGGACCGCGCGGTCAGGCGCTGCGCAACGACCGGCGCTGTGCCTCGAGCTCCATGAGCTCACCCAGCAGGGCGCGCTGCTCGGCGGGGTCGGCGTCGGCGCCCAGGCGCTGCAACCTGCCCCGGACGTCCGCGATGCGGCGCGTGATCCCGATGTCCACCAGGCGCAGCACCACGCCGCGCACGTACGCCGGCAGGGCGTCGGGTCGGTCCTCGGGCAGGGGCGCGACCGACAGCTCGGTCAGCAGCGCGTGCACGGGCTCGGCGGCCTCGTCGATCACGGCCCCGACCCACGCCGTCCCGCCGCCCGCGGCCACGACCCCCTGCGCGGCCGCGACGCCCCCAGCCGCGCGCACGGCCTCGTGCACCGCCCGGTAGGCCGGTGCGGTGCAGGCGTCCGGTGCGAGCTGGTCGAACTCCGGCGGGACCAGCGTCGGGTGCTGCAGGACCACCTCGAGCGCCGTCCGCTCCACCTGGGCGACGGGGTCCCTCCGGTCCGGTGCCGCCATGCGCGCCACGGGCACGGGTGTCGGTCCCGCCTCCCCGGACCGGCGTCCCGCGTCGCGCTCCGTCGGTCGCGCGCCCGGCCGCGGCCCGCGGCGGGCGGCGTCGGCGACGGCACGGCGCACCCCCGTGACGTCGTCCATGCCCAACCAGCCCGCCAGCAGGCGCTCGTACTCCGGGCGCAGGGCGGAGTCGCGGATCCCCGCCACGACCGGAGCCGTGGCACGCAGGGCCGCCACGCGCCCCTCGGCGGTCCGCAGGTCGTGCGCGGCGAGCGTCGAGCGGATGACGAACTCGAACAGCGGCTGCCGGGAGGACACGAGCGCACGCACGGCGTCCGGCCCACGGGCCTGGCGCAGGTCGCACGGGTCCATGCCGGACGGCTCGACGGCGACGAACGTCTGGGCGGTGAGCGCCTGGTCCTCGCCGAACGCGCGCAGGGCGGCCTTCTGGCCGGCGGCGTCGCCGTCGAACGTGAAGACGATCTCGCCGCCCACGGACGAGCCGCCCGCGAGCTGCACGCCGGCGGCACCGCCGGAGTCACCGACGAGGCGCCGCACGATCCGGGCGTGGTCCGGCCCGAACGCCGTGCCGCACGTGGCGACCGCGGTGCGCACCCCGGACAGGTGCATGGCCATCACGTCGGTGTAGCCCTCGACCACGACCACCTGCTTCTCGCGGGCGATCTCCCGCTTCGCCAGGTCGATGCCGTAGAGCACGTGGGACTTGCGGTACAGCGGCGTCTCGGGGGTGTTGAGGTACTTCGGGCCGTTGTCCTCGTCGAAGAGGCGCCGGGCGCCGAACCCGACCGTCTCCCCCGTGACCTCGCGGATGGGCCACACCAGGCGGCCGCGGAACCGGTCGTAGATGCCCCGCTGGCCCTGGCTGACGAGCCCGGAGGCCGTCAGCTCGGCCTCGGTGAACCCCCGCCCGCGCAGGTGCCGCAGCAGCGCGTCCCAGCCCTGCGGGGCGAACCCGACACCGAAGTCGTCGGCGGCGGAGCGGTCGAAGCCCCGCTCGGCGAGGAAGGCCCGGGCGGCGGCTGCCTGCGGCTGCACGAGCTGCTCGCGGTAGAACTCCTCGGCGATGCGGTGCGCGTCGAGCAGACGCCGACGCCGTCCGGGCTCCTCGCCGGGGCGCGACGGGCCTCCGCCCTCCTCGTACCGCAGCTGCATGCCCGCCCGTGAGGCCAGGTACTCCACGGCGTCCGTGAACCCCAGGCCGTCGACCTTCTGGACGAACGCGATGACGTCGCCGCCCTCACCGCACCCGAAGCAGTGGTACCGGCCCACCTGGGGGCGCACGTGGAACGACGGCGACCGCTCGTCGTGGAAGGGGCACAGGCCCTTCAGGGAGCCGACACCCGCGGGCCGCAGCGCCACGTGCGCGCCGACGACCTCCTCGATGTGCACACGCTCACGGACGGCCTCCACGTCCTCCCGCAGAATCCGTCCGGCCACGTGCGTGAGTCTAGGCGTCCGCGGGACCTGCCCGGACGCGTCCAGGACGCCCCTCGCCGTGGGCGTCCGCATGGTGTCGAATGTCCTGCGCGCCGCGCGTCATGGCGGTGACGGGCGATCCGCGCCCGGCACGAGGAGGCCGACATGGAGTACCTGCTCTTCATCTGCACCGACCCCGAGGGTGAGCAGCCCGCACCCGACGACCTGACGATCGAGCAGTGGGGCGCCGACGTGGACGCCCGCGGCATCTGGCGGCACGGCGACCGGCTGCGTCCCGTCGAGGCGGCCACGACGGTCCGCCGCCGGGGCGACCGGGTCGTCCTGACCGACGGACCGTTCGCCGAGACCCGTGAGCAGATCGCGGGGTACGACGTCATCGAGGCCGCGGACCTGGACGAGGCCCTGGCGGTCGCCGCGGCGCACCCCATGGCCCGCGCCGGGCGGATCGAGGTCCGGCCCGTCTGGCCGCTGGACGCCGGCGACTGACGGCGGCTCAGTGCCGCGGCGGGTGCACCAGCCGGGCGTGCAGCCCGACCGCCGACACGTCCGTCAGGGAGGCGACCTGGTCGACGACGACGCGCAGGCGACCGGCGTCGTCGTCGGCCGCGCGCCAGTCCGCGGCGAACGGCGGCTCCAGGGCGTCCGGCCCGCGGTCGGTGAGCACGTGCACGAGGTCGGTGAGGATCTCGCGCTGGCGCTGGTACAGCGGCTCGAGCTCCCGGGGCGCCATGACGTACGCGACGGCCAGGCCCTTGAGCACGAGGATCTCCGCGAGCGTGTCGTGCGGCACGACGAGCTCGGCGGCGTAACGGGTGAGCGGACCGTCGCCGTAGCGGGCCCGCGTCGCCTGCTGGGCCGCCTTGGCGAACCGGCCGATGAGCTGGCTCGTCGCGTCCTTGAGCACGGCCAGCGCACGCCGCGACCCGTCGAACCCCGCCTCCCACAGCCGCGCGGCGACGAGGCGGTCCATGGCGGCCTCGAGCTCCGCGCCGGTGACCTGCGCCCCGTACCAGGTGTCCACGGCCTCCACGACGCGCGCCCGCTCGTCGGGGCGCGTCAGCACGCCCAGGTCGAGCCGGCCGCCGACGACCGCGTCCTCGACGTCGTGCACGGAGTACGAGATGTCGTCGGCCAGGTCCATGACCTGGGCCTCGAGGCACTTGCGGCCCGCGGGCGCGTCGGCGCGCAGCCACTCGAACGCGGGCAGGTCGTCCTCGTAGACCCCGAACTTGTGGGTCGGGCGACCGCTGGCGGGGCTGATCGGCCCCTGACCGTAGCGCCACGGGTACTTGACCGACGCGTCGAGGCTGGCGCGCGTGAGGTTCAGCCCGACGGACCGGCCGTCGGGCGCGACCACCTTGGGGTCCAGCCGCGTGAGCAGCCGCAGCGTCTGGGCGTTGCCCTCGAAGCCGCCGATGCCGCGCGCCAGCTCGGCCAGCGCCCGCTCGCCGTTGTGCCCGAAGGGCGGGTGACCCAGGTCGTGCGCGAGGCACGCGCTGTCGACGACGTCGGGGTCGCACCCCAGCGCCTTGCCGATCTCGCGCCCGACCTGCGCCACCTCGAGCGTGTGCGTCAGGCGCGTGCGCACGAAGTCGTCCGAGGACGGGCCCAGCACCTGGGTCTTGGCGCCGAGCCGCCGCAGCGCCGAGGAGTGCACGAGCCGGGCCCGGTCGCGCTCGAACGGCGTGCGCTCGCGCGACTTGACCCCCTCGTGCACCCACCGCTCCCGGTCGGCGTCGGCGTACCCGTCGACGTCGGGGGCGAGGTGGTCGAGTGCTGTCACGTGCCCAGCGTAGATGTCCGGGGCCCGCGTGCTCAGCCCTTGACGGCGCCCGCCGTCAGCCCGCCCACGATGTACTTCTGCAGGAAGAGGAACAGGACGAGCACGGGCAGCGCCGAGATGACGGCACCGGCGGCGAACAGACCCCAGTTGGCCTCGAGCAGCGCGGACACCCAGCCGTACAGCCCCACGGCGACCGTCCAGTTCGCCTCCGACTGCAGCACGAGCCGGGCGATGATGAACTCGCCGAAGGTGCTGATGAAGGACAGCAGCGCGACGACGGCCAGGATCGGCGTGACCAGCCGCAGGATGATCGTCCAGTACGTCTGGGCGTGCGTCGCGCCGTCGATCTTCGCCGCCTCGTCGAGCTCGCGCGGGACGGTGTTGAAGAACCCGTACATGAGGAAGGTGTTCACGCCGAGCGCGCCACCCAGGTACACCGCGATCAGGGCGAGCTTGCTGTTGAGGCCGAGCACCGGCACGACGTTGCCCAGCGCGATCAGCAGCAGGAAGATCGCGACGAACGCGAGCATCTGCGGGAACATCTGGACGATCAGCAGGGCCGTCAGGCCGGCACGCCGCCCGGTGAACCGGAAGCGCGAGAACGCGTAGGCGGCCGCCGCTCCCATGAGCACCGTGCCGACCCCGGTCGCGATCGCGATCTGCAACGAGTTGGCGAGCCAGGTCCAGAACAGCGTCCCGCCGAGCGCCTCGTAGTTCGCGGTGCTGACGGACGAGAACAGCTCGTTGGAGCCGGTCAGCGTCCCGCCCTCGGAGAGCGACGCCGAGATCACGTAGACGATCGGGAACATCGCGTAGAGGACGAAGAGCACGCCGACGACGTGCCGCCACCCCAGCTCACGGAGCCAGCGGGCGGGACGCATGCGCGGCTGCGCCGCGCTCGAGGGGGTGCGGGTCGGGAGCGTGACGTCGGTGGTGGCCATGTCAGTTGATCTCCTCGAACTGCTTCGTCCGCTTGAACGTGATCGCGGAGATGGTCGCGACGATCACGAAGATCACGATGGACAGCGCTGACGCCAACCCGTAGTTCTTCGCCGCCGTCCCGTCCAGCCCGGACACGGAGTACACCATCGAGATGAGGATGTCGGTGTGGCCGAGCGGCACCGACGCGTCGGGGAACCGCGGTCCACCCTTGGTCAGCATGTAGATCAGGGTGAAGTTGTTGAAGTTGAACGCGAACGACGAGATGAGCAGCGGTGCCGTCGAGACCAGCAGCAGCGGCAGCGTGACGGAGCGCCACGTGCGCATCGCGCTGGCCCCGTCGACCTTCGCGGCCTCGAGCACGTCGGCCGGCAGCGACTGCAGCGCCCCCGTGCAGATGAGGAACATGTACGGGAAGCCGAGCCACAGGTTGACACCCAGGACCGAGAGCTTGGCCAGCCAGGGGTCCGTGAGCCACGGGATCGCCGCTCCCCCGAGCAGCACCTGGTTGATGAAGCCGTACGACCGGTTCAGCATGCCGGACCACAGCAGAGCGGCGAGGAAGGCCGGGATCGCGTACGGGAAGATCAGCAGCGTCCGGTAGATCTTGCGGCCGCGCAACCGCGTGTCGTTGAACGTGATGGCGAGGAAGAGCCCGAGCAGGAACGTCGAGACGACGGACAGGATCGCGAACGCGAAGGTCCACAGCAGGATCTTCACGAACGGTCCGGCGTAGCGCTCGTCCGCGAAGGCGGTCTTGAAGTTGTCCAGGCCGACCATGACGCGCCAGCCGACGTTGAGCTGCTGGCCGTCGTCGGAGCGGAACGTGCCGTCCGACGTGGCGCGGTACACCGTGCCCGTCGTGACGTCGGTCATCGTGTCGGCCTCGGGGTCCCACTCGAGGGACGGGATGGACACGAAGCCGGTGCGGGCGTCCTGCGTCCGGATCGAGCCGTCCTCCGGGTCGTCGGACAGCGGGACCCGCAGCTTGGTGACGTCACCCTGGCGCGCGAGGACCTCCTGCCGGCTGAGCACGGTGGCACCGGGGACCTCGGTCACGCGGCCGTCGTCCACGGTCGCGGCGTCGTCCACCCGCAGCGGCTCCTCGGCCGTGCCGACCTGCGCCTCGCCGTCCTCGACGATGGCGAAGCCGAGCTGCCCGCCCCGCTCGATGACGGTGAGGGGGTAGGTCGCCGAGCCCTCGACGCGGCGCTCGTTCTGGATGAGCAGCGCCTCGACGGCCTGCTCCTTCGTCGAGTTGTGCCCGTCGCCGTAGTTGGTGAAGGCGACCCATCCCGTGTACCCGACCACGTAGACCTGGAACACGAGCAGGAACGCCAGGCCGGGCAGGACGTACTTCAGCGGCAGCGTGCGCCGCGAGAAGTACACCCAGTCGGCGACGAGGACCAGGACCACCATGGCCGCGAGGATCCCCATGTGACCCTCGCGCCAGGCGGCCAGGATCCCGTACACGCCCAGCGCGTTGACGACCGCCATGAGCGCGATCTTCACGAGCACGCCGACACGGAACGGTTCCCGCGGGCGACGCCCGTGGTCGGTCACCACGGGACCGGAGGTCCCGGGGGTCGGTCCGCCCGCGGCCCCGGAGGGGTCCGTGGTGTCACCGGCGAGGGTGGGGTGCGTGGCCATCGCGCGCCTTCCGTGCAGTCGGTCGGCGCGTCGGTGCGCCGGGACGGTGGCCCGCGGACGGTCCGCGGACCGGGTCGGCCGTACCGCGGGACGGCTCCCGCGGTACGGCCGGTGTCGGGTCAGGAGCCGATCGCTCCCTGGATGTCGGCGATCATCTTGTCCCAGGCGGCCACGGGCTCGGCCGCGCCGGAGATGATGTTCGCCTCGGTGACTCCCCAGAAGGCCCAGACCGAGCCCATCTCGGGGATCGACGGCATCGGCACGGCCTCGGCGCCGACGGCCGCGAAGCCGGCGGTGATCGGGTCCGCGGACGCCTGCTCGGCGGCCGACTTCAGGGCCGGCGGACGGTTGCCGGCCTCGTACAGCGCGAGCTGCGCCTCGTCCGTCGCCATGGAGTTGACGAGGAAGTCGTTCGCGAGCAGCGCGTTCTCGCTCTGCGCCGACACGTAGAAGCCCTGCACGCCCACGAACGGCTGGGCGAGCTCACCACCCGCGGACGGGATGGCGTCGATCGACAGCTCGAGGTCGCCGAACTGCTCGATCATCCACGGACCGCCGATGATGAACGGCGACTCACCGTTCTTGAACGCCTCGACGGCGATGTCGTACGTGATGTCGGTGGACAGCACGCCCGCCTGGCCCTGCGTCTGCAGCCACGTCGCGAACGCCTGGCCCTGCGCGCCGCCCATGCCCAGCTCCGTGGAGTAGGAGCCGTCGTCGTTCTGCACGAAGACGGGGGCTCCGAAGGACGTCTGGAGCGGGTAGTACGTGTAGGGGTCGCCCTCGGTCCCGGTCTGGATGAGGAACGGGTACAGCGTGCCGGCGGCCTGGCCCGCGGCGATCGCCTCGTCCCACGTCGCCGGCGCCGTGGCGGCCAGCGCGGTGTTGCGGATCAGCGCGACGTTCTCGATCGCGTACGGCAGGCCGTAGACCTGGCCGTCCTGCGTGAAGGCCTCGATCGCGACCTCCTCGAAGTCGGCGGTCTTGTCGCCCAGCTCGATGGGGGCCACCACGCCGTTGGTGGTGAACTCGCCGAGCCAGTCGTGCGCGCCGACCGTGATGTCGGGGCCCTCACCGGTCGGGACCTGCGCCAGGAAGTCGGCGCGGATGTCCTCGAAGTTCTTGAGCACCACCTCGACGTCGACGTCGTTCTCGGACTCGAACGCCTCGGCGGCCTGCTCGACCGCAGCCTGCCGGGTCTCGTCGACCCAGACCACGAGCGCGTCACCCGAACCGGCCGAGCCGGTGGTGGCGTCGCCCGAAGGCTCGTCGCTGGAACCGCTGCACGCCGTGAGCGTCAGCGCGAGGCCGAGCGTGAACGCAGCGGCCGGGATGCCTCGTCGCATCTTGTTGTCTCCTGATGTGTCGTTCGACCTGCCCGACGTCCGGCGCATCACCGTTGTCGGCCGTTGCTGAAACGGTATGCGCGTTGCAGCCCTCCTTGCAAGTCGTTACGGTAACTTTCAGGTTCCAGTTTCACGCAGGCCGCGGAGATCCACCGCGCGACGGGACGAGGAGGTCCGGTGCCCCCGACTACGCTGCCGACTGTGCGCACACGACTCACGGACCTGGCCGAGCAGGCCGGGGTCAGCACCGCCACCGTGTCGCGCGTGCTCAACGGCAAGCCCGGCGTCTCCGCCCAGGCACGCCAGGCCGTGCTGACGGCCCTGGACATGCTCGGCTACGAGCGGCCCGAGAAGCTGCGCATGCGCTCCGCCGGCCTCGTCGGGCTCATCGTCCCCGAGCTGTCCAACCCCGTCTTCCCCGCCTTCGCCCAGGTCATCGAGACCATGCTCAGCGACCGCGGGTACACCCCGCTGCTGTGCACCCAGTCCCCCGGCGGCACCACGGAGGACCAGTACGTCGAGCTGCTGCTGGACCACGGCGTGGACGGCATCGTCTTCGTGTCCGGCCTGCATGCCGACACCGCGGCCAGCAAGGACCGGTACCACCGCCTGCGCGGCCGGGGTGTCCCCCTGGTGCTGGTCAACGGGTACGCCGAGGGCGTCGACGCCCCAGCCGTGTCGACCGACGACACCGCCGCGATGGATCAGGCGCTGCGTCACCTGCACTCCCTCGGTCACCGCGCGATCGGGCTGGCCGTCGGGCCTACGCGGTTCGTCCCTTCGCAGCGTAAGCGCGACGCCTTCGCCACGCTCATCGAGCAGCGCCTGGGCGTCACCGACCCCGAGGCCCACGTCGTGTCCACCCTGTTCACCGTGGAGGGCGGCCGGGCGGCAGCGACCCAGCTGTTCGAGTCCGGGCACACCGCCGTGGTGTGCGGATCGGACCTCATGGCGCTCGGTGCCGTGCGCGCCGCCCGCTCCCTGGGGCTGCGCGTGCCCGAGGACGTGTCCGTCGTCGGGTTCGACGACTCGCCGCTGATCGCGTTCACCGACCCGCCGCTGACGACCGTCCGGCAGCCCGTGCCCGCGATGGGGCACGCGGCCGTCTCGGCGCTCGTCGCCGAGATCACCGGGAGCGCGGCCCCGCGCACCGAGATGCTGTTCCACCCCGAGCTGGTCGTGCGCGGGTCGACGGGCACCGCGCCCGCGAGCGCCCCGCCCGCCACGGACGACACCGGCGCCGTCGCGTCCGCCGCACGCTGAGCTGTCGCGCCCGCGGCCGGGCGCCCCCGCGCCTCCGCGCGCCCGCGGCCACCCGCACCACCTCCTCGTAGCACTGCTCCCCTGCCCCCTCAGGAAGGCCATCCGTGACCCTCGCGGCACTCACCCCCGACCTCGTCGCACACCGGCCCGACACCCGCACCGAGTGGTGGCGCCACGCCGTGATCTACCAGGTCTACCCGCGCTCGTTCGCGGACGCCTCGGGCGACGGCATCGGCGACCTGCCGGGTGTGACGGCGCGTCTCGACCACCTCGTCGAGCTCGGGGTCGACGCGGTCTGGCTCTCGCCCTTCTACCGCTCGCCGCAGGCGGACGCCGGGTACGACGTGGCGGACTACCGGGACGTCGACCCGCTGTTCGGCACGCTCGCGGACGCCGATGCCCTCGTGGCCCGCGCCCACGAGCTGGGCCTGCGCGTGATCGTCGACCTCGTGCCGAACCACACGTCCGACGAGCACGCGTGGTTCCAGGCCGCGCTGGCGGCCGGCCCCGGGTCGCCCGAGCGGGCCCGCTACCACTTCCGCGACGGGAAGGGCGAGCACGGTGAGCTGCCCCCCAACAACTGGGAGTCGATCTTCGGCGGCCCCGCGTGGACGCGCACGACCGACCCCGACGGCACGCCCGGCCAGTGGTACCTGCACCTGTTCGACAGCAAGCAGCCGGATCTCGACTGGGACAACCCCGAGGTGCACGCGGAGTTCGCCGACGTGCTGCGATTCTGGCTCGACCGGGGTGTCGACGGCTTCCGCGTCGACGTCGCCCACGGCATGGTCAAGGCCCCCGGGCTGCCGGACTGGGACGGGCACGTCGCGATGATCGACGGCAGCGACGGGTCGCACGCCGTCGACGACGTGGACGGCTCGGGCAACCACGGCCCGATGTTCGACCAGGAGGGCGTGCACGAGATCTACCGCGCCTGGCGCCGCATCCTCGACACCTACGACGGCGACCGTGCCATGGTCACCGAGGCGTGGGTCGAGCCGCTGAGCCGCCTGGCGCGCTACGTGCGGCCCGACGAGGCGCACCAGTCGTTCAACTTCGCGTTCCTGGCCGCGGGGTGGCACGCGCCGTCGCTGCGCCGCGTCATCACCGCCTCGTACGAGGCCAACGACGCCGTCGGGGCGCCCACCACGTGGGTGCTGTCGAACCACGACGTCGTCCGGCACGCCTCGCGCATGGGGCTCGACGACCCGACCCACCGGCCGAACGGCATCGGCCACGGCGACGAGCAGCCGGACGCCGGGCTGGGCCTGCAGCGCGCGCGTGCGGCCTCGCTGCTCATGCTCGGGCTGCCCGGCTCGGCGTACGTCTACCAGGGCGAGGAGCTCGGCCTGCCGGACCACACCGCGCTGGACGACGACCTGCGCGAGGACCCGGCGTTCTTCCGCACGGGCGGCGCCGAGCGCGGCCGCGACGGCTGCCGGGTGCCGCTGCCGTGGGAGGGCGACGCCCCCGGGCTCGGCTTCTCGCCGACCGGTGCGACGTGGCTCCCGCAGCCCGCGGAGTGGGCCGACCTGGCGGTCGACCGCCAGCGCGGGCGCGAGGGCTCGACGTACGAGCTGTACCGGGCCGCGCTGCGGCTGCGTCGCGACGAGAACCTCGGCGCCGGCGGCCTGCAGTGGCTGGACTCCCCGGCCCGCGAGCACGTGCTGGCGTTCCGCAACGGCGGCGTGGTGGTGCTGGCCAACCTCGACGACGTCGACGTCGCGCTGCCCCTGGACGCCGAGGTGCTGCTGGCCTCCGGCCCGCTCGCCGACGGCGTGCTGCCGGCGGCGACGACGGCCTGGCTGCGCCTGCCCTGACGCACGCGCGCCACGGCCGCGGCGGCCGCCCGGGCCGTGCGCGCGTCAGGCGATGGTCGCTGCCACGGCGTTCTCGACGACGGCCGGCAGGCCGCCCTCCCGTGCCCACGCACGCTGCTCGTCGGCGCCGGTCCCGCGCTGCCACAGCCGCGCCAGGAGGTCCTGCACCGTGGCGAGGTCGCCGCTGTCGACCAGCGCCGGGCGCAGGTGGTCGAGCATCTGCGCCACCGCGTCGCGCGCCGGCACGGGCGTCATGAAGGGCGGCAGCAGCAGGTCGCCCCCGAGGCCCGAGCGCGCCGCCCGCCACGTCGCGGCGCGCAACGGCTCGACCCGGTCGTGCGACGGCGGCACCCCGTCGACCGCCTGCCGCGAGGCCGTCTCCACCAGCGCGCGGCACAGCGCCGCCACCAGGACGGCGTCGTCGGCGCGCAGGCACACGTCGGCCACCCGGATCTCGACCGTCGGGTACCGCGGCGAGAGGCGGGCGTCGAAGTACATCATCGCCGGGTCGAGGGCGACGCCCGACGCGACGAGACCCGTGACGGCCCGCCGGTAGGCGTCGGCGGTGCGGAACGGCGCCGTGGGCCCCGCGGTGGGCCAGCGGTTCCACATCTGCGACCGGATCGAGGAGTACCCCGTGTCCTCACCGTGCCAGTACGGCGAGTTGACGCTCAGCGCGAGCAGCACCGGGAGCCACGGGCCGATGCGGTCGAGGACCGCGACGCCCTCGTCGTCGTCGGCCACCGAGACGTGCACGTGGCAGCCGCTGGTGAGCTGCTCGCGCACCGTCAGCGCGTACGCCTGCGCCATGGCCTCGTAGCGGGCACCGCGCGACAGCGTCGTCGGGCCGGACATCGGGGACGTCGCGACGGCGACGAGCCGACCGTCGGCCTGCAGCGCGGCCGCCGACGCCCGCGCACGCCCCTGCCGGACCTCGACCGCCAGCTCGTCGAGCTCGAGGCACGGGTGCGTGCCCGTCTCCACCTGCTGCTCCTGCAGCTCCTTCTCGAGGCCACCGCCCGGGGGCCCTTCGTCGGCGGCCTCCCCGCCGCCCTGCTCGTGGGCGCGCACCGCCGCCTCCGCCACACCGGTGGGCACGCCCTCGGCGTCCACCAGCAGGTACTCCTCCTCCACACCCATGGTCCGCACGGGCTGCAGTCTGCAGGCCCTCGGGCGTCCGCGCGCGGCGAGACGGACGACCGGGTGCGTCAACCGCCCGAGACGGACAGCTCGGCCTCGTGCAGGTCACGACGGAAGTCGTCGGACAGCTCGCGGGAGTCGAGCCACCCGTACGGGAGGATCGGGCGCTTGGGCGAGCCCGCACGACCACGCGGCCCCTCGGCCGCGTCGCCGGGGTACGGCTGGTCGAGGTCGAGCCGCGCGAGCAGGTCGTCGAGCTCGGCCAGCGACGACACGAGCCCGAGCTGCGCGCGCAGCTCCCCGCCGACCACGTACCCCTTGAGGTACCACGCCATGTGCTTGCGCATCTCGCGCAGCGCCTTCGACTCCTCGCCGAAGTGGTCGACCATGAGCTCGGCGTGACGCCGCAGCACGCGGGCGACCTCACCGAGCGTCGGCCGCACGCGGGCGTCGGAGCCCGCGAAGGCCGCGGCGAGGTCGGCGAAGAGCCACGGCCGGCCCTGGCAGCCGCGCCCGACGACCACGCCGTCGCAGCCGGTGTGGGCGACCATCGCCAGGGCGTCCTCGGCCGACCAGATGTCGCCGTTGCCGAGCACGGGGATGTCCGTCACCGCCTGCTTGAGCGTCGCGATCGCGTCCCAGTCGGCCGTGCCGGAGTAGTAGTCGGCCGCGGTGCGCCCGTGCAGGGCCACGGCGGCGACGCCCGCGTCCTGCGCGGTCAGGCCCGCCTCGACGTACGTCAGGTGGTCCTCGTCGATGCCCTTGCGCATCTTGACGGTCACGGGCACGCCCGCGGGACGGGCCGCGTCGACGGCGGCCCGGACGATGGACGCGAACAGGTCCCGCTTCCAGGGCAGCACCGCTCCCCCGCCGCGACGGGTGACCTTGGGCACCGGGCAGCCGAAGTTGAGGTCGACGTGGTCGGCGCGGTCCTCCTCGACGAGCAGGCGCACGGCCGCACCGACGGTGGCCGGGTCGACCCCGTACACCTGCACGGAGCGCGGCACCTCGTCCGGCTCGAACGCGATGATGCGGAACGACTCCGGGCTGCGCTCGACCAGCGCGCGGCTCGTGAGCATCTCGGCGACGTACAGCCCGGCGCCGGACTCGCGGCACAGGCGACGGAACGCCGCGTTGGTGACGCCGGCCATGGGCGCGAGCACGACCGGCGTGTCGACGGTGATCGGGCCGATCCGCAGCGGGGGGAGCACGGAGGCCGGGGAGTCGGGCGTCGTCTCGGTGGGCAGCACCCGACCATTGTCGCCCGCGGGCGACGGGCCGCGCCGCCGTGGGCGGGCCCGCACCGTCCGTACGGTCCGCACGGCTGCGCACGCGGGGGCGCACGCTGGGGCGCACGCGGGGCGCACGGTAGCGTCCGGGCATGCCTCAGCGCCGCGTCCGGCAGCCGTCCGGGTGACCGCGCGCCCCGCCACGCAACCTGCGGTACCGGTCGTGCGTCTGACCGGTCGTGACGACGACGCGCGTGCACCAGCCACCCGGTGATCCCGCCCCGGCCGACCGGACGGGCGAGTCGATCCCGGTGGGGCACCCGGACGAGCGTCCCGTTCGCGGCGGGCGACCCGGGGTCCGACGCGGGCGTCGCCTCGCTGGAGCTCGAGTGGGACGCGCAGGCCGACGTGCGCGACCACGGCCCGGGCAACGGCTACCCCTCGCAGGCGTCGACGTCCCTGGGGGTGCCGGGCGACGCGCTCGAGATCACGATGGGGGCGGTCCCGGCCTGGATGCCCGGAGCCCGGGTGGCGCTGACCTTCTCGTACGGCGTCCCCGACGCGGGCGGGGAGGTCCGCCACGTGGTCGAGCTCCCGACGTTCCCCGACCCCTCGGGCACCGGCGCGCAGCTCTACGCGGTGGCCGGCGACCCGTCGCTCCCCGACCTGACCGGGACCGTCCCGCGCGGCGGGTCCGTCTCGGGTGCGTCCTGGGTGGTGTTCGTCGGCGCCGACGGCTCGACCTACGTCAACGGGCTGCCCGTGACGCCCGGCCAGCTGGGCGTGTGGCTCGGCGGGCCGGCGGTGGACGAGGTCGTCGCGGAGCTGCGTGCGATGGGCGCCGCGCTCTGAGGACGGACGACGTGCGCAGACCGCACATCTCGATCGCCAGGGGTGCGTCGTCCGCGGGTGGTGCGGGGACGACGACGGCGGCCCTCCGGGGAGGACCGCCGTCGTGTCGTGCCGGCGTCAGGCCCCGACGAGCCGCTGCGCCAGGTAGCCAGTCACCTGGTCGAGCGCGACACGCTGCTGCGACATGTCGTCGCGGTGGCGGATCGTCACCGCCTGGTCGTCGAGCGTGTCGAAGTCGACCGTGATGCAGAACGGCGTGCCGATCTCGTCCTGGCGGCGGTAGCGGCGACCGATCGCGCCGGCGTCGTCGAACTCGACGTTCCAGTTCTTGCGCAGCTCGGCAGCGAGGTCACGCGCCTTGGGGCTGAGCTGCTCGTTGCGCGACAGCGGCAGCACCGCGGCCTTGACCGGGGCGAGGCGCGGGTCCAGCTTGAGAACCGTGCGCTTGTCGACCCCGCCCTTGGTGTTGGGCGCCTCGTCCTCGGTGTAGGACTCGACGAGGAACGCCATGAGCGAGCGCGTCAGGCCGGCCGCCGGCTCGATGACGTACGGCACGTAGCGCTCGTTCTTGGCCTGGTCGAAGAACGACAGGTCCTGACCCGAGTGCTCGGAGTGCGTCCCGAGGTCGAAGTCGGTGCGGTTGGCGATGCCCTCGAGCTCGCCCCACTCGCTGCCGGTGAAGCCGAACTTGTACTCGATGTCGACCGTGCGCTTGGAGTAGTGCGACAGCTTCTCGGCCGGGTGCTCGTAGTGCCGCAGGTTCTCGCGCGCGATGCCGAGGTCGACGTACCAGTCGGTGCGCGTGTCGATCCAGTACTGGTGCCACGTCTCGTCGGTGCCGGGCTCGACGAAGAACTCCATCTCCATCTGCTCGAACTCGCGCGTGCGGAAGATGAAGTTGCCGGGCGTGATCTCGTTGCGGAACGACTTGCCGATCTGCCCGATGCCGAACGGGGGCTTCATGCGGGCGGCGGTGTAGACGTTCTTGAAGTTCACGAAGATGCCCTGCGCGGTCTCGGGCCGCAGGTAGTGCAGGCCGGACTCGTCCTCCACCGCGCCGAGGTAGGTCTTGAGCATCATGTTGAAGTCGCGCGGCTCGGTCCACTGCCCGCGCGTGCCGCAGCTCGGGCACGCGATGTCGCCGAGGCCGTTCTCGGGCGCGCGGCCCTTCTTCTCCTCGAACTCCTCGAGGAGGTGGTCCTCACGGAACCGCTTGTGGCACGACAGGCACTCCGTGAGCGGGTCCGTGAAGACGCCGACGTGGCCCGAGGCGACCCAGACCTGGCGCGGCAGGATGACCGAGGAGTCGAGACCGACGATGTCGTCGCGGCTCGTGACCATCGCGCGCCACCACTGGCGCTTGATGTTCTCCTTGAGCTCGACGCCCAGCGGGCCGTAGTCCCACGCGGAGCGGGTGCCCCCATAGATCTCACCGCTCGGGAACACGAAGCCCCGGCGCTTGGCGAGGGAGACGACGGACTCGAGACGGGACGGTGCGGCAGCCACGGTGGGTTTCTCCTGGGTCGAGGACGTCCGCGGCTGGGTGCCGCGGGGCACAGCAGCCCAGGTTATCGGTCGCCCGACCGGGCGCCGCACACGGTTTCCCGCCGCGCCGCTGTTTTGACAACGGTTCTCGACAGGATTGAGAATCGGTCTCATGTCCCCGCACCACCGTCGCCCTGCCCTCCTCGCCGCGCTCGTCGCGCCCGTCCTCGCGCTGTCGGCCTGCGCGTCGACGTCGGGGGACGACGGGAAGGTGCACGCGCTGGCGTCCTTCTACCCCCTGCAGATGGTGCTCGAGGAGGTCGGGGGCGACCGGGTCGACGTCGACTCCCTGACCCCTCCCGGCGCCGAGCCGCACGACGTCGAGCTGTCGCCCGCGCAGGTCGCCGCGCTCGACGCCGCGGACCTCGTCGTCCTCCAGTCCGGCTTCCAGCCCTCGGTCGACGACGCCGTCGCGCAGACCTCGCCCGAGCACGTCGTCGACGCGGCGGACCGGGCGGACCTCGACAGCGCCGCGACGCACGACGACGGGCACGCGGAGGACGGGCACTCCGACGACGAGCACGCCGATGACGAGCACGCGGACGACGGGCACGACCACGACGGCCTCGACCCCCACTTCTGGCTCGACCCGACACGCCTGGCCGCCCTCGCCGGGCCGGTCGCCGACGCGCTGTCGGACATCGACCCCGACGGTGCAGCGACCTACCGGGCCAACGCCGACGCGCTCGTGGACCGTCTGACCGCCCTCGACGAGGAGTACGCCGCCGCCCTGGCCAGCTGCGAGCGCCGCGTCCTGGTCACCTCGCACGAGGCCTTCGGCTACCTCGCGGACCGCTACGGCCTGGAGCAGGTAGGCATCTCGGGCATCGACCCGGAGGCCGAGCCCTCCCCGGCGCGACTGCGGGAGGTCGGCGACGTCGTGCGCGACGAGGGTGTGACGACGATCTTCTTCGAGACGCTCGCGTCGCCCAAGGTCGCGCAGACCCTCGCCGCGGACCTCGGCGTCGAGGCGGCCGTGCTCGACCCGATCGAGGGTGTGACGGACGACTCGCAGGACTACTTCTCGATCGCCGAGGCCAACCTCGACGCCCTGCGCGTGGCATTGTCCTGCTCGTGAACGCGATCGAGGCCGCCGGCGTCCACGTGACCCTCGGCGGCCAGCCCATCGTCCGCGGCGTCGACCTGGCGGTGCCCACCGGCCAGGTGCTCGCACTGCTGGGCGCCAACGGGTCCGGCAAGTCGACGCTGGTCCGGGCGCTGCTGGGCGTCGTCCCGCACGTGTCGGGGACGATCCGGCTGCTCGGCGCACCGCTCGGGCCGGAGGTGAGCTGGGACCGCGTCGGGTACGTGCCGCAGCGGATGGCCGCGGCCGGGGGCGTGCCCACCACGGCCCTCGAGGTCGTCGTCTCGGGGATGCTGCACGGCCGTCGGCTGCGCCCGCCCCGCGACCGGCGACCGCGGGCGCTCGCCGCGCTCGACGCGCTCGGGGTCGCGCACCTGCGGGACCGCCGGGTGCAAGAGCTGTCCGGCGGCCAGCAGCAGCGCGTGCTCATCGCGCGCGCCCTGGTGCGCGAGCCCCGGCTCCTGGTGCTCGACGAGCCCACGTCCGGCATCGACCTGCCCACGCAGCGCACGTTCGTCGACACGTTGTCCCGGCTGCGGGACACGGGGACCACCGTCGTCGTGGTCCTGCACGAGATCGGCCCGTTCGCCCCGCTCATCGACCGCTCGGTCGTGCTGCGGCACGGGCGGGTCGTGCACGACGGCCCACCGCCGCCCGCCCGCGGGGAGCACGGCGAGGCCGGCCACGACCACACGCACCCGCACGCCGACCCCGAGCCGCCCACCGACGGCCCCGACCTGACGCTGGAGATGACGCCGTGACCGGGTGGGAGCAGGTGGTCACGCTGCTGGCCTCGCCGCTGATGCAGCGTGCGCTCCTCGCGGCCGTCCTCGTCGGTGCGGCGGCACCCGTCGTGGGCACGTTCCTCGTCCAGCGCCGCATGGCGCTCATGGGTGACGGCATCGGGCACGTCGCGCTCACGGGGGTGGCCCTCGGCTGGCTCGTGGGCAGCTGGGCTGCGGTCTCCCCCGTCGACGCCCTCGCGGTGCCCGGTGCGGTCGTCGCCGCGCTCGTCGGGTCCGTCGTCATCGAGCTGGTCCGCGAGCGCGGCCGCACCAGCGGCGACCTGGCCCTCGCGATCATGTTCTACGGCGGCATCGCCGGCGGGGTGCTGCTCATCAAGGTCGCCGGCGGTACCAACGCGAACCTCATGAGCTACCTGTTCGGGTCGATCTCCACGGTGTCGACGGGCGACCTGTGGTGGACCGCGGCGCTGGCGGTGCTCGTCCTGGTGGTCGGGGTCGGCCTGCGCTGGGCGCTGTTCGCGGTGAGCCACGACGAGGAGTTCGCGCGCGCCAGCGGGCTGCCCGTGCGGGCGCTGTCGATGGTCGTCGCCGCGCTCGCCGCGCTGACGGTCACGATCTCGATGCGCGTCGTGGGGCTGCTGCTGGTCAGCGCCCTGATGATCGTGCCGGTGGCGGTGGCCCAGATCCTGTCGCGGTCGTTCGGGCGCACGATGCTGCTCGCGAGCGGCATCGGGGTCACGGTGAGCGTCGTGGGCCTGCTGATCACCTACTGGAACGACGTGCCGCCGGGCGCGACGATCGTCGTGCTCGCGATCGTCCTGTACGCGGCCGCGGCGGTCGCGCACCCCCTGGTGGCCCGCCGTCGGGCTGCCGGGCGCGACCCGCACCCGGACGTGTCGGACGACGTCCTCGTGCCCGCGACGGACCCGGCCTGCGCGCCGGAGACGTCCCGCGGGACCGGGACCACCGGCCGGTGAGGCGGCCCGACGCCGGACGTACGATCGAACGATGACGTCGACCGAGGTGCTGGCCGAGTACGGCCTCGACGGGATGCCCGTCGCCGTCGCGCTCGTGTGCCTCTTCGGCATCGTGATGGCGCGGTCCCACCTCACGTACTGGGCGGGCCGCGGTGTCGAGCGCGGTGCACGTTTCGAGGGTGAGCGGCGTCACGGCCCGCGGTGGTGGCAGCGGACGGTCGAGCGCACGGCCCGTGTGGCCTCGACGCCCTCCGCCCGTCGTGGGGTCGCCCTGGTGCACCGGTGGGGGTGGATCGCGGTCACGCTCGCGTACGTCACCGTCGGCGTCCAGACCGCCGTGTTCGTCGGCGCCGGGGTCCTGCGCATGCCCTACCTGCGCTTCACGCTCGCGTCCATCCCCGGGGCCGTGATGTGGGCGATCATCTGGGGCACGGTCGGGATCGGCGCGGTCTGGGGCGCCTTGTCGCTCGCCGCCGGCTCCCCGTGGGGCGTGGCGGCGCTGGCGCTCGTCGTGCTCGCGGTGGCGCGCGCCGTGGTCGTCGGCCGTCGCCGGCGCGCCGAGCCGCACCTTGCGACGGCACCCGAGATCGCCCAGACCGAGCGGGCGGCCGTCCCCGAGCACCACTGAGGCGAGCACCCCACCGGGGCGCCGCGCACGGGACCCGGCAGTCAGCCGGTGTGCACCGTCGACACGCAGAACTGGTTGCCGTGCGGGTCGGCGAGCACCGCCCAGGAGAACCCGTCGGGCTCTCCGTGGTCCGCGACGCGCGTCGCGCCCGCCGCGACCAGCTCCGCCACCGCGGCCTGCGCGTCCGGCGCCTCGAGGTCGAGGTGCACGCGGTTCTTGCCCGGCGTGGGGACGTCGACCTTCTGGAAGCCGAGTGCCGGACGACCGCCGTCGGGGCGCACGACGACCGCGAAGTCGTCGCCGTGGGCCTGGACGCTCCCGCCCGTGCGCTGCGCCCACCAGGCAGCGAGCGCCTGCGGGTCGTGCGTGTCCACCGTGACCATCCCGATCGTCAGCTCCATGGCGACGACGGTACGGCCGACCACCGACACGTCAGGACGTGGCGGGTGCGTCCACCGCGCCGCCGTACCGTCGGTCACGGCGCGCGTACGTCTCGACCGCACGCCACAGGTGCCGACGGTCCACGTCGGGCCACGGCTCGTCGAGGAAGACCAGCTCGGCGTACGCCGACTGCCACAGCATGAAGTTCGAGATGCGCTGCTCCCCCGACGACCGCACGAACAGGTCGACGTCCGGCAGGTCGGGCTCGTCGAGGTGCTGCTGAACGGTCCTCTCGGTCACCCGCTCGGGGTTGAGCCGGCCCGCCGCGACCTCACGCGCGATCTCACGCGCGGCGTCGGCGATCTCGGCCCGCCCGCCGTAGTTGACGCACATCGTCAGGGTGCAGGTCGAGTTGCCCGCCGTCTGCCGCTCCGCGGTCTCCAGCTCGTTGATCACCGACCGCCACAGCCGGGGGCGACGCCCCGCCCACCGCACGCGCACGCCCCAGGAGTCCATGAGGTCCCGGCGGCGGCGCAGCACGTCGCGGTTGAAGCCCATGAGGAAGCGCACCTCGTCGGGCGAGCGCGACCAGTTCTCGGTCGAGAACGCGTACGCCGACACGTGCTGCACGCCGATCTCGATCGCCCCCGCCACGACGTCCAGCAGCGAGGCCTCCCCGGCGCGGTGCCCCTCGACGCGCGGCAGCCCGCGGGCGTTGGCCCAGCGACCGTTGCCGTCCATGACGACCGCGACGTGCCGCGGCACCAGCTCCCGCGGGATCTGCGGCGGGCGGGCGCCGGACGGGTGCGGGTAGGGCGGGACGATCTCGCGAGGCACGTCCACATCGTGCCACCCACGACCGGAGGCGCGGTGCGCCGCGGCGGGCGGTGGCGTCAGACCCGCTCGACCATCGGCAGCGAACGCAGCCGGCGCTCGAGGTGGAACTGGCAGAACACGGCCACGAGACCGTTGCCCTCGGCCCGGTGCCGCTCGGCGCTCGCGTCGGCCACCGCCCAGTCGCCCGACAGCAGCGCGGCGAGCAGCGCGAACGTCTCGGGGGCCGGTGCCGCGGCGCCCGGCGGCCGGCACGCGCCGCACACCGCGCCGCCCACGGCCGGGGCGAACGCGTGGTGCGGACCCGGCGCACCGCAGCGGGCGCAGTCGGTGAAGCTCGGCGCCCAGCCCGCCACCGCGAGCGCGCGCAGCAGGTAGGAGTCGAGCACCAGGCCGGGGGCGTGCGCCCGCGTCGCGAGCGCCCGCACGGCCCCCACCAGCAGCCGGTACTGCTGCACCGAGGGCTCCCGCTCGGCCTCGACCAGCCGCTCGGCCGTCTCGAGCATCACGGTGCCGACGGTGTACAGGGAGTAGTCCTCGCACACCTGGCGCCCGTACGACCCGACCGTCTCCACCTGGGTCACCACGTCGAGGTTGCGCCCGGTGCTCAGCTGCACGTCGACGTGCATGAACGGCTCGAGCCGCGAGCCGAACCGCGACGTGGTGCGGCGCACGCCCTTGCCGACCGCGCGCACCTTGCCGTGCTCGCGCGTCAGGAGGGTCACGATGCGGTCGGCCTCCCCCAGCTTGTGGGTACGAAGGACGATCGCCTCGTCGCGGTAGAGGCTCACGAGGTCATTGTCCCCCGCGGCGCCGACACGACCGGCCGCGGCGCGCAGGTGACGTCGTGGGCAGCCACGCCCGCGCGCCGCCCGGGCCCCGCCGCGCGGGGACCGGGCGGGCGTCGCGCCGGTGCGTCAGCGCTCGTGCCGGTTGACGGCCGAGACGATCGCCTTGAGCGACGCGGTCGTGATGGACGGGTCGATGCCCACCCCCCACAGGATGTCGTCGCCGATCGCGCACTCGACGTACGCGGCAGCGGTGGCGTCGCCACCGGCCGACAGCGCGTGCTCGGCGTAGTCGAGCACGGCCACGTCGACGCCCGCCGTGCGCAGCGCCGCCACGAACGCCGCGACGGGGCCGTTGCCCGTGCCGCGCAGCGTGCGCTCGACGCCGCGGTCGACCAGGTCCACCTCGAGGGTGTCCTGGCCGCCCTCCGTGCTCGTGGCACGCGTCCCGCGCAGCGCGAACCGGCCCCACGGCTCCAGCGGGCCCTCGGGCAGGGCCGGCAGGTACTCGTCGCTGAAGATGGACCAGAGGTCGTCGGCCGTGACCTCGGTGCCGTGCTGGTCGGTGTGGCGCTGCACGACCTGCGAGAACTCGATCTGCAGCCGGCGCGGCAGGTCCAGGTCCTTCTCGGACTTCAGCAGGTAGGAGATCCCGCCCTTCCCGGACTGGGAGTTCACGCGGATGATCGCCTCGTAGCTGCGGCCGACGTCCTTCGGGTCGATCGGCAGGTACGGCACCGCCCACTCGACCTCGTCGACGCTGCGGCCCGTGCGGGCGGCCTTGGCCTCCATCGCGTCGAGGCCCTTCTTGATGGCGTCCTGGTGGGACCCCGAGAAGGCCGTGAAGACCAGGTCCCCGCCGTACGGGTGCCGCTCGGCGACCGGCATCTGGTTGCAGCGCTCGACGGTGCGGCGGATCCGGTCGATGTCGGAGAAGTCGATCTGCGGGTCGATCCCCTGGCTGAAGAGGTTCATGCCGAGGGTGACGAGGTCGACGTTGCCCGTGCGCTCGCCGTTGCCGAACAGGCAGCCCTCGATGCGGTCCGCGCCGGCCAGGTAGCCCAGCTCGGCGGCGGCCACGGCCGTGCCGCGGTCGTTGTGCGGGTGCAGCGAGAGCACGACCGACTCGCGGTGGTGCAGGTGCCGGCTCATCCACTCGATCGAGTCGGCGTACACGTTCGGCGTGGCCATCTCGACCGTGGCGGGCAGGTTGATGATGACCGGCCGGTCCGGCGTGGGCTCCAGCACGTCGAGGACCGCGTTGCACACACGCACCGCGTACTCCAGCTCGGTGCCGGTGTACGACTCGGGGCTGTACTCGTACAGCACCTCGGTGTCCGGGATCAGCTCCTCGTACTTGCGGCAGAACCGTGCACCCGACACGGCGATGTCGGCGATGCCGTCCTCGTCGCTGCGGAACACGACCTCGCGCTGCAGCACCGACGTGGAGTTGTACAGGTGCACGATCGCCTGCTTGGCACCGGCGATGGCCTCGTACGTGCGCTCGATGAGGTGCTCGCGCGCCTGGGTGAGCACCTGGATGACGACGTCGTCCGGGATGCGCCCCTCCTCGATGAGCATCCGCACGAAGTCGTAGTCGGTCTGCGACGCCGAGGGGAACCCGACCTCGATCTCCTTGAAGCCCATGTCCACCAGCAGCTCGAACATCTCGAGCTTGCGCGCGGGGTTCATCGGCTCGATGAGCGCCTGGTTGCCGTCGCGCAGGTCGACGGCGCACCAGCGCGGTGCGCGGGTGATCCGGTTGTCGGGCCACGTCCGGTCGGGGAGATCGACGCGGATCTGCTCGTGGAACGGGCGGTACCGGTGCGCCGGCATGCCCGAGGGCTGCTGCGGGTTGCGCCCGGCGGCGGGGGCCGGTGCGACGGCCGCGGTGGGCATCGGCACGGCGGGGCTCTGGCTGCTCATGGGGTGGTCCTTCATCGCGGGTCTCGGCGGGCTGTCAGCCGGGCACGACACACACCGCGACGAGGAGCCGGCCTAGAGGGCCCCGTCGCGGCGACGAAGAAGCAGCGAGCGTGCGCGCACGGGACGACCCTACCCCCGGGGGCGCCCCGGTCCGCAACCCGTCCCGCCGTCGGCTCCCGACCCGAGCCGCTGGGTCCGACCGGTCCGTCCGGTCCATCAGGTCCGGCACCGAGCGTCAGCCCAGCACGAGCACCTCGGACGCGGTGCGCGCCACCACGTGCCCACCGGCCGCCGTCACCGCGCGCACCCCGTCGGGCAGCACCACCCGCCACGCCTCGACGCCGTCGCGCAGCCCACGGGCCACCAGCGTCGTGCTGTCCGGGCCCTCGTGCTCGGCGACCAGCACGTGCAGCGCGTCCGTCAGGGGCGACGACCTCGGCGCGACGACCAGGTCCCGCTCCCACAGCAGCCGCCCGTCGGCACCGTCGGCGGCCCCCACGGAAGCCTCCCCGGCGAGCACGACCACCCCGTCGGCCACGGCCACGGGCGACATCGAGGTCGGCAGCGACCAGATGGTGGTGCCGTCGGTCGGCCGCACGCCGAGGACCCGGCTGCCCGCGTCGACCAGCAGCGCGTCGACCGAGCGGTCCCCCACGGGGGACGCGGGCAGCCCGGGAGCGCTCGCCCGCACCGCGCCGTCCGCGTCCCGCAGCTGCCCCGCGAGGCCGGAGGTCCAGGTCGCGAAGCCGCCGTCGGGCAGTGCGCTGACGAGGATCTGCCGCCCCGGGGGGCCGTCCTCGAGCACCCGGCCGTCGTCGACGTCGAACAGGACGGTCGAGACGGCCACCAGCGCGACGACGTCGCCCGCGAGCCGCAGGTCGGGTGCGGCACGCACGCCGCCGTCGTCGACCAGCGGGCCGGGCGAGGTCCAGGACCAGCGCACCGTGCCGTCGGCGCCGGCGCGACGCTCGACGAGCACCCGCCGGTCGGGCAGGGCGGTCGCCACGACGAGATCGTCCTCGTGGCGCAGGGCCCCGAGCAGCGGGCCCGTCACCTCCCAGGTGCCGCGCCGCGTGCCGTCGTCCGGTGCCAGGGCGAGGACGTGCGTGGGCGGGACGTACGGCGTCGACTCCCCCGCACTGCCGTACACGACGTTCGGCTCGTTCCACAGGCACAGCAGCAGGGCGGTCGGGTCGGGGTCACCCGCGCAGGCCACGGCGACGGACTCGAACCCCGCGCCGGGCGTCTCGGTCACCTCGGCACGCCACCGCAGGTCCCCCGTCGCGGGGTCCGAGGAGCGCACGACCCAGGGCCCCTCGTCGTCGGACACGGTCACGATCGCCCCGCCGGAGGTCATGACCGGTGTCGGCCCGTCGGCCCCCGTGCGCCAGCGGACCACGGGGGCCTCGTCGAGCGGGCGGACGACGCCCTCGAACCGGGCGAAGGCGTCCGCGCGTGCGGTCGCGGCCCGCTCGGTCGCCGCGGTCGCGAGCGCTCCGGCGGCGACCACCGCGACCAGGGCCCCGAGGGCCCAGGGCCACCAGCGCCGTCCCGGGGGCTGCGGCCCGGTGCCGGTCGGCGGGTCCCCGGGACCGGCCGCGCCCGGGCCGCCGCCGTGCAGCGACGACCCACCGGCCGGCGGACCACGGTCGTCCGCGTCGTCGACCAGCTCGACCGGCCGCATCCGCGAGGCCGGGCGCATGGCACCCATGGGCCGAGACTAGGCCACGGGGGCCATGCACGAGGGGCGGACCGTCACACCCACGTGACGAGCTGCCAGACGATCCCGTTCGGGTCGGCGACCTGGCAGTAGCGCTCGCCCCACGGCTCCGTCTCGGGCGGCGTGACGACCTCGGCGCCGGCGGCCGCGACGCGGGCGAACTCGGCGTCGACGTCGTCCACGACGAACACGATCAGCAGGCCCTGCCCGGAGGGTCCGGCGATCCGCTCGGGCCGGAACGAGGGCAGGCCGGTGCGCAGCAGGGTGATGTTCCAGCCCAGGTCCGGGTGGGTGATCGCGACGAACCCGTCGGCCGACATCGCGTCGGTGAACCCGAAGTGCCGGCGCGCGAAGTCGGCCGACGCCTCGACGTCGTCCACGGTCAGGGACAGGGCGGATCCGGTGATGTGCACGGTTCTCCTCACGGGGTCGCGGCCGGGTCGCGGCCCGGGTCGGCTACCTTGTTCACCGTACAAGGTATCTGTCCGCGCGGGTGTTCCCGGAGGGTGCGTGGCACGCGAGCTGCTCGACCTGTTGTGGCGCGACCACCCCGCCGCGCCCCGCGCGGGCAGCCGGGGGCCGCGGTCCCGGGTCACCACCTCCCAGGTGGTCGACGCGGCCGTCGCGCTGGCCGACGCCGAGGGCGTCGGCGCGGTGACGGTGCGCCGGCTCGCCGCGCGGCTGGGCGTCGCCCCGAACGCCGTGTACTCGCACGTCGGCGCCCGCGACGACCTGCTGGTGCTGATGGTCGACGCCGTGCACGCCCGGCAGCACCGCGCGGCGCACCCGGACACGGGCTGGCGCGCACGGGTCACCGCCGTCGCGGAGGCCGACCTCGCGACGTACGGGCGGCACCCGTGGCTCCTCGACGTCGACGACCAGCGGACCGCGTTCGGCCCCGGCACCGTCGCCGCCTACGACCACCGGCTGCACGCGTTCGACGGCACCGGGCTGGACGACCTGGACCGCGACGCGGCCGCGGCGTTCGTCGCCGACTTCGTGCGGGCGTCCGCGCGCGCCCGACGCACGGACCCGCCGGCAGGTGCCACCGCGGCCGTGTGGGCCCGGTGGGCGGACCGGCTCGCCACGTACGTCGGCGACCGGTACGCCCTGGCGCGGCGGGTCGGTGCGGTCGCGGGCGAGGCGATGGCCGGGCCCGCCAGCGCGGAGCACGCGTGGCGCTTCGGCCTGGCGCGGGTCCTGGACGCCCTCGACGCCCTGGTGGGCGCGGCCGACGACCGACCGGACCGGCCCGGGCCGGACCGGGCCGGCTAGGGCGTGTCTCCCATCTGAGCGTGGAGCACACATGAGGAGCTCGACCGCTTCTAGGATCAGTCGTGATCCAGGAGCGCTTGCAGGAGCGGTTTCGTTGGCTGGGTGATCGGACGGACCCGAACTTCCGTGCCGATATGACGGGGTGGTGGCGGGATGCGGAGCTGCTGGCGCAGCTCGGCCCGGCGCTGGCCGGTCTGTTCTCGGACGTGTCGCCGACCGTGATCGCCGGACCTCAGTCCCGAGGTTCGCTCCTCGGGCCTCTGGTGGCGATCCATCTTGGTGTCGGGTTCGTGGAGCTGTTGAAGAACCACCCCTCGGCGGCCGACTCGGACGCGTGGTGGCAGGTCACGACGCCGCCGGACTACCGCGACCGGCACCTTCGGCTAGGGGCGCGCCGGGCGCTGCTGAGCTCCGGAGAGCGGGTGCTCTTCGTCGACGACTGGGTCGCGACGGGTGCTCAGGTCGAGGCTGCGCATGCTCTGGTCGAGCTCAGCGGGGCGACGTGGCTAGGAGCGGCCGTCGTCGTCGACGGCGCTGAGCGAGCCCACATCAGACGGAAGGTGAATCTGCGCAGCCTGCTCCACATTCGTGAGCTGTAGCGCGACCGGCTCTACCCGTGACCAGGTGATGCAGGCGGCGAGGATGACTGCGGCGCGGTAGGTCATGGCGAGCTTGTCGTAGCGGGTGGCCAGGCCGCGCCACTGCTTGGTCAGGGCGAAGTCGCGCTCGACGACGTCGCGGCCGCGGTAGGCGTTCGTGTCGAGTCCGCGTGGCCGTCCGCCGCCTGCTCCGCGCCGTGTGCGAGCCCACTGCTCGTCAGAGAGCACCCGATACCGCGAAGACGCCGTCACCCTCACACACCCCCGCGAGCCTCACGGCAGACATGGGAGACACGCCCTAGACGCGGGCCGCCGCCGGCGGCATCGCCACGACGCGCAGCGACATGTCGCCGAACACCACGACGGCCCCCTGCCGCAGCCGCACGGGGTGGTCGACGGGGCACACCACCTGCCCGCCGTCCGGCAGCGTCACCAGGGTGCCGTTGGTGGAGCCCCGGTCGACGACCCAGGCGCCGCCGGACGCGTCGACGGCGAGCTGCAGGTGGGTCTTGGAGACGGAGCGCGACGGGTCGACGACGCGCACCACCTGCAGCCCCGGACCCGGTGACGGGTTGCGCCCGACCAGCGCGAGGCGCTCGACCGTGACCCGGCGGCCGTCGTCGAGCGCGATCCGCAGGCCGGTCGACGTCCCCGGCCGCGGCTCCGGGACCACGTCGGTGCGCGGCGGCGCCGGGCGCGTCAGCTCGAGCTCGGGCGCCAGGCCGAAGGCGAGGGTGGGGGCGGGGGCGGACCGCACCGCCGGGATCGCCCGGGTGTCGAGGTCGGGCGCCGAGCGCGTCGGGTGCAGCGGGGCGAGCACGAGGCCCCCGGACGGCGGAGCCGGAGCGGTCGGTCCCGCGACGGCGTCCGGCGCGGCCGGGACGCCGCCACGCGCGCCCGCGTCCCGGAAGGCTGCCGGCACGCCGTGCGGGCGCGGCACCTCACCGCCACGGTCGGGCGTCGCGGACACCGGGCGGGCCGAGCGCGCCGCGGCCGGCGCCGGGACGCTCCGGCCGCCCGCCACGTGCGCACCGCCCGGGGCGGCGCGCAGCACCTCCGCGCCCACCGCCCGGTCGTGCCAGCCCCGGCCACGGCCGGTCCGGTCCAGCAGCGGGGAGAGCAGCACGACGAACTGGCCGATCCCGAGCACCAGGGAGCCGGCGGCGACGACGAGCCCCCGCACGAGCACGCGGCCCGCGCCGATCGGCCGTCGGCTGTGCGCGTCGACCGTGCGCACGCCCAGCAGCCGGCGCCCCAGCGTCCAGCCGTGGCGGCCGTGCAGCAGCCACTGCACCACGGTCACGACCAGCGCCAGCACGGCACCGGTCACCACCAGCGCGGGTGCGACGGCGGGCGGCGCCACCTGCCCGTCCGGCACCGCGCCGCCGTCCTGCAGCGTCGCCGCGGCGCGCACCACGGCGACCAGCACGGCACCACCGCCCAGCACCAGGACGAGCACCTGGTCCACCAGGACCGCGAGGAACCTCCGGCCGAGGCCGGCGGGACGGTCGTCGACGGCGGGGGCAGGGCGGGGGCTCATCGTTCACCTCGGGCTCGGCGGGTGCGGCGGGAACGGCCGTGACGGGTGGCGCGGCGCGTGGTGCCGGGCGGCGCCGACGCACGGCCACCCGCCCCACGGCCACCGGCGGGGACCTCCGCCGGCCGGCCGTCGACCCCCCGTGGCGTGCGGGGGCCGCGGGACTGCCGGCCCCCGGCCGCGCGCAACGAGGCGAGGGACGCCTGCGAGCGCACGCGCCCGCGCCACGGGAGCGTGCGGCGCAGCTCGGCGACCGCGGCGTCGACGTCCGCCCAGTAGGCCTCGATCTCCGAGCGCTCCGGCGTGCCGGCGGCGAACACCGCCCGGTCGGCCCGCCGCGCGAGCGCCTCGACGCGCGCCGCCACCGCGGGGTGCCCGGCCATGAGCGAGAGCGCCCAGGCGCGCGCCGCCTCGCGGCGTGTCGCGGCGGGCGGCGGGGCGCCTCCCATGTCGCGCGCCGCGTCGACGACCTCGTCCCAGCCGCCGGCGACCCGGCGCACGGGGTCCGCGGCGCGACGACGGCGACGACGGCGGCGCCACTTCAGCGCGAGCACCACCAGCACGGGCGACAGCAGGAGCAGCACCCCACCGAGCCCGATGCCGACCCACGCCGCGACGCGCAGCCACACGGCCAGCCCGGAGTCGTCCTGCGCGGGGTCCTCCGTCTGCGGCTGCTCGGTGTCGTCGTCGGGCGGCGTGACACGGTCGGGCGGGAGCGCGGGGGGCTGGACGACCTGCGGCTGCGGGTCGGTGTCCGTCTCCTCCTGCTCCTGCTCCGGTGTGCGCGAGCGCGGCGGCGTCACGTCGAACGGCACCCAGCCGTGACCGGCGAACGCGACCTCGACCCACGCCTGGACGTCGCGCCCGCGGATCTCGACGGCGCCGTCCTCGTCCGTCGGCGCCACGCCCTCGCCGTCGTCGTCGCCCGACCCCGGCACGAACCCCAGGACGACGCGGGCCGGCAGGCCCATCTCGTGGATCATCAGCGCCGCGGCCGCGGCGTACTGCTCGCCGTCGCCCACCATGAGGTCGCCGGCCACCAGGTCGGCCAGGCGTGCCGCCCCGTGCCCCGAGAGCGACGGGTGGTCGCCCGCGTCGGTGATGCCGTGGCTGAAGTAGCCCTGCTCCGCGAGGTGCACGGCGATGGCCTCGGTGATCTGCACGGCGGTGCCGGCGTCGCGCGCGATGTCCGTCGCGGCCACGGAGACCGCCTGCACGTCCCGCGAGGCGGGCTGCACGACCGGGCCGGCACCGGCGTCGCCGATGTCGTCCGCACCGGGCACCGGCGGCACGACGACGTCCAGCGCGTAGGTCATCCCCTCGCGCAGGCCCGAGGTGACCACGGCCCCGCCGGTCGCGTCGTTGTACCGCAGGTCCCCCGTGGCGCGCCCCAGGTCGATCGCAGCGGCGTACCCGACGGTCGGCAGCCACACCCCCTGCAGCGCCCCGACGGTCACCTCGACGCGCGCGCGCTCACCGTCGACCGGCACCTCGATCCGGTCCCCGACGCGCCGGAACTCACCGGACGCCTGCGCGGTCCCGTCACCCGCCACGTTGAAGACCACGCCGTCGTACCGGTCGAACGTGGCCAGCCGGACACGCGCCCCCTCGGGCAGCCCGTCCACGGTCAGCAGCACGGTCTCGTCGAGCTTGACGAGGCGCCGGAACGCGGCGAGCGGGCTCGGGTAGTCGCGGGGGTCGAACGGCGGCACGATCTCGTCGCGGACGACGACGCGCGGCTCGTCCGCGACCACGAGGGGCCCCCCGAGCAGTCCCCCGGTCAGCGCGACGGCCGCCAGCGCGCCCGTGGCGACGACACGTCGCGGCCGCCACCGGCCGGTCCGCCACGACGCCCACGTCAGCCCCAGCACGGCCAGCGCGGTACCCGCCACGGCGGGCGGGACGGGCGGCTGGCGGGTACCCAGCACGATCGCGCCGACGAGCACGAGCACGGGCACCAGAGCGGCGAGGGCCGCGACCGCCGGCCGTCGCACGCGCAGCGTCAGGGCGAGGGCGGCCGCGGTGCCGACGAGCGCCAGCAGGTAGGCCGCGACGAGCAGCGTGCCGCCGGCGCCCACCGGGGGCTGCAGCGTGAGCACCTGCTTCCAGGTCGACGCGGCGCCCCGGGCGAGCGCCAGCACCGTCGTCGGCGTGGGCACGACCCCGCCGACCGTCGTCGTCGGGGCCGCCAGGGCGCCGCCCGCGAGCGCGTACGCACCGACCAGCGCGGCGACCACGACGACCGCGGACCACCGACGCAGGGCACCGACGACCGTCACCGTCGCACCCAGGACGACCCCGCCGACGAGCGCCGGGAGCACCGCGGACGAGCCGTAGGCCGGCAGCAGGGGCGTCAGGGCGAGGGCGGTCGCGACGGTCAGCACGAGCACGTCGCGGACGGCGTCGGCGGGCTCCCGGACCCCGATCCGCTGCCCGGGCCTCATCGCGGTCCTCCGTGGCGGCTCATCCGACCACCCGACGCAGCGCGCGCGGCAGGTCGGCGAGCTCGCCCACGGTGGCCAGCGTCAGCGTGCCCTGGGTGCGCACGGCGACCTCCTGGCCCAGGGCGCACCGCACGACGACCGCGCGGGTTCCCGCCGGCAGTGCGCGGGCCCCGAGCCGCAGTTCGGCGTCCGTGGGCGTCCCGCCGGTGACGAGGAACGCGACGGAGGCGTCGGGCGTCTCGCGCACGACCCGCCGGCCGAGCAGCACGGCACCGGCCCCGGCCGGCGACCACGACAGCCGCGAGCAGTCGTCGAGCAGCAACGGCGGGGTGGCGGTGCGCAGCCGTCCCGGGCCGGCGAGCACCTCGACGTCACGCTCGTCGCGGATCGCCTGCACGGCGATCGACGCGGCCACCGAGACCGCGAGCTCGAGCTCGTCGGGGTGCGCGTAGTCGGTGGTCGCCGTCGCCAGCGCGATCGACGTCAGCGTGCGGCGGGTGTCCTCGAACTGCTTGACCATGAGCGCGCCGCGACGGGCGGTGGTGCGCCAGTGGATGTAGCGCCGGTCGTCACCGGCCACGTAGTCGCGCAGCGCGTGGAAGTTCAGGTCCGAGTCGGACAGGTCGCGCGTCGCCTGGCCCTCCAGGTCGCGCAGCAGCCCCGCGTTGGCCCCGCCCAGCGCCACGACCTCCGGGTGGACGAACAGCTCGGCCGGCTCGGTCCAGCGCAGCCGGCGCTGCAGCAGCCCCAGCGGGTCGCCGCGCCGCGACACCACGGGCCCGACGACGATGACCGCCCGTCGGTCCGTCGGCACCGCGAACAGGTCGTCGTGCGCGCCGCCCGGGGGCAGGCTCGGGACGGCCAGCTCGACGACACGCTCCCCCACCGGCAGGTCGACCTGCGAGGGCAGGGACCGCCGCCGCGCGGCGTTGCGCACGTCGACGCGACCCACGGCGCGCTGCCCGATCCGCACCCGGTTGTCGGCCAGGTCCAGCACCACGGCGTACCGCGTGCGGCCCACCGTCATCAGCAGGGACGCCACGACGACGCCGAGCAGCGCCACCCCGACGGCGGCGAGCTCACCCCACCCCAGCAGGCGCCCGGCCACCAGGGCGCCGAGCGCCAGGACGGTCACCCCCCAGCCGAGGGGTGCGACCCGCAGACCCACGCCTCAGCCCTGCCGCAGCGCGGGCGGTGCGACCTGCTCCAGGACGCGGCCCACCACCTCCGTGGCCGTCACGCCCGCGAACTCCGCCTCGGAGTCCAGCATGAGGCGGTGCGCGAGGACGGCCTGGGCGAGCACCTTGACGTCGTCGGGCAGGACGTAGTCGCGCCCGTCCGCCGCGGCGCGCACCTTGGAGCACCGCACGAGGGCGAGGCCGCCGCGCACGCTCGCGCCGAGCGCGGTCTGCGGGTCGTCCCGGGTCGCCTCGAGGAGCCGCGCGATGTAGTCGAGCACGACGTCGTCGACGTGCACCGTGAGGGCGAGGTCGGCCATGGTGCCCACGGCCTGCGTCGTGATGCGCGGGCGCAGGGCAGCGGTCCGGTCCTTGGCGCCGGCCAGGATCTCGACCGCCGCGGCGCGGTCGGGGTAGCCGAGCGAGGTCTTGAGCAGGAACCGGTCGAGCTGCGCCTCGGGCAGCCGGTACGTGCCCGCCTGCTCGATCGGGTTCTGCGTGGCGATCACCATGAACGGCCGCCCGACCGGGTGGGTGACGCCGTCGACGGTCACGTTGGCCTCCTCCATGACCTCCAGCAGCGCAGCCTGGGTCTTGGGCGAGGCGCGGTTGATCTCGTCCGCGAGCACGACGGACGCGAAGATCGGTCCCGGGTGGAACTCGAACCGCTGCGTGGACTGGTCGTAGATCGTCACGCCCGTGACGTCGGACGGCAGCAGGTCCGGCGTGAACTGGATCCGGTGGTGCGACCCCTGCACCGTCGCCGAGATCGCCTTGGCGAGCGACGTCTTGCCCGTGCCCGGCGCGTCCTCGAGCAGCACGTGCCCGTCGGCCAGCATGGCCGTCAGGACGAGGCGGACCGTCTCCTCCTTGCCGAGGAGCGCCTGCCCCACGTTGGCCACGAGGGCGTCGAACGTCTCGGCGAACCAGGTGGTCTGCTCGGGGGTCATGTGCTCAGGCTCCAGTCGGGGGTGGCGTGCGGACGGGACGGTCGGCGGCTCATCCGCCGTCCCCGGGATCGGGCGGGGCGGGGGCGGCGGGGACGGTGACCTGCTGGGACTCGCCCCACCGCGACGACGACCCGATCTCGTTCACGGCCTTGACGCGGACACTGACGCGGGAGTCCGCGGGTGCGGGCGTCTGCAGCACGGCACCCTGCAGCGACGCCTGCGCGACGCGCCCGAGGGACCGCCACGTGCCGTTCACGGCCACCTCCACGTCGTAGCCGATGATGCCGGCGCCACCGTCGTCGGGCGGTGACCAGGTCGCGCTCACCGTGGAGCCGTCGGCGGCGACGGTCAGGCCGAACCCGCCACGGACGTCGTCCGGCGCGCTGGCACGCGTGACGCGCACCTCGCTCGCCGCACGCCCGCCCTCCCCGGCGCGGTTGACGGGTGTGACGACGACCCGGAAGGTGGCCCGGCGGTTGACGATGTTGAACGAGGGCATGCCCGCCGACGAGGCTGCGCTGGTGCCCGTCACCGTCTGCGTCTCGGTGAGGCGGTCGTCGACGTAGAACTCGACGCGGTAGGAGCCGTCGCTGCCGCCCCACGTGACGGCCGTCCACGAGGCGCTGACCGACGTGACCTGGCGGTCGCCGTTCCACGCGGGCACCGGCTCGCCCAGCCCGCTGACACCGGTCGGGCGCGTGACCGGTGTCGGGTCGGCGCGGACCGCCGCGCTCCAGTCACCGCACCCGGCGGCGTTGCAGGCCTGGACCTGGATAGTGACGGGGTCACCACCGCGCAGGCCGGACACCGAGGTCGATGTGCCGGTCCCCACAGAGCTCTCGCTCACGTTCCCGTTCACGGTGACCTTGACCCGGTAGTCCGTGACCGGCGACCCGCGGTCGCCGGCACGGGACCAGGTGACGTCGACGGACCCGTTGCCCGGGTCGCCACCGACGGCGCCCCGCGCGACGACGCCCGTCACACCCTCCGGCACGCCGAACGTCATCGAACGTGCGACGGCCGGCGCACCGAGGCCCGCCTTGTTGCGGGCCCGGAGCTCGAACGTGTACTCCACGCCGTTCGCCGCACCGACGAACGGGTAGGAGCGCGCGTCGGCGGACAGGGCGAACGTGCCACCCCCCGACCCGCCGCTGATGACCAGCTGGTAGCCCTGGATCGCGTCGCCGTTGGGCCGGGTGTCACCCCACGCCACGGAGATCTGCCCGCCCAGCGGCGTGTTCTCGCGCGTGGCGACCAGACCATCCGGCGCGTCCGGCACACCGGCCGGGACCTCCGTCGCCGACCACATGCTCCACCCGCTCGGCTCGGGCGCCTTGTTGTGGGCACGCACGCGCACGGCGTACGCGACGCCGTTGCGCAGCCGGTCGAACGTGTACGACGTCGCGGTCGTCGTGCGGCTCACGGGGCCCGACTCGGGCGCCGGGCTGATCTCGAGGGTGTAGCTCGAGACGGCGGACCCGACCGAGGCCGGGGCCTCCCAGGTCGCGGTGACGGACTGGTCGCCGAAGACGAGGCGCGGCGCGGCGGGGACCTCGGGCACGGCGTCGGGCCGCGCGGGCGCCGAGGCCGGCGACTCCTCCGACCACCCGATGCGGTTGCGCGCAGCCACCGTGAACGTGTACTCGACGTCGTTCGTCAGCCCGTCGACGGTGCAGGTGGTGCTGACGCAGCTGCGGGTGATCCCGCCCGGGGACGCGGTCACGCGGTACTCCGTGATCGGCTCGCCCCGGTTGTCGGGCGCGGTCCACGACAGCACCACGGTCCGGTCCCGGATCTCCCCGATGCGCGGTGGCACGGGTGCCAGCGGGACCCCGCTGACGCGGACCGTGATGCGGCCCTCGACCTCGCGGCCGGGGTCGCCGGTCACGTCGCGCACCCGGAACCGCACCACCATCTGCCCGATGAAGTCGCTGTCGGGCCGGATCGTCACCGAGTCCGCCGAGGCGCCGGCCGTCCCGGCACCCGCGGTCTCGACGACGGCACCGACGACCGTCAGCGGACCCTTCTCCGGGAACGGGTTCACGGCGTTCTCGAGCACCCGCACGGTGCTGTCCCGGCCCTGTGCCCCGTCGTCGACGACGAAGTTCTGCACCGTCGCGGTCCGGCGCGTGCTCGCGACGACCCGCAGGTCCACGGCCACGTCCAGGACGCCGCTGCGCCCGTACGTCACCTGGAGCTCGAGCCGGCCGGTGGTGCCCTTGGGCGTGTCCGTGTCGGCGGACACCTGCAGCTGCGAGCCGACGAGGGACACGGCGAAGCCCGCGGGCGTCCCGGAGACCATCCGGTAGCCGTAGCGGTCCGCGGGGCTCGCCGAGCCCTCGGCCTGCTCGGGCCCGCGCGTCAGCGCCAGCAGCTCGACCCGCTTCGCGGCCTCCCCCGGCTCCACCTCGATGGTGGCACCGTCGAACGTCGGCGGGTGGTCGTCGACCGCGTAGACGGTGATCTGCAGGGTCAGCAGGGTCGTGCGCGCGGTCGCGTCCGTCGGTCCGGTGCGGTCGGTCACCGGGACGGAGATCGACGCCGGCCCCGCGTAGCCGGGCGCCGACCTGAACACCAGCGTGCCGGCGTCCTGCACGAGCTCGGCGCCGTCCGAGCGGGGCGCCGTGACCTGGGTGGGGTCGGCGATGGTGGGCTCGCGGCCGGGTGCGACCTGGACGTGCTCGGCGAGCGGGATCACCAGCTGCTCACCGCTCGCCACGCGCAGCTCGGGCGCGCGCGGGCGCAGCTGCGGCGGGAAGAACCCGAGGGCGGGCACCGTGATGAACGCGTACGCGTCGGCGTCCGGCGACGTGCGGTTGACCAGCCGGTACGGCACGTTCTGCGCGTGGTCCACGAGCGTGACCACCACGTCGCCGTCGGCGGTGACCCGCGCGACGTCCGCGTGCGACGAGGGCACCGACACCTCGAGGTCGGACAGCGGACCGGACGGGTTCTGCGCCACGGCCAGGACGTCCACGGAGACCTCGGTCCGGCCGAGCGTGTCGATGGCGGGCACGAGGACGTCGCGCGCCACGGGCGGCAGGACGGGGGCGTCGTCGGTCACCGTGACCGTGAGCACGCCGTAGTCGCGCCCGCCGCCGTCGTTGGTCACGAGGTACGGGATCGGCACCACACCCGGGGTCGACGGCGCGGTGACCACGATCCGTCGCCCCTGGATCTCGGCGACCACGCCCTCCGGCGGCTCGATCGACTCCAGCCGCAGCTCGCGGCTCGTCGAGTCGATGTCGTTGGCCAGGACGCGCACCTCGACCCGCTGCCCGGGGCGCAGCGTCACCGCGTCGTCCACGGCGACGACCTCCGACACGCCGGACGGACGGGGCGCGATGCCGACGCGCACGCGGGCCACGGCCCGCTGCCCGACCCAGTCCTCGACGGCGTACGTGAACGTGTCGGTCCCCCGCGAGTCCGGGTCCGCCTCGTACTCGATCCAGTCGGGACCGACCTCGACCACCCGGCCCAGCGACGGTGCCGACGCCTGCCCGAGCAGCGTCACGCCGTCGCCGTCGTCGTCGATGCCCACCAGCGGCACGGGGATGCGGACCCTGTCACCGTCGAACACCCGCGCGTCGACGTCCTTGGGGCGCGGCGGGGACTTGGTCGCGGGGTCCGACTCGTGCACCCGGACGGTGACGGTGGCGGCGGTCACGTTGCCCGCGGTGTCCTGCACCGCGAAGGTCGCCCGCGCGGTGAGCGCCCGGTCGGGCGCCTGGTACCGCAGCACGTCGCCGGACACGAAGAGCAGTCCGTCACCCGCGGCGAGCGGCTCGGGCAGCTCGCGCAGCACCGTCAGCCGGTCGCCGTCGGGGTCCGACGCACCCTCGAGCACCGGGATCGTCACCACGCCGCCGGCCCGCACCGTGGCCTCGACGTTCGGCACCACCGGCGGCTGGGAGGAGGCGGACGGCGGCACGGGCTGCACGACGATCTCGCCGCGGGCGGTGGCCGAGCCGTTGGACACGTCGTACCCCAGGACGACCGGACCGTCGGGCGTGCGCCCGGCCCGGATCTGCACGTAGCGGTGCTCGAGCACCGCTACCTGCAGGCCGGAGCCCTCCGGGACCGTGACGGACTGCAGGACCAGCACGTTGTCGGCAGGGTCCTCGTCGTTCGCCAACGGGTCGATCGTGACCTCGCCGCCCGCGGGCAGCAGGGCCAGGTCACGGACCGCCACGGGCGGCTGCGCCTGCTCCGGCCACTCGCGCACGTCGACCCGGGCGATCCCGGTCGCCTGCTGGGGCCCCGCCGAGACGACGAACGTGACGTAGTACGACTGGGCCCGGGGAGCCTTGAACACGAACGTGCCCGCCTGCAGGTCCGGCACGATCGTCGCGCCGACCGTGTCGGACACGGCGGCGAGGCGCGGCGGGTCGGCCGACGCGGAGCGCACCGCGTCGAGCGGGCGCACCTCGACCTCCTGCCCCACGTACGTCACGACGTGCACGGGGTCGATCTGCGGCGGCACCGAGCCGGCGGCGCGGACGTCGACCGCCACCTGGCCCTCGACGACGTTCGTGCCGTCGGAGACCTGCACGGCCACCGTCGTGCGTCCGAGCGCGCCCCCGTCCGCGGCGAACGTCAGCACGCCGTCCTGGCGGAACCGGGCCGTGCCGGCCGCCGGGTCCGCGGTGGCACCCACGAGCAGCAGGTCGTCACCGTCGGGGTCCGTGAAGTCGGCGAGCACGCCGTGCACGAGCCGGCCACCGGTCTCGACCGTGAGGGTGGACGTGCGCACCTGCTCCGGCGGCGCGTCGCCGTCGCTGACGGTGAGGCGCACGGTGGCCGTCGCGGGTGCGTTGAGGCCGCGGCCGTCGGTGACCGTGTACCGCAGCTCCGCCGTCCCGGTGGCCCCCTCGAGGACGTGCACCTGCAGCGCGCGCCCGCCGCGGATCCGCTCGACCGTGCCGAAGTCGGGGGGCAGCGCGTCGAGCACGGAGATCACGAGGATGCCGCAGTCGGACGACGAGTCGTTGTCGATGACCGGCAGGACGCGCGTGCGCCCGGCCCGGACGCCGTACTCGTCGTCCACGGCGACGGGCGGCGCGCTCTGCTCGCTGCACTCCGTCACGGGCTCCTGGGTGACGTCGCCGGTCTCGGAGTCCTCCTCGGACTCCTCGGGCTCGTCCTCCGGGACGATGTCCGCCCAGTCCGGGACGCGGACCGCGGTGTCCTCCTGCGGCAGCCACACGCGTCCCCCGACGGTCTCGTTGAGCACCACGAACCCGCGGTTCACCCGGAACTCGAGCCGGTCGGCCGCGGTCATGGTCTCGAGGTCCTCGACGACGGGGTCCTTGCCGTCGCAGAGTCGCAGCGAGGAGCCGACGGCCGAGGCCCACGCGGCGTAGGCGCAGTCCCCGACGCGGACGGGTGCGGCCGGCCGGCCGGATCCGGTGGTGTCGTGCCGTCGCGGCGCGCCGCCGTCGAGGGGGACCTCCCACAGCGCCGACGTGCCCGACAGGAGCACCGTGCGGGCGGCCGGTCCCGGCTGCTGCAGCACGAGGTCGGTGTCGTCGACCGTGACCTCGCCCGCCAGCGTGCGGACCGTGGAGCCCGACAGCACGACGAGCTCGTCACCGACGGCCGTGACCGCGTTGACCGTCACCTCGCCGAGAGCGCCCAGCCGCTGCGGCGCCACCGGCTGCGTCGCGGGCACGAGCGTCACCGCACCGTCCTGCGGTGCGACGGCGAGGACGGCCCCGCTGCGGGCGACCACGGCGGCGCCGCCCTCGCCGAGCTGCAGGTCCGGGGCGTCGTCGCCGAGGTCCAGCAGGTCCAGCTCGCCCATCGGCCGCACCCAGGTGTCGCCCACGCGGTCGACGAACGCGACGCGGCCCGCCGCCATTGACACCTCGGTGTCCGCCGTCGCCAGCTGCGTCGTCGTCGCGACGCTCGCGGGGTCGACGACGGAGACCGCCGTCAGCTCCTTCAGCAGCACCCAGCCGCCGTCCTGATGCACGTCGAACGTGCTGCCGGTCGTCACCAGCCCGCCGTCGAGCTCCTCGACCGGCACGTTGTACCTGCCCACGCGCAGCTCGCCGGTGGCGGTCAGCCACACACCGCCGTCGTTGAGGTCCACCCGCGCCAGCGGGAAGCCGCGGTCCATCAGCGCGAGGGTGAGCACCAGGGCCGGCACGGTGACGACCGCCGCGACCGTGGTCACCGGGCGCCGGCGCCACGTGCGGGGGTCCCACCACGTCACGGCGCGCACCCCTGCGCGGGACGCGCGCTCGCGGAGCGGTCCGCCCGCACGATGGACACCTGGATGCACACCTCACCCGTCCCCTGGTCGGCGGGGACGGTGACGCTCTCCTGGTCCACCAGCTCCAGGGTGGGCTCACCGGTCACGGCGAGCACGCCCCACAGGTACCTGTCCCCGTCCTGCGGGTCCGGATTCTGCCACGTGAACGTCACCGCCCCGTCCGCCGCGCGCGTGCCGGCGAGCGAGTGCGGTGCGGGCACCGGGGCCGCCGCCGGACCGGTCTGCGGCGCGGCCAGGCTGTCGGTGGGCGCGACCGGCCCGGTGGGGTCCGCACCCCCGAGTGTGGTCACCAGGACCGTGCCCACCGCGGCGACCACGACCACGGCCGCGGCAGCGGCCACCCGGGCACCCCGGCGCGGCTCCGGGCCGACCGGGACCCCGACCGGCGGCGGCGCCGGCGGTGCGGGAGCGGGAGGCACGAGCGTGGGGCGACCCACCACGACGGCGCGCGCACGGGTCGCGTCCTCGTCGTCGACACGGCGGCCGATGGCCGCGCCGGGGACCGCGACGCCGCGCAGGCGGGTCGCGTCGTCGTCGGACCGCGTGTCGCCGGCAGCGCCGCCCGGGTCGTCGGGGAGGTCGAGCGGCGTCACCGGCAGCCGGAGCGCCGCCTCCACCTCCTGCAGGGCGCGGGCGACCGCGACCGCCGACGCGTGCCGGCGCGACGGGTGCTTCGCCATCGCCCGCTCGAGCACCGCCTGGAGCTGCTGCGGGACGTCGTCGCGTCCCACCGGCGGCAGCGGCGAGCGCTCGATGCGCGCCACGAGCTGCTGCGCGCTGTTGTTGCCGCCCGGCAGCTCGAACGGGGTGCGACCGGCGAGCAGCGAGTAGATCGTCGCCGCGAGCGCGTAGACGTCCGAGCGCTCGTCCCCGCCGGGGTGCTCGGCCAGCATCTCGGGCGGCGACCACGGGATCGACATGCCGATGGTCTGCGCGGCCGGACCGGTGGTCGCCGCGATGCCGAAGTCGGTGAGCGCGGGCCACCCGAAGTCGGTGGTCAGCACGTTGGCGGGCTTGATGTCGCGGTGCAGGATGCCCGCGCGGTGCGCGGTCTCCACCGCGGACGCGAGCCGCACGCCGATGCGCAGGACCTCGGGCACGGGCATCCGCTCGGCGCGGTACCGCTCGGCCAGGCCGGGGCGCGAGCAGTACTCCATGACGAGGAACGGGCGTCCGTCGGCCGCGATGGCGGCGTGGTGGATCGTGACGATCGAGGGGTGGTGCGACAGCTGCGCCATGAGGTTGGCCTCGGTCTGGAACCGCTGGCGCACGTCGTCGTCGAGGCTGCCCGCGAGCAGCACCTTCACCGCCACGTCGCGGCGCGGCAGGTGCTGGCGGTACAGGAAGACGTCGGCGAAGCCCCCGAGCCCGAGCACGCGCACGTACTCGTAGCCCGGCAGGTCCGGCGGCGCGGACGCCTCACGGCGAGCGGTCACGCGGTGCGCTCCACCGTGAACGTCACACCGTCACCCAGGTCCACCACCTCGTCCGTGCCGACGACGCTCGGCTCACCGGGGTGCAGCCGCCGCACGCCCTCACCCCGGCGCGACACGTGCACGCCGTTGGTGGAGTCGAGGTCGGTCACGACGACGTGCTCACCCTCGAGCCGCACCTCGGCGTGCGTGCGCGAGATGTCCTGGTTGGGGCTCGGCACCGTGACGAGCCGGGGCAGCTCGCGGTTGGTGACCCGGGCCACCTGCGGCGCGCGCCCCAGGAGCACGGCGCGGTCGAGCGTCACGACGAGGCCCGTGGACAGCACGAGACGCGCGGCCGTCGGTGCGGGCTCGGGCGTCGGGAACGGTCCGGACGCGCCGTCCTGGGACCAGGCCGGGAGGCGGTCGCGCAGCCGCGCCAGGTCGCTCGACAGGATCGTCATCCCGTCGTGGTCGTCGGCGGCCGTCTCGAGGACGTCCGGCCGCCCGGAGACCAGCGAGACGTGGCCGGCCTCGGAGCCCGAGGTCGCGGCACCGACGGACGCGGCCGTGAGCGGCGCGTCCAGCGCGGTCGCCGTCGCCGGCTCGGCGGTCGTCAGGGGCCACCACGGGATCTCGGCGGCCGGCTCCGGCTCGGGCTCCCGCGGCTGCTCCTGCGCCGGCGCGACGGGCCAGGCGTCGAACGACGACCACCCCGTCGGTCCGTCCGTCGCCGACACGGGCTCCTCGAGCTCCACGACCTCGACCACCGGCTCCGGCGCGACGGGCTCCGGCTCCACCACGGGCTCCGGCTCCACAGCGGCCAGCACGACGGGCTCGGCCTCCACAGCCGTCGGCTCGACGTGCTCCGCCTCCACACGCTCCGGCTCGACGTCCACGGGCTCGACGTCCACGGGCTCGACGTCCACGGACGCGACGTGCCGAACCTCGGACGCCACCGGCTCGGTCTGCTCCGGCCCGGTCCGCTCCGGCTCGGTCTGCTCCGGCTCGGTCCGCTCCGGCTCCGCGACCGGCGTGGGCGGGGCGGCCGCCGTCACCTCGGGCGGCGGCGCGGCCGCCACGACGGGCTGCTCGTGCGTGGCGGTCCCGACCGCGTCGACGACCTCCTGGGCACGGTCGTCGACCCTGCCCGACCGCAGGCCCGCAGCCCGCACGACGCCACCCACGAACGGCCACCAGTCCGCCGTGCCCGGCACGGCGGCGTCGACCACGACCTCCAGACCCGCCACGCCGAGCGCGCGGTGCTCGGTCCACACGGCACCCTCGCCGGCGGCGACCTCCTGCACGCCGTCGGCACCGTGCAGGCGCAGCCGCAGCGGCCCTCGCAGCACGGCGTGCACGGCACCGTCGTCGTCGGTGCGCACCACGGCGAACCCGGGCAGGGCGGCGAAGCCGTCGGCCGCCACCACGCCGAGGGCACCCAGGACGTCGCCGCCGGCGCTCGCCACCTGCCACAGCCCGTCCACCACGCGACGTGCCGCGCCGGGCTCCACCAGAGCGAGGAACCCCTCACCGGCGACGGCGGTCCACCGGCCGTCCTGGTACTCGTGGTGCGCGCGCTCGGTCATGCGGGGTCCTCCTGGACGTGGTCGGCCGCGGTCGCGGGCGGGACGAGCGAGGGGTCGGGACGTGCCGCCGGCCGACGGGGCACGGTGGCGCCGTTGAGCATCTCGTCCCACAGGTGCGGCCCGAGGTCGGGCGCCGAGCGCGGCGCGGTGGCGTGGGTCTGCTCGGGCGCGGTGGCGGTGGCGACGTCGACGACGACCGCGCTCACGTTGTCGCGCCCGCCGCGCTCGAGGGCCTCCTGCACGAGCATCGCCGCTGCCTCCTGCGGGTCGTCGACGGACGCCAGGACGCGCCCGATCTCGTGGTCCGCGAGCTCGCGCGTCAGGCCGTCGGTGCAGACCAGCAGCCGGTCGTCGGCACCGGCGGGCAGCAGCCAGTAGTCCGGCTCGGGGGGCTCGCCCGTCCCCAGGGCACGGGTCAGCACGTGGCGCTCGGGGTGCCGGCGCGCGGCGTCGGGCGACAGGTCGCCCGAGTCCAGCAGCTCCTGCACGACCGAGTGGTCGACGCTCACCTGCGTCAGCGCGGCGTCCGACCAGCGGTACACGCGCGAGTCCCCCACGTTGAACACGAGCCAGTACCAGCCGCCGTCGTGCTCCGTCACCGCGACCCCGGAGACGGTCGTCCCACCCTGGCGCCCGCGCGTGAACTCCGTGCGGATGCGCGTCGACGTGCGCGCGAAGCAGGCGTGCACGTCGTCGGACGACGCGGACGGCTGACCCGCGAGCTGGGCGAACTCCTCGACCGCGATCCTGCTGGCGAGGTCGCCCGCGTCGTGCCCACCCATGCCGTCGGCGACGAGGAACACCGGGGGGTACGCGAGGAGCGCGTCCTCGTTCACCTCACGGACCCGACCTCGGTCCGTCGCCGAACCCCACGACGTTCGCACTGCACCACCCCGTCCCGACCTGAGAAGTCATCGGCGCACATGGTGCCTCACCTGAGCCGAACGGTTCACGTCCGTCCGCCCAGTTCACCCTCAGATGTTGAGCTGGAAGACACCCCAGTAGGCCAGGACGACCAGCAGGACGGCGGAAGCCGCGACGACGCCGGAGGCCGCGACACGCCGCACCACGCCCGGTGCGACCGGCACGCCCTCCTCGCGCGCGTCGTGGGCGCGGTGCGCGAGGAGCACGGCGGCGAGCACGGCGCCGACTCCCAGCACGCGCACCCCGATCCACCCGCCCTGCACGACCCAGGCGTTGCGCTCGTAGTCGAGCGCGAGGCGTGCGACGGCCAGCAGGTACCAGACCATCGCGCCGACCGTCGCCACCGTCACCCCGCCGAGCGCGACCAGCCGGCCGGCGATCCCCGGGGCGAAGCGACGGACCGGCGCCGCGGGGTCCCGGCGCGACCTGCCGCGCTCCACCACGCGTGCGACACCGACCGCGAGCCCGCACACCAGCATCAGCACCGGCGCACCGAGCACCAGCACCAGCAGCGCGACGCCGTCGCGCAGCCACCGGGGCTGCGGCACCGGGCCGGCGACGTAGGTCTGCTCGGGCTCCGCCCCGGCCACGCGCGGCGGGGTGTCCCCGGTCACGGGGAGCCCCAGGACCCAGCCGGCCAGGTCCCGCAGGAAGGGCTCGGTCGGCGAGCCGCCGACGCGGATCCCGTGGTCCGCCCCCTCGTAGTAGCGGACGGTGACGTCCTCGTTGCCCGCCTGCGCCAGGTCCGCCCGGACCTGCAGCGCCCCCTGGACGATCGGCATGGAGGCGTCCGCCGTGCCGTAGACGACCAGGACCGGCTGGGTCATGCGCTGCTGGTACGGCGCGACGTCGAAGTCCGCGTACTCGAACCCGCCGCCGGGCATCGACATGCCCACGGCCCGCGGGATGGCCCGGAACACCGCGTGCGGGACGCCGGTGTTGCGCAGGTAGGCGTCGACGGCGAAGGCCGCCTGCTGGCGCGGGGGCACGACCGGCGACGACACGAGCACCACACCGGCCATCGCGGGCTCCTCGGCCGCCATCACGGGCGCGATCCACCCGCCCTCGCTCTCCGCGTACACCACGACACGCGCGGGGTCCACCTCGGGCCGGTCCCGCAGGAGCTCGAAGGAGTGCAGGTAGTCGCGGGCCATCGCCACGTAGTCGCGGTGCGCGGTGGAGTACGTGTCGAGCCGCTTGTCGGGCACCATCGCGACGACCCCCGCCTCCGCGAGGGACCGGGCCTGCTTGAGGAACGCCCGCTGGTACCGGCCCGTGCCCGCACCGTGGACGAACAGCACGGCCGGAGCCGGCTCCTCGACCCCCACGGGCAGGGAGATGCGTGCCCCGACGGTCGCCCCGTCCAGGGGCACCGTGACCTCGACCTCCCGCACGTCGTACCGCACGGCGGCGGGCGCGCCGCCGATCGCGGTGTCGGCGGTCGCGACCTCGATGCCCTCCTCGAGCGGCGCCGGGTCCCACGTCGGTCCGGTGACGGCGCCGACGACCGCGAGCAGCAGCGCGCCGAGCGCGACGCTCGCGACCAGTCGGTACGCCGAGCCGAACCGCGCGCCGCGCCGCGGCGGGCGGTCGTCCGGACGCGGGGCACGCCTCAGCGTGCCCGAGACCCCCAGTGCCACCTCAGAAGCCCAGCCGTCCGAGCTGCTTGGGGTCGCGCTGCCAGTCCTTGGCCACCTTGACGTGCAGGTCCAGGAAGACCCGGGCCCCGAGCAGCGCCTCGATCTGCGTGCGGGCGCGCGTGCCGACGTCGCGCAGGCGCGCGCCGCCGCGCCCGATGACGATCGCCTTCTGGCTGTCGCGCTCGACGAACAGGTGGACGCGCACGTCCAGCAGCGGACGGCCGTCGGCACCCGGCGGCTGGTCCCGCGGCACGATCTCGTCGACGACGACCGCCAGGGAGTGCGGCAGCTCGTCGCGCACGCCCTCGAGCGCCGCCTCGCGCACCAGCTCGGCGACCATGACCTGCTCCGGCTCGTCGGTGAGCTCGCCCTCGGGGTACAGCGCGGGCCCCTCGGGCAGGTGCTTCACCAGGACGTCGGCCAGCACGTCCACCTGGTACCCGTCCCGCGAGGAGACGGGGACGATGTCGGCCCACTCCCCCAGCTGGTCGACGGCGATGAGCTGCTCGGCCAGGCGCGCGCGCGGCACGGTGTCGGTCTTGGTCACGATCGCGACCACGGGCGTGCCGGCCCGCCCGGGCGGCCTCAGCCGCGCGAGCTGCTCGGCGATGAAGCGGTCGCCGGGACCGATCTTCTCGTCGGCGGGCAGGCAGAACCCGATGACGTCGACCTCGGTCAGCGTGTCGCGCACCAGGTCGTTGAGCCGCTCGCCGAGCAGGGTGCGCGGCCGGTGCAGGCCGGGGGTGTCGACGAGCACGAGCTGGGCGTCCTCGCGGTGCACGATCCCGCGCACGACGTGGCGGGTGGTCTGCGGGCGCCCCGACGTGATGGCGACCTTCTGGCCGACGAGCGCGTTGGTGAGCGTGGACTTGCCGGTGTTGGGGCGGCCGACGAGGCACGCGAAGCCGGAACGGTGGGTCATCGGGCGGCCTCCGAGCCGTGGTCGCGCGCGGCGGGGGTGCCGCGCGCCGGGGTGCCGGCGGCCGAGGTGCCGCGGGCGGGGGTCGTGGGTGCGTCGTCGTCCGTCGCCGCGGCGCGGTGCACCAGCACCGTCGCGAGCCGCTTGCGGCGTCCCTCGACGCGCTCGGCCTGCAGCCGCAGGCCGTGGATCTCGCCCACCGACCCGGGCAGCGGCACCTTGCCGAGCGCCTTGGCCAGCAGGCCGGCGGCCGTGTCGACGTCCTCGTCCTCCACCGCGATGCCGAACAGGTCACCGAGCTCGTCGCGCCCCAGGCGCGCCGGCACCCGGTAGCCGCCGTCGCCGAGGTCCTCGACGCCGGGTGCGCTGGTGTCGTGCTCGTCGGTGAGCTCCCCGACGATCTCCTCGAGGGCGTCCTCGATGGTGACCAGCCCGGCGATGCCGCCGTACTCGTCGACGACCAGGGCGATGTGGCTCGAGCCGTCGCGCAGCTCCAGCAGCAGCTCGTCGACGGGCTTCGACTCCGGCACGTACACGGGGGGCCGTGCCAGCGAGGACGCGGGCGCGTCGAGCGGGTCCTCGCCGGTGTGCACCGCCCCGTGGGCGCCGCGCGCGGGGATCCGCCGCACGACGTCCTTGAGGTAGAGCACGCCGACCACGTCGTCGACGGACTCGCCGACCACGGGCACGCGCGAGAAGCCCGAGCGCAGCAGCAGCGCCAGGACCTTGTGCAGCGGGGTGTCGGCCTGCGTCGTGATCATGTCCGTGCGGGGCACCATCACCTCGCGCGTGAGCGTGTCACCCAGCTCGAGCACGGAGCGGAACATCTCGCGCTCGTTGTCCTCGATCGCGTCGGACTCGCTGACCCGTTCGACCATGTCGCGCAGCTCGGCGTCGTCCTGCTCGCTCGTCGACTCCGACGGGTCGGCACGGCGCCCCACGCCACCGGCCAGGGCGGTGACGGCGAGCAGCAGCCGCGACAGGCTGGCGAGCACGCCCACGGGGTGGCGCCGCCCCATGCTGCGCGGGCTCACCCGCACCAGCAGGTACGCCACGACCGCGCACGCGGCGATGGCCAGCAGCGCCGTGGCCCACCACGACAGGGTGCCCGCGCTGATCGCCAGGGTCAGGCAGACCGTCGCGGTCATCTCCCCCAGCAGGCGGACGAACGCCGCGGCGGCGGCGACGCGCGCGGGGTCGTCGACGAGCCGGCGCACGCGGGCTGCCGCACCGGGACGCTCCCCCTCGAGCTCGGCGACGCGGGCACGCGTGACGCGCAGCACCGCGACCTCACCGGCCGACAGCGCGGCCGCCAGGACGATCCCGAGCAGCGCGACGGTGAGGAGCAGGGCGACGGGGACGCCGCTCATCGACCGGCCAGGAACGTCAGGAGCAGGCGACGCTGCAGCGCGAACATCTCCTTCTCCTCGTCCGGCTCGGCATGGTCGTAGCCGAGCAGGTGCAGGATCCCGTGCGTCGTCAGCAGCAGCATCTCCTCGGCGGTCGAGTGGCCCGCGGCACGCGCCTGCGTGGCGGCGACCTCCGGGCACAGCACGACGTCACCGAGCACACCGGGGCCCGCGGGGTCGCCCTCGCGCCCGGGGCGCAGCTCGTCCATCGGGAACGACAGCACGTCGGTCGGTCCCGGCTCGTCCATCCACCGGACGTGCAGGTCCGTCATGGTCGCGACGTCGACCAGCCGCACGAACAGGTCCGCCTGCGGGTGCACGTGCATCTCGTCCAGCACGTACCGCCCGAGCGCGGCGAACTCCGCCTCGTCGACCTCGACGCCGGACTCGTTGCTCACCTCGACGCTCATGCCCCGTCCCACCTCGCGTACGCGTCGATGATGTCCCCCACCAGCCGGTGCCGGACCACGTCGGAGGACGACAGCCGGCAGAACTCCACGTCGTCGACCCCGGCGAGGATCTCCTCGACGACCCGCAGGCCGGAGCGCGTGCCGCTGGGCAGGTCGACCTGCGTGACGTCGCCGGTCACGACGACCTTCGAGCCGAACCCGAGCCGGGTGAGGAACATCTTCATCTGCTCGACGGAGGTGTTCTGCGCCTCGTCGAGGATGATGAAGGAGTCGTTGAGGGTCCGCCCGCGCATGTACGCCAACGGCGCGACCTCGATGGTCCCCGCCTCCATGAGCCGCGGGATCGACTCGGGGTCGACCATGTCGTGCAGCGCGTCGTACAGGGGGCGCAGGTACGGGTCGATCTTCTCCGAGAGGCTGCCGGGCAGGAACCCGAGGCGTTCCCCGGCCTCGACGGCGGGGCGCGTCAGCACGATGCGGTTGACCTTGCGCGCCTGCAGCGCCTGCACCGCCTTGGCCATCGCCAGGTACGTCTTGCCGGTGCCGGCCGGGCCGATGCCGAACGTGACGGTGTTGCGCTCGATCGCGTCGACGTACCCCTTCTGCCCCGGCGTCTTGGGACGGATCGTGCGACCGCGCGTGGACAGGATGTTGAACGTCAGGACGTCCGCGGGGCGCGCGCCTGCGTCGGCGGTGAGCATCGCGACGGAACGCGTCACCACCTCCGGGCTCAGCGGCGTGCCGGCGGCGGCCATCTCGACCAGCTCGTCGAGCAGGCGCGTGACGAGCGCGACGTCACCGGCCGGGCCGGCGAGCGTCACCTCGTTGCCGCGGACGTGGACGTCGACGGCGCGGAAGCCGTCCTCGATGCTGCGCAGCACCTCGTCGCGCAGCCCGAGCAGCTCGACCATCGACACGTCCGGCGGGACGGTGATGCGGTGCTCGATGCGCGCGTGACGGTGCTCGGGTGCACGGGGTGCGGGGCTGGACTCGGCCATGTGCTCGGCGGGTGCCGTGCGCTCCTTCTCTCGACGCGTGCCGTGCTGCGGACGCCCCATCCTACGCCGCCGGTCACCCGGGCCGAGGGCGCCCGCGGCGCAGGGTGCGCGCGCGCCCCGGCGGTGTGGGCCCTTCGTCCCCGGGCACCGGCGCCCGAGCGGGAGAACACTGGTGGGCAGAGCCGGGCAACGGAGCCCGGTGGTGTTGCGTGGCGACGGAGGAAGCACCATGGCGCGGTACGTCAAGGACTTCAGCGAGGGCGACAAGGACCAGAAGGACCTGCTGGGCGGCAAGGGGGCGAACCTCGCCGAGATGACCCGGCTGGGCCTGCCGGTGCCCCCCGGGTTCACCATCACGACGGAGGCGTGCCGGGCGTACATGCGCACCGGCGAGGTGCCGCCCGAGCTGCGGGTCGAGGTCACCATGGCCGTCCGCCACCTGGAGGACCAGCTGGGCCGACGGCTCGGCGACTTCCACGACCCGCTGCTGGTGTCCGTGCGCTCCGGTGCCAAGTTCTCGATGCCCGGGATGATGGAGACCGTCCTCAACGTCGGACTGAACGACGCCTCGGTGCAGGGCCTGGCCGAGCTCTCCGGCGACGAGCGCTTCGCGTGGGACTCCTACCGCCGGCTCATCCAGATGTTCGGCCGCACGGTGCTCGACATCGACGGCGACCTCTTCTCCGAGGCGCTCGACAAGGCGAAGGCCGCGCGCGGCGTCACCGCCGACGTCGACCTCGACGCGGACGACCTGCGCACGCTGGTCGGCACGTACAAGCAGATCGTGCGCGAGCAGTCGGGCCGCGAGTTCCCGCAGCACCCGCGCGAGCAGCTCGACATGGCGATCGTCGCGGTCTTCGACTCCTGGGGCACCGAGCGCGCCCGGCTGTACCGCCGCAAGGAGCGCATCCCGGACGACCTGGGCACGGCCGTCAACGTCTGCTCGATGGTGTTCGGCAACCTCGGGCCGACCTCCGGCACGGGCGTGGCGTTCACCCGCGACCCCGCGTCGGGCCGCACGGGCGAGTTCGGCGACTACCTCGTCAACGCCCAGGGCGAGGACGTGGTCGCGGGCATCCGCAACACCCTGTCGCTCGCGGACCTCGAGGAGGTCGACCCCGCGGCGCACGCCGAGCTGCTGCAGGCGATGCGCCGGCTCGAGACCCACTACCGCGACCTGTGCGACATCGAGTTCACGATCGAGCGCGGCAAGCTGTGGATGCTGCAGACCCGCGTGGGCAAGCGCACCGCACCCGCGGCGTTCCGCATCGCGTGCCAGCTGGTCGACGAGCACCTCATCACGATGGACGAGGCCCTGTCCCGCGTGACGGGCGCCCAGCTCTCGCAGCTGCAGTTCCCGCAGTTCGCCCCGGTGGACGACGACTCCGACCGCGTGCTGCTGACGCGGGGCATGGCGGCGTCGCCGGGCGCTGCGGTCGGCATGGCCGTGTTCGACCCGGCCACGGCGGCGCAGTGGGCGGCCGACGGCAAGGACGTCATCCTCGTGCGCCGCGAGACCAACCCCGACGACCTCGGCGGCATGATCGCCGCGGTCGGGGTGCTCACGGCGCGCGGCGGCAAGACGTCGCACGCGGCCGTCGTGGCGCGCGGCATGGGCCGCACCTGCGTGGTCGGTGCCGAGGAGCTGGTCATCGACTCCGAGGCCCGCACCATGACGGCGCGCGGGCACACCGTCCACGAGGGCGACGTCATCGCGATCGACGGCACGAGCGGCGACGTCGTCCTGGGCGACGTCCCGGTGGTCCCCTCGCCCGTGCAGCGCTACCTCGAGGACGGTCTGGACGTCGCGCTGGCCGAGGCACCCGACGACGAGACCCGCGAGCTGGTGCGGGCCGTCGACCGGATCCTGCGGCACGCCGACGCGAGCCGCCGGCTGCACGTGCACGCCAACGCCGACACGGCGGAGGACGCCGCACGCGCCCGGCACCTGGGTGCGCAGGGCATCGGCCTGTGCCGCACCGAGCACATGTTCCTCGGCGAGCGCCGTGTGCTCGTCGAGCGGGTCGTGCTCGCGGACGACGACACCGAGCGGCAGGCGGCGCTCGACGCCCTGCTGCCGCTGCAGCGCCAGGACTTCACGGACATCCTCGCCGCCATGGACGGGCTGCCGACGACGATCCGGCTCATCGACCCCCCGCTGCACGAGTTCCTCCCGGACCTCACCGACCTGTCGGTCAAGGTCGCGCTGCAGGCCGAGCGCGGCGAGGTCGACGAGCACGACGTCACGCTGCTCGCCGCGGTGCGCCGCATGCACGAGGCGAACCCGATGCTCGGTCTGCGCGGTGTCCGGCTGGGGCTGGTCATCCCCGGGCTGTTCGACCTGCAGATCCGCGCGGTGGCCGAGGCGGTGGCGGCCCGGCTGGCCGCCGGCGGCGACCCGCACGCCGAGATCATGGTCCCGCTGGTGGGCTCGGTGCAGGAGCTGCGCCTGGTCCGCGAGCGCGCCGTGGCGATCATGGCGGAGGTCAGCGCCGAGCAGGGCGTGACCGTCGACCTGCCGGTCGGGTGCATGATCGAGCTGCCGCGGGCGGCGCTGACCGCGGACCGCATCGCGGCGCAGGCGCAGTTCTTCTCGTTCGGCACCAACGACCTCACGCAGACGACGTGGGGCTTCAGCCGCGACGACGTGGAGGGTGCGTTCTTCGCGCAGTACACCGCGAACGGCGTCCTGTCGGTGTCGCCGTTCGAGACGCTCGACGTCAAGGGCGTCGGACAGCTCGTGCAGATCGCGGTCGAGCGCGGACGTGCGACCCGGCCCGACCTGACCCTGGGCGTGTGCGGCGAGCACGGCGGCGACCCGGAGTCCATCCGGTTCTTCGACGCCGTGGGCCTGGACTACGTGTCCTGCTCGCCGTTCCGGGTGCCGATCGCCCGGCTCGAGGCCGGCCGCGCGGCGATCGAGCACGAGGGCAGCGACTCGCGCTGACACACCGGACCCGTGGGGGCGGCGGCACCTCTCTCCCCGTCGCGCGCCGCCGCCCCCACGTCCCCTCCTGCACGGGACGGCGGACCAGCACCTGCCGGAGCCGTCAGCCCCAGCGGCCGAGCCGGTCCGCGAGCATCGCCAGGGCCACGGGGCCGGCCGTGGACGTCCGCAGCACGTGCGGGCCCAGCCGGCAGGCCACGGCGCCTGCCCCGGTGAGGGCCTCCAGCTCGCGGTCGCTGATGCCGCCCTCGGGGCCGACGACGACCAGCACCTCGCCCCCGGCGGGCGTCGGGACGCCGTGCAGCGGTGTCGTGGCGGACTCGTGGAGGACGACGGCCGTCCCGCCGGCCGCGACGGTCGACGCGACGCGCGCGACGAGCCCGCGGTGGTCGAGGGCCTCCTCGACCACGGGCATGCGGGCGCGCCGGGACTGCTTCGTCGCCGCGCGCGCCGTCCCGACCCAGCGAGCGCGGCTCTTCTGCGCGCGCTCGCCCCGCCAGATCACCACGGAGCGCTCGGCCTGCCAGGGCACGACCCCGTCGACCCCGACCTCGGTGGCCGCCTCGACGGCCATCTCGTCACGATCGCCCTTGGCCAGAGCCTGCACGAGCACCAGCCGCGGGACGGGCTCGGGCTCGACGACGACGTCCTCGACGTCCACGCGCACCCCCTCGGGGCCGGCGGTCCGCACCCGGCCGACGAGCCGGACGCCGGCGCAGTCGACCACGTCGACGCGCTCCCCCGGTCCGCGGCGCTGCACGACGCCGGCGTGCCGGCCCTCCGTGCCGTCCAGGAGGTACTCCCCTCCGGGCCGCACGTCGGCGAGCCGGCCGGGCTCGACGACGAAGACCGGCGCGCTCACCGGCCCGCGAGCTTGTCGCGCAGCTTGGCGAACATCCCGGGGTTGGCCGCGGCGAAGCGTGCCTCGGGGCGCTCCTCGCCGCGCAGCACGGCGAGACGACGCAGCAGCTCGGCCTGCTCGTCGTCGGCGGGGGTGGGCACCTGGACCTCCACGTGCACGTGCAGGTCCCCGCGGCCGCCCACGTGCAGGTGCCCGATCCCCAGCCCGCGCAGCGTGACGACCTCCCCCGGCTGCGTGCCCGGGCGCAGGTCGACCTCCTGCGGCCCGTCGAGGGTCTCCATCGACAGGACCGTGCCGAGCGCGGCCGCGGTCATGGGCACCTGGAGCGTCGCGTGCAGGTCGTCGCCGCGTCGCACGAACGTGTCGTGCTTGCGCTCGCGGACCTCGAGGTACACGTCGCCCGCCGGACCGCCGGCCGGGCCGACCTCACCCTGACCGGTCAGCTTGATGCGCGTGCCGGTGTCGACGCCCGCGGGCACGTCCACCGACAGCGTCCGCCGGGACCGCACGCGGCCCTCGCCGGCGCACTCGGTGCACGGCTCGGGGATGACCGTGCCGAACCCGTGGCAGGCCGCGCAGGGCTGCGTCGTCATGACCTGCCCGAGGAACGAGCGTGCCACCCGCTGCACGGACCCGCGCCCGCCGCAGACCTCGCAGGTGCGCGGCGAGGTGCCGGGCCGGCAGCAGGTGCCACCGCACGTGGGGCACAGCACCGCCGTGTCCACCTGCACCTCGCGGTGGACGCCGAACGCGGTCTCGGCCAGGTCCAGGTCGAGGCGCACCAGGGCGTCCTGCCCGCGCCGGGCACGCGCCACCGGGCCGCGCGGAGCACCGCCCGCGGCGGCGCCGAAGAACGTCTCGAAGATGTCCTGGAACCCGAAGCCGCCGCCCATGCCACCGCCCGGGGACGCGGGGTCGGCGCCCATGTCGTAGGCGCGACGCTTCTCCGGGTTGCCCAGCACGTCGTAGGCGCGCGACACGTCCTTGAACCGCTCCTCGGACGCGGGGTCGGTGCCCGCCACGTCGGGGTGCAGCTCACGGGCGAGCCGGCGGTAGGCCTTCTTGATCTGCTCGGGCGTCGCGTCGCGCGGCAGGCCGAGGATCTCGTAGTAGTCGGTCACGTGGCGTGCTGCTCGCTTCCTGCTCGTGGGTGGCGTGCCCGGCCGCGCGCGCGGCGCGCCCGGCGGCGCGTCCGCGGGGCGTACCGGTCAGCCCGCAAGGATCCGGGTGAGGTACCGGGCGACGGCACGGACCGCCGCCATGGTCTGGGGGTAGTCCATGCGCAGCGGGCCGACGGCCCCGAGCACGGCGACGGACGACCCGTCGCCGCCGTACCCGCTGGTGACGATGCTGGTCTCGGCCAGCCCCTCGTGCTGGGTCTCGCGGCCGATCCGCACCGCGACGCCGCCGGAGTCCTCCGCCATCTCGGACAGCAGGCGCAGCAGCACGACCTGCTCCTCGAGGGCCTCGAGGACGGGTCCGATGGTGTGCGGGAAGTCGGCGTTGGCGCTGCGGGCCAGGTGCGACGCACCCGCGACCACGACCCGCTCCTCCCGCTCCTGCGCGAGGGTCTCGGCCACGACCGCGACGACCGAGCGGGCGAGGTCCTCGCCGCCCGACGTGAACTCGGCGGCGAGAGCCTCGAGAGCGCCGTCCAGCTCGGCGAGGCGCAGGCCCGCGGCGACGACGTTCAACCGCACGCGCAGCCGCGCCACGACGGCCTCGTCGAGGTCGGTGGTGAGCTCCAGGGTGCGCTGCTCGACGCGACCCGTCGTGGTGATGATGACGACGAGCAGGTGACGCTCACCGACAGGGACGAGCTCGACGTGCCGCAGCGCCGAGCGGCGCAGCGACGGGTACTGCACGATCGCCACCTGGTGCGTCAGCTGGGCGATGAGCCGCACCGCACGGTCGATGACGTCGTCGAGGTCCACCGCCTCCTCGAGCAGCGTGCCGATCGCCCGCTTCTCCGCGGCGGACAGGGGACGCACGCCCGACAGGCGGTCGACGAACTCGCGGTAGCCCAGGTCGGTGGGCACGCGACCGGCCGACGTGTGCGGCTGGACGATGAGCCCGGCCTCCTCGAGCGCGGCCATGTCGTTGCGGATGGTGGCCGGCGAGACGCCGAGCGCGTGGCGCTCCGCCAGGGCGCGCGAGCCCACGGGCTCACGGGTCGCGACGTAGTCCTCGACGATGGCGCGCAGCACGTCCAGCCGCCGGTCCTCGCTGATGCTCATGTCGCTCCCTCCTGCCCCCGTGGCCCTCGAGCGCCCCCGCGGCGCCGCACCGCGGCGTCCTGGGTAGCACTCGCCCGTACCGAGTGCCAATTCTACGCGCACGTCCAGGAGGCGGGGTGGCGTCCCCCGCACCGTCCCCGCCACCGTCCCCGCGCGTCCGCCGCGGCGGCGCGCCGGGACCTCCTAGAGTGCCCGCGTGACCGACGACCGCTACGGCTCCGACGTGCTGTCGGGCGACCGCTCCCCGTCCCGTCCCGTCCACCACCGCCCCGCGCGCACGTCCCGCGAGCAGGCCGCCGAGCCCGGTCTGGTCGTCGAGGACGTCGAGACCGGATGGGTCGGCGCCGTCGTCCGCGTCGAGAAGTCCGGGGGCCAGCACGTCGTGGTCCTCGAGGACCGGCGCGGGCGCACGCGGACGTTCCGGCTCGGTCCCGGGTTCTGGGTCGACGGCCAGCCGGTGGTGCTCACGGCGCCGGTGACCTCGCGGGCACCCGCGCGACCCACCCGCACCGCGTCGGGGTCGGTGGCCGTGCCGGACGCGCGGGCCCGCGTGGCGCGCGGATCGCGCATCTGGGTCGAGGGCAAGCACGACGCGGAGCTGGTCGAGAAGGTCTGGGGCGACGACCTGCGCGTCGAAGGCGTCGTCGTCGAGCTGCTCGACGGTGTCGACCACCTCGCGGACGCCCTGCGGGACTTCCGCCCGAGCGCGGACCGGCGCGTCGGCGTGCTCGTCGACCACCTCGTCCCCGGCTCCAAGGAGAGCCGCATCGCGGCCGACGCCCTGCGTGCCGCGCCCGCCGGGACCGTCCTGGTGCTCGGGCACCCGTACGTCGACGTGTGGCAGGCCGTGCGCCCCGAGCGCGTCGGGCTCGACGCGTGGCCGACCATCGAGCGCGGCACGGAGTGGAAGCGCGGCATCCTGCGCGAGCTGGGGTGGCCGGCGGACGACCAGGCGGACGTGGCGCGGGCCTGGCAGCGCATCCTGCGCTCGGTGCGCTCGTACGCGGACCTCGAGCCGAGCCTGCTGGGCCGCGTCGAGGAGCTCATCGACTTCGTCACCGCCTGACGCCGACGACGCGGGGGCCCCGTCCGCCCGGCGGACGGGGTCCCCGCGTCTTGCGTGCGGCTCAGGCCGCGAGACGCCCGTCGGTCAGACGACGGTAGGCGTACACGGTCAGCAGGGCGCCGACCGGCAGCGAGACCAGCACACCGATCCCGCACACCAGGCTGCCGACCCAGCTGACCAGCGCGACGACGAGGTACACCAGGATCGCCGTGCCGAGGTCGCGCGTCTGCAGGTTCACGCTCGTGCGGATCGCCTGCACCGCGCTCTCGCCGCGGTCCACGATCGCGACCACCGCGTAGAACACGAAGAACCCGGCGACGAACAGCGCGACCTGACCGAGGAACGGGATGACGCTCGCCACGACGCCGGCGGCACAGGCGATGAGCGCGAACAGCAGCAGCTGACCCGCGGACGACGTGTCGAACAGGTCACCGATCGACAGCGGGCGGCCGTCGGCGACCTTGAGTGCGGCCTTGACGAACGCCGCACCGAACAGGACGAGCAGGAGCAGCAGCAGGGCGGCGTAGATCGTGATGCCGATGGAGCCACCGATGCCCGCGAGCACACCGGGTGCGTCCCCGGACCCGATGACGGCGGCGACGCCGCCGACCATCGCTGCACCGATCACCGCGACGACCGCGATGACGACGAACCACACCAGGCCACCCAGCACGAAGGCCGCCCAGTTCTGCCCGAACTTCGAGAACGACCACGAGAACCCGGCACCGATGTCGACCGGACCGGACGGCGACGCGTACGGCCGGCCGTACGGCGACTGCTGACCCGGCGTGCCGTAGGGCGGCGGTGCGCCGTAGGGCGGCGGTGCGCCGTGGGCCGGCGGGGTGCCGTAGGGCGACGGTGCGCCGTAGGGCGCGGCGGGCGGGGTGCTCCCGGGCCCGGACGAGGTGGCGGGTGGCGGGTACGGCGGGGAGCCGGCCCCCGGCGGCGGGTACCCGCCCGGCGGCGGTGTCGGAGGCTGCGGGGGCGGCACGTCCTGCGCGGCCGGGCCCGGTGCCACCGGCGGGGGCGTGGGAGCCTGCGCGGGCGGCACGTCCCGCGCGGCCTCACCGGGGGCGGAGGGCGGGCCCGGCACCTCGTGGGCGCCCTCGCCGTGGGCGGGCGGGGGCGGCGGGACCGCGCTGCCGCCGTCGTCGCTCGGCGGCGTGCCGCCGGTGTTCTCGCTCATGCGTGCCTCCAGGCGTGACCAGGGCGCGGACACGCCCTCCTCGCAGGGAACCCACCCGCCCTGCGGCGTGTCAAGGCACCGCGCCGCCGACCGTGGCGCGCCCCGGTCACCGGGCCGTACGCTGCGGACGCCCGCCACCACCGACCACTCCTGGAGCCGCCCCGTGTCGTACGACCCCCGGGACACACCGCCCCGCCCGCCCGCGCCGAGCAACACCCTGGCGATGGTGGCGCACCTCGGCGGTGTGCTCACCTACCTGTTCGCGGGGTGGGTCGTGTCCCTCGTGGTCTGGCTGGTCCAGCGGGACCAGGACCGGGCCGCGGCGCAGGAGGCGCGCGTCGCGCTCAACTTCCAGCTCACGGCGCTCATCGCGATGGTCGTGCTGCACGTCGTGGAGCAGTTCCCCGTGATCGGGATCATCGGGTGGATCGGCAAGCTCGCGGTCGGGGTCGTCGCGCTCGTGCTCTCGATCGTCGCGGCCGCCGCCGTGTACCGCGGCGGGTCGTACCGCTACCCGTTCAGCCTCGAGCTCGTCCGGTGAGCACGCCCGCACCCCCGTCCGGGTGGGACGCACCTGCACCCGTCTCCCCGCTGCGCCCGGAGGACGAGCGGACCTGGGCGATCCTCGTCCACCTGCTGCCGCTCCTCGGGCTGGGGTTCCTGGCGCCGCTCGTCGTCTGGCTCGTCTTCCGGGGCCGCGGGCCGTTCCTCGAGCACCACGCCAAGGAGTCGCTGAACTTCCAGCTGACGGTACTGATCGCCGTGGTCTCCGGCGTGCTGCTGTCGGTGGTGCTGTTCGGCATCCCGGCGCTTCTCCTCGGCCTCGCCGGCGTGCTGTGGGTGGTCCTGGAGATCCTCGCCGCCGTCGCCGCGAGCCGGTGGGAGTGGTACCGCTACCCGCTGACGCTGCGGCTGGTCCCCTGAGCCGGGGACGCGCACCGGTCAGACGGTGAGCGCCCGCACGACCGCGTCGGCCAGCAGCCGGCCGCGGCGGGTCAGGACGACCCGGCGCGGACCGTCACCACCGAGCGCGGCGCGCGGGTCGACCAGCCCGTCCGCGACGAGCCCGGCGACCGCCGGACGTGCACCCGCGGGCAGGTCGTCGACCAGCAGGCCCTCCGCGATGCGCACGCGCAGCATCACCCGCTCCAGCTCCGCGGTCGCGCCGGCGACGACCTCACGCCCCGCGGCGGGACTCAGCCCGCGCCCCAGCCGGTCGGCGTACGCCCGCGGGTGCTTGACGTTCCACCACCGCACGCCGCCGACGTGGCTGTGCGCCCCGGGGCCGATCCCCCACCAGTCGTCGCCGCGCCAGTAGCCGAGGTTGTGCCGTGAGGCGTCGGCCGGTGTGCGCGCCCAGTTGCTCACCTCGTACCAGTGCAGGCCCGCCGCGGTCAGCAGGTCGTCCGCCAGCTCGTACTTGGTCGCCTGGTCGTCCTCGTCGGGCAGCGTCAGCTCGCCGCGGCGCACCTGCACCGCCATGCGCGTGCCGGGCTCCACCACCAGGGCGTAGGCGCTCACGTGGTCGACCCCCGTGGCGAGCGCGGCGTCCAGGGACCGTCGCCAGTCGTCGAGCGACTCCCCCGGCGTGCCGTAGATCAGGTCCAGCGAGACCCGCAGCCCCGCGTCGCGTGCCCAGCGCACGACGTCGGGGATCCGGTCGGGGTCGTGGGTGCGCTCGAGCGTGCGCAGCACGTGCGGGACGGCGGACTGCATGCCGAACGACACGCGCGTCACGCCGGCGGCGGCCAGCCGCGCCAGGCCGTCGGGCGTGACCGAGTCGGGGTTGGCCTCCGTCGTGACCTCGGCGCCCGGGGCCAGACCCCACGTGTCCCGCACCCCGTCGAGCATCCGGACCAGGTCGTCCACGGGCAGCAGCGTCGGGGTTCCCCCGCCCACGAAGACGGTGGCCACCTCGCGCGGGGGCAGCCCGGCCGCCCGCAGCACCCGGTCCGCGAGCGCGACCTCGCTCAGCGCGGTGCCGGCGTACGCGGCGAGGCTCGCCCCGCCACCGAGCTCGGTGGCCGTGTAGGTGTTGAAGTCGCAGTACCCGCAGCGCACGGCGCAGAACGGCACGTGCAGGTACACGCCGAAGGCGCGGCCCTGTGCACCCTCGGCGGCCGAGGCGGGCAGCGCACCGTCCGCGGGGGCGGGGTCGCCGTCGGGCAGCGCGGGGCTCACCGGGCACCGCCCGTGGCCACGCTGCTCACTTCTTCTTCGCGTCCTTGGCGTCCTTGCCGCCGCCGCCGTCCGACGACAGCGCGGCGATGAAGGCCTCCTGCGGCACGTCGACCCGACCGATGGTCTTCATGCGCTTCTTGCCCTCCTTCTGCTTCTCCAGGAGCTTGCGCTTGCGGGAGATGTCACCGCCGTAGCACTTGGCCAGGACGTCCTTGCGGATGGCCCGGATGGTCTCGCGGGCGATGATGCGGGCGCCGATCGCCGCCTGGATCGGCACCTCGAACTGCTGGCGCGGGATGAGGTCCTTGAGCTTGGCCGTCATCATGACGCCGTAGGCGTAGGCCTTCTCCTTGTGCACGATCGCGCTGAACGCGTCGACCGTCTCGCCCTGCAGGAGGATGTCGACCTTGACCAGGTCGGCGACCTGGTCCCCGACGCGCTCGTAGTCGAGGCTCGCGTAGCCGCGCGTCCGGGACTTGAGCTGGTCGAAGAAGTCGAACACGATCTCGGCCATCGGCAGTACGTAGCGCAGCTCGACGCGGTCCTCGGAGAGGTAGTCCATGCCCTGGAGCTCACCGCGCTTGGTCTGGCACAGCTCCATGATCGCGCCGATGAACTCGGACGGGGCCAGGATGGTCGCCTTCACCATCGGCTCCCGCACGGCCAGGATCTTGCCCGAGGGGAACTCGCTCGGGTTGGTGACCGTGACCACGCTCTTGTCCTCGAGCGTGACCTCGTAGACCACGTTCGGGGCGGTCGAGATCAGGTCGAGGTCGAACTCGCGCTCGAGCCGTTCGCGCACGATCTCCAGGTGCAGCAGGCCGAGGAACCCGACGCGGAAGCCGAACCCGAGCGCGACCGACGTCTCCGGCTCGTAGTTCAGCGCCGCGTCGTTGAGCTTCAGCTTGTCGAGCGCGTCGCGCAGGATCGGGTAGTCGGTCCCGTCGATCGGGTAGAGCCCGGAGAACACCATCGGCTTGGGGTCCGAGTACCCACCGAGCGCCTCCGCGGCCGGCTTGCCGGCGTTGGTGATCGTGTCGCCGACCTTGGACTGGCGCACGTCCTTCACGCCGGTGATGAGGTAGCCGACCTCGCCGACACCGAGCCCCTTGGTCGGAACCGGCTCCGGGGAGCTCACGCCGATCTCGAGCAGCTCGTGCGTCGCGCGCGTCGACATCATGACGATCTTCTCGCGCGGGTTCAGGTTGCCGTCGACCACGCGGACGTACGTGACGACGCCGCGGTAGGTGTCGTAGACGGAGTCGAAGATCATCGCGCGCGCGGGCGCGTCCGCGTCGCCCGTGGGCGGCGGGACCAGCTCGACGATGCGGTCCAGGAGCGCCTCGACCCCGACGCCGGTCTTGCCCGAGACCTTCAGGCAGTCCTCCGGCTCGCCGCCGATGAGCTTGGCGAGCTCCTCGGCGTACTTCTCCGGCTGCGCCGCCGGCAGGTCGATCTTGTTGAGGACGGGGATGATCTGCAGGTCGTTCTCGAGCGCCAGGTAGAGGTTGGCGAGCGTCTGGGCCTCGATCCCCTGGGCGGCGTCGACCAGCAGGACGGCACCCTCGCACGCCGCGAGCGAGCGCGACACCTCGTACGTGAAGTCGACGTGGCCCGGGGTGTCGATCATGTTGAGCGCGTACGGCTGCACGGTGCCCGTCGCGTCCGCGACCCCCCACGGCATGCGCACGGCCTGCGACTTGATCGTGATGCCGCGCTCGCGCTCGATGTCCATCCGGTCGAGGTACTGCGCACGCATGGCGCGCGCGTCCACGACGCCCGTCAGCTGCAGCATCCGGTCGGCGAGCGTCGACTTGCCGTGGTCGATGTGCGCGATGATGCAGAAGTTGCGCAGCAGCTCGGGTGCGGTCGCCGAGGGACGGATCGCCTCGGCGGCGGTGGCGGACGGGATCGGCAACTCGGCGTTCTCCGGCTTCTGGACGATCTGTGGGCGGTCGGTCGACCGTGGCGCTGGTGCCGTCGCGACGCCGGGCTCGCCCGTGGTCGGCGGGATCCCGACCCCCGGTGGCGGACCCGACCCTGTCGGGTGTCGGCGGCGGACACCACCATGGTCCCATGACACGCGACCTGGGCGACGCAGCCGTGACGACGGTGCCGGGGTCCCAGCCGGACCTGGCGACGCTGGCCGCGCTGCAGGAGCGGTTCCGCACCGGCATCGGCGAGGTGGCGCCGGACGTGCCGGTGCCGTGGTGCGGGCGCTGGCGCGTGCGCCACCTCGTGGTGCACCTCGCCCGGATCCACCACTGGGCAGCCGGGCAGGCGCGCCGCCGCCAGGAGACCCCGCTCGGCCGCGGCCCGTTCGTCCTGGACGACCTGTACGCCGCGCAGGCCGCCGAGCTGCACGAGACCCTCGCGGCCCTCGACCCGGACGCACCCGCCTGGACCCTCGACGACAGCGGCGTCGTGCGCTTCTGGCACCGCCGCCAGGTCCACGAGACCCTCGTGCACCTGTGGGACCTGCGGACCGCCGGCGACCTGCCCCTGGAGGTCGCACCCGCGCTGTGGGCCGACACGGTCGACGAGGTCGTGCGCGTGATGCATCCCCGCCAGGTGCGACTGGGCCGGTCGACAGCGTCGCCGGTGCGGGTCGGGCTCGCCGCGACGGACGCGGGCCGGACGTGGACCGTGCACGCGCGGGACGACGCGCCTGCGGCGCCCGTCGCCGAGGTGGCCGGTCCGGCGGCCTCGCTCGCCCTGCTGCTGTGGGGACGCACGACGCTCGACGACCCGCACCTCGCGGCGACGGGCGACCGTGCCGCCCTGCAAGCGGCACTGGGAGGTCCCCTGACCCCCTGACCTGCTCGTGCGCGCAGATTTCCTCGTGCACGGCGGACGGCCGCAGGGCTACGGTCCGGCGCATGGACGACTACCTCGCGATCAACCGCGCCAACTGGGACGCCCGGGTGCCGGTGCACCTCGCGAGCGGGTACGGCACGCACGAGCTGGTCGCCGACCCGACGGCCCTGTCCGGTGTCGTGCGGTTCGACCTGCCGCGCCTCGGTGACATCGCCGGCCTGGACGCGGTGCACCTGCAGTGCCACCTCGGCACCGACACGCTCAGCCTCGCGCGGCTGGGGGCGAGGGTCACCGGTCTCGACCTGTCGGGCGACGCGATCGCTGCCGCGCAGGACCTGGCAGCCCGCGCGGGGACCGACGTCGAGTACGTCGTGTCGGACGTGTACAGCGCGGTCGACGTGCTCGGACCGGCGCGGTTCGACCTCGTGTACACGGGCATCGGCGCGCTGTGCTGGCTGCCCAGCATCGAGCGCTGGGCCCGGACCGTGGCTGGGCTTCTGCGGCCGGGCGGGCGGCTGTTCGTCCGCGACGCGCACCCCGTCCTGCTCGCGTCCCTGGGGATGGTGGTCGGCGCGGAGCATCCCGATCGGGCCCAGCAGCCCTGGATCACCGCACCCGGCACGGCGACGCCCGCGCTGGAGCTGCCGTACTTCGAGCAGCCCGAGCCGCTGCGCTGGCACGACACCCTCACCTACACGGGCGGCGAGCCCGTCGCGGCACCGCTCTCGGTCGAGTGGAACCACGGCCTCGGCGAGATCGTGACGGCCGTGCTGGATGCCGGCATGGAGATCACCGGGCTGCACGAGCACGACAGCGTGCCGTGGGACGCGCTGGCCGGTCTGATGACCCACGACGCCGCGACGGGTGAGTGCCGGCTGACGGACCGGCCCGAGAGGCTGCCGGCGTCGTTCACCCTCACGGCACGGCTCAGGCCTCGCGCGTGATCCGCACCTGCACCTGCAGGTCCTGCGTGCGCGGCCCGGCGTAGATGCCGCGCAGGGGCGGGACGTCGTCGTAGCAGCGACCACGCCCGAGCACCACGTGGTGCTCCCCGGCACGCACGCGGTTGGTCGGGTCGTACCCGGTCCACTCCCCCGCCCACCACTCGACCCACGCGTGCGACTCGCCCGTGACGGTCGCGCCGAGCTCACCGGACGTGTCGGGGTGCAGGTAGCCGGACACGTAGCGCGCCGGGATGCCGACCGACCGCAGCGCACCGAGCGCGAGGTGCGCCATGTCCTGGCACACCCCGGTGCGCTTGGCCCACGCCTCCGCGGCCGGGGTGTGCACGGTCGTGGCGCCGGGGATGTACTCCAGCTCGTCGCGCACGGCGAGGCACACCGCCTCGGCGGCGTCCGACGGCTCGAGGCCGGTCGCCGCGCGGCGCGCGATCTCCACGACGTCGTCGGGCACCTCGGTCGTGCTGGTGTCCGCGAGGTGCTCGGACAGCCGGTCCCGCACCTCCGGCCCACGCAGCACCTCCCAGCCCACCGACGCGGTCGGCCCGGGGCGCTCGGCGACCTCGACCAGGTGCTCCGCCGTCAGCACCAGCGAGCGGTGCGGCGCCAGCACCTCGAACGCCGTGACGTGGGTCCCCCAGTAGTCCCGGTAGTCGTGGGTCCACGTCTGCGGGTGGACCTCGACGCGGGTCTCGAGCACCGACTGCCCCGGCTGGGACAGCGGCGTCATGCGCGCCTCGTTGTACGACGCCACCACGGGGTCGGCGTACCGGAACGTGGACGTGTGCACGATCCGCAGGCGGCTCACAGCGCCTCCCCCACCCAGGTCAGCTCGGCCCCGGACGGGAAGTACCGCCCGCGGATCGCGTCGGACGCCGCCGAGCACGCACGCTGCACCAGCTCCATCTCCTTCGGCAGGTCGTCCACGATCTCCATCAGCGGGCGGTACTCCAGGCTCGTCCGGACGTGGCCGATGTGGCGGCGCGCGTCGTCGATGGTCGCGCGGTCGGCGATCGGCTCCAGCGCCGCGAGCGACGCCTCCGCCTCGTTCAGGGCGTAGACGATCGACCGCGGGAACAGGCGGTCGAGCAGCAGGAAGCCCGCCGCGCGCTCGTCGGACGCGTTGCCGCGGTAGGTGCGCAGGAACGCCTCGTGCGCCCCGCAGGAGCGCAGCAGCGTGGCCCAGCTCGGGCCGGCCGACCCGGCCAGCGCGCGCGTCGTCAGCAGCCGCGCGGTCATGTCGGCGCGCTCGATCGACCGCCCGAGGACCATGAAGTGCCAGGTCTCGTCCCGCGACGTCGTCGACTCCATGATCCCGGTGACGATCGCGGCCCGCTCCCGCACCCAGGTGAAGTAGTCGTGCGGGCGGGCCGGACGCATCTGGGACGGCAGCTGGTTCCAGCTGGTGTTGAGGCACTCCCACAGCTCGGTCGAGACGATCTCCCGCGCCCGGCGCGCGTTCTCGCGGGCGGCCACCAGGGCACCGGCGATCGACGAGGGCGAGAACCGGTCGTACGCCAGGATGTCCAGGACGTGCTCGCGCCCCACCTCGAGGTCGTCGGGCGGCGCCGGGCGGTCCATGACGGACAGCAGCGAGCGGCAGGCCAGGTCCTCCTCGGCCCACGGGTCCTCGAGCAGGATCTGCACGTGGACGTCGAGCAGGCGGGCGGTGTCGTCCGCGCGCTCGACGTACCGGCCGATCCAGAACAGCGACTCCGCGATGCGGCTCAGCACGTCGCACCCCCGGTCGTCCGCTGCTGCTGCTGTTGCTGCTGCTGCATGACCTGCACGCGGGCGTCGGACGGGTTGGAGTCGATCGGCACGGACGCGTCCTTGGGGACGGCCTTCGGCCGCGACTGGCTCTGCGTCTGGGCCCGGCGCGGGACGCGGCCGCCCAGGACCCAGGTGTCCTTGGAGCCGCCGCCCTGCGAGGAGTTGACGACCAGCTGGCCCTCCGGCAGCGCCACCCGGGTCAGGCCGCCGGGCAGCACGTAGACCGAGTCGCCGTCGTTCACGGCGAACGGCCGCAGGTCGACGTGCCGCGGGCGCAGGCCGTCCTCCACGAGCGTCGGGACGGTCGAGAGCTGGACGACCGGCTGCGCGATCCAGCCACGGGGGTCCTCCCGCAGCCGGGCGCGCAGCACGTCGAGCTCGGCAGGGGTCGCGCGCGGCCCGACCACCAGACCCTTGCCACCCGACCCGTCGACCGGCTTCACGACGAGCTCGGGCAGCCGGTCCAGCACCTCCTCGAGCGCGCCCGGGTCCTCGAGCCGCCACGTGTCCACGTTCGGCAGGATCGGCTCCTCGCCCAGGTGGTACCGGATGAGGTCGGGGACGTAGGTGTAGAGCAGCTTGTCGTCCGCGACGCCGTTGCCCACGGCGTTGGCGATGGTGACGTTGCCGAGGCGCGCGCAGGTCATGATGCCCGGGCAGCCCAGCAGCGAGTCGGACCGGAACGTCACGGGGTCGATGAACTCGTCGTCGACCCGGCGGTAGATGACGTCGACGCGGCGGCGCCCCTGCGTCGTGCGCATCCACACCCGACCCCCGGAGACGTACAGGTCCCGCCCTTCGACGAGCTCGACGCCCATGGTCCGGGCGAGGAGCGTGTGCTCGAAGTACGCCGAGTTGAAGACCCCCGGCGTCAGGACGACCACCGTCGGGTCGTCGACGCCGTGGGGCGCCGCCGCGGTGAGCGCCGCGAGCAGCCGGCGCGAGTAGTCCACGACCGGCCGGATCCGCAGCGTGGCGAACAGCTCGGGGAACGTCTGCGCCATGGCGCGACGGTTCGACAGCACGTAGCTGACACCGGACGGCACCCGCACGTTGTCCTCGAGCACGCGCCAGCCACCGAGGGAGTCCCGCACCAGGTCGATCCCGGAGACGTGCACGCGCACGCCGTTGGGCGGCTCGATGCCCCGTGCGGCCCGGTGGAAGTGGTTGGACGAGACGACGACCGAGCGCGGCACGACGCCGTCGGCCACCGACTTCTGCGGACCGTAGACGTCCGCCAGGAACGCCTCCAGCGCCCGTACCCGCTGCGACACGCCGGGGGCCACGTGCTCCCACTCGTCGCCCGCCATCACGCGCGGGACGACGTCCAGGGGGAACGGACGCTCCTCACCGGCGAAGTCGAACGTGACGCCCTGCTTGAGGTACGACCGCGCCAGCGTGTCCGCCCGCGCGCGCAGCTCGCCCGCCGACAGCTGCGCCAGCGTCGAGTGCACGTGGCGGTACGCCGTCCGGATCTCGCCGTCCGGGCCGATCATCTCGTCCCACGCGGTACCGGCCGGGTAGTCGTCGAAGAGGTCGGCCATGGCGTGAATCTAGTCGGCCCGTGTCAACGTCGCGTTACGTGACGCGGTCGCCGCGACCTGGCCCCCGGCGGAGGACCGCGGCACCGCCCGCACCGCGCCGTCGACGCGGCGCGGCTAGGCTCGGCGACCGTGACCGACGGCCGCCGACCCTCCGCCCTGCGGCGCGTCGTGCGCCGGCTCCTGCACCCCTCGCCCCGCGGCACCGGGCCCGTCCGTCCCGCGTACGCGCCGAGCGCCGACGGCCGGCCGGACCCGGGCGAGGTCGTGTGGACCTGGGTGCCCTACGAGGACGACCCACGGCGGGGCAAGGACCGCCCGGTGCTCGTGCTGGCGGTGGAGGACGCCACCGTCGTCGCCCTCATGCTCACCAGCAAGGACCATGACCGGGACGCCGCGGACGAGGCGCGGCACGGACGCGTCTGGCTCGACGTGGGCAGCGGCGCGTGGGACCCGCGGGGTCGACCGAGCGAGGTACGGCTCGACCGGGTGCTGCGGCTCCCCGCGGACGAGGTCCGGCGCGAGGGCGCCGCACTGGACCGCCGCCGGTACGACGAGGTCGTCGGTGCGGCTGCCCGGCTGCACGGCTGGTAAGATGTCGAACCGCGTGCCCGCCTGGGTCGGCGGGCGCGGGCGCAGGCCTTTCCCGAGGGTGTCCCCACGCCCCAGTCCTGGCGCTGCGCATGCCCTCTACGACCTGTCGGATCGCTCCGGCGACCTAACCAAGAGAGTCCACACGTGGCGAACATCAAGTCCCAGATCAAGCGCATCCGCACGAACGAGAAGGCCCGGCTGCGGAACAAGTCCGTCAAGTCCGAGCTCAAGACGTACGTGCGTCGCGTCCGCGAGGCCGTCGCCGGTGGCGACAAGGACGCGGCGAACGCTGCGCTCGCCGTCGCGGCGCGCAAGCTCGACAAGGCGGTGTCCAAGGGCGTGATCCACGCCAACCAGGCCGCCAACCGCAAGTCGGCGCTCTCGAAGGCCGTCAACGGCCTCTGAGCCCGCAGCGCAGCTTCCACCTGCGCCAGGGACCTCGACGTCCCGCACGAACGCCGGAAGGGCGGCACCCCGCGAGGGTGCCGCCCTTCCGGCGTTCGTCGGACCTCGTCAGCCGACCAGGACCGCGTCAGCCACCCAGCGCCCACGTCTCGCGCGGCGCACCCGTCGGCACGGACGGGTGGAACCCCGCCTCGCGCAGGGCCCGGTCGAACGCCCGCGCCGCCGCGTCGACGTCGCCGCGACGCAGGTAGCGGTCGCCCAGGTCACGCCAGACGCCGGCGGAGTACCGCGTGGCCGCCATCATGCCCAGCAGGTCGGCCGCCCACTTGAACGACGCGGTCGCCCCCTCGTGGTCACCGCGGGCGTCGAGCACGTCACCCAGCGCGACGTGCGCCGTGGCGGACTCCAGCCGGGGCGAGTCGCCCAGTCCGTCCAGCGCCCGCCGGACGTCGGCCTCGGCCGCGTCCTCGTCACCCAGGAGCAGGTGCGCCCGCGACCGCTCGACCTGCAGGCGCGCGATGTCCAGCGCCGAGCCGACCGCGCTCACCCCCGGCTCCGCCCTGTCGATCTGCTCGAGCGCGGCCCGCGGGTCCGCCGGCTCGGAGCGCAGCAGGAGCCAGGCGTAGTTCACCCGCAGGCGGGGCAGGTCCCGGTCCGGCTCCCCCTCCGAGAGCAGGGCCAGCGCCCGCTCCGTGTACCGCTGCGCGAGCTCGTAGTCCCGGCGCTGCTCGGCCACGAGAGCGGCGTTCCAGTACACGCTGCCCCGGCCGCGGGGCGTGCCGAGCGACTCCGCGAGCCGCACGAGCTCCGCCGCGCGGTGCGTCGCGTACAGCAGGTCGCCGCGCTCGACGTACGCCCACAGCACGGTCGACGCGAGCCGCAGGTGCTCGTCGGTCCCCAGCAGGTCCGCCGCGTCGAGCTCCGCGAGCGTGCCCTCCCCCACCTCGACGGCCCGGTGCAGGTCGCCCGCCTCCAGGTAGCAGCCGACCAGGGCGGTCGTGAGCGAGGCGGCGCGCAGGTGGTCGGGACGCTCCCGCGTCTCGGCGAGCAACGGCTCGAGCAGCGTGATCGCCGTCTCCAGGTCGCCGAGCACCTCGTGGGCGCAGGCGAGCGTGGTGAGCGCCTCGACGCGCAGCACGGGCGTGACCACGGTGAGGTCCAGCGCGTCGATGCGCCGGGCGGCGCCGGCCGCGTCGCCGCTGGCCAGGTCGAGCCGCGCGTAGTCGACCTCGAGCCGGGTCCGCGCCTCGTTCGGGCCGTCCTCACCGTGCTTGAGGAACTCGAGCGTCGTACCGAGACGTTCCGCCAGCACGCCGAGCGCGGTGTCCGTCGGTTCGCGGTGCCCCGCCTCGATGAGGGAGATGTAGCTGGGCGAGAACGCGTTGCCCGCCAGCGCCGTCTGGGAGAGCCCGGAGGCCAGCCGCGCCTCACGCACGCGGTCACCGATCGTCGTCATGAAAAGTCATTCTACGTATGACGTCCGTGAAAGCCATCCCCCTGGCGATGAACTGCGTGCCATTCACCCTGAGGGATGCGCGGCGCGCCGGGCCGGGCACGACGACCTCCCGACCCGGCGCGCGACGCCGACGGCCGGCGGAGCGTGACTGATCACCACCGACCGGTCGTCGACCTGCGTCCCGCGGTGCGCGCGATCAGAGGGCCTTGCAGCAACCGCTGGCGCCACCGTTCATCGAGACCGAGGCGGTGGCGGCAGGAACGCCGACGACGAGGGAACCGGCGATGGCGAGAGCGGCGATTGCACTGGTGAGCGGCTTCATGGTCGTTCTCCTGTCAGAGGGCTTCGTGCTCCCTGGGGGCGTGAGATCGACGGCCCGCCAGGTCGGGACGCGTCGCCGACAGGGTGACACATCGGAAGGATCTGCGCGAACACCCGTACACCCGAACGGGTCGGTCGGATTTCCACCCCCTCGACACGTGATCACCCGTCCGCACCTGTGGTGTCATAGGGGCCATGACATCGGACGACCAGGACGCGACGCTCGCCCGGCTCGGCGCGGCGGTCGATGCGGCGATCCCCCGCGCCCTGCGGCGCGCCTGGGAGCAGCACCTGGCGCACGACCCGGTGCTCGTCGCCCGGCAGGGGATCTACTCGACGCACGGGCGGCCGTTCGCGTACCAGCTCTCCTACCGCGCGCCCGGCCACCACCCGGACCTCGCCCGCACGTGGGACCGGGCCGCCCACGAGCACGCCACGGACCACGTGCTGCGCGCCACGTTCGGGCGCGCCGACCTCGAGCACGTCGCGCACGGGCGCCTGCTGTTCGTCCGCTGCCCGCGCGCGCACCTGCTGGGTGAGCTCCCGGTCCCGGCACGCCCGGACCGCCTGGTCATCGAGGTCAGCACCACTGCCGAGGTCGACGCCGCGGCGCTGGCCGGCCTGCGTCGACTCCGTGAGCAGGGCTTCCGCATCGCGCTGCCGGCCTTCGTCGACCGCCCGGAGCAGCGGCGCCTGCTGCCGCACGCCGACTTCGTCAAGGTGGACGTGCGCGACCTGGACGTCGAGGGCGACCCGGTGGTCCGTGTCGCGCGCTCGTTCGGCGCGATGCTCGTCGCGGAGTACGTCGAGTCTCCCGAGGTCCTGCGCCATGCGCGCGACCTGGGGTTCACGCTCTTCCAGGGCAACCTGATCGAGCGGGCGGGCGTCCTCGACCGGGCGGGGGCCCGGCTCGTCGGGCACTGATGTCCGCCCCCCCCCCCCCCCCCCCCCCCCCCCCCCCCCCCCCCCCCCCCCCCCCCCCCCCCCCCCCCCCCCCCCCCCCCCGCACGTGCCCTGCCGGCGCGGTGCCGGGGGTGTCACGGCGCTGCACGGACGGACGCGCCCGGACGGGTGACCGCCGGCGTTCCCCAGTCACAGGCGGGTGCCCCGGGCACCCGGCGCGGGCATGACCCGCGGGAGCGGGGTCCACGCCTCAGTGGTCGACAGCAGCCGCCACCCGCAGCACCGCGCGCTCCACCGCGAACCGCGGGTCGCGTCCCTCGCCCTTCACCTCCGCGTCGGCCTGCGCCACGGCGGAGATGGCGACGGCCAGACCCTCGGGGGTCCATCGCCGCAGGTCCTGCGCCGCACGGTCCACCTGCCACGGCGCCATGCCCAGCTCTCGTGCGGCAGCGGCGCCCCTCCCGCGCACCGCCCCGACCTTCGCCAGCGTGCGCAGCCGCGCGGCGACCGCCGCGACGACCGGGACGGGATCGAGCCCGGTCGCCATCGCGTGCCGCAGCAGCGCGACCGCCCGGCCCGCGTCCCCGGCGACGGCGGCGTCGGCGACCTGGAAGCCCGTCGCCTCCACACGCCCGCCGTGGTAGCGCTGGACGGCCTCCTCGCCGATCAGGCCGGTCGTGTCCGCCACGAGCTGCGCGCACGCGGCGGCGAGCTCTCGCAGGTCCGAGCCGACAGCGTCCACCAGCGCCCGCACGCCACGACCGTCCGCGCGTCGGCCTGCCCGCCGCAGCTCCTCGGTGACGAACGCGGTCTTGTCCGCGTCGGTGCGGACCTGGTCGCACGCGACGGTGGGGACCTGCGCCCGCTTCGCCGCGTCCAGCAGCCGCTTGCCCCGCTGGCCGCCGCCGTGCCGGAGCACGACGACGACGTCGGGTGCCGGGGCCGCCAGGTACGCCTCGGCGTCGAGCAGGAGCGCGTCCCCCGCACGCTCCACGCCCTCGACGAGGATGACCTTGGCCTCCGCGAAGAGCGAGGGACTGGTCAGGACGCTCAGCTCGCCCTGCGCGTACGTCGCGGCGTCGACCCGGGTCACCTCGACCTCCGGGTCGGCCTCGCGGACCTGCGCGACGATGCGCTCGCACGCCCGGTCGGCCAGCAGCGCCTCGGGGCCGGCGACCAGGACCACGGGGGCCGGTGCCGCCTGCGTCCACGGCACACCGCCCGTCGAGGCGGCGGCCCGCCCGCGCGACGAGCCGGTGGTGCTGCGGGACGGACGTGCGGGTGTACGGGCGGCCACGGGACCAGCCTGCCACGCGCCGCGGACATCCCGGCCCGTCCTGGGCACCCGTCACCGGGCGGACGCCCGCCGCAGGGTCAGGGCGAATGCGGCCGCCGCGACCAGGAGCGCGCAGACCGCTCCGCCGACGCCCGGCCACCACGGCAGGGCGGCGCCCGGCAGGCCGGCCGCCCACCGTGCGACCGCGGCGATCCACCAGCAGGCCGCCCCGGCCCCCGCGCCCGCGACGTCGGCGGCCCACGGCCAGACGCGGGCGAGTGCGGCGGCGAGCAGGCCGAGCACCGTCGCGGGGGCGACGGCCGGGGCCACCACGACGTTCGCGAGCACCGCCCACGGGCCGAAGGTCGGCCACACCGCGAGCGTCACCGGCAGGCACCCGAGCTGCGCGGCGACGGGGGCGGCAAGCAGCGCGGCGACCGGTCGGCCGCAGCGCGGCGCCCACCGCTCGACGAGCGGCGAGCCGAGCACCACGAGGCCCGCGGTCGCCGCGACCGACAGCGCGAACCCGACGTCGGCCGCCAGCCACGGGTCGGCGACGAGCAGCGCGACGACGGCCGTGCCGAGTGCAGCCGGCCCGGCGGCGCGGCGCCCGGCGAGCAGGCCCACCAGACCCACCGCTCCCATCACGGCCGCCCGCAGGACGCTGGGCGCGGGTCCGACCACGAGCAGCAGTGCGGCACCCGCGGACGCCACGAGTCCCAGGCGCACGAGCCGCGGTGCCCGCGCCGCAGCCGCCCCCGCCAGCACGATCGCACCGACGATCGCGAAGTGGGCGCCGGAGACCGCCATGACGTGCGCGAGCCCGGCCGCGCGCATCGCGACCTCGAGGTCGGCCGGGACGGCACCCGTGTCACCGACCGTCACCGCCGGCAGCAGCCCTCGCACGTCCGGGGGCAGGGGCGCGGCCACGGCGCGGGCCCCGTCGCGCACGCCCGCCGCCCACGCCCGGACCCCCCGCGGCGGTGCGGAGACCACCGGCGCCCGGCTGGACCGCAGCGTGACGGCGGTGCGGACACCGGCGCCCCCGGCCGCCGGGACGCCCCGCACGCGCACGACCGCGTCGAGCACCGCGCCCGTCGGTGCCAGGACGTCGACGGGTGCACGCACCCGGTACCAGGTGCCCTCGACCCGGACGGCGGACGCGGTGACGGTGAACTGCGCGCCCCCACCGGCCACCGGCCGGGGGGCGGTGGACACCCGGCCCGTCAGCTCGACCGTGGTGCGGTCCTGCGCGGCTCCCAGCAGGACGTGCGGCGCACGGGCCTGCTGGCCGACCGCGCCGGCCACGAGGACCACGGCCGCCGTCACCACCGCCAGCGCCAGCGCGGGCAGCGCACCGCGCGGTCGCCCGGTCGCGGGCCCGTGGTCGGCGGCGTGGGCCCGGGACGCCCGGACGCCCCCACCCACCAGCGCGGCCACGACCGCGACCCCGAGCACGACGCCCGGCACCGCGGTGGTCCGGGCGACGGCGTCGGGGGCGTGCACGACCACCGCTCCGGCGCACCACGCGGCGGCCGCGGGCGGGAGCATCCGCAGGTCGACCGGCCCCGCGGCTCCCGTGCTCACACGCGTACCCGCGGCCGCAGGTCGGCCAGCAGCGCGGGGCCGATCCCCGTCACGTCGTCGAGGTCGTCGACGGTGGTGAACGGGTGCTCCGTCCGGTGCTGGACGATGCGTTCCGCCAGCACCGGGCCCACCCCGGGCAGGTCCTCGAGCGTCGCGGCGTCGGCGGTGTTGACGTCGACCAGCCCGTCCGCGGCGGCGGCGGCACCGCCGCCCGTCGCGAGGGGCGGCGCCCCCACGACCGGCACGACCAGCTGCTCCCCGTCGGTGAGGACGCGCGCCAGGTTGACACCCGCCAGGTCGGCACCCGGGACGCTGCCACCGACCGCGTCGACGGCCTCGCCCACCCGCGCACCGCGCGCGAGCCGGACGACACCGGGCCGCACGACGGCCCCGACGACGTGCACCACCACGTCGTCGCCCGCACCGTCCGCGGACGCCGTCCCCGGCCCCGATCCCGGCTCGCCGTCCGGCTGCACGGCGGAGGCGCCCGCCACCGCGGGGGTCGGCAGCCGGACGGGCTCCCCCTGGGGCACCGCGGACGCGCGCAGCACGATGCCGCCCGCGGCCAGACCCAGGACCAGGGTCGCCGCCCCCGCCGCCCGCCAGCCGGGCGCCCACCGCACCCGGGGCGCGGCGGGCGGCGGCCCGGGTGATGCCGCGGCGAGCGCCGCGCGCACGTCCGGACGCCACCGCTCCGGCGACGGACCCTCGAGCCCGTCGTCCGCGGGGGCCGTGGCGGGGGAACCACCGGTGTGAGGGGTCCAGCCGGCCGGAGCGCGGTCGCCGCGTCCGGGACCGGGTACCGCCGCATCCGCCAGGGGGTGCCCTGCCGGGCGGTGACCAGGGGCGACCGTCCGGCGCAGGGCCGGCGACCCGTCCTCGCCGGGGGCGGGCCCGGGTCGTCGGCCGGTGTCCGCGGCCCGCGCCTCACCCCCCGGCACGTCGTTCCCGGGGTCCGCCCCCGGGTCGTGTCCGTGCGCCCCTCCCGTCCGGCCGTCGCGCGCGGTGGCCGTCAGGGCGGCGAGGCGGTGCGCGACGTCGGGCGGGAGGCGGCGGCGGTCGAGGGGCGGCACCGTCGCGACGCTAGGACCACCCGAGCCGTCGCCCCGAGGGCGACGGCCCGGCGGTGGATCGTGCGGCGCACCCGCGGTCCTGGGGTCGGCTCGTCGACCGCCCTTCGCGCCTGCAGGCGCGCGGCGTGCCAGCCGCGGCGCGGCCGGCGGCGGTGCGGCCCCTACGCGTCGGTGACGACGACCGCCAGCAGACCGGGGCCCACGTGCGCGGCGAGCACGGCGCCCGCGTCGGCCACGACGACCTCGCCGACCGCGGGACCCGCCGCCTCCGCCAGGCGCGCGGCCACCTCGTCCGCGACGTCCGACGGGCCCACGTGGTGCACGGCTACCCGGGCGCCGGGCCGGCCGGCGAGGTCGGCGAGCGCCAGCTGCTCCAGGCGCTCGCGGGCCACCCGCCGGGTCCGGACCTTCTCGCAGACCACGAGCCGGCCGTCCTGCACCGTCAGCAGCGGACGCAGACCCAGCACGGTGCCCAGCGCGGCGGCCGCCGTCCCCAGCCGTCCGCCCCGGCGCAGGTGCTCCAGGGAGTCGACGAGGAACCACACCCGGCTGCCCGCCGCCGTCGAAGCCGCCACGCCGGCGACCTGCTGGGCGTCCGGCCACCGGGGGGCGGAGGTCCGGTGCACCGTGCGCGCCACCCAGCGCCGGACGGTGCCGCCGACGCCGTCCTCCGCGTCGGCGTCGTCCGGCTCGTCCGGCAGCGGCGTCGCCGCGTACCGCGCCGCGGCGACCGCGGCGAACCCGAGCCCGAGCGCAGCGGTACGCGAGTCGACCACCCGCACGGGTACCGGGCTGACCGTCGCCGCGGTCCGCGCCGAGCGCACCGTCCCCGACATCTCGCCGGACAGGTGGACCGACACGATCGCGTGGGCACCCTCGGCGGCCGCCTGCTCGTACGCGGCCGCGAACGCCGAGGGCGGCGGCTGCGACGTCGTCACCCGGGACCCGCGCGCGAGCGCCTGCAGCAGCTGCTCGGGCGTGACGTCGACGCCCTCGGCGTACCGCGCGCCGTCGATGCTCACCTCGAGCGGCACCACGTGCACGCCGACCTCCGCCGCCAGGCCCGGGGGCAGCGCGGCCGTGGAGTCGGTGACGACAGCGACCCGGGGCGCGTGCCGACCCGTCGCGGGGCTCAGGAAGGCACCACGTTGACGAGCCGGGGGGCGCGCACCACGACCGTGCGCACGTCGCGACCCGCGAGGGCGCGCTGCACGCCGGCGTCCGCGAGCGCGAGCTCGCGGAGCGCGTCCTCACCGGTCGACGGCGAGACCTCCGCACGCCCACGCACCTTGCCCTGCACCTGGAACACGCAGGTCACGGTCTCCTCGACCAGGTACTGCGGGTCGGCCTGCGGGAACGTCGCGTGCACCACCGACTCGTCGTGGCCGAGCCGCGCCCACAGCTCCTCGGTGACGTGCGGCGCCACCGGAGCGGTCATGACGACGAGCGCCTCGACCACCGAGCGCGGGCTGCGGTCGAGGGTCGTCAGGTGGTTGTTGAGGACGATGAGCTTGGCGATCGCGGTGTTGATCCGCATGCCCTCCATGTCCGCGCGCACGTCGGCGACCGTGCGGTGCAGCAGGCGCAGCGTCTCCACCGCGGGCTCGTCGTCGGACACCACGAGCTCGCCCGTGGTCTCGTCGACGACGTTGCGCCACAGCCGCTGCAGGAACCGCTGCGCCCCGACGACGGCACGCGTCTCCCAAGGCCGCGACAGGTCCAGCGGGCCCATCGACATCTCGTACACGCGCAGCGTGTCCGCGCCGTACGCCTCGTACATCTCGTCCGGCGACACGGCGTTCTTCAACGACTTGCCGATCTTGCCGTACTCGCGGTTGACGGGCTGCCCGTCCCACGTGAAGCCCGTGGGCGACGACTCGTCCTCCACGACCTCGGCAGCCGGCACGTACACGCCCCGCTCGTCCGTGTAGGCGTAGGCCTGGATGTAGCCCTGGTTGAAGAGCTTGTGGAAGGGCTCCGAGCTGCGCACGTGGCCCAGGTCGTACAGGACCTTGTGCCAGAACCGGGCGTACAGCAGGTGCAGCACGGCGTGCTCGACACCGCCGACGTACAGGTCGACGCCGCCCGTGGAGCCGGCCGGCTGGGCGCCGTGGCCGGGGCCCATCCAGTACTCCTCGAGCGCCGGGTCGACCAGGACGTCGTCGGAGTGCGGGTCCAGGTACCGCAGGTAGTACCAGCACGAACCGGCCCAGTTGGGCATCGTGTTGGCGTCACGGCGGTAACGCTTCGGCCCGTCGCCCAGGTCCAGCTCGACGTACAGCCAGTCGGGGTTGCGGCCCAGCGGCGGCTCCGGCTCGGAGTCCGCGTCGTCCGGGTCGTAGGTGCGCGGCGAGAAGTCCGGCACCTCCGGCAGGTCGACCGGCAGCGCCGAGGCGGGCAGCGCGATGGGGTGGTCGTCCTGGTCGTAGACGATCGGGAAGGGCTCGCCCCAGTAGCGCTGGCGGCTGAAGAGCCAGTCGCGCAGACGGTAGGTGACGGTCCGCTCCCCCGCGCCGCGGGCGGCCAGCCACTCCACGATGCGGTCCTTGGCCTCGGCGACGGGCAGGCCGTCCAGGCTGATCTCGTCGTTGGACGAGTTGATGACCGCACCGTCACCGGTGCGCGCACCCGGCGGGGTGCCCTCGGGCGCGTCGACGGTGTAGACGACGGGCAGCCCGAAGGCCTCGGCGAACTGGAAGTCGCGCTCGTCGCCGCCGGGGACCGCCATGATCGCGCCCGTGCCGTAGCCCATGAGGACGTAGTCCGCGGTGAACACGGGCAGCAGCTCGCCGTTCACCGGGTTCGCGGCCAGGTGCCCGGTGAAGACGCCGGTCTTGCGGCCCGCGTCCTGCTGGCGCTCCACGGCCGTCTTGGCGGCGGCCTGCCGGCGGTAGTCCGCCACGGCGTCCACCGGCGAGGCGTGCCCGCCCGTCCAGGTGTCCACCGTGCCGTCGGGCCACGCCTGCGGCACCTCGTCCAGCAGCGGGTGCTCGGGCGAGACGACGAGGAACGTGGCGCCGAACAGCGTGTCGGGCCGCGTCGTGAAGACCTCGACCTCCTCGCCGCCCTGCACCGCGAACCGGACGCGCGCGCCCGTCGAGCGGCCGATCCAGTGCCGCTGCATGGCCTTGACCTTCTCGGGCCAGTCGATGCGCTCCAGGTCGTCCGTCAGGCGGTCGGCGTACGCCGTGATCCGCATGTTCCACTGGCGCAGGCTGCGCTGGAACACCGGCATGTTGCCGCGCTCCGAGCGTCCGTCGGCCGTGACCTCCTCGTTCGCCAGGACCGTACCCAGCCCGGGCGCCCAGTTCACGGGCGTCTCGGACAGGTAGGCCAGGCGTCGGCTGTCGACGACGCGGCGGCGCGTCGCCTCGTCCAGGTCGGCCCAGGTCGCGCCCTCGGTGACGCCCTCGACGTCCGTCGGCAGCGCACGGGTGCCCGCCGCGTACTCCTCGACCAGCTCGGACACCGGGCGCGCCCGGCCCGTCCCGCCGTCGGGCCGCGGGGCGTCCTCGTCGTACCAGGACTCGAAGATCTGCAGGAAGATCCACTGCGTCCAGCGCACGTAGTCCGGGTCGATCGTGGCGAACGAGCGGCGCGGGTCGTGCGCCAGGCCCAGCCGGCGCAGCTGGCGCTGCATGATCGCGATGTTGGCCTCGGTCGTCGTGCGCGGGTGCTGGCCCGTCTGCACGGCGAACTGCTCGGCCGGCAGCCCGAAGGCGTCGAAGGCCAGAGCGTGCAGCACGTTGTCCCCGCACATGCGCCGGAACCGGCCCACGACGTCGGTGGCGATGTACCCCAGGGGGTGACCGATGTGCAGCCCGGCGCCCGACGGGTACGGGAACATGTCCATCACGAAGAAGGGCCGCGCGGCCGGGTCGGCGTGTCGCCCCTGGCCGTCCGTGAGCGGACCCACCGGGTTGGGCGTGAAGAACGTGCCGCGCTTCTCCCACTCGTCCTGCCAGCGCAGCTCGATCTCCTGCGCGAGGGCGGCGGTGTAGCGGAACGGGACGTCGTCGGGGGTCGGGTTCGGGGACTGGTCGCTCACCCGTGAATCGTACCGAGGGCCGGGGCCGGACGACGCCGGGCCCGGGGCTGTCAGTGCCGCGCGGTGAGCCAGATCGCGCAGGCGGCGACCTCGCCCAGCTCCACGCGGTCCGGACGGCCGTCGACCTGGACGCTGACGACGCCCGTCACGGCGCGTCGTTCGTCGAGCACGACCGGCGCGTCCAGCACCAGGCCGACACCCTCGAGGTACCGCAGGAGCTCCGGGTCCGCGTCGGAGATCCGCGCGACCCGGTAGTCGCCCGGCTCGACCTCCCACATGACCCGGGCGTCGGGCAGGTGCACGGTGCCGTCGGCGGCGGGGATCGGGTCGCCGTGCGGGTCCCGGTCCGGGTGGCCCAGGAGGTCGGCCACCCGCTCGACGAACCGGTCGCTCACGGCGTGCTCGAGCACCTCGGCCTCGTCGTGCACCTCGTCCCAGCCGTAGCCGAGCCGCTCGACCAGGTAGGTCTCGATGAGGCGGTGCCGGCGCACCATCGCCAGGGCGTGCGCCCGGCCCGCCGCGGTCAGCTCCACCGCACCGTACGGCCGGTGCGAGACGAGCCCGGCGTCGGCGAGGCGCTTCACGGTCTCGGACACGGTCGACGGTCCGACTCCCAGGCGCCCCGCCAGGAGCTTGGTCGTCACGGGGGCGTCCGACCACTCCTGCGCCCCCCAGATGACCTTGAGGTAGTCCTGGGTCACCGCGCTGAGGTCGGCGGCCGCGGGGACAGGGCTCTGCGTCACGCCGTCCAGCGTAGAGGTCTCAGGAGCCGTCGACGCTCCAGTGCCACGGCTCCCCCGGCAGGTTCGACAGTCCGTACGCCGCCGCGTTCTGCACCAGCCACGCGTACGCCGGGGACCCGGCGGACAGGGACCGGCCGCCGCTGGTGAAGTCGATCGCCAGGCCGCGCTCGTGCCGCGAGCTGCCCGGCCGGGCGGTGCTCGGGGAGCACGCCGAGGCGGGCTTGTCGTAGATGTCCGCGTCGGACGGACCGCAGTGCGCGCGGCGCAGCGCGATCTGCTGCTCGGGGCTGCGCCAGCCGCCCCCGCCGAGCTCCACCCCGGCGTCGCGCGCCGCGGTGACCAGTGCGTCGACCGCGTCCGCGAGGCACGGGTGGACGCGGATGCCGCTGCCGGTGCGCACGACGTCCGCCTCGGCCACGGGCCCGTCGACCAGCGCGCACTCGGTCGGTTGCGCCCGGGGTGCCGGTGCGGTGTCCACGGGTACGGCCGCGAGGTCCTCCGGCACCGGGACCTGCCACGGCACCTCACCGTCGGGCGTGAGCAGGAGCACCGCACGCTCCTCGAGGACGAGCCGGGCCCCGGTCCTGCCGGCAGTGCCGGTGGACCAGACCGGCGTTCCGGCGGCGTCGAGGAGCACGAGGTCGCCGTCCTCCTGCAGCCGCACGGACGCCGCACCGTCGGTGGGCGACGACCAGAACGGCTCCCCGTCCCAGGAGGCGACGAGCGCACCGTCGCGCACCGCCAGCCCCAGGTGCCCCGACGGCGAGCCCAGCAACCCGTCCGCCGCGACCTCACCCCCCGGCTCGAGGGCCGACGGCCCGATGGGCGTGCTCGAGCTCCACACGGGGGCGCCCGCCGCGTCCAGCAGGACGAGGTTGCCGTCGTCCTGCAGCGTCAGCGTCGCCGGCCCGTGCCCGGCGGTGCGGCTGCGCCAGACCGGGGCGCCGTCGGCGTCGAGGGCCACGAGGTTGCCGTCCTCGCGCAGCTCGAGCGCCACGGCGGGGGCACGGGGCGCCGCGGAGGGTGACGGTCGCGGTGTGGCCGACGTGCCCGCCCGCTGCGACCGCCCGCTCGACGACGCGTCGGACTCCTCGGGACCGACCGGGGCCTGCGGCGCCCACCGCACGGCGCCGTCGGGTCCCATCAGCTGCACCCCGTCGGGGCCGATCAGGAGCGTGTGCCGCCCGTCCGGTGACGAGAGCACGTCGTCGCCGACCAGGCGGCCGGGGCCGGTGAGCGACGACGGGGCCTGCGAGGTCCCGCTGCTCCACACCACCGCGCCGTCGGCACCCTGCACGACGAGGTCGCCGTCGTCCTGCAGGCGCAGCGTCCCGCCGGAGCCGCCCGTCCCGGTGCTCCACACCACGGCGCCGTCCGGCGCCACGAGTCGCACGTCGCCGGTGGCGTCGGCGCTCAGGACGGAGCCCGCGACCCCGCGGCCGGTCGTCCAGCGCACCACGTCGTCCAGCGCGTACATGCCCAGCGAGCCGTCCGGCTGCATGACGAGCACCTGTGCGCCGCCCGGCGCGAGCAGCGCCTCACCGGGACCCAGCTGCTCGCCCGGCCGCAGCACGTCCTCACCGGACCCGGCCAGCGCCGGCAGGGCGCCGACCAGCACGAACCCCACGGTGACCACCGCGATCGCGAGACGTCGCACGCGTACTCCCCCCGGCGCACCGCGCGGCTCTCCCGTGGGCCGGCGTGGTGGCTCGGGTCCAGGCGATCATCTCCGTCACGGATGCGCAACCCGTTGCGCCCGATTCGCCCCCCGGGACGCGGTCCCGCGCTCAGCCGTCCTGCGCGTCGGTGCCGCCGTCCGGCGTCGCGCCGGGCTCCTCCTGGGGATCACGGCCGACGGCCTCGTCGCCCGCCGCACCGCCGTCCCCACCCTGGTCCGCCGCGTCGCCGGGGCCGACCACCGCGGGCAGGGGCCACGGCTGCGGGCTGCCGACCGTGACGGTCGCGTCGGGCGCGACCCGGACGACCTGGAGGTCCAGCAGCCGGCGCGAGCCCGGGTCGAACCGCAGCACGGTCATCTCCGCCACGCCGCGCAACGGGCCGACCGTCGGCTGGTTGAGGGTGGCGCCCGCGGTGCTCCCCGAGATGTACCGGATGCCCAGCCCGACCTGCTCCGGACCCGACCGGCGGTGCAGGTGCCCCGACACCTGCGCGGGGACGCACCCCGCCGCCAGTGCCTCGTCGCCCACCGCCGGCGTGTGGACCAGCAGCAGGTCGACCTCCCCGTCCTCGCAGGCCGTCGCGGCGAGCCGCTCAGCCGCCTCGGGAACCGTCTCGTCGGCCGCGGACGCGGTGCCGCCGGCGCCGACCCGGGTCTCGTTGGGGTCGCTGTCACCGAGGACGCGCACCCCCGCGACGTCGATCACGGACCCGTCGAGCACGGTCGCCCCGGCACGCGCGTAGTTCGCCGTGGTCTCGCGCGAGTCGTGGTTGCCCGGAGCCGTCACCAGCGCGACCCCCGGCGGGACGGCGCGCGCGAAGGACGTGACGCAGTACTGCTCCACGGACGTCCCGTTCATGGTCGTGTCGCCCGCGTCGAGCACCGCCGCGGCACCCGACAGCCGCGCGAGCGTGCCGATCAGCGGGGCCATCCCGACGTTGCAGTGCAGGTCGGACACGACGACCAGCACCACGGGCTCGACCTCCGGCTCGGGCTCCTCGGACGGCGCAGGGCTCCTGGGCGACGCGCTCGGACGGTCCGCCGCGGCGACGTCGTCGTCCCCCGCACCGAGGAGCGCGTCCGCCGCGCCTGCGGTCCCGTCCTGACCGTCGCCGGCGCTGCCACCGTCGCCGTCGAGGGACGCGGCGGCGCCCCCGTCGACCTCCGCCCCCACGGTCCCGTCCCCCACGGAACCGTCCGCCTCGGCACCGTCCCCCACGGAGCCGTCCCCCTCGACACCGTCCTCCTGCGTCGCCGTCCCGTCGTCCGACCCGGTCGCGCGCTGCGCCGCCTCCTGCGCGGCCGCCTGCGCGGCCGCCTCGGCGGCGAGCAGCGCCTCCTGCTCCTCCCAGTCCTCCCACGCCACGACGAGCGCGGCGTCGGCCGCCTGGTAGAACTCCTCGTTCTGCCGCCAGGCGTCCACCGCGTAGGCGCCGTAGGTGTCGATGACGCCGCCCAGCCTGCCCGTCACGCGGGCACCCTCCAGCGGGGTGCCGTCGAAGACGGGCGAGGCGAGCTGCTCCTGCTCCCGCCGGTCCTGGGGCCCGACGCTCGACGTGAGGACGGTCGCGCCGACCACGACGGCGAGGCCGCCGGCGGTCAGCGGGCGCGCGTGCGCGGCGAGCTGCTGCGTCAGCTCGCTGCTCCGCGGGCCGCCGAGCAGCGCACGCCCCAGCCAGAAGAGGGCCACGAGCACGACGAACGTGGTCCCGGACCGCAGCAGCGCGTCCCGCACGAGGGCGTTCGCGATGTCCTGCACGGCCGCGGCCGGGCCGGAGAAGAACGCCACGTACGCGTTGAGGTCCTCCCCGAGCGCCTCCAGGGTGCGCGCCTCGCCGAGCTCGGTGACGGTCGCCGGGATCTCCTGCACGGTGGCCCGCAGGCCGAGGGTCGCCGGCAGCGGCGAGTCGAGCTGGAGCGTGCCGAGCGGGCCGAAGTCGATCGTCACCGTCGCGTCGGTGGTGACGTCGTAGCGCGTGACGTGGGGCCCGAGGGACGCCTGCACGCTCGCGGTCGTCACGCCGACCACGACGGACACCAGGACGCCCGCGACGACGAGCGCGATCGCCGACCACCACCCGTGGCGAGGGCGCCACCCGCGCACCGCACGCAGCACCCGCCCGACGGGTCGACGCGCGCGCAGCAGCCGCCCGGGCGCCGGCACGTCGTTCGTCGGACCTCCCACGCGGTGAGCCTAGACGCGACCGCCCGACGCTCTCACCTCGGTGTCAGCCCCGCGTGTCGCGCCAGCGCACCCACCGCTCCGCCTCGGTCAGGTCGTAGTCCGGCCCGGTCGTGCCGCACGTGAACAGCCGCACACCTGCGGCGTACAGCTCGTCGCCCACCTCGTCCGGGTCCGACCCGTCGACGCCCAGGGAGCGGGTGACCAGCGCGGCGGTGTCCCGCCCGACCGTGGCGCCGTGCTCGTCGAGGATCGCGCTCTTGCGGCGCAGCGTGTCGACGTCACCGAAGGAGTGCCAGATGTGGGCGTGCTCGGCGACGATCCGCAGCGTCTTGCGCTCACCGCCGCCGCCGATCATCACGGGGATGTCGCGCGTGGGGGCGGGGTTCATCGCCGCCCAGCGGGACCGGATCCGCGGCATCGCCTGCCCCAGGTCGGCGATCCGCGACCCCGCGGTGCCGAACTCGTACCCGTACTCCGTGTAGTCCCGCTCGAACCAGCCCGCACCGATCCCCAGGATCAGGCGCCCACCGCTGATGTGGTCGACGGTGCGGGCCATGTCGGCCAGCAGATCAGGATTCCGGTAGGAGTTGCACGAGACCAGGGCGCCGATCTCGACGCGGCTCGTCTGCTCCGCCCAGGCGCCGAGCATCGTCCAGCACTCGAAGTGCTTGCCGTCCGGCTCCCCGCTGAGAGGGAAGAAGTGGTCCCAGTTGAACACCACGTCCACGCCGAGGTCCTCCGCGCGGCGGACCGCATCCCGGATCTGGCGGTAGTCGGCGTGCTGGGGCTGGATCTGGACGCCGACGCGCACGTCGGTCGCGGGGGTCTGGGTCACCGGACCACGGTAGCGCCGCGACGCGCGGCGGGCGCGGCGCGCGCGGCGCGGCTCACTGGTAGGTGACCAGGTCAGGGACGGGCTCCACGCGGTACGTCGCGGCCGGGTCGAGCATCGGCAGGTCCTCGTCGTAGAAGTTCTTCCAGCCCCAGTGCACCGGCGGGGCACCCGCCCGCAGCGCAGCCCACGTGCCGGCCTTGGCGCCCTGGGAGCCCTGCCCGTCGACGTGGATCAGCGGGGCCAGCTCGTCGTACGACGTGTCCAGCCGCTCCCGCTCGGTGATCATGCGCAGCGAGAACTGGTGCAGCACGAACATCTTCTGGGGCAGCGCCCGCTCCCGCGTGAAGCCCGCCAGCCAGGCCGCCGTCGCGTTCACCTCGTCGATCCCGACCGACCCGATCTGACGCAGGTGCACCTGGTCGGGCGCGAGCCGCCACTCGGGGTCCAGCGCGAGCCCCACGTGGGGCAGCTCGAGCAGCTCGGCGTACGCCTGCGCCTGGGTGACGAAGTCCGTGCGCCCGGGCTGCAGGTCCAGCAGGACGTACTGCCCCGCGGCGGCCGCCGCGTCGACCAGCGGGCGCAGGTCGTCGACCGCCCGGCGGCGCGAGTACGTCTGGTCGTCCTCCGGCCCCGCCGAGGCGATGGTCGCGATGATCTCGACCGCGGGCACGACGGTGTCGGACGTCAGGCCCGCGTACATCGCCGCGTGCTCCTGCGCGCGGGCGACGGTCGCCGGGACGTCCTGCTCCCCCAGCACCCCGAGCGCACCCGACCCGGGCGTGCCGTAGAGCGCCACGTACTTCTTGCCGGGCTGCCCCGCGACCGCCGGGAAGACGAGCTGGCCGCCACCCGGGAGCTCGACGCCCGTCCGCGCGGTCGCGACCCGGGCGGCCAGCAGGTCGGGCTGCCCGAACGTCGGCCCGAACGCGACCACGGCCGCCGGGTCGGCCTGCGCCAGCGCCTGCACCGTGACCGTGGTGGCCCGCGGGTCACCTCCGGGCACGTCGAGCACGTCGACGTCGAGCGCGCGCAGGGTCGCCAGCGCCGCGGTGGGCACGGGGCCGTCCGCGAGCGCGAGCACGTCCGGCACCGCCGTGGGCGCGGTGGACGGCAGGCCGGCCGGGGCGGGTGTCGCGGTGGCCGGGCTCGAGGGAGCAGCGGGCACCGGCGCCTCGTCGAGGACCAGGACGTCGGGTTCCGGTCCGGCGAGGGCGCGGACGGCGTCGGCCTCCCCGCCGGCGGGCACGGGGGTGGTCGACCCGAACCGGTGGCCGGTCGCCGCGGCGAGCGCAGCGCCGTCGGCCCCGGACGGCACCCGCACGCGCCCCACGCCGGCGGGCAGCGCGTCGTCCGGGACGTCGCCCACCACCAGGAGGTGGGCGGTGCCCAGGCGCGCCAGCTCGGCACCGGCGTCGGTCCCACCACCCGCCAGCAGCAGCGGGGCGCCCAGCGCGACCGCCGCGGTGGCCCCCGTCAGCCCGCCGGCGACGTCACCCGCTGCCGCCACGACGGCGACCGGCGCCGCGTCGAGCAGGGCGGCCGAGGTGCTCACCGCGGCCGTCGCCTCGTCCCCGTCGACGACCGTGGCCGCTGCCGGGCTCGCCGCGGGGACCACGGAGAGCGCGTCCGGCGAGGCCGAGGGAGCCGGCGTGGCCGCCTCCGGGGCGTCGCCGGGGGTGCCCGTGGTGCACGCCGCGAGCACGGCGAGGAGCAGCACGACCACACACCCGCGCACCCGCGCTCCGCCGCCGAGACCCGCCACGACCACCTCACCTCTCGGCGCGGACGGTCCGCGCACCGGTCCGCCACTGTAGGCAGGGCGCCGCCGGGACGCAGCCCTCGAGGCCAGGACGCCGGGCGTCCGGTCGCGCCGCCCCGGGAGCCCGGCGCGGTGGGGCCTGCCTAGATGCCTGTCATGCGGTGGTCGTGCCCGAACCCCTCGAGGAACCGGGGGCCCTCCTGCTCGAGCTCGGCCTGCCACGCCGCCGCCCACGCGGCGTACGGCGCACGGGCGAGACCGTCGTTGGCGAACCGTGGGTCCACCGTCACCTCGGTCACGCAGAAGTCCGGGATCGCGAGGTCCGTCACCGGGCCGCCGCGCTCCACCTCGGCGACGACGAGGGGCGCGTTCGCCCCGGCGAACACGTCGACGACCCAGCCGTCCTCACCGAGCCACACCGAGTGACGGACCTTGGCGACCCGCGCACCGCCGCGGCGCACCATCTCGACGCCGACGAGCGGGTCGATCTCGCGCTCCGCCTCGTACCGGGTGCCACCGTTCATCGGCCCCTTGACGGTGACCGCGCAGAAGTCGACCTGGTCGGCGTACCGCTCGAGCAGGGTCGTCTCGTCCGTGCGCACGTCGACCCCGACGACCGACGACACCTGCGCCCGCACGCGCAGCGCGAACCCGGCGTCGGCGAGGTAGTAACTCTGCACGATCAGTGCGGGGGCGGCGTCCAGCAGCTCGGGGGGGACGTCGCGCGCGACGAACCGCCGCTCGAACTCGAAGTCGCCGTACCCCGTGTCGCTCATCCCTGCCACCTGTCCGCCGACCCCACGGCCGCTCGGACACACCGTACCCACCGGGGCGCCGGATCCCGCAGGGACCTGCCGCAGACCGCGGCGCCGGGTCCGGGACACCGTTCCGTGGCACAGTGCGGAGATGACGAGGGGGGCGTCGCGGGACGCGGCGACGGCGCACGACCCGGCGGACGCGGGCCGACCGCCCCCGCACGGGCCGAGCGGCGGCCGGTCGCGGGACCCGACCCCCGAGCCCTCGTCGCAGGTTCCCCGCACCGACGCATCGGGCGCGAGCGGGTCGAGGACGGCAGGGCCCGGCCGCGGGACGCGTGCCGCGTCCGCGGTCGCCCACTGGTGGTTGCGCTTCTCCCCCGCGGGGCTCGTCGGGGCGTTGGTGCTCTTCGCCGCGGCGCTCGGACCGTCCCTCCTGCCGCGCAGCCCGCTGTACCAGGGCGTCATCGGCGGGGTCTGCGCCGCGATCGGCTACGCCGTCGGGGCCGCCCTCGGGTGGGGCGGACGACGGATCGGACTGCGTGCCCCGTGGCCCGAGCGCCGCGCACCGGCCGCGCGGCTGGTCGGCGGCGCGGTCGCCCTGGCCGTGGTGGTGGCGGCGCTGGTCGTCGACGCCGACTGGCAGGCACGGTCCCGCGCGCTGCTGGACATGGGGCCGCCGCCCGCCGCGCGGCCGCTGCTCGTCCTCGTGCTCGCCGTGCTGGTGGCTCTGCTGCTCGTGCTCCTCGCCCGCGGGCTGCGAGCGGCGGTGCGTGGCCTGGCGCGCCTGACGAGCCGGCTGCTGCCGCCGGTGCCGGCCCGTCTGCTCGCGGTGGTCGTGGTGGCCGTCGCGACGTACCTGCTGGTCGACGGCACCCTGGTCGCCGGGGTCCGGCACCTGATGACGACGACGTACGCGGCCCGTGACGAGCAGACGTACCCCGGCGAGGTGCGCCCGACCGACCCCCTGCGCAGCGGGTCGCCAGCGTCCCTGTCCCCGTGGGAGTCGTTGGGTCGCGAGGGGCGGCGGTTCGTCTCGGGCGGCCCGGACGTCGCGCAGCTCGCCGACCTGTCGGCCGCCGCCGGCCTCGACCGTGAGGTCCGGGAGCCGATCCGGGTCTACGCAGGCCTGGACAGCGACGACGACCTCGACGAGCTCGCGTCCCTCGTCGTCGACGAGCTCGACCGCACGAACGCGTGGGACCGGTCGGTCCTCGTCGTCGTCACCACGACCGGCACGGGGTGGGTCGACCCCGCGTCGGCGACGGCCGTCGAGATGATGTGGGGCGGCGACAGCGCGATCGCCGCGATGCAGTACTCCTACCTGCCGAGCTGGGTGAACTTCGTCGGGGACCGCGCGACGCCGGTCGCGGCGGGTCGTGCGCTGTTCGAGGCCGTGCACGCGCGCTGGTCGCAGCTGCCGGAGGACGACCGACCGGCGCTGTACCCGTTCGGCATCTCGCTGGGCGGCTTCGGCTCGCAGGGTGCCTTCGCGAGCCTGCAGGACGTCGCCGCACGCACGGACGGCGCGGTCTGGGCCGGCACGCCCGGCACGACCCCCCTGTGGCGTGGCCTCACGTCGGACCGGCAGGCGGGGTCGCCCGAGATCCGCCCGGTCCTCGACGAGGGCCGTACGGTCCGCTGGGGCCGGACCCTGCGCGACGTGGACGGTGCCTCGCTGGCGGACGACGGCACGGCGACGTGGGAGGACCCGCGCGTCGTGTACCTGCAGCACCCCTCCGACGGGGTGGTGTGGTGGACGCCGGACCTGCTGCTGCACGAGCCCGACTGGCTGCGCGAGCCGCGGGGGGCGGACGTCCTGCCGGAGGTGCGCTGGTTCCCCGTGGCGACGTTCTGGCGCGTGCTCATCGACCTGTTCGTCGCCGGTCAGGCACCGGCGGGGCACGGGCACACGTACGTGGGCGAGTACGCCGACGCCTGGGCGGCCGTGGCGCCGCCGCCGGGCTGGACGCCCGCGGCGACCGACGCCGTGCGCGCCGTGCTCGACGCCCCGACCGACACCTCGGTGGGGGGCCGCTGACCTGCGGCGACGGCGACCGTCCGGGCCGCCGGACGCGGGGTGTGAGAGGGTGGACCCCGAGAGGCAGCGCGATCGACCGCGCGCCCGCGTCGTGGAGTCCCCCCGGGAATCGTGCGGCGGACCCCGACTCTTCAGCCCGAGAGGCACCTTTTCCCTGTGACGACCTTCACCGACCTCGGCGTGCCCGAGGTGCTGGCCCGCGCCCTCGCCGCCCAGCAGATCACCTCCCCCTTCCCGATCCAGACGGCGACGCTGCCGGACACCCTGCGGGGCGCCGACGTGCTCGGCCGCGGCCGCACCGGGTCCGGCAAGACGCTCGCGTTCGCCCTGCCCGTCGTGGCGCGCCTCGCCGCGTCGAGCACGCAGCGCCGCGCCCGACGCCCGCGCGCCCTGGTGCTGTGCCCCACCCGTGAGCTGGCCACGCAGATCGACGCGGTCTTCGCGCCGCTCGCCGCAGCCGTCGGTCTGCGCACGGCGACGATGTTCGGCGGCGTCGCGCAGTCGCGCCAGGTCAGCGCGCTCGACCGCGGCGTCGACGTGCTGGTCGCCTGCCCGGGGCGCCTCGAGGACCTGCTGAAGCAGGGCCTGGTCACGCTCGACGGCATCGAGATCACCGTGCTCGACGAGGCGGACCACATGGCCGACCTCGGGTTCCTGCCCGTCGTGCGCCGCCTGATGGACCGCACGCCGGCGCGCGGGCAGCGCCTGCTGTTCTCCGCGACGCTGGACAACGGTGTCGGCACGCTCGTCGACCGCTACCTGACCTCCCCGGTGGAGCACGCGGTCGACCCGGCCGCGCAGACCGTCGTCGCGAGCACCCACCACGTCCTGGAGGTCGCGGACGCGGCCGCCAAGCGCGCCGTCGTCGAGACGCTCGCGGCCGGCCCCGGTCGGCGGGTGCTGTTCATGCGCACCAAGCACCACGCCAAGAAGCTGGCGCGTCAGCTGACGCTCGCGGGCATCCCCGCGGTCGACCTGCACGGCAACCTGGGCCAGGGTGCCCGCGAGCGCAACCTCGAGGCGTTCTCCTCGGGTCGCTCGCGCGTCCTGGTCGCCACGGACATCGCCGCCCGCGGCATCCACGTCGACGAGGTCGAGCTGGTCGTGCACGTCGACCCGCCGGCCGAGCACAAGGCGTACCTGCACCGCTCCGGTCGCACGGCACGCGCCGGCGCCAGCGGCACGGTGCTGACGCTGCAGCTGCCCGAGCAGCGCGCCGACGTGCGCTCCATGACCCGGGCCGCCGGCATCACCGTCACGCCCGTGGCCGTCACCCCCGGCGACGACCTCGTGCGCCGGCTCGCCGACGCACCCGGCTCGGTCCCCACCGCCAACGGCGGCACGCCCGCCCCGAGCGGTCCGGTGTCCGGCGCGGTCATGACGAGCGACCGCTCGTCCGCGTCCGGCCGCACCCGTTCCGGCGGCCAGGGGGGCTCGGGTCGCACCCAGGCCCCCGCACGTGGCCGGACCGCGGCGCGCGGTGCCGCGCCGACCGGTGGCGCCCGCCCGGCGACCCAGCCCGACGCCGGCGCACGTCGTCGCTCCGGCTCGCGCGCCGCGTCGCGTCCCGCCGGCCCCGCCACGGCCTGGACGTCCGAGTCGGGCAGCCCGGCTCGCACCGACGCGAGCGGCGAGGGTCGCGGCCGGGGCAGCGCCACGCGCGGCTCCGGTCCGGCCGCGGGCCGCGACACGGGCGCCGGTGACGCGAGCGGTGCCCCGCACCGACGCCGCCGGGGCGGCCGCGGACGCGGGCGCGCCGGTGCGCCCACGGGCGCACCCACGGCCTGACCTGCATCGTCCCGACGGGCCTGCGGGCCGGTCGACCACCTCGGTCGGCCGGCTCGTGGGCCCGTCGTCGTCGCACCGCCCGACTCGTCGGGATTGCGTTTTCCGACGCATCTGTGCCACGCTCGTCCCCGTCGACGGGAAACCGGTTTCTCGGACGTCGACCCGGAGACGAAGGAGTCCCCCATGCGTGCCGTCCGGCCCTCGCACGACGCCCGCCGCGCGCCCCGCCGGCGGGCTGCGGCCCTCGTCGCCCTCGTGACCGTGCTGGTCGGCGCCCCGGCTGCCGCGGCCGCCACCGACGGCGGCGCCCCGGGTGCCGCGGCCCGCGACCTCGGCCGCGAGACCCTCGCCCCCGGCGACGGGTGGGCCTCGTGGTCGGGCGTCTCGCGTCCCGACGGCCGCGAGGTCCGGGCGACCGGCACCACGGGCGGCGCCGCCGCGTCCGCGGCGCAGGTGTACGTCGTCGACTCGTGGACGCAGCTGCGCGACGCGCTCGGCGGGCGCCCGGGCTCGACCGGGACCACGGCGCGCACCGTCACCGAGCCCCGCATCGTGTACGTCCGCGGCACGATCGACGCGTTCGCCCGGCCCGACGGGTCCCGGGCCACGTGCGACGACCTCGCCCGCCAGGCCACCGTCGCCGGGACCGGGTCCCCCTTCTCGATGGCCGACTACATCGCGCACTTCGACCCCGAAGGCCCGTGGGGACGCGCGGACCCCAGCGGGCCGCTCGAGGACGCCCGCGTCGCGGCCGCGGCCGCCCAGGCCGCCCAGACGCAGCAGCACGTGGGGTCGAACGTGACGATCGTGGGCGTCGGTGACGCGCGGATCGTCGGGGCGAACCTGCGGATCCGGGACGCGTCGAACGTCATCGTCCGCAACCTGACGTTGTCCGACGCGTCGGACTGCTTCCCCCAGTGGGACCCGGGCGACACGGACGCGGGCAACTGGAACTCCGCCTACGACAACCTCTCGGTGTGGTCGTCGACCAGCGTGTGGGTCGACCACGTCCGGCTCGACGACGGGGACCACCCCCCGGCCACGACCCGGACCGTCTACGGGCGCCCGTACGAGGTGCACGACGGGCTGCTCGACATCACCCACGGCTCCGACCTCGTCACCGTCTCGTGGACGCACTTCCACGACCACGACAAGACGAGCCTGGTCGGATCGTCGGACTCCCGCACGCAGGACCGCGGGCAGCACCGCGTCACGTACCACCACAACCTCTGGACGGACGTCGGCCAGCGCGCGCCCCGCGTGCGGTACGGCGACGTCCACGTCTACAACAACGTGTACGAGCAGACCCGCGCCACGGGGTACGCCTACCTCCTCGGCGCGGGTGTCGAGTCGAGCATCGTCGCCGAGCAGAACGTCGTGGACCTGGCCCCCGGGGTGGACCCGGCGTCGGTGGTCACGGCCTGGAAGGGCACCATGCTGCGCGAGGAGGGCACGCTGGTCCGTGGCGAGCCCGTGGACCTGGTCGCCGCCTTCAACGCCACGGCGCCGACCCCGCTCGTGGATGCGGCACGGTGGACCCCCGCGGACCACTACGCACCGGACGTGCAGCCCGCGGCGCAGGTCGCCGACGCCGTCCGCGGGGGTGCCGGCGCCACGCTGCCGTCGGGCACACCGGGCGCGTCGCGCGCCCCCGACGCCCCGCGGCTGTCGCACGACAACGGCTGGGACACGGGTCTGCACGACGGCGACTTCACCGTCACCTCGACCCTGTGGTGGGGGCAGAACGCCACCGTCGTGCGGCTCCTGGAGGACGGCGTGCTCGTCGACGCGCAGCGGGTGGACCCCCGCACCCCGCACGCGCAGCGCGTGGCGTTCGCGGTCTCCGGGCGGCCCGACGGCACGTACACGTACGTCGCCGAGGCGCTCAACCCGTGGGGGACGACCCGGTCCGCGCCGCTCACGGTCGCCGTCCGCGACGCGCGCCCCGGCACGCCCCGGCTGACCGCCGCGACGGGGACCGACGGCGCGCCGACCGTCACGGCGACCCTGTGGTGGGGCACCAACGCGACCTCCTACGTGGTCACCGCCGACGGGGTCGAGGTCGACCGCGGCGAGCTCGTCGCGCGCACGCCGCACCGCCAGACCGTCAGCACGTCGACCGCAGGCTGGGCGCCGGGCACGCACACCGTCGTCGCGACGTTCCGCAACGCCGCCGGCGAGACCTCGAGCCTTCCCCTCGAGGTGCAGGTCGGCGGCTGACCCGGCCGGGTCCGCCCGGCCAACGCGCCGCCCGTCCGCCTCCCGGACGGGCGGCGCACCGCTCGCCCCGGGAACGTCCGCGCGCCGGCCCGCCGGGCGGCGCGGCCTCAGTCGAGCTCGGTCGGCAGCCCGAACCGTGCGAACAGGTCGTCGTCGAACCACACCGTCACGTGGCGCACCCCCGCCGCGGTCACCGCGACCTGCTGGAGCTGGAACGCCCGGTGACGACCCTGCGCGTCGCGCATGTACATCGCGAACGAGGGCAGCCCGTTCGCCGACGTCGGCACCAGGCGCATGTCGCCGGCCGCCCGGGCCGGGCACCACGTCCCGATGAGCTCGCCCACCGCGCGGGGACCGGTGTACCAGCCGGGAAAGGGCGGCATCTCCCACACGACGTCAGCGGCGAGCAGCTCGACGATGGCCGCCACGTCGTAGGCCTCGAAGGCTGCGACGTACCGGGCGAGGAGCTCCTGGTGGCGCGGGTCCGTGGGCTCCAGGGGCGTGACGTCCTGCACGTTGGCCATGTGGGCCCGCGCCCGCTGCAGCGTCGAGTTCACCGCGGCCACCGACAGCCCCAGGGCGTCGGCGACCTCGGCAGCCGACCACGCGAGCACGTCCCGCAGCAGCAGCACGGCCCGCTGCTGGGCCGTGAGGTGCTGCAGCGCGGCGACGAAGGCGAGCCGCACCGTGTCACGGTCCACCGCCGTCTCCGCCGGGTCGGCCGGGGCCGTCGCCCACACGAGGCGGTCGGGCATCGGCTCCAGCCACGGCGTGGTGCGGTCCTCCCGCGGCTGCTCGCGGGGGTCCGCGGCCGGCGCGCCCAGTCCTGTGGGCAGCGGACGGCGTCGCCGGCCCTCGAGGTGCGTCAGGCAGGTGTTGGTCGCGATGCGGAACATCCACGTGCGCAGCGACGAGCGGTTCTCGAACCCGCGCATCGCACGCCACGCGCGCAGGTACGTCTCCTGCAGCATGTCCTCCGCGTCGTGCACCGAACCCGTCATCCGGTAGCAGTGCGCGAGGATCTCACGGCGCAGCGGGGCGAGGCGCGCCGCGAACTCCTCCCCGGTCAGGTCCTCGCCTGCCGGTCCGGTCCCGGGCTCCTGGGCGCGGGGGCCCACGGTCCCGTCCCCGGCCGGCGGGCCGGGCCGGCTGGTCGCTCGGGTCGGCGTTCCCGATGTGGTCGTCGTCACACTTCGACGGTAGCGGCCGCCACCGACATCGTCACCACCCGACGAGACCCGCCGCCCTCGCCGGTCGGCACACCCAGGACGATCCCGTCCCGTACCGCAGGGAGAACCCGTGGACCGCATGATCGTCGTCAACCTGCCGGCCCGGGACCTCAGTGCGTCGCGGGCGTTCTACACGGGCCTCGGCATGGCCGTGGACGAGATGCTCAGCGACGACGACGTCGTCTGCGTGCTGGTGTCGCACACGGTGTGCGTCATGCTGCTGCTCCCCGCCCGGTTCGGCGAGGTCACCGGACTGCCCGTGGTCGACGCCCGCGCCGCGACCCAGGTCGTGCTCTGCCTCGCGGCGACGTCGCGCGCCGACGTGGACGCCCTGGCCGCCGGAGCGCTGGCCGCGGGCGGCACGGAGCTCGGCGCGGGGCTCCGTGACGGATCGCCGTACGCGCGGACGGTCGCCGATCCCGACGGGCACGTCTGGGAGCTCCTGCACCCGGACTGCGCCCCGCCGGGCCGGGACGCGGCGGACCAGGACGCGGCGGACGTCTGACGTCGGGCTGCCCGCTGCGTGCCAGACTCGGTGCCGTGCCTGCCCCCGTCGACGCCTATGCCCCGGACGACCACCTGGACGGGCGCACGCTCCTCGTCGCGGCCGCCTACGTCGTCCTGCGGCGCCCGGGAGACGACGGCGACGAGGTGCTGCTGCAGCGCCGCGCCGGCACCGGGTACATGGACGGGTGGTGGGCGCTGCTCGCGGGCCACGTCGACCGCGACGAGTCCGTCCACGAGGCGGCCGTGCGGGAGGCGGCCGAGGAGGCGGGCGTCGTCGTCGCACCCGACGCGCTGCAGCCCCTGACCGCGCTGCACCGGTTCGAGCGCGGCGGTCCGCAGGTCGAGCAGCGCGTCGACGTCTTCTTCCTGGTCACCCGGTGGAGCGGCAAGCCCACGCTGCAGGAGCCCGACCGGGCAGCCGCCATGGGCTGGTTCCCGCTGCACGCGCTCCCGGAGCGGGTCGTGCCGCACGAGCGGCTCGTGCTCGACCTGCTCGCGTCCGGCTCCCCCGTGCCGGCGGTCGTCTCGCTCCCCCGCTGAGCCCTCGCCCGGCCCCGCTGAGCCTTCGCCCGACCCCACCGGGCCGTGCCGCTCCCGCACCCCCTCGTCCCCCCGGCTGAGCCGAGCGGGTGGAACGGCGCCCCCGGCCGCCGTGCCCGGCTCCGCGCGGGCACCGGCGGGCTACCGTGGCCCGCGTGCGCCCCGAGACCTCCACGCTCGACGACCTCGCCGCACTGGTGGCGGCGCGCACGCCCGTCATCGTCCTGGAGACGGCCGACGAGCCGGAGGCGGTCGAGCTGGTGCTGCGCGCGGCGTCACGGCCGCCCGGCGGCCGGTCCCCGCGCCCGGTCTTCCGCTGGAGCGTGACCGACGGGCTGCGCCGCATGGACGTGGACCTCGGCGGCTCCCAGCTGCACAACACCGATCCCCCCGCCCTGCTGCGCACGATCGTCGACAGCATCGCGCCCGCCGTGTACGTGCTGCTCGACCTGCACCCCTGGTTCGACGACCCGCTGGTCGTGCGCCTGCTCAAGGACGCCGCCCAGCGGCCCCTCGGCCTGCGCAGCACGCTCGTGCTGGTCTCGCGCCGGCTCGACCTGCCGCGCGAGGTGGAGCACCTGGCGGTGAGCATCCCCGTGTCCTTCCCCTCCGCCGACGAGCGCGCCACCGTCGTCGACCGCACGGTCGCCGCCTGGGCGAACGCGACGGGGCGTGTGCCGCACGTGGACCCGCGGGCACGGGACCTGCTCGTCCGGCGCCTCGCCGGACTGTCCCGTGCGGACGTCGCGCGGCTGGCGCACGGCGCCGTGGTCGACGACGGCGCGCTGACGGTCGACGACGTCGCGGTCGTCGACCGCGCGCGGTTCGACGCCCTCGCCGGGGACGGTGTGCTCGCGTACGAGTACGCGACGGTCGCGCCGGGCGACGTGGTCGGCCTGGACCGGGTGGTGCGCTGGCTCCTGCTGCGACGCCCGGCGACCGACGGCTCCGCACCGCACCTCGACCCGCCGCGCGGCGTGCTGCTCGTCGGCGTCCAGGGCTGCGGCAAGTCCCTCGCCGCGCGCGCCGCCGCGTCCGTGCTGGGTGTGCCGCTGCTGCGCCTGGACCTCGCGGGCGTGCACGACAAGTACGTCGGGGAGTCCGAGCGCCGGCTGCGCGAGGCGCTCGCCGCGGCGGACGCGCTCGCACCCTGCGTGCTGTGGGTCGACGAGATCGAGAAGGCCGTCGCGGGCGACGAGGACGGCGGGTCCGCACGGCGCGTCCTGGGGACCCTGCTGACGTGGCTGGCCGACCGCCGCTCCCGCGTGTTCGTCGCCGCGACCGCCAACGACGTCTCCGCCCTGCCCCCGGAGCTGGTGCGCAAGGGCCGCTTCGACGAGATCTTCTTCGTCGACCTGCCGGACGACGCGGCCCGCGCGGCGCTCCTGCGGCTGCACGCCGGGCGCCGCGGGCTGGTCCTGGACGACGGGGCGGCGGCCCCGCTCGTCGCCGCGTCGGCCGGGTTCTCGGGCGCCGAGGTGGAGCAGGCGGTCGTCTCGGCCACGTACGCCGCGCACGCCCGCGGCACCGCGCTCGACGCCGGCACCGTCCTCGAGGAGCTGCGGGCCACCCGCCCGCTGTCCGTGGTCATGGGCGAGCGCGTCGCCGCGCTGCGCGCGTGGGCGGCGACGCGCACGGTGCCGGCTCGCTGACGAGCCCGAGCAGCACCGACCGCACGGCACCGAGGCGCACGTCACGGACCAGCACGGCACGGACCAGCGCGGCACGGATCGCCGGACGCACGACGCCCCCGCACCGACCCGGTCGGTGCGGGGGCGTCGTGGCGGACGCGGCGGTGTCAGCCGGTGTTCTGCAGGCCGGCCGCGACGCCGTTGACCGTGAGCAGCAGCAGCCGGCGCAGCTCCTCCGCCGACTGCGGGTCCTGGCCCGTGCGCAGCCCTCGCAGGGCGCGCAGCTGCAGCAGCGACAGGGCGTCGACGTACGGGCTGCGCAGCTGCACCGCGCGTCCGAGGATCCGCCGGCGCGAGAGCACCCCCGTGCTGCCGGTGGTGGCCAGCACCCACTGCCGCGTCAGCCGCATCTCGTCGAGCACCTGCTCCGCCAGGTCGTCCCGGTCACCCAGGGCGAGGTAGCGGGCGGCGATGCGCTCGTCGGTCTTCGCCAGCGACATCTCGACGTTGTCGATGATCGTCGCGAACAGCGGCCACTCGGCGTAGGCCGTGCGCAGCTCCTCCACGTCGCCGACCGTGTCCAGCGCCGTGCCCAGGCCGTACCACCCCGCGAGGTTGATGCGGGCCTGCGACCAGGAGAACACCCACGGGATCGCCCGCAGGTCGTCCAGCGACGAGACCGACAGGCCGCGGCGGGCCGGGCGGGAGCCGATCGGCAGCAGACCGATCTCCTCGAGCGGGGTGACCTGCGCGAACCAGGCGGGGAACCCGTCGGCACGGACCAGATCGTGGAACCGCTCGCGGGACGCCACGTCCAGGCGGGACGCCAGGTCGGCGAACCGGCCGGCGGCCTCGGTGTTGCGCTGTGCGACGCTCGGTGCGTCGGCGAGCAGCGTCGCGGCCGCCACCTGCTCGATGTGGCGCGTGGCGATGTCCGGGTCGCCGTACCGGGCGAAGATGACCTCGCCCTGCTCCGTGAGCTTGAACCGGCCGTCGACCGAGCCCGGGGGCTGGGCGAGCACGGCACGGTTGGCCGGGCCGCCCCCGCGGCCGAGCGCACCGCCACGCCCGTGGAACAGCGTGAGGACGATGTCGTTGCGACGCGCCCAGTCCGCGATCCGGCGCTGCGCGTCGTCGAGGGCCAGCGTCGCCGAGAGCGGCCCGACGTCCTTGGAGGAGTCGGAGTAGCCGAGCATGACCTCCACCCGCCGACCGTTGGCCGCGAGCCGCTCCTGGACCCGTGGGTGCGCGAGCGCGGCGTCGAGGATGTCGACGCTGTTCTGCAGGTCGGCGAACGTCTCGAACAGCGGGATGGCGTCGATGACCGGCGCGTGCTCCGGACCGCCGAACGCGAGCTCGGCCAGCCGGTAGACCGCCGGCAGGTGGTCGGGCGACTGGGTGAACGACACGATGTAGCGCCGCGCCGCGGCCACGCCCAGGCGGCGCTGGACCGTCCCCAGCGCGCGGAAGGTGTCGAGGACCTCGACGGTCATCGGCTGCAGGTCGCCGTCGACGCCGTGCTCCTCGATGTCCGCGAGCGCGGCGGCGTGGACCTGCGAGTGCTGCCGGATCTCCAGCTCCGCGAGGTGGAAGCCGAACGTCTGCACCTGCCAGATGAGCCGCTGCAGGTCGCCGTACGCGGCGCGCCGGGCGCCGGCCGCCTGCAGCGAGTCCTGGACCGTGCGCAGGTCCGCCTCGAGCTCGTCGGGGCTCGCGTACGCGAGGTCCGCGTCGCGCCGACGGGTCGCGGCGATCCGCTCGATGATGCCGAGGAGCGCGCGCCGGTGCGGCTCGTTGGGCGCGTCTCCCGCGATGCGGGAGGTCATGGCGTCCGACAGCGAGCGCTGCCGCTGCCACAGGGCGCTGAGCTCCGGCGACGCCGGGGTCCCGGCCGCGTCGAGCGTGAGGCCGTCGGCCGTGCGGCGTGCGGAGGAGAGCAGCGCGTCCAGCGCGTGCTCGGAGGCCAGCGCAGCCGCGGCGCGCGTCACCTCGGCCGTGACGTTGGGGTTGCCGTCGCGGTCGCCCCCGATCCACGACCCGAGCCGGGCGAAGGGCGCGACCAGGGGCGCGGTGGTCCCGGCGTCCCGCTCCAGCAGCCAGTCGTCGAGCCGGCGGTACACCGTGGGCAGCACGTCGGCCAGGGTCGAGTCGACGATCGACAGGACGGTGGCGACCTCGTCGAGGACGGTCGGCTTCTCCGCGCGCAGCGGCGAGGTGCGCCACAGCGTGTCGATCTCGGCCAGCAGGCGCCGCTCGTTCTCCGCCAGCGTGGTGCCGCCGATGTGCAGCGCGTCGCGCTCGGCGACGAGCTCGGCGATGCGTCGGATGGACCGCGCGACCGCGCGGCGTCGCGCCTCGGTGGGGTGCGCGGTGAAGACGGGGCGGAACTCGAGCTCGCGCAGACGGGCACGGGCCTCGTCCTCGCCGACCTCGGCCACGAGCTGCTGGTACGCCGCCGGCAGCGAGTCGTCGGGTGCCAGCTCGTGGGGCGCCAGGCGCGACTCGCGGTCGTGCAGCACACGGACCCGGTGGTACTCCTCGGCCAGGTTGGCGAGGTGGAAGTAGCACGTGAAGGCCCTCGCCACCTGTTCGGCCCGCTCGTGGCTGAACCCGGCGACGAGCTCCTCGGCCTGCGCGAGAGCGTGCCCGTTCGGGTCGCTGTGCGACGCGATGGCGAGCTCGCGCAGCCGCTCGACGTCGGCGAGCAGGTCCTCCCCGCCGGCCTCGCGCAGCACACGACCCAGCAGCTCCCCGAGGAGCCGGACGTCGTTGCGCAGGAGCTCGGGTACCTCATGGCTGACGACGCCGCGAGGGACGTCCGGCCTGATCTCCGCTTCTGTCACGGGAGAAAGGTAGTTGACCCGGTGCACCGCCCGCCCGCGGCGACCGCCCTGTGGTCGCGACGGCACGTGCCATGCTGGGCGGGTGAGCTGGTTCCGCCGTCGCCCCGACGTGCCGGCCGACGTCACCGCCGGGTTCTGCGCGGCGGAGGCGCCGGCGATGCAGCGCTCGATCCTGGCCGCCCTCGGCATGGGTGACCGCCCGGCGCCGGCGCGGGTGCCGGCGCGGCTGGTGGTCGAGCACGGCGCCGACGACCGGCTGGTCCTCGTCTGGCGCAACGTCATCGTCGGCTTCGTGCCCGCCGACGCGGCACCGCCGCTCGCGGCCGCACTCGCGGCGGCCGGGGACGCCTCGCTCGTCGTGCCGGGCGTGGCGCACCGCAGCGACGGCACCTGGCGCGTCTGGGTCGGCGACGTCCCCGACGACGGCTTCCCGCCGGTGCCCGACGACCTGGACACGCTGCCCCCGCCGGAGCAGACGATCCTCGGCGTGCCCGTGCGGCGCCTGGACGGCCGCTGACACATGCCGCGGCGAGCACCCTCAGGGTTGTCGCTTCAACATCGGCGTACGCTGGACGCGTGACCTCCGAGACCCCCTGGCTGACGCCTGCCGAGCTGCGCGCCTGGCTCGGGCTGGTGGCCGTCGCCGAGCTCCTGCCGGCCCAGCTCGACTCGCAGCTGCAGCGCGACGCCGGTCTCACGCACTTCGAGTACCAGGTGCTGGCGATGCTGTCCGAGGCGGAGGACCGCACGCTGCGGATGTCGGCGCTGGCCCGCCGCACCAACGCCACGCTCCCCCGCCTCTCGCATGTCGTGCGCCGGCTCGAGGAGCGCGGGCTGGTGGAGCGGGCGCCGTGCGCCACGGACCGCCGGGCCACCGAGGCGCACCTCACCCCCGCCGGCTGGGACCTGGTGGTGCGGACGGCCCCGGGGCACGTCGCGACCGCCCGCGCCCTGGTGGTGGACGCGCTGACACCCGAGCAGGTCTCGCAGCTGGAGGAGCTGAGCCGGGCGATGCTGCACCGACTCGACCCCGAGGGGCGCCTCGCGCCGCCGCTGGACGAGCTCGCCGGCTGACGACACCCGCACGGTCGGGGGCCGGGGCGCACGGGCCCCGACCCCCGACCGGACCGGCTCAGCCGGCGTACGTCTCGACCTCCGCGACGCGCGGCGTACCGGTCGACCCGAGGATCTCCACGTTGAGCTTGGTCAGGGACGTGGCCCTGAAGGTCAGCGTCCCGGCCCCGTTGCCCGTGGCGAGCACGACCCCCGTGGCGTTGTCGACGGCCCGCCACGCCCCGATGGACCCCACGGAGCCCGCCGGCTCGCGCACCACGACCCGGGCGACCGTGGTGGCCGACCCCCACTTCACCGAGATGCGGCCCGTCGAGCCGCTCGGCTGCCAGTACGTGCTGAGCGACCCGTCGATCGCGTTGCCGTAGCTGGTGCCGCCGCCCTTGCCGGAGCCGTCGGCGCCCGCACCCAGGCTGAGGTTGCGTCCCAGGGGCGGCGCGGTGGGCGGCGGCGTGGACGGCTGCGGTGACGAGGTCGGGCCGGCGGTGGGGCCCGTGGTCGGCGCGGACGTGGGTGCCGTCGTCGGCGCCGGGGTCTGCGGAGTGCACGACCCGTTCGACACCTGGTTGCCCGTGTTCGCCCCGGCCGTGGCGCGCACCAGGGCGGGCACGCAGCTCGCGCCGTCGAGCCGGTAGGAGTACGGGACCGAGACCGTCGTCGTCGACGTGACGTTCGGCCCCGCGGGGTTGGTGTCGCCGCCCTTGCTGGACCACGACACGTTGTCGAAGACGTTGCCCGCGACCTGCCAGTAGCCGGGCAGGTCCGTGTAGAACGTGCCGAGCACGTCCTTGGAGTCCTCGAAGTAGTTGTTGTCGACCTTGGCCTTGCCGCCGGCACGGGCGTTGATGCCCGACTCCTTGATGCCGACGTAGTGGTTGTTGTAGATGTGCGCCGTCGCGCCGCGGAGCAGCGGCACGCGCGAGTCGAGGTTCTCGTAGAGGTTGTGGTGGTAGGTCACCGGGCCGTTGCCCAGGTCGCTGTCCCCGGAGCCCACGAGGCCGCCGCGCCCGGAGTTGCGCAGGATGCTGTACGACAGCGTCACGTACCGCGTGTCGCCCTTCATGTCGAACAGGCCGTCGTAGCCCTCCGACTCCCCGCCGGACGCCTCGAGCGTCACGTGGTCGACCCAGACGTTGCTGACGCCGCTCTCCATGCCGATGGCGTCGCCGCCGTTGGACGTCGGGGAGCCGGACTTCTTGACGTTCTTGACGGTGACGTTCTGGACGATGATGTTGCGCGCCTCGCGGATGTGGATGCCGACCTGGTCGAACACCGCGCCGCTGCCGACGCCCACGAGCGTCACGTTGCTCACCTGCTTGAGCTCGATGACCCCGGCGGCCGTGTTGCAGCTGCTGCCGGAGACCTTGGCGGTGTTGCCGTGGGTGATGGTGCCGGACACCTCGATGACGATCGGGGTGTCGCTGCCGGCACGGCCGCACAGGGCCTCGTGGATCTGGGTGCCGGTGGTGGCCCGCACCGTCCGCCCGCCGGCGCCGCCGGTGGTGCCGCCGTTCTGCGAGGCGAAGCCGTCGGCGGCTCCGGTGGCCGCCTGGGCGGGGAGGGTGAGCGTGGACACGCCGACGGCTGTGGCCAGGGCCGCAGCGACCCCGGTCGCCAGGAGTCGTGTCACGACAGGTCGTCTCATCGTTGCCTCTTCTCGTCGTCGAGCGCGGTCGGACCGGCGCGTGCCCCGCGGGACGCGCCGTCCGACCCGGTCGCGCCGCGGCAATGCGGCATCCCGGGTCGGAAACCGGTTTCTCGACCGTAGGCGAGCGCTTTCCTCATCGGCAAGGCGCCCGCGGGCGACGAAACCTTTAGACGCTCGCTCCCATCCGTCGACCGCAGGACGCCACCCGTGCCACGCTGCCGGGATGAGCGCACTGACGTTGTGCTGCCTGCTGCGGGCCGTCCCCGGGCAGGAGGCGGGCCTGCACCGCTACGAGGACGCCGTCCTGGTCCTCGTGGCCGACCACGGCGGCACGGTCCTGCAGCGCGCGGTGGGCGACGGCGGCGACGGGCAGCCTCACGAGGTCCAGATCCTGCGGTTCCCGGACGCGACCGCGCTCGACGGGTACGTCGCCGACCCCCGGCGCGTACGGATGGCCGACGAGCGGGACCGGGTCGTCGCCCGGACCGACGTGTTCCCCGTCGACCTGAGGACCTGACGTCCCCGGAACGCCGAAGGCCGCGTCGGGTTCCTGGTCCCAGGATCCTGACGCGGCCCTCGCCGTCGTTCTCGGGTGGAGCTGAGGGGACTCGAACCCCTGACCCCCTGCATGCCATGCAGGTGCGCTACCAGCTGCGCCACAGCCCCGTGGTCCGCGGACGGACCCCGTCGCCCCGAAGGGCGCCCGGTGAGTCTAGGACGAACGAGCCGCAGAACGCCAATCGCGCCCCGGCAGGGGCCGTGTGACGTGCGACATGGCGTCAGTCCGGGTCGCGCGTGGCGTCGTCGGCGGCCTCCTGCGCGGGCTCCGGGTCGGGGCCGGCGTTCCAGTCCGACGATGCGTCGGTCGGGCCCACGTTGTAGCCCAGCAGACGCCACGCGGGGTCCGCATCGGCCGAGCCCGCGGCCAGCAGCTCGGCCCAGTGGGCGTTGTGCATGCCGACGATGCCGCGCCACGCGGGGTCCTGCCCGAGCAGGTCGGCCACGACCGAGCCGAGCGCGGAACCGTGGGACACGACGACGAGCGTCCCGCCCTCGGTGGTGCGCGCGACCTGGTCGCGGACGGCCTCGCCGATGCGGGCCGCGACCTCGGCGCGGGTCTCGGCGCCGACCCCGACCGGGTCCCCGCCGGCGCGCCACTCGCGGAACTCCTGCGGCCAGCGGGCCTCGATGTCGTGGCCCGTCATGCCCTCCCACTCGCCGAAGGCGCGCTCCCGCAGCCGCGGGTCCAGCTCCACCGGGACGCCGACCGCACGGGCCAGGTAGCCCGCGGTGTCGACCGCGCGCGAGAGGTCCGACGCGACGATGCGCACCGGGCGGTGCCGGGCGGCCAGGCGCGCCGCGGAGACGCGCGCCTGCCAGTGACCGACCTCGTCCAGGGGGATGTCGATCTGCCCCTGCAGCCGGGCCAGGGCGTTGTAGGCCGTCCGCGCGTGCCGCCAGAGCAGCAGGTGCTGCCTCACGCGTCGGCCTGCTCGCCCCGCTCCTCCGGGGGCAGCTCGATCAGGGGGCAGTCCTTCCAGAGTCGCTCGAGCGCGTAGTAGACGCGGTCCTCGGCGTGCTGCACGTGCACGACGACGTCACCGAAGTCGATGAGGACCCACCGACCCTGCGCCTTGCCCTCCCGGCGCACGGGCTTCGCGCCGAGCTTGTGCAGGGACTCCTCGACGGCGTCGACGATCGCGCCGACCTGCCGCTCGTTCGTCCCGGAGGCGATGAGGAAGACGTCGGTGAGGACGAGCTGCTCGCTCACGTCGAGCGCGATGATCTCCTGCGCCTTGAGGTCGGATGCGGCGCGGGCGGCGGCGTGGGCCAGCTCGATCGCGCGGGGGCTCGCAGACACGTGGGCTCCTGGGGGTCGGGGGGCGGCGCGGCCGGGGAGGCCGCCGCCGCGGGATGCGGTGGTACGGGTGGTGCCGGGATGCGGTGGTGCCGGGCGCGGCACTGCCGAACCCGGCGGGGCAGGCCGGTCGGTGCCGTCGCTCAGAGCGGGCCGGCGCGGCTCGTGACCCAGCCGCTCACGGCGGCCGCAGCCTCGGCGGCGCCGTCGGCGCCCCGCGTCCGGATGTAGAGCAGCATGATGAGGAAGCCGAGCACGAAGGCCACGGCGGCCAGGATCAGCACGTGCAGCCAGGTGTACGGGTGGATCCGCCGTCCCGGCTCGTCGTCGTCGTCCTCGTCGTCCAGGTCGTCCTCGTCGTACGGCGGGCGCGACACGCCCCAGGGCGGGGCGGGCTTCTCGTCGGAGGGGCCGGCGACGGGGTCAGGCACCGCAGCGGGCGTCCGCGGCCAGCCGGCGGCCGGCGGCTCCCCCGCCGCCCGCTGGGGCGCCGCGGGTGCGGCCGGGGCACCGCTCGGCGTCCAGACGGGCGACGCCGTCGACGCGGCGGACGCCGTGGCCGACGGCACCACGGGCTCGATGCGCGACGGGGCCGGCTCGGTACGCGGTGCGGTCGCTGCTGACGACTGGAACGAGCTGAGCGACGGCGCCGGCCCGGTCGGCCGCGGGCCGTCGGACGAGGGCTGCGAGGGCGTCCAGGGTGCCGACGGCTGGCCGGCGGGAGCCGCCGGCGCACCGGAGCCCCAGGCCGAGGTACGCGGCGGGGTCGTGGCCGCCGGCGGGGCGGCGGGTGCCGGCGGGGCCGCGGACGCCGCCCAGCTGGGCGCACCGGACGGCGAGGCGGCGCCGCCCGGCTCCCGGTTCCACGGGGTGCGCGCCTCGGGGCGCGATGTCGCCGCGGACCCGGACGGCTGCGCCGAGGGCTGCGCCCACGGCCGTGCCGGCGACGACGGTGCGGGGGCACCGGCCGGGCGCGACGTCGCAGGGGCGCCGGCACCCTGCGGGGCGCCGCCCCAGGCCGGGCCCGCGGCGGCGGGTCGGGGTGCCGTCGACGGCACCGGCCGGTGCTGCGGCTGCGGGGTCGCGGCGCGCGGCGCGGGCGGCGGCGTCCCGGGGCGCGGCGCGGTGGCGCCGGTCGTCCGCGGGCCGGCCGTCGGGTCGAGGGCCGCGTCACGGTACGACCGTCGCGAGCGGGACGCGTCGCCGGTGGTCGGACCCTGCGCCGGTGACGGAGCCGGGGTGCCCGGCCCCGTCGCCGCGGGCCGCGGGGTCGGCTGGCCGGCACCCGCCGACCAGGCGGGCGTACCGCCGCCGGCAGCCGACGACGTCCCCGCGGGCGGGGTCACGAGCCTGCTGCGCATGGCGCGGCGCGACGCGGGTGCGACCGGCTCGTCGGACGGGGGCGCCGGGGCGCCGGGGCCCTGGCCACCGTCCTGGGCCGCCCGCTCCATCTCACGACGGCGGCGGCGCTCTCCGGGTTCACTCATCACGACCTCGATACAACCTGTGCTTGGCGATGTACTGGACGACCCCGTCGGGGACGAGATACCACACCGGCTCCGCGGCACGCGCACGCGCACGGATGTCGGACGAGGAGATCGCGAGGGCCGGGACCTCCAGCACGTCGACCCGCCCGGCGGGCAGGCCGTCCACCGACAGCGCGTGCCCGGGGCGGGTGACCGCCACGAACCGCGCCATGTCGAACAGCTCGGCAGCATCCTTCCACGTGAGGATCTGCGCGATCGCGTCCGCGCCGGTGATGAAGAAGAGGTCGGCGTCCGGGCGCTCGGTCTTGAGGTCCCGCAGCGTGTCGACCGTGTACGTGAGTCCCGCGCGGTCGATGTCCACGCGGCTCACCGTGAAGCGGGGGTTCGACGCCGTCGCGATCACCGTCATGAGATACCGGTGCTCGGCGGGCGAGACGTTCGCGTGCTGCTTGAACGTGGGCTGCCCCGTCGGCACGAACACGACCTCGTCGAGGTCGAAGCGGGCGGCGACCTCGCTCGCGGCCACCAGGTGGCCGTGGTGCACGGGGTCGAACGTGCCACCCATCACCCCGAGGCGTGGGCGGGCAGGGACCCCCGTGGTGGCCGGCACCGTCAGTGGCGCGTCCCGACGGAGCGGAAGGCGTACGTCACGAGGAGCATCGCCAGGAGCCCCACGAACGCGCCGACACCGAAGACGGCCGGCGCGAACGGCAGCGCCTCGGAGTGCTCGGCGGCGGTCTCTGCCGCGGCGATGAGGGTGGCGTGCACGTCGTCCTCCTGGGGGTTCACGTCGGTCCTGCGGGTCGGTGGCGGCGGGCGCCCGCGAGGGGCCCGCGCCGCGGCCACCCAGTCTCGCACGCGGGGCCGTGGTACATCACCACCGACCGCCGGGCGGGCGGGTCAGGGACGCACGTGGCCGTCACCGTGCACGATCCACTTGGTCGTCGTCAGCTCGGACAGACCCATCGGCCCGCGCGCGTGGAGCTTCTGCGTGGAGATGCCGATCTCGGCACCGAGGCCGAACTGCCCGCCGTCCGTGAACCGCGTCGACGCGTTGACGATGACCGCCGCCGCGTCCACCTCCGCCACGAACCGCTCCGACGCACGCAGGTCCTGCGTGACGATGGCCTCGGTGTGCCCGGTGGACCAGCGGCGCACGTGCGCGACGGCGTCGTCGAGGTCCTCCACCACGCGGACCGCGAGGTCGAGCGACAGGTACTCCGTGCCCCAGTCCTCCTCGGTCGCGGGGACCGCGGCAGCACCCGCCGGCACGTGCGCCAACGTCACGTCGTCCCCGTGGACCGTCACGCCGGCCGTCGCCAGCGCGGTGAGCGCGGCCGGCAGGAAGGTGTCGGCCACGTCACGGTGCACCAGCAGCGTCTCGACCGCGTTGCACACCCCGACGCGCTGCGTCTTGGAGTTCAGCAGGATCGCCAGGGCGTCGGCGTGGTCGGCGCTCGCGTCGACGTACAGGTGGCAGTTGCCCACGCCGGTCTCGATCACCGGCACCGTGGCCTCCCGCACGACCGTCGCGATGAGGTCCGCTCCCCCGCGCGGCACGAGCACGTCGACCAGGCCGCGCGCGTGCATCAGCGCGACGGCCCCCGGCCGCCCCCAGGCGTCCACGGACTGGACCAGGTCGCCCGGGAGCCCTTGCGCGTCCAGCGCGGCGGCCAGGACCTGCACGACGACCTCGTTGGACCGCGCCGCCGCGGACCCGCCGCGCAGCACCACGGCGTTCCCGCTCTTCAGGGCCAGCCCCGCGGCGTCCACCGTGACGTTCGGGCGGGCCTCGTAGATCATCCCGACGACCCCCATCGGCACGCGGACCTGCCGCAGCCGCAGCCCGTTGGGCAGCGTCGAGCCGCGCACGACCTCCCCGACCGGGTCCGGGAGGGCCGCGAGCTCGCGCAGGGCGTCGGCGATCGCGGCGACGCGCTCCGGCGTCAGCGTGAGCCGGTCGAGCAGGCCGGGCGACATCCCGGCGGCGCGCTCCCGGTCGACGTCCTGCGCGTTCGCGACCAGCACGCGGTCGGTGGCGGCCACCAGTGCGTCGGCCATGGCCCGCAGCGCGGCGTCCTTGGTGGCGCGCGTCGCGGTCGCCAGGGCACGGGACGCCTCCCGGGCGCGACGCGCGACGGCGAGCACCGCCTCCTCGGGGTCGACGAGCGCGGGTGTCGACTGCTCCAGCGACGTGGTCATGCCACCCAGGCTAGTCGCGCGCGGGTCGCGCGCGCCGACCCCTCCCGCACCGTGGGCAGCCGCGGTGCGTCAGCGCCGCCGACGGACCAGCACGAGGTCGTCGCGGTGCACGAGCTCGCGGTCCCACCCCGGGCCGAGCTCGGCCCGCAGGTCGGCCGTGGTGCGGCCGAGCAGCTGCGGGACCTCCTCCGAGCCGTAGGCGACCAGCCCGCGCGCGACGACCGCACCGGAGCCGTCGACGAGCTCGATGGGGTCACCTGCCTCGAACGTCCCCTCGACGTCGGTGACGCCCGCCGGCAGCAGCGACGTGCGCCGCTCGACGACCGCCCGCACCGCGCCGTCGTCCAGCACGAGGCGGCCGCGCGTGCGCGCGGCGTGCGCGAGCCACAGCAGCCGGATGGAACGCCGCCGCCCCGTGGCCGCGAACCACGTGCCCACGTCCTGCCCCGCCAGCGCGTCGCCGGCTCGGGCGGCCGACGTGAGCACCACCGGGATCCCGGACTGCGTGGCGATGGCGACGGACTCCAGCTTGGTCACCATGCCGCCGGTCCCCACCGCGCTGCCCCGGGCCGTGACGTCGATGCCCGCGAGCTCGTCGAGCGCCTGCACGTCGGCGATCCGCCGGGAGCCGGCACGTGAGGGCGGACCGGTGTAGAGCGCGTCGACGTCGGTGAGCAGCACGAGCGCGTCGGCGTGCACCAGGTGCGACACCAGGGCCGCGAGCCGGTCGTTGTCACCGAACCGGATCTCGTCGGTCGCGACCGCGTCGTTCTCGTTGATGATCGGCACGACGCCGAGGTCCAGCAGCCGCGTCAGGGCCCGGTGGGCGTTGCGGTACTGCCCGCGGCGCCACGTGTCCTCGGCCGTGAGCAGCACCTGCGCGACCGTCAGGCCGTGCGCCGCGAACGCGCGCGTGTAGTGCGCCACCAGCAGCCCCTGCCCCACCGACGCGGCGGCCTGCTGCGTCGCCAGGTCACGCGGACGCGCGGCCAGGCCCAGCGGGCCGATGCCCGCGGCGATGGCACCGGACGACACGAGGACGACCTGCGCCCCGGCGGCCCGCCGGGCGGCGAGGACGTCGACCACCGCGCCGAGCCGCGCAGGGTCGAGGTGTCCGTCGGGCGTCGTCAGCGAGGACGACCCCACCTTGACGACGATGCGGCCCGCACCGGGCAGCTGGTCACGTCCCAACAGGGCGGCGGCACTCACGGCACCCATGATGCCCCGCGCCGCCCCCGGTCCCGCGCACCGCCCGACCCGCGGACGCGGCGGTCCCGGAGCGGGCGGCGCACCGGTCAGGCGTCGTCCGGATCCGTCCAGACACCCTGCTCGCGCTCCGTCCACAGCTCGGAGCGGGCGGCCGCCTTGGCGTCCATGCGCTCGGTGTACTCGCGACGCTTCTGACCGCGGGTCGGGCGGGCGCGGTCCTCCAGGCGCACGTCCGTGCCGCGCGGGCCACCGAGCAGCTCGGACCCCGTGAGCAGCGTCGGCTCCCAGTCGAAGACCACCGCGTTCTCGTCCGGCCCGATGCGGACCTCGTCACCCGCCACGGCCCCGGCCTTGTACAGCGCGTCCTCGACCCCGGCGCGCGCGAGGCGGTCGGCCAGGTAGCCCACGGCCTCGTCGTTGGAGAAGTCCGTCTGCCGCACCCACCGCTCGGGCTTCTCGCCGCGGACGGCGAACCAGACCTGACCCCCGCCCTCGCGCCGCTTCACCGTGAAGCCGGTGTCGTCCACCGCGCGGGGACGCAGCACGACGCGCGTCGCCTCGGGCGCCGGCGCGGCGCGGCGCGCTGCCGCGACCCGCTCGGCGAGCGCGAACGTCAAGGGCCGCAGCCCCTCGTGGCTCGCGGTCGAGATCTCGAAGACGGGCAGGCCACGGGCCTCGAGCTCGGGGCGCACGAGGTCCGCGAGCTCGCGTGCCTCGGGGACGTCGATCTTGTTGAGCACGACGATGCGCGGCCGCTCGGTGAGCGGCACGCCCCCGGCGGCCACCGCGAGGTCCTCCGCGTACGCGGCGAGCTCATGCTCGAGCACGTCGAGGTCCGTGACGGGGTCACGGTCCGGCTCGAGCGTCGCGCAGTCCAGCACGTGCACCACGACGGCGCAGCGCTCGATGTGCCGCAGGAACTCCAGCCCGAGGCCCTTGCCCTGCGAGGCACCGGGGATCAGCCCGGGCACGTCCGCCACGGTGTAGCGCGCGTCACCGGCCTGCACGACGCCGAGGTTCGGCACGAGCGTGGTGAACGGGTAGTCGGCGATCTTGGGCCGGGCGGCGGAGATCGCCGCGACCAGGCTCGACTTGCCCGCCGACGGGAACCCGACCAGCGCCACGTCGGCGATGGTCTTGAGCTCGAGGACGACCTCCGCCTCCTCGCCCGGCTCCCCCAGCAGCGCGAAGCCCGGGGCCTTGCGACGCGGCGAGGACAGCGCGGCGTTGCCGAGCCCGCCGCGCCCGCCCGCGGCGACCACGTAGCGCGCGCCGGCGCCGACGAGGTCCGCGAGCACCGTGCCGTCGGGCGACTTCACGACCGTCCCGTCGGGAACGCCGAGGACGAGGTCGTCGGCGGTCGCGCCGCTGCGGTGGTCGCCCATGCCCTGGCCGCCCGACGCGGCGCGCCGGTGGGGCAGGTGGTGGAACGGCAGCAGCGTGGTGACCTGAGGGTCGACCTCGACGATCACCGACCCGCCGTTGCCGCCGTTGCCGCCGTCGGGGCCGGCGAGCGGCTTGAACTTCTCGCGGTGGATGGACGCACAACCGTGCCCACCGTCACCGCCGGTCGCGTGCAGCACGACACGGTCGACGAACGTCGCCACGGCTGGACCTCCTTGCTCTGCGGGTACTGCTCTCGATCGTCACACGCCGAAGGGGCGCACCGTACCGGTGCGCCCCTTCGACCGTGAAGCTGGGGTGTGTCGCGACCTCAGGCGTCGGCGACCACGATGTCGATGACCTTGCGGCCACGACGCGTGCCGAACAGCACCGAGCCGGCGGCCAGTGCGAACAGCGTGTCGTCACCACCGCGGCCGACGTTGTCGCCCGGGTGGAAGTGGGTGCCGCGCTGGCGGACGAGGATCTCGCCGGCCTTGACGACCTGACCGCCGAAGCGCTTGACGCCGAGGCGCTGGGCGTTCGAGTCGCGACCGTTGCGCGAGGAGCTCGCGCCCTTCTTGTGTGCCATGACTGACCTGCTCTCCGGATGCTGCGAAAAGGGGGACGGCCGCGTGAGCGGCGCGGGCTCACTTGATGCCGGTGACCTTCAGCCGGGTCAGCTTCTGGCGGTGACCCTGGCGCTTGCGGTAGCCGGTCTTGTTCTTGTACTTGAGGATGTCGATCTTGGGACCCTTCTCGTCCCGCACGACCTCCGCCGTCACCGTCACCTTGGCCAGCGCCGCGGCGTCGGTGGTGACCTTCTCGCCGTCCACGAGCAGGAGCGCCGGCAGCTGGACCGACGACCCCGCCTCGGCGGCGAGGCGGTCGACGACGACGACGTCGCCGACGGCGACCTTCTCCTGGCGGCCGCCAGCCTTCACGATCGCGTACACCACGTTGCTGCTCATCTCTGCTCGTCGGACCTGCTCATCGGTGCTACGTCTGTCCTGCTCGTCGGTGCCGCGCGACCCGCCGGACCCCGCGCGCCGCCCAGCCACGAGGGCGGGGGTTCGCGTCGGCGGTGTCGTCCGCGGCGCCTGACCGGGGCCGTGCGACGCACCCGGGTCCGAGGGTGTCCTCGGGGGCACATCCACCTCCCGGTACGTGCGTGACGCACCGACGTTCTAGGGTACGGACCCGTTCCCGCCCGGTCAAACGGGCCCCGCCGTGACGCCCGCCCTGGTGGCGGGCGTCACGTGCGGGGACGTCAGTCGTCGGCCGGCTGCGGGGCCGCCGTGCGCTCCACGCCACCGTCCGCGGGCGCGTCCTGCGCGTCCGGGCCGGTCTCGTCCGCCTCGTCGTCGACCGCGAAGACCTCGGGGGCGACGGCGTGCAGCTCGAGCTGGGCGTCCGTGCTCGCGACCCTGGTCGCGCGCCGACGGCGGGGCTCCCGCACGACGGCGCCGAGCTCGGCGATGACGTCGAGCGTCGCGGCGCCGTGGCCGGCGTCCTCCGCCGCTGCGGGCGCCTGCTCGGCGTCCACCGGCGTGACGGCGCGGGACGACGCGTCGGGCGCCACGTCGACGTCCGCATCCTCCGGCCGGTCGGCGTCGTGCTCGTGCGCGTGGGCCGCCGCGGCGGCGATCGTCGCGAGCGTGGCCTTGACCGCCTCGCGCGCCTCCGGGAGCACCGGCACCGCAGCGGCGGGCGCGGCGCCCGCGTCGGCCGCCGCACGCTTGCGCCGCGACCGCTTCGACTCGCCCTGCTCGGCCGCCGGCTGCTGCGCCGGGGTCTCCGGTCGCCCGTTCCGGCCCACCGGGTCGGTGTGGACGATGAACCCGCGCCCGTGGCAGTGCTCGCAGGTCTCGCTGAACGCCTCGACCAGGCCCTGCCCGACGCGCTTGCGCGTCATCTGCACGAGCCCGAGCGACGTGACCTCGGCGACCTGGTGCTTGGTGCGGTCGCGCCCGAGGCACTCGACGAGCCGACGCAGCACCAGGTCACGGTTGGACTCGAGCACCATGTCGATGAAGTCGATGACGATGATGCCGCCGATGTCGCGCAGCCGGAGCTGGCGCACGATCTCCTCGGCCGCCTCGAGGTTGTTGCGGGTGACCGTCTCCTCGAGCGTCCCGCCCGCACCGGTGAACTTGCCGGTGTTGACGTCGACGACCGTCATGGCCTCGGTGCGGTCGATGACCAGCGACCCGCCGGACGGCAGCCAGACCTTGCGGTCCATGCCCTTGGCGAGCTGCTCGTCGACACGGTGCACCGTGAACACGTCCTGCGTGCCGGTCCACTTCTCGACGCGCGCCGCCAGGTCGGGTGCGAGGTCGCCCACGTAGGTCGAGATCGTCGACCAGGCGTCGTCGCCCTGCACCACCAGGGAGGAGAAGTCGTCGTTGAAGATGTCGCGGACGACGCGGATCGCCATGTCCGGCTCGCCCTGCAGCAGGGCGGGCGCGTTCGCGGTCTTCCGCTTCTTCTCGATCGCCTCCCACTGGCCCTGCAGGCGGGCCACGTCGGCGCGCAGCTCGTCCTCGCTGGCCCCCTCGGCCGCGGTGCGCACGATGACGCCGGCCGAGTCGGGCACGAGGTCGCGCAGGATCTTCTTCAGGCGCGAGCGCTCGGTGTCGGGCAGCTTGCGGCTGATGCCGGTCATGCCGCCGCCGGGCACGTACACGAGGTAGCGGCCGGCGAGCGTGATCTGGCTCGTCAGGCGCGCGCCCTTGTGGCCGATCGGGTCCTTGGTGACCTGCACCAGGACCGCGTCGCCGGACTTCAGCGCCTGCTCGATGCGGCGCGGCTGGCCCTCGAGCCCGGCCGCGTCCCAGTTGACCTCGCCGGCGTAGAGCACGGCGTTGCGGCCCTTGCCCACGTCTACGAAGGCGGCCTCCATGCTGGGCAGCACGTTCTGCACGCGACCCAGGTAGACGTTGCCCACCATCGAGGCCTGCGCCTGGTTCGAGACGTAGTGCTCGACGAGCACGCCGTCCTCGAGGACGGCGATCTGCGTGCGGCCGTCGACCTCGCGCACCACCATGGAGCGCTCGACGGACTCGCGGCGCGCCAGGAACTCCGCCTCGGTGATGATCTGGCGGCGCCGACCGGCGTCGCGACCCTCACGGCGACGCTGCCGCTTCGCCTCGAGCCGGGTCGAGCCGCGCAGCGCGGTGACCTCGTCGCCCGACGTCCGGCGGCGCGGCTCCTCCGCCGCGTCGCCCCGGGCACCGCGGCGACGGCGACGGCGACGGCGGCTCGACCCCGAGCCCTCGTCGTCACCGGCGTCGTCCGCCGTGTCGGTGCCGGACCCGGCGTCCGCGTCGTCGTCACCGGCGGCCTCGTCGGACGCGTCGTCGTCGCCACCGGCGTCCGCACGCCCGCGCCGGCCGCGGCCCCCGCGGCGACGGCGGCGGCGGCCCGACGCACCGTCCTCGTCCTGCTCGTCGTCGCCGTCCGCACCCTCGGGGGTGGCGGGCTCGACGTCGTCCGACGCGTCCTCGGTGGCGACGGACGCGTCCGTCACCTCGTCGTCGGTCGGCTCGGACGTCGTGTCGTCGGCCGAGCCCGTCTCCTCGACGTCCGACGCGCCACGGCGGCCACGACCCCGGCGGCGGCGCGGCCGGCCCGAGCCCTCCTCCGGGGCGGGCTGGGCGGCGTCGGGCGTGGTGACCTCGGCGGCAGGGGCGTCCTGCTCCTCGGCCTCGACGCGCGCGGTGCCGGAGATCTCCTCGGGCGACCCCGTGGAGGCCTGCGCCCGGCGGCGCCGCGGGCGGACCGCGGGGTCCGGCGCCTGGAACAGCAGCGCGGTCGTGGCGAGGCGGGCGCGGGCCGGGGGCTCGTCGGCGGTGCGGACGGGCCCCAGCTCGGCGAGCACGTCGAGCGGGGCGGCGCTGCGCGCCACGTCACCCGGCGCCACGTCGCCCGGCACGGCGTCCGGCGCAGATCCGGGGTCGGTGTCGTCCGACCCGACGGCAGCGTCGGCTGTTGTGGCCTCGGCGGCGTCGACGTCCTGCGCGGCACGGCCGGCGCGGCCGCCGCGGCGGCCCGAGCGGCGTCGGCGCGGTGCGCGCTCCTCGGCCTCCTCGGCCACGGACTCGGCCACACCACTGGCCTCGGGCTCGTCGGCGTCCTGCGCCTCGGGCGCGCTCACCTCGGCGGTGTCGGCAGCCGTGTCGGCAGCGGCGTCGGCGTCCTCGTCCACGACGTCCTCGGCGACGGGCGCCGCGGCCTCGGGCACGTCGACCGCCGGCGCAGGCTCCGCCGCAGGCTGCGGCACGGCCGCCGTGGCGGGGGCGTCGTCGAGCACGACGGTGCGCGTCACGCGGCGCGACCGGCGCGCACGCGTCGGAGCGGCGGCCGGCGGTGCGGCGGGCGGCTCGACGGCCGCGGGCTCCCCTGCCACGGGCTCCGGGGCCACGGGCTCCTCGGCCACGGGCTCCGGGGCCGGCTCGACCGCGGGCTCGGCGGCCACCTCGGACGCCGGGGCGTCGGGCGTCGCGTCGGGGGTGACGACGTCACGGACCACACGGCGACGTCGCTTGCGGGGCGCCGCGTCGGCGACCTCGCTGACGTCGGCGTCGGACGAGTTCTCGGGGGTGTTCACGGGAGGCAAGCGGGTGCTCCTGGGTACCGGGGAGCCCGCCCACACGACGTGCACCCCCAGGCGGTCGGTCGTCGCTCACGGCGGTGCTACCCGGCGCGGCGACGGAAGTCGTCGGTCGCAGCCGCCGCACCCTCCGGCGCCATCGCCTGCCAGGCCGTCTCGGGGCTCCAGGCTGGAGCCCGCCGAGGGCGGGGCGGCGGCTGGCCTGCACGGTCACTGGTGCGGCGAGCTCGTCGGTCCCGGCGGTGTGGACGTCGGGGCCGTGTCGAGTATCGCACAGGACCCCGCCACAACCCCCCTGATGACCAGGGTGAGTTGACGACGTGTCGTCAGCACCCGGGACCTTCGTCCCTGCCGCCCCGGGACGCCCGGCCTACCGTTCCAAGGAGACGCGCCGTGCAGGCGCGTCCTGCGACCACGCCCCCACCCGGTCCGGCCGCACACACGCCCTGCCCCTCGCACACGCATGGAGGACCCGCGTGGACGCCCTCGACCTGGCCCGCTGGCAGTTCGGCATCACGACCGTCTACCACTTCATCTTCGTGCCGCTGACGATCGGCCTGTCGCCGCTCGTCGCGATCATGCAGACCGCGTGGGTGCGCACGGGCAACGAGCGGTGGCTGCGGCTGACGAAGTTCTTCGGCAAGCTCCTGCTCATCAACTTCGCGATCGGTGTCGCCACCGGCATCGTCCAGGAGTTCCAGTTCGGCATGAACTGGTCGGAGTACTCGCGGTTCGTCGGCGACGTGTTCGGGGCTCCGCTGGCGATGGAGGCGCTCGCCGCGTTCTTCGTCGAGTCGACGTTCCTCGGCCTGTGGATCTTCGGCTGGGACAAGCTGCCCAAGAAGATCCACCTCGCCTGCATCTGGGCCGTGGCCATCGCGACGAACCTGTCCGCGTACTTCATCCTCGCGGCCAACTCCTGGATGCAGCACCCGGTCGGTACCACGTTCAACCTGGAGACCGGTCGCGCCGAGATGACCGACATCGTCGCGGTCCTCACGAACCCCACCCTGCTCGCGGCGTTCCCGCACACCATCGCGGCCGCGTTCCTCACCGCGGGCACCTTCGTCGCCGGCATCGCCGCCTGGTGGATGGTGCGGCTCGTGCGCTCGGGGCAGGTCGACAAGGCACGCGACGTGTACCGCCCCGCGGTGGTCCTCGGGCTGGTCACGATGCTCGTCTCGGGCGCCGGCGTGGCGCTGTCGGGTGACTGGCAGGCCAAGCTGATGTTCCAGCAGCAGCCGGCCAAGATGGCGGCCGCCGAGGGCCTGTGCACCTCGCAGGAGGGCGCACCCTTCTCGATCCTCGCGATCGGTGACCTCACGAACGACTGCGCCAACGTGAAGCACCTCATCGAGATCCCCGGCCTGACGTCCTTCCTGGCGACCAACGACTTCACCGCACCCATCCGCGGCGTGGACGAGCTCCAGGAGGAGTACGCGCAGTGGATCGCCGAGTGGGACGAGGCCAACGGCGTCTCGTCCGGCGTCGACGAGGACACGCGGTTCTACCCGAACCTGGCCGTCACCTACTGGTCCTTCCGCCTCATGATCGGGCTGGGCGTCGGGTCCGCCGCGCTGTCGCTGGCCGCGCTGTGGCTGCTGCGCCGCAAGGGGTCGGTCACCGGCAACGTGTGGTTCGGCCGGCTCGGCCTCGCGGCGATCGCGACCCCGTTCCTCGCCTCGGCGTTCGGCTGGATCTTCACCGAGATGGGACGCCAGCCCTGGGTGGTGGCGCCCAACCCCGACGCGTCCGGCGTCGACGGCGTGTGGCTGCTCACCGCCCGCGGCGTCAGCGAGGTCGTCAGTCCCGGCATGGTCCTGTTCTCGATGATCGGGTTCACGCTGCTGTACGGCGTGCTCATGGTCGTGTGGTTCCGGCTCATGAAGCGGTACGCCGTCCAGGGCGTCGCAGACACCGAGCACGACCCCAGCCCCGAGGCCAACCCGCCCGCCGACGACGCCGACGGGACCACCCGTCCGCTGTCCTTCGCCTACTGAGGAGCCCGTCATGGACCTCCCCGTCGTCTGGTTCCTCCTCATCGCGGTCCTGTGGACCGGCTACCTCGTCCTCGAGGGCTTCGACTTCGGCGTCGGCATGCTGCTCGCGATCCTGCCGCGGGGCGACAAGCTGCGCCGCGAGAAGGAGCGCCGGCTGATGATCAACACCATCGGCCCCGTGTGGGACGGCAACGAGGTGTGGCTGCTCACCGCCGGCGGAGCGACGTTCGCCGCGTTCCCCGAGTGGTACGCCACCCTGTTCTCCGGGTTCTACCTGCCGCTGTTCCTCATCCTCATCGCGCTGATCGTGCGCGTCGTCGCGTTCGAGTGGCGCGGCAAGATCGACTCCCCGCAGTGGCGCACCTGGGCGGACCGGGCGCTGATCTTCGGCTCGTTCGTCCCCGCCCTGCTCTGGGGTGTCGCGTTCGCCAACCTCGTGCGCGGCGTCGAGCTGGACGCGAACCACCAGTACGTCGGCGGGTTCTTCGCGCTGCTCTCGCCGTTCGCCCTGCTCGGCGGCGTGGTGACGCTCAGCATCTTCCTCACGCACGGCGCGATCTTCCTCGCGATGAAGACCGACGGCGAGATGCGCGAGCGGGCGGGCACGTTCGCGGCCCGCAGCTCGGTCGTCACGCTGCTCGCGGCGGGCGTGTGGGCCGTGTGGGCGCAGGTCGCCTACAGCGGCGAGGCCTGGACGTGGGCGGCCGTGCTGGTCGCCGCCGTCGCGCTCGTCCTCGTCGTGGTCGCGACGCGGCAGCGCCGCGAGGCCCTGGCGTTCGGCGCCTCCGTCGTGACGATCGTCGCCGCCGTGGTGCTGATCTTCGGCTCGATGTTCCCCGACGTGATGCCCGCGTTCGACCCGGCGAACTCGCTGACGGTCGAGAACGCCTCGTCCACCGACTACACCCTGACGGTCATGACCTGGGTGGCGGTGATCCTCACGCCGATCGTGCTGCTGTACCAGGGCTGGACCTACTGGGTCTTCCGCAAGCGGCTGACCATCGAGCACATCCCCGAGGCGACCGGGCTCACGTTCGAGCGCGTGGTCTCGCGGTCCTGAGCATGATCTGCTGGACGGTGTGAAGCCCCTCGACCCCCGCCTGCTGCGGTACGCACGGGCAGCCCGGGGCTACCTCGCCCTCACGGTCGCGCTCGGAGTGCTGACGGGCGGGCTCGTCGTCGCCCAGGCCCTGCTGCTGGCGCACGCCCTGGGATCCGCCGTCGCGGACGGGGCGACGCTCGCGCAGGTCGCCCCGCTCGCCGGGTGGCTGGTGCTCGTCGTCGTCGCACGGGCGCTCGTGGCCGGGGCGCAGGAGCGTTACGCGCACCGGGCCGCGACGCGCGCCGTCGCCGAGCTGCGCGAGCGTGTCGTCGCGCACGCCGCCGCGGTCGGGCCACGGCGCGCGGCACCGACCGACGGCGCGAGCCTCGTGACCCTGGCCACCCGCGGCCTCGACGCGCTCGAGCCGTACTTCGTGCGCTACCTGCCGCAGCTCGTGCTGGCCGCCACGCTCACGCCGGCGACGCTGCTCGTCGTCCTCGGGCTGGACTGGGTGTCGGCAGCGATCCTCGCGGGCACCGTGCCGCTCGTGCCGCTGTTCATGTGGCTCGTCGGCGTCATGACGCAGGGACGCTCCGAGCGTGGCCTGGCGGTCATGCAGCGGCTGGGCGCGCAGGTGCTCGACCTCCTGGCCGGCCTGACGACGCTGCGGGCCTTCGGGCGCGAGCGCGGACCGGCCGCCCGCGTCCGTGACCTGGGGGACGCGCACCGCCGGGCCACCATGGGCACCCTGCGGATCGCCTTCCTCTCGGGCATGGTCCTCGAGCTGCTCACCACGCTCTCCGTCGCGCTCGTGGCGGTCGGCATCGGCCTGCGGCTCGTGTACGGCCACCTCGACCTCGTGACGGGCCTCGCGGTGCTGGTGCTGGCACCGGAGGTGTTCAACCCGCTGCGCCAGGTCGGCCTGCACTTCCACGCGTCCACCGACGGCGTCGCCGCCGCGGACCGCGCCTTCGCGGTGCTCGAGGTCCCCGTGCCGGCCGCCGGGACCCGGCCAGCTCCCGACCTGACGGCCGGCGTCGTGCGGGCCCGCGGGGTCGCCGTGCGCGCCCGGGGCGGCTGGGCGCCGGCCCCCGTGGACGTCGCGCTGCGCCCCGGGCGGGTGGTCGCGCTCGTCGGGCCGTCGGGCGTCGGCAAGTCCACGACCGTCGAGGTGCTGCTCGGCCTGCTGCCCCCCGACGAGGGGCGCGTCGAGCTCGTGGCGGCGGACGGCACGGTGACCGCGCTGAGCGACGTGGACCTGCACGGCTACTGGCGTCAGGTCACCTGGCTCCCGCAGCGCCCGGTGCTCGAGCCGGGGACGGTCGAGGAGGTGCTCGGGTCCCCCGCACCGGGCGACCGGGACCGGGCGGCCGCGCTCACCGGCCTGGACGCCGTCGTGGCGTCCCTACCCGCGGGCTGGGACACCGTCCTGGGCACCGGCGGGGCGGGGCTGAGCGTCGGGCAGCGCCAACGGCTCGCCCTGACCCGGGCGCTGCTGCGTCCCAGCCCGGTGGTCGTGCTCGACGAGCCCACGGCCCACCTGGACGCCGCCGGCGAGCAGGTGGTCCTGGCGACGCTCGACGCGCTGCGGGCCGCGGGCTGCGCCGTGCTGCTCGTCGCCCACCGCGCGTCCCTCGCGAGCCGCGCGGACGACCTGGTGCACGTCGTCTCCTCGGCCACGGTCACCGAGCAGGTGACGCGATGAGCACCGCTCCCCCGACCACCGCTCCCCCGGCCGTCGACGGGCCGACCCCGCCGCCGCGGGGCACGCTGCGACGCGCGGTCCGCCTGCTCGACGTGAACCCGCGGCGCGTCGCGCTGGCCGTCCTGCTCGGCACCCTCGCGCTCGGGTGCGCGGTCGCGCTCGCCGCCGTCTCGGCGTGGCTCATCGCCCGCGCGTCCCAGATGCCGCCCGTGCTGGAGCTCTCGGTCGCCACCGTGGCGGTCCGCGCCTTCGGCATCGGGCGCGGCCTCATGCGGTACCTGGAGCGCCTCGTGTCGCACGACGTCGCGCTGCGCGGCATGGCGAACCTGCGCACCACCCTCTACGAGCGGCTCGCCGCGGGCTCGCCCCGCGCCCTGCTGGGAGTGCGCCGCGGGGACCTGCTCGCGCGGGTCGGTGCCGACGTCGACGCCGTGGGCGACGTCGTGGTCCGCGGGCTGCTCCCGGCGGGCGTCGCGGTGACCCTCGGCGTGGGCACGTCGGTCGCGATGGCCCTGTTCTGGCCACCGGCGGGGCTCGCGCTGGCGCTGAGCCTGCTGGCGGCGGGCGTGCTCGCCCCCTGGCTCGCGGCCCGGGGCGCCCGGACGACCGAGGAGCGCGGCGTCCTGGCCCGGGCGCGCATGAGCGCCACGTCGCTGGGCGTGCTCGACGACGCCGGTCCGCTGGCCGTCTCGGGGCGCCTGGGCGGCGAGCTCGACGCGCTGCGGGCCGCGGACGCGGACCTGGCGCGTGCCACGGACGCGGGGGCGCGCCCGGCGGCGGTGGCGGCGGCGATCGGCCAGCTCGCCGTCGGGGCGGCCGTCCTGGCGGCGCTCGTCACCGGCGTGCCGGCGGTCCGGGCGGGGCTGCTCGCCCCGGTCGAGCTGGCGGTGATCGTGCTGACGCCCCTGGCCGCGTTCGAGGCGACCTCGCTGCTGCCGGCGGCGGCCGTGCAGGTGCAGCGCTCGCGCGCCGCCGCGGCGCGCGTGCTGGCGCTGCTCGACGACGCCGACGACGCGCGCGGGACCGCGGAGCCGTCTGCCCCGACCGCCGTGGCGCCGCGGCCGTCCGCACCGGCGCCCGCACCGTCGGGCACCGCGGGTGCCCCGAGGCTCGTCGCGCGCAGTCTGGCCTGCGGCTGGCCCGGGCGTCCCGCGGTCCTCACCGGGGTCGACCTGACGCTGTCGCCGGGCCGCCGGCTGGCCGTCGCCGGACCCAGCGGCGAGGGCAAGACCACCCTGCTGCTCACGCTCGCGGGACTGCTGCCGCCCGTGGAGGGCGAGGTCACCCTCGACGGGTCGCCGCTGGCGGTCGCCGGCCGTGAGCGGGTCGTGCGCGACGTCGTCATGACGAGCGAGGACGCGCACGTCTTCGGCACCTCCGTCCTGGAGAACCTGCGCGTCGCGCGCGGCGACGTGTCGCCCGACGAGGCCACCGACGCCCTGCGCCGCGCGGGTCTGGGCCCGTGGCTGGCCGGCCTGCCCGACGGGCTCGACACGATCGTGGGCTCCGACGCCCGCACGGTGTCCGGCGGCGAGCGCCGGCGTCTGCTGCTGGCCCGCGCGCTGCTGAGCGACGCCCTGCTCCTGCTCGTCGACGAGCCCGCCGAGCACCTCGACGCCCCCACCGCGGACGCCCTCCTGGACGAGCTGTGGCACGCGCCACCGACACGCGACGGCCGGGCCCGGGGCGTCCTCGTCGTCAGCCACCGGCTCGCACCGCTGACCGCCGCCGACGAGGTGCTGTGGCTCGCGGGCGGGCGGGTCGCGGCGCGCGGCACGCACGCGGAGCTGGTCACGCGCGTGCCGGGCTACCGTGAGGCCGTGCAGGCCGAGCAGCAGGAGACGTCGTGAACGAGTACCGGGGCGAGATGCGGGAGGTGCCCGGCAGGTTGCCGACGGCGGGGACGCCGTTCGAGCACGGGGTCATCTCCGACCGCCCACCGCCGCCCGCTCTCCTGACCGGGGACGCGCTGACGGACCTGCTCGGCGCGATGCTGGCGGTCGCCGGGCACCTCGAGCTGTCGGCCGTCCTCGACCGCTTCGTCCAGGTCAGCGCCGAGCTGACGCACGCCCGGTACGGCGCGATCAACGTGCTGGACGACTCGGGGACCTCGACGACGTTCGTCTACACCGGCGTGCCGACGGCCGTGGCCCGGATGCTGCGGCACCCCCCGCACGCGCACGGCGTCCTGGGGCAGATCCCCCACGAGGGCGTGCTGCGGCTGGACGACCTGACCCAGCACCCGGCGTTCCAGGGCTGGCCCGCCCACCACCCGTCCATGGGGTCGTTCCTCGGGGCGTCGGTGAAGGTCGGCGAGCACGTCTTCGGCCAGCTGTACCTGTCGGAGAAGGAGGGCGGCGGCGCGTTCACCGTGGGCGACGAGCGGATGGTGCTCGCCCTGGCCGCCGCCGCCGGGGTCGCCGTCGCCAACGCTCAGCTCTACGCCGAGGCGGAGCGTCGTGAGCACTGGCTGCGCGCCGGCCAGGACATCACCACCATGCTCCTCGAGGGCGTGGACGAGGAGTCGGCGCTGGAGCACGTGGCGCGCACCGCGCGCGAGGTCGCCGGTGCGGACACCGCCGCGCTCGCCCTGCCCGGCATGGGCGGAGAGCTGTTCATCGAGCTGGCCGACGGCTACCACGCGGCCGAGCTGACGGGCCTGGTCATGCCCCGCGGCGGGCGCGCCTGGACGGTCCTCGAGGAGGGGCGCGGGCTGCTCACGCCGTCCCTGTCCGCGTCGCGGACCGTCAAGGTCGACGAGATGCGCGCCTTCGGCCCGGCGATGTTCGCCCCGCTGCACTCCTCGGGCCGCGGCGTCGGCGTGCTCGTCCTGCTGCGCCGCATCGGCCGCACCCCGTTCGACGAGCGGGACCTGGCCACCGCCGAGTCGTTCGCCGCCCAGGCCGCGCTCGCGTACGTGCTCGCCGAGGCCCGGCACGCGCAGGACGTCGCGGCCCTCCTCGACGAGCGCGAGCGCATCGCACGGGACCTGCACGACCTGGCCATCCAGCAGCTGTTCGCGACCGGCATGCAGCTGGAGACCGTGCGCCGCCGGGCGGCGCGCGGCGTCGACCCCCAGGAGCTCACGAGCATCGTCGAGGAGGCGCTGGACAACGTCGACAGCTCGGTGCGGCAGATCCGGCAGATCGTCTACGCGCTGCGTGACCCGGACGCCGCCACGGGGTTGGTCGAGCGCCTGCGCCGCGAGGCGTCGCTCGCCCGCACCGGCCTGGGCTTCGCCCCGTCCCTGGTGCTCTCGCTCGACGGCGAGGACCTGTCGCAGGACGACGCCGACGCGCAGGACCACCTCGACGAACGCCTCGAGCAGCAGCTGACGGACGACGTGGTGGCGGTGGTGCGCGAAGGGCTGGCCAACGCCGCGCGGCACGCGCAGGCGTCGTCGGTCACCGTGCGCGTCGCGGTGCGCGGGTCGGGTCCGACCGGTTCGGTGGAGGTCGACGTCGAGGACGACGGCGTGGGCCTGCCTGCCGACCGGGAGCGCAGCTCCGGGACCGGCAACCTCGCGGCCCGCGCGCGGCAGCACGGCGGGACGTTCAGCATCGGCACCGCACCCAGCGGAACGGGCACGCTGCTCATGTGGCAGGCGCCGCTCGGCTGACCGGGCGCCGTGGGCGCACGGGCGGCGCCTGCGGCGCACCGTCCGGCGGTGCGCCGCGGGCCCGTCAGTGCCCGGGCTCGGCCCGCCAGCCGGAGTTCTTGCGCGACGCCACCCAGGCGGCGACCTGCGTGCGCCGCTGCAGCCCCATCTTCGCCAGCAGCGACGTGATGTGGTTCTTCACCGTCTTCTCGGCGACGCCGAGACGCTCGGCGATCTCGCGGTTGGACATGCCCTCACCGATGAGGTCCAGGACGCGCAGCTCGCTGGGCGTCAGCGACTCCGTCGGGTCCTCGTGCCCGGCGCGGCGGCGGGCCACCGTGCGGTCGTCGAGCAGCGTGCGTCCGGCCGCGACCGCGCGGATCACGTCGGTGATCTCCGCCCCGCGCACGCTCTTGAGCAGGTAGGCGGCCGCCCCGGCGTCGAGCGCCGCCGCGAGCGCGTCGTCGTCGTCGAACGACGTCAGGACGATGGCGCGCGCCTCGGGCAGCGTCTCGCGGACCGCCTGGATGAGGTCGATGCCCGTGCCGTCCGGCATCTGCAGGTCGACGAGCATGACCTGCGGCCGGACGAGGTTGGCGCGCCGGACGCCGTCGGCGACGGACCCGGCCTCGGCGACGACGGTCATGCCGTCGGTGCGCTCGACGACCTCGGCGATGCCGCGGCGGACGACCTCGTGGTCGTCGACGATCATGACGGAGATGGGCCCGGGCCGAGCACCCGGTGCGGGCGGCGGCGTCGACTGGCTCGTGGCTGACACACTGGCATCGTATCGACCCGTGACCACGATCCTCCTGCCCACGTCCGTCGACGGCGCGCCGCGCCTGCCGGCGGGCGTCGTACCGGTCCCCTACGACGTCGCCGCAGCGCCCCCGCCGCAGGCCGCGCACGCCGACGCGATCGTCGTCTGGGGCAACCCCGCCGACCGGTTGGCGGAGCTCGCCGCCGCCGCGCCGCACGTGCGGTGGGTGCAGACCCTGGCGGCGGGGCCCGACGCCGTCCTCGCCGCGGGGTTCGCCCCCGAGGCCGTCATCACCAACGGACGCGGCCTGCACGACGCGACCGTCACGGAGCACGTCCTGGCGCTGACGCTGGCCTGCCTGCGCAGCGTTCCCGGCATGGTCCGGGCGCAGGCGGCGCACCGCTGGGCCGCCGAGCTCGGCGGCCTGCAGCCCCTGCACGACCCCGGGCGGGTGCGCACCCTGACGGACGCGCACGTCACCGTCTGGGGTTTCGGCTCGATCGCGGCGCGGCTGGCGCCCCTCCTGACGGGTCTGGGGGCCCGCGTGACGGGCGTGGCGACCACGGCGGGGGTGCGCCACGGGGTGCGCGTGGTGACGCCCGCCGACCTGCCGGGGATCCTGCCGACGACCGACGTGCTCATCGGCCTGCTCCCGGCGCTCGACGCGACCCACCGTGCGATCGACGCGCGGGTGCTGGGGCTGCTGCCGTCCCGCGCGTGGGTCGTCAACGCGGGCCGCGGCTCCACGCTCGACGAGGACGCGCTGCTCGCCGCGGTCCGCGCGGGCACCGTCGCGGGCGCGGCGCTCGACGTGCTCGCCACCGAGCCGCTGCCGGCGGACTCACCGCTGTGGGACGAGCCGGACGTGCTGATCAGCCCGCACGCGGCCGGCGGGCGCCCGGTCGGCTGGCAGGACCTGGTGGCGCAGAACGTCGACCTCTTCCTGGCCGGCCGCCCCCTGCGCAACGTCGTGCCGCGCTGAGCGGCGTCAGACGCGTGGGCGCCGGGGCCGCGGCTGGCAGCGCGGGCAGCTGAACGACGAGCGGTTGGCGAAGGCGTCGCGCCGCACGGGCGTGCCGCACCGCGGGCACGGGCGGCCCTCCTGGCCGTAGACGGCCAGGGACCGGTCGAAGTAGCCCGACGCCCCGTTCACGTTCACGTACAGCGCGTCGAAGCTCGTCCCGCCCTGGGCCAGCGCCTCGGACATGACCTCCGCGGCGGCGTCCAGGACGCGCGTCACCTCGGCGCGCCGCAGCGTCGCCGTGGGACGGGCGCCGTGCAGCCGCGCGCGCCAGAGCGCCTCGTCCGCGTAGATGTTGCCGATGCCCGACACGAGCGTCTGGTCGAGCAGCGCGCGCTTGAGCTCCGTGCGCCGGGACCGCACGGCGTCGACGAGGGCCGGGCGGTCCAGCGCGGGGTCCAGCAGGTCGCGGGCGATGTGCGCGACGGGCGCCGGCACGACGGCGCGCGGCGAGCCGCGCCCACCGGGCGCCCCGTCCGCGGTGGGGACCAGGTCCGGCACCGACAGGTGCCCGAACGTGCGCTGGTCCACGAAGTCCAGGGCGGACCCGTCGTCGAGGGCGAACCGCACGCGCAGGTGCGGGTGGTCGACCCAGCCCGCCGGGCCGGGCGCAGCCGCGGGGCCGGGCCCACGCACCAGCAGCTGCCCGCTCATCCCGAGGTGCGCCAGCAGGCCGTCGTCACCCTGCCGCGCCCCGGTGTCGAGGAGCAGCCACAGGAACTTGCCGCGCCGCACCGCGGCCTCCAGGCGTCGTCCCGTCAGGCGCGCGGCGAGGTCGACCGGGCCGCCGTCGTGCCGGCGCACGGAGTAGTCCCGCCGCACCTCGACACCGACGACGGTGCGGCCGAGCACGTGCCGCTCGAGCCCGTCACGGACGGTCTCGACCTCGGGGAGCTCGGGCACGCGTCAGCGCGGGTCGGCGGCCACGTCGTCGGCGGTCACGTCGTCGGCGGTCACGTCCTCGGCCGTCGCGGCGTCGGCCGTCGCGCCGTCGGACGCTGCGGCGTCGCGCAGCGCGCTCAGGGTGGTCCACGCCGCTGCGGCGGCCTCCTGCTCCGCGACCTTCTTGGCCGGTCCGGTGCCGCTCCCGCGGACCTCGCCGCCCACGACCGCCCGGGCCGTGAACGTCCGGGCGTGGTCGGGGCCCTCGCCCGTGACCTCGTAGTACGGGGCACCGAGCCCGAGCGCGGCGGACAGCTCCTGCAGGGAGGTCTTCCAGTCGAGGCCGGCGCCCAGGTCGGCTGCTGCCGCCAGGGTCGGGCTCACCAGGCGGTCGACCAGCTCGCGCGCCGGCTCGAGGCCGTGGGAGAGGTAGACCGCGCCGAAGATCGCCTCGAGCGTGTCGGACAGGATCGAGTCCTTGTCCTTGCCGCCGGTGGCGAGCTCGCCCTTGCCCAGCAGCACGTAGTCGCCGAGGTCGAGGGTGCGGGCGACCCGAGCGAGGGCGCGCTGCGACACGGTGGCCGCGCGCATCTTGGCCAGGTCGCCCTCGGAGTGCGAGGGGTGGGCCCGGTACAGGTGCTCGGTGACGACGAGCCCCAGCACGGTGTCGCCCAGGAACTCCAGGCGCTCGTTGGTGGGGATGCCGCCGGCCTCGTGGGCGAACGAGCGGTGCGTCAGGGCGAGCACGAGAAGCTCGGGGTCCAGGTGGACCCCGAGCTTCTCGAGGAGCGACTGCGCTGCCGTGCTCACGCGACGTCGGTGTCGACGGGTGTGCCGGTCATCGTGGCCGTGTCGGTCAGACGGCCTCGTGCTCGCTGCGCACGGCCTCGACGTAGCGACGGCCGTTGTACGCACCGCACGACGGGCACGCGATGTGCGGGCGCGTCTGCGACTTGCACTGGGGGCAGGTGGTGAGCGTCGTGGCAGTGGTCTTCCACTGCGACCGACGCGCACGGGTGTTGCTGCGCGACATCTTGCGCTTCGGAACCGCCACGGTCAGCTCTCTCTCTTCTCGTCGTCTGTGCCCTGCAGGCCGCCGAGGGCCGCCCACCGGGGGTCGATCGTCTCATGCGCGTGGTCCGGGTCGTCGGCGAGCCGCGCCCCGCACTCGGAGCACAGGCCCGGGCAGTCCACCCGGCACAGGGGCCGGAAGGGCAGCGCGGGCACGACCGCGTCACGCAGCGCGGGCTCGAGGTCGACCAGGTCGCCCTCCAGCTCACGCACGTCCTCGTCCTCGTCACCGCTCGCCGCCGCGGCGTCGGCACGCTCGGGGTACACGTACAGCTCCTGCAGCGGCGCGTCGACTGGCTCGACCACCTGCTCCAGGCACCTCACGCACTCCCCGACGGCTTCGCCGCGGATCGATCCGGAGACCAGGACCCCTTCCATGACCGCCTCGAGCCGAAGATCCAGCTCCAGGTCGCTCCCGGCAGGGATGCCGATCATGCCGCTGCCGAGCTCGTCAGGTGCCGCGACCGTCCGCTGCACCGTCCGCATCGATCCCGGACGTCGTCCGAGCTCGTGTGTCTCGAGCACGAACGGCGAGCTGGGATCGAGGTGGGATGGGCGCACGGTCCGGTCCCCTCGTTTCCAGGCGGCACCGTGCGCGGGCGCGCGGCACCTAGTTGCGGCAATGACGGCTCGGCCCACGCCACGACCGGCAGGACCAACCGAGAACTCTACGGCACGTGGTGCGCTGTCCCAAACCGGTGTCGCCCGCCGTGGCCGCAGCCGCTACGCGTTCTCGCCCGGGACCAGCCGGCCCGCGAGCTTCGCGCGTCCTGCCTGCACCTGCGACAGCACCTTGCCCAGGTCGATCTCGAAGTCCGCGAGCCGACGGTCGCAGTAGTCGTCCGCGTCACGGCGCAGCGCCTCGGCCGTCTCCTGCGCCTCGGCGAGGATCTCGGCAGCCCGCGACTGGGCCGCCGTCACGATGCTCTCCTGCTCCACGAGCGCGGCCGCACGGCTGCGAGCACGGGCCAGGAGCGCGTCGGCCTCCGCCTGCGCCGCGGCGCGCGCGGCGTCCGCGTCGGCCAGGACCTCGTCCGCCTGGTGCAGCTGGGACGGCAGCGCCGCGCGCACCTGGTCGACCAGCTCCAGGATCTCCGCCCGGTTCACCAGGACGGACGAGGACATCGGCATCGCCCGTGCCTGCGTCACCGCGTCCTCGAGCGCGTCGAGCACACCGCCGACACCTTCCGTCCGCTCCACGCCGTCGTCCACGTGCTCGGTCATCGTCCGTCCTCTCCCCCGACGCCCGGGGACGGTGCCAGTGCCTGTCGCACCGCTGCCGCCACCTCGGGCGTCACCATGTCGTCGATCGGCCCGCCGTGCCGTGCCACGTCCTTGACCAGGGACGACGCGATGTGCGCACGCGCCGGGTCGCCCAGGACGAAGACCGTCTCCACGCCGGACAGGTGCCGGTTCATCAGTGCCATCGCGAGCTCCGCGTCGAGGTCCGCGCCGCTGCGCAGGCCCTTGACGACCGCGCACGCCCCGACGTCCCGCACGAGGTCGACGAGCAGCCCGTCCGTCGACACGACCCGCACGCCCTCCCACCCCGCCAGCGCGTCCGCCGCCAGCCGGACCCGTTCGTCGGGCGGCAGCAGCGACCGCTTCGAGGCGTTGTGCGCCACCGCCACCACGACCTCGTCGAACATCGACCGGGCGCGCCGGACGACGTCCACGTGACCCAGCGTGATCGGGTCGAACGACCCGGGGCAGACGGCGGTTCTCACGGACGCCAACCTACGTCACCGGCCCCCGACGGACCCGACGGCGACGCGCTAGCGTTCCTCCGTGAGCCACGTCCGCACCGCGACGTACGCCGACCTGCCGGTCCTGCGCACGGTGTGCGCGCTGGCCTACGACGACAACCCGCTGATGCGCTGGGTGCTGCCGGACGACGAGACCCGTACCGAGGCGTGCGCGGCCTGGCTCGGCCCGTCCCTCGAGCGCTACCTGGCGGCCGGTCGGGTCGACGTCCTGGCGGTCGACGACGTCCGCCGGCGTGCTGCGCGCCCTCGTCGGCGCGCGCAGGGCGACGCAGGTGCTCGGCGCGCTGGGTGGTGCGGGCGCCCTCGCCCCGACGACCCCCGGCCCCTACCTCAACTACCTCGCGGTGCACCCGGCGCACCAGTCGCGCGGTCGGGGTGGCGAGCTGCTCGACCACGGCATCGGCGCCCTGCGCGACGTCACCGGCACGCCGTGGCTCGGCACGACCGATCCACGCAACCTGCCGTTCTACGAGCGGCACGGCTTCTCGACGGCCGGCACGCACGTGCTCGGCGACGACGGGCCCGTGCTCACCGTCCTGCACGGCTGAGCAGGCACCGCCCCGCCGGACCGGGTCGCCCCGCGTGCAGAGCGCATGCTCGACGCAGGAGGGACCACGACGGCGAACCGCCGGATCGAGCAGCTCGAACGCGCGACGGGCCGGACCTGGGACGCGTGGCTCGGGCTCCTGGGGTCGTGGGGTGCCGCGCGGCCGGACCACGGCACGATCGCCGGACGCGTGACCGCCGAGATGGAGGGCACGACGCCCTCCGCCGCGTGGTGGGCCCGGTCCGTGACCGTCGCGTACGAGCAGCACATCGGCCGGCGGCTGCCCGGGCAGCGGTCGGACGGCACGTTCCAGACCAGCGTGAGCCGAGCGACGCCGTGGGACATGACCGACCTCATGGCGGCGTGGACGCGTTTCGCCACCGAGGACGACGAGGTCCGCGACTGCGTCGTCGGCGAGCCGCGCGTCAGCGGCACCGAACGGCGGATCACCTGGCGCGCCCGCTCGCGCGAGGGGTGGCCCGTCGCCGTGACGAGCGAGCCACGCGGTGGCGCCACGGCCACGCTCGTCGCGACGCAGACCGGCCTGCCCACGCCCGCGGCGAAGGACGAGGCCCGCGACCGCTGGGTCGCCGTGCTGGACCGCTTCGTCACGACCGTCGGCGACGCCCGCGGTTGCACTCCCCCGCGGGCGGCGACACGCTGACCGGATGGTCGGCACCGCACGCGAGCACGACGTCGTCGTCCTCGGGGCGACCGGGTTCGTCGGGACGCTCCTGTGCGAGCACCTCGCGCGGCAGGCCCCTGCCGGGACCCGCATCGCGCTGGCAGGACGGTCCCACGAGAGGTTGGTACGGACGCGGGCGGCGCTTCCCGAGCGCGCCCACGCGTGGCCGGTCCTCGTCGCGGACACCGACGACGCGCCGTCCCTGCGCGCGCTGGCCGCGTCGACGCGCGTCCTGGTCAGCACCGTGGGGCCGTACCTGCAGCACGGGCTTCCGGTCGTCGAGGCGTGCGCCCGCGCCGGCACCCACTACGCCGACCTGACCGGCGAGGTGCCGTTCGTCCGGCAGGCCGCCGACGCGCACGACGAGGTCGCCCGGGCGACCGGAGCGCGCCTCGTCCACGCGTGCGGGTACGACGCCGTCCCGTCCGACCTCGCCGTCCTGGTGCTGCACCGGCGCGTCGCCGCCGACGGCGCCGGCTCGCTGGGGCGCGTCCGCCTGGTCGCGAGCGCGCGCGGCGGTGTCAGCGGCGGCACCGTCGCGTCGGCGCGCGGCATCGCCGAGCTGGCCGGACGGGACCCGGCAGTCCGCCGCCTGCTCGCCGACCCGTTCTCCCTGAGTCCCGACCGCACCGCCGAGCCGGACGTGCCGCAGCCCTCGGACACCCCGGCGCCCGGGCGCACGGTCGACGGCCGCTGGGTCGCGACGTCGCCGATGGGGTCGTTCAACACGCGCGTGGTGCGGCGGTCGAACGCGCTGCAAGGCTGGGCGTACGGCCGCGAGCTGCGCTACCAGGAGGTGGCGGCGACCGGCTCCGGGCTGCGCGGGGCGGCGAGGGCCGCCGGGCTGACGGTCGGGCTGCCGCTCGCGCTCGCGGCGCTGGCGGCGCCACCGACGCGTGCGCTGCTCGACCGGGTGCTGCCGGCCCCGGGCACGGGCCCGGACGCGGAGACCCGGCGCGCCGGGTGGTTCCGCATGGACCTCCACGCGGTGACGACGACCGGTCAGCACTACCGCGCGCTGGCCGCCGGCCGGGGTGACCCCGGCTACTCCGCGACGGCCGTGATGCTCGGGGAGGCGGCGCTCGCCCTGGCGCTGGACGGCGACCGGCTCCCGGACCGTGCCGGGTCGCTCACGCCCGCGACGGCCGTCGGCGACGTGCTGGTCGAGCGGCTACGGGCAGCCGACCACCGGTACGTGGCGTCCGTGCGCTGAGCGTTCGGCGACAGCCGGACGAGGCGCGACGTCAGGACCGCCCGAGGGCCGCGACCGCGGCTGCCGCCGCCTCGGCGACGACGGCGTCGTCGGGCTCGGCGTCGCGCTCCGCACGGTCGGACATGACGGCGACCACGATCGGTGCACCGTCCGTCGGCCACACGACCGCGACGTCGTTCCGGGTGCCGAAGCCCCCGGTGCCGGACTTGTCGCCGACCACCCAGTCGGCAGGCAGCAGGGCGCGCACCAGGGTGTCGCCGGTCTGCGTCCCGGTGAGCCAGGCGGTGAGGACGGCCCGCTCGTCGTCCGTGAGCGTCGTTCCGAGGACGTACTCGCGCAGGTCCGCGGCCAGCACCCGCGGCGTCGTGGTGTCGCGCTCGTCACCCGGCGTGGCCTCGTTGAGGTCGGGTTCGGTGCGGGCGACGACGGTGACGTCGTCGCCGAGGACCGCGAGCGCCTCGTCGAGCGCCGCAGGGCCGCCCAGCACCTCGAAGAGCAGGTTGCCGGCGGTGTTGTCGCTGCGCGTCACGGCCGCCTCCGCCACCTCGGCGAGCGTCATCGTGCCCCCGACGCGCGTCTCCGTCACCGGCGAGTAGGTCACGATGTCCTCGGCCCGGACCGGGACCTCGCGGGCGAGCCCGTCCACGCCGACGAGGTCGAGGACCGCGCCGGCCGCGAGGGCCTTGATCGTCGACGCGTACGCGAACCGCTCGTCGGGGCGCCACGCGACCGCGGCACCGGTGCCGGTGTCGACGGCGTGCACGCCGAGGCGGGCGTCGTAGCGGGCCTCGAGCTCCTCGAGTGCGAGCGGCAGCTGCGTGGCGGTCGGCGACCGCGTGGTCGTCGGGGCCGGGGCGCTGCTCGCGGTGGGGACCGCCGTCGGCGCCTCCCGCGGCGCGGCACCGCACCCTGCGGTGACGGCGACACCCGCGGCGACGAGGACGACGAGGACACGGTTCATGGTCGACGTGCTGGGCATGACGACCATGCTGCGACAGGGCACGGACATCCGCCGTGCGGGCTCGGGTCCCGTGCGACGGCCGAACAACTGCCGAGCACCACCTCCTCGGACGTCAGACGCCCCAGCGCCCCGCCGCGGCCGCGCGCTCCATCGACGTGACGTGCGGCGGCTCGCGCCTCTCACGCACGAGCAGGCCCGGCAGGCTCGCCGCAGGAGCGCGCACGTCGCTGCCGGCGGCGTGCTCGACGATCGCGTCGACGATCCGGCGCGTCAGGTCGAGGCGAGGCAGCTCCGTCGTGAGCACCGCTGCCAGGGTGTCCGGCACGGCGTCCGCGCCGGACCCGAAGTCCATGGCGATGCCCGCGCGCGCGAGCGCGACCTCGGCCTGCTTGTGCTCGGCGATCCCGACCGACGTGTGCAGGGCGACCGCGTCCCACACCGTGTCGGCCGTGCTCGTCGGCAGGCCCTGGGAGATCACGAACGACCGCGCCAGGTCGGCACCCTCGACCTCGAAGCGCCGGTCACCGCGTGAGGCCAGGTGCAGCCCGGTGTCGTGCAGCACGCACGCGACGAACAGCGCCACGTCGTCGAAGTCGGCCGGCCGCCACCCGCGCTCTGCGGCCGCGACCCGTGCGAGGACCCAGCTGCGCACGCTGTGGTGCAGGAGGTAGTCGGGCTCGAGGTCCCGCGCGAGCGCGAGCGCCGCGCGCGGGACGTCGCCGGGCGGGAGCACCAGACGGCCCCCGTCGAGCAGGTCGTCCAGGGCCGGTGGGAGTGCGGCGGGCGTCGTCATGGCTCGATCGTGGCGCCGTCGCGCACCGTGGACCAGTGTCGTGAACGCCGGCCTTCCGTAGGATCCCGCCATGGACCAGCCGCAGCCCCACCGCGTCGCGGTCCTCGCCCTGCCCGGCGTGGTCGCGTTCGACATGACGATCCCGCTCGAGGTCTTCGCCGGGACCGACGCGCCGTACTCCGTGCGACTCGTGACCGCGGACGGCGCGCCGGTGACCACGAGCTCCGGCTACGGAGTCACCCCGCACGCCGGGCCCGAGGCGTTCGCTGAGGCACGGACCGTCGTCGTCCCCGGCTTCTGGCCCACCTGGGCGCCGCCTCCGGGCCCGGCCCTCGAGCTGCTGCGCGCGGCGCACGACCGCGGCGTCCGCCTCGTGTCCATCTGCACCGGCGCGTTCGCCCTCGCGGCCGCAGGGGTGCTCGACGGTCGCCGCGCGACGACGCACTGGCGGCACACGGACGAGCTCGTGGCACGCCACCCGACCGTCGTCGTCGAGCGCGACGTGCTGTTCGTCGACGAGGGCGACGTGCTCACGTCGGCCGGCATGGCGGCCGGGATCGACCTGTGCCTGCACGTCGTGCGCCGTGACCACGGCGCCCGGGCGGCACGCGAGGTCGCACGGCGGCTCGTCGTCGCCGCCCACCGGGAGGGAGGTCAGGCGCAGTTCGTCGCGGCACCCGTGCCCGACGTCGCCGGGGGCTCGCTCGCCGACACCCGGGCCTGGGCGCTCGAGCACCTGGGCGAGGCGATGACCCTGGACGCCCTCGCCCACCACGCCCACGTCTCGACGCGCACCCTCCAGCGGCGCTGGCGCGACGAGACGGGGACCTCACCGCTCCGCTGGCTCAGCGAGCAGCGGGTCCACCGCGCGCGCGAGCTGCTCGAGGCCGACCCGACGATGCCGGTCGAGGAGGTCGCCCGGCGCACAGGGCTCGGCACGGGCGACAACCTGCGCCTGCACACCCGTCGGCACCTGGGCACGACGCCGTCCGCGTACCGGAGCGCCTTCGGCACGCCGGCAAGGGCGCCGGGGCCGCCGCCGTGACGGCGCTCGCCCGGCGCACGGTACGGGCGGCGTCCGTGGAGCACGACGCCCCGCGCGACGTCCTGCGCGCGCTCCACGAGCGCTGCGGCGTGCGGACACGGACCGCTTCACCAGGCGGGTGACGCGCGCGACAACATCGCGGTGGTCACGGTCACCGTGGAGTGAGCGGCAGGACGGTGCACGCCCTCAGACGGGGTGCTCCGCGAACCACACCCGGGTCTCGCCGTAGCGCCGGTCGGCGAGCTCGACGAGCGGCGACGGCCACGTCGGCGCCGCGGCGCGCGACGAGCGCTCGACGACGACCACGCCTCCCGGTGCGGTGCAGCGCGCCGCGCCGGCGACGGCCGTGGCGAGGGCGTCGTCGGGCAGGTCGTAGGGCGGGTCGACCAGCACCAGGTCGAAGGCCTCGACATCCGGCGATCCCACCGGGGCGACGCGCGCGAGGTACCGGTCGACCTTGTCGGCGACCACGTCGACGCGGTCGGCGAGCCCGAGCGTGCGGGCGTTGCGGCGGCACACGTCGACGGCCCCACGCGCGGCGTCGACGAGCACGGCGTGGGCCGCCCCCCGGCTGACGGCCTCCAGGCCGAGGGCGCCGGAGCCGGCGAACAGGTCGAGCACGCGCGCACCGTCGACGGCGTCGAGGTGCTCCAACCGCGAGAACAGCGCCTCGCGCACCCGCTCGCTCGTCGGGCGTGTCCCCGAGGCGGGTACCGCGAGCGTGCGCCCGCCCGCGCTGCCCGCGACGATCCGCGTCACGGCGCACCGGCCTTGCGCTGGTCCTGCTCCTCGAGCATGCGCTCCATCCAGCCCTTCTCCGCCGTCGACGACGCGATCATCACCGCGATGGCCGACATCCAGACCTGCCCGGTCACCATGATCGTCGTCACCGTGCCGAGCGCGATCGCGACCCACACGGGAAGCAGGCAGAAGGCCACGAGGTCCGGCCCGCGGGCGATCACCTGCATCACCCCCATGGGCAGCGCGCCGGCGGGCGTCGAGATCAGCGGCTTGTCCCAGCGCGGGGAGGGGCGGTAGGCGGCCCGGACGGCGGCCGCAGCCCACACCGGCGCTGCGCCGACCCCGAGCAGGAGCCAGTCCAGCGTCGCGCCCGCCCAGCGGCCGACCGCGGTGAACACGACGACCGACCACACGAGGGCGACCAGACCGGGGACGACCATGCGCAGCCGCCGCACGGTGCGGTCGCCGAGCGGCAGGAGACGGTCGATCACGGGCGCCATCTCGGCCCACCGCGAGCCCTCGGCGCTCGCGCTCGACATCATCCAGCCCCCCAGCAGCACCGTCACCAGGATGCCGACGGGGCCGGCGAGCTGCGGCACCACCGTGGCCAGCACGGGCAGGCCCGTCGCCACGACGATCTGCACCACGTGCCGCAACGACCGGCGCAGGACGACCAGGTCGGCCGTCACCAGCGCGGTCATCGGCCCGCGGACGGTCGACAACCGGGACGTCCGGCGACGAGAGGGTGCCGCCACACCACCGGACAACGCGCGCCCCAGCTCGCGCGAGTCGAGCGACACGACCGCCCCGACGGCGTGGGTGGCGACGGAGCCGCCCTCGCGCAGCGTGCGGCCCGGCAGCGCGCCGAGGCGGCGGTCCACGAGTGCGGCCAGCGCGCCCGCCACGACGACCACCACCGCGACGGCCGCCCACGTCACCGACGGCAGGGAGCTGGGTGTGCGTCCGCTCAGGACCACCAGGGCCGCGAGCACGGGTGCGGCGACGAGGAGGAGGTCGCCGACCAGCGCGGTCCGGCGCCGCGGCACGCCGCGGGACTGCGCGACCGCGGCGGCGAGCACGACGAGGGCGGCGACCGCCGCGCCGAGCACGCCGGCGCGGACCAGCTCCGCGCCCCGGCGCTCCAGCAGGCCGGCCTCGAGCACCACCACGACCATGCCCCCGGCGAGGGCCGCCACGAGCGGGACGCGGGTGGCGGCAGGGCGCAGGAGGCCACGCCGGTCCACCGGCAGCGGGAGCCACCACGCGGCCTGCGCCCCCTCGGCGCCGACGGGCCCGAGACGTCCGGCCGTGGACAGGAGCGCACCGACGGCCGCCAGCAGGATCGTCGCGACGAGCACCGGCAGGCTGAGCCCGCCCGGCTCGGCCGTCGGCGGCGCCGGGGGCAGCGCGTCACCGAGCTGCTGGACGATCCCCAGCACGATGAGCACCGAGAGCGCGACGCTCACCGCCACGGTGTACAGCTCCGTCAGCAGGGATCCGGCACCCACGCCGGCTCGGGCCCGCGCGGCCCTGGCAGTGAACCGGCGGATCTCCCGCGCGGAGGGCACCTCCCCCAGCTCGAAGTCCCCGACCCGCGGGTCGTCGCGCACGTCGCGCGGGTCGTCCGCGCGGGCGTCGACGTCGGTCACAACGCGACCCGGGCGATCCGGTCGGCCGCCTCGGCGGGCTCCAGGACCAGCGACGCCTCGTCGGAGACGTGCACGGCCCGGGTGCAGACCGCGGCGACGAGGTCGGGGTCGTGCGTCGCGATGAGCACGGCACCGCCGGCGTCCCGCTCCGCCCGGAGGAGGTCCGCGAGGCGCGCGCGCATGCGCTGGTCGAGCCTCTGCTCGGGCTCGTCGAGCACCAGCAGGGACCGGGGCCGGGCGAAGCCCGCGGCCAGCAGGAGACGGCGGCGCTGACCCGAGGACAGCGAGACGGGCGTGGCGCGCGCGTGGTCCGCGAGGCCGAACTCCTCGAGGAGCGCCGCGACCTCCGCCTTCGCCCCGAGGACGCCGTGGCCGCGCGCGGTGAGGTACAGGTGCTCCGCCACGGTCAGGGCGGGGAAGTACGCGTCGTCGTCGAGCACGCTGGACACCTCGCGCCGGAACGACGTCTCACGCTCGTCGACCGGGCGACCGAGGACCTGGACGTCCCCGCCCAGCGGGTCGAGCAGCCCGAGGACGGTCTTGAGGACCGTGGACTTGCCGGACCCGTTGGCCCCGACGAGCGCGACCGCGGCACCCTCCTCGAGCGTGAAGGTGACGGGGGCGCACACGGGTGCCTCGCCGTAGCCGACCTGCAAGTCACGAGCGTGCACCACGGGAGCCATGCGGCCAGGGTAGTCAGCAACCGCGGCCGTCCGGCCCGGCGACGGACCGGTGGACCGGGTCGTGGGCCGACGGTCACGTCCGATCGAGGAACTCCTCGCGCTCCCCCGCCAGCGACGCCTCGATGGCGGCCCGCAGCGCCGGCCACGCGTCGAGGTCACCGTCCTGCTCGACGAGCGCGCGCGCGTCGGTGCGGGCCCGCGCGATGACGTCGGCGTCCCGGGTGACTCGCAGCAGCCGCAGCGAGCTGCCGCGCCCGTGCTGGGCGGCGCCCAGCACGTCGCCCTCGTGCCGCAGCTCGAGGTCGAGCGCGGCGAGCTCGAAGCCGTCCGTCGTCGCCGCGAGCGTCTCGAGACGTGTGTGGGCGTCCGTCCCCGGCTGCGCCGCGCTGACCAGCAGGCAGAGGCCCGGGCGGGTCCCCCGCCCGACCCGGCCCCGCAGCTGGTGCAGCTGCGAGATGCCGAACCGGTCGGCGTCGAGCACGACCATGACCGTGGCGTCGGGGACGTCGACACCGACCTCGACGACCGTCGTGGACACGAGCACGGGCGCCTCGCCCGTCGCGAACGCCGCGAACGCCCTGTCCTTCTCCTCGGGGGTGAGCCGGCCGTGCAGGACGCCGACCCCGACACCGGCGAGGTCGGGGCGGGCACGCAGCTCCTCGGCGACGTCGAGCACCGCCCGCAGCGGGCGGCGCACCCCGGCGTCAGGTGCCCCGACGGTCGGGCCGGCGTCCAGCACGAGGTCGCTGCCGTCCTCGTCGGCCGCGTCGCCCGCCACCGCGTCGCCGTCGATGCGGGGGCACACGACGTACGCGCGGCCACCACCGTCGACCTCCTCCCGCACGCGCTGCCAGGTCCGGTCGGTCCAGCGCGGGTTGTCCGCGGGCACGACGTGCGTCGTGATGCCCTGCCGCCCGGCGGGCACCTCGCTGAGCACCGACGTCTCGAGGTCGCCGAAGACGGTCATGGCCACCGTCCGCGGGATGGGCGTCGCCGTCATCACCAGCGTGTGGGGCGTGCGGCCGGCCTTCGCCCGCAGCGCGTCGCGCTGCTCGACCCCGAACCGGTGCTGCTCGTCGACGACCACCAGGCCCAGGTCCGCGAACTGCACGTCCTGCGACAGCAGCGCGTGGGTGCCCACCACGATGCCGGCGGCCCCGCTCGCGGCGTCGAGCATCGCGCTGCGCCGCGCCGCCGTCGGCAGCGAGCCCGTCAGCAGCGCCACACGCGTGGCCAGGGCCGCTCCACCGAGGAACCCGCCCTCGGCGAGGTCGCCCAGCAGCCCGCGCAGCGTGCGCGCGTGCTGCGCCGCCAGGACCTCCGTGGGCGCGAGCAGCGCCGCCTGCCCGCCGGCGTCGACGACCTGCAGCATCGCGCGGAGCGCGACCACGGTCTTGCCCGAGCCGACCTCGCCCTGCAGCAGGCGCTGCATGGGACGCGGGGCGGCGAGCTCACCGGCGATCTCCTCACCGACCGCTCGCTGCCCGGCCGTCAGGGTGAACGGCAGGCGCGCGTCGAACGCCTCGAGCAGCCCACCCTCCCGGGCCGGACGGGCCACCGCCTCCTCGCGTGCGACGCGGGCCCGGCGGCGCGCGAGCTCGGCCTGCAGCACGAGGGCCTCCTCGTAGCGCAGCCGGGCGCGACCGCGCTGCCAGTCCGACTCGTCCTGCGGCAGGTGCACCAGGCGCAGCGCCTCGACCAGCGTCGGCAGCGCGTCGCGTTCCCGCAGCTGCGGCGGGACGGGGTCCGGCACGTCATCCTCGCGCAGGGGGTCGAGCACCGTGCGCACGGCCTGGGCGACCTTCCACGACTCGAAGCCCGCGACCGCCGGGTACACCGGGATCGGGCGACCGGCCTCGACCAGCGCCTCGTCCTCCTCGTGCGCGTCGTCGTCGGCGCCGAACAGCCGGCACTCCGGGTGCATGAGCTGCAGGGTGTCGCGGTAGAGCGACACCTCGCCGGTGAACAGGCCGCGCCGACCGGGGCGCAGCTGGCCCTGGCGCCACTCGAGCTTCTTGACGTGCGACGCGAAGAACGTGAGCTCGATGCGGCTGTGCCCGTCGGTGATGGTCGACTGCAGGAGACCGCGACCCTGCGCCGTCGGGCGCAAGGAGGTCCGGACGACCTCCGCCACGACCGTCACGTGCTCGCCCACGCGCAGGCTCGCCATGTCGGTCAGCGTGCCCGGCTCGGCGTACCTGCGCGGGTAGTGCCGCAGCAGGTCGCCGGAGGTCACGAGCCCGAGCTTGCCCAGCGCCTTCGCGGTGCGGGCGTTCAGACGCGTCAGGGGGACGGTGAGCGGGTCGGCGGCGAGCACGTCAGTCGACCCCCACCCACCACGCGGCACCGGCGGCCGGGCCGGCGACGACCACCTCCAGCTGAGGGTGCGCCGCACGCAGCACGTCCGCCGCGGCGCGTACCGCCGCTCGGTCGACGTCGACGCCGTGCACGAGCGTGACCCCCTGCGCGCCGCGCGCGTCCGCGAGCAGGGCTGCCACGACCGCCGGCACCTCGTCAGCGCCGGTCGGGGTGCCGGCACGCAGACGTCGCAGGGCGTCGCTTCCCGCCTCGGGCGTGACCTGCGGGTCCGCGACGAGGGCGAGGCACGCGACGACCGCGGGGCCGTCCCCCGTCGTCGCCAGCAGGTCGAAGCGCGGATCGGCGGGAGCAGCGGCCACCGGCGCGACGCCCGCGCCGACCACGACGACCCGCCCGGCGCGCGTGTCGACGGCCGCACGGGCGACCTGCTCGACGTCGGGGTCGGGGCCCACGAGCGTCACCGCGCCGCACGTCGCGTACCAGGCCGACAACCCGGGCGACGGCGTGAGCACGACGAGCCCGCGATCGGCCGGCGTCGGCTCGTCGACCCGCCGCACCACGACCTGCTCCCGCGCGGCGTCGGGCACCAGCGCGATCGCCGCTGCCGGGTCGTCGCAGTGCACGTGCGCGTGCCGCGATGCCCCGGCGTCGACGACGGCGACGGCCTCCCCGACGCCCTGCAGCGCGACGGCGAGGTCGGTGACTCCCGGCCACGTGGCCCGGACCAGCATCATCACCTCGTACGCGCCGCCCGACGCCGGCGCGCACCCCGCGACGACGTCCGGTCCTGCCCGGGGCAGCCACGTCAGGTCGAGGTCGGCCTCCTGCAGGGCCCGCCCACCGGTGCGCAGGGTGTGCACGAGCGCGTCGAGCACGACGAGCAGCGCGCACGCCCCCGCGTCGACCACGTGCGCCGCACGCAGGACGTCGTGGCTCGCGCTGAGCCGGTCCAGGTCGGCGCGGGCGGCGTCCGTCGCAGCCGCCAGGACGTCGGCGGGCGAGCCCTCGGTGCGCCGCATGCCGTGCCGCGCGTGCGTCGCGACCTCGCGGGCGATCGTGAGGACCGTGCCCTCCTGGGGGTCCGGCACCGCGGCCCGTGCGGCGCGGGCGGCCCGCTCGAGGCCGCTGACGAGAGCCGCCGTGCCGTCCCGGTCCGTCGGCGAACCGTCCGCCAGGCCCGCCGACAGGCCGACGAGCCACTGGCTCAGGATGATCCCGGAGTTGCCGCGCGCGGCCCTGGCAGCACCGTGGGCGAAGGTCGCCAGGAGCTCTGTCGGTCCGTCGAGCCCCCCGTCCGCTGCGACGGCCGCCGCGCCGCCCGCGACGGTCAGCGTGACGTTCGAGCCGGTGTCCGCGTCAGGGACGGGGAACACGTTGACGGCGTCGATGAGCTCCCGCGCGGCCCGGCACGCGGTGAGCGCCCCGGCCGCCCACGCGCGCACGGCGTCGCCGTCGAGCACGACCTGTCGCGCCGCGACCTCCACGCGCATCTCCCTCTCCGCTCGCTGCGCCGGTCCGGCGCGGGTGACGTGCTGCGGCAGCCGACGGTGGGTCGACGACCGACGGCGGTCGACCATCGACGGTATCGACGAACGACGGAGTCGACGAACGACGGCATCGACGACCGACGGCATCGGCGACCGACGGTATCGACTGGCACCCCGCGGGACCGTCGGCGCCCACTGTGCCGCACGCCGCCCACATTTGGGTGCTGCCCCGACGATGGGCTAGTCTTGCCCGGTTGCCCGGACCACCGTCCGGCACCCCCACAGACCTTCCGACGCACCGCCGTGCGGTCCCGGGCCCGCGGGCCCGGCCGATGCGCGGGAGCGCGGGACGTGCACGACCCCGGGTCGCCCGTCGGCCCGCGACAGGACAGAACCAGGAGAAGACCGTGGCTGCCAACTGCGACGTCTGCGCCAAGCGCCCGAGCTTCGGGCACAGCATCTCGCACTCCCACGTGCGTACGAAGCGGCGTTGGAACCCGAACATCCAGCGCGTGCGCGTCGTCGTCGCCGGGACCCCGAAGCGCCTCAACGTGTGCACCTCGTGCCTCAAGGCCGGCAAGGTCCAGCGCGCCGTCTGAGCCGCTGCACCGCCCGGCGACCCGACGGGACGCACGGCGCGGACACACGAACGACACGCCGAGGGCCCGCGAGCATCAGCTCGCGGGCCTTCGTGCTGCCCGGGACCTGTGGCAGGGTGTCGGCATGGTCGAGCACATCGACGAGGTCACCATCCGTCCCGCGACCACCGACGACGCGGCGGAGATCGCCGCCGTGCACGTGCGCTCGTGGCAGGAGGCGTACGCCGGCATCGTCCCGGCGGAGCACCTGCGCTCGCTCGACCCCGACAGCCGCAGGGAGCGGTGGGCCCGGATGCTCGCCGACGGGCCGGCCGACCACGTGCGCACGCTCGTCGCGGAGTCCGACGGGCACCTGCTCGGCTTCGCGACGTACGGCCCGAGCCGTGACGAGGACGCCCGACGCGGGGAGCGCGAGATCTACTCGATCTACCTGGACCCCGGCACGTGGGGGCACGGCGTCGCACGGGACCTGATCCGCACCGTGCTCGCCGAGGTGGGTGAGCGGACGCCGATGGCGCTGTGGGTGCTCGCCGACAACACCCGCGCCCGGCACTTCTACCGGCGCCACGGGTTCTCACCGGACGGCGTCGAGCGCCTCGAGACCATCGGCGGCGCCGACCTGCTCGAGGTGCGGTACCGCCGCGGCTGACCCGCACGCGGTGCGCCACGGCCGGGTGCGTCACCGACCGAAGTGGTCCCACCCCGGGGCGACCGTCGGCGCCGCACCCGCCACGAGCACGGCCTCGGTCCCCCGCTCGCGCACGACGCCGACCGCACGGAACGGCGGCGGCAGCACCGCGCCCGGCGGGAACGTCGCGAGCAGACCGTGGTCCTCACCCCCGGCCAGCACCCAGTCGAGCGGGTCCGCGCCCAGCAGCGCGGCCGCGGGCGCGAGGCGCGCGACGTCGTCGGCGAACGCGTCACCGGGGGCGTCGAGCGCGAGCGTCACCCCGCTCGCCCGGGCGAGGCGCCCGGCGTCGACGAGCAGCCCGTCGGACACGTCGAGCATGGCCGTGGCCCCCGCGCGGGCCGCCGCCGGCCCCGCGGCCAGGACCGGTTCGGGCGAGCGGTAGGCGGCCACCAGACCGGGGTCGGTGTCCTCGCGCCCCGCCGTCAGCAGACCGAGACCGGCCGCGGACCACCCCCGGCGTCCCGCGTGGGCGATCACGTCACCGGGCCGCGCGCCCCCGCGCCGCACCGGCACGCGCCCCTCGAGGTCCCCGTGCGCCGTGACCGACACCATGAGCGCCGGCCCGGACGACAGGTCGCCGCCCACGACGCCGACGTCGAGCGGGCGGCACGCGTCCCCGAGCCCGCGGGCGAGGTCCTCGACCCACGCGACGGGCGTCTCGCCCGGCACCACCAGCCCGACGACGAGGGCGACGGACCGCGCGCCCATGGCGGCCACGTCGGCGAGGTTCTGCATGGCTGCCCGTCGACCGACGTCCTGCCCGCTCGACCAGCGGCGGCGGAAGTGCACGTCCTCGACCAGCACGTCGCAGGTCACGACGTAGCGGCCGTCCGGGGCCGCGACCACGGCCGCGTCGTCCCCGGGCGGGACCAGCGTGCCCGAGCCCACGGGCAGGTGCGGGAGGATCAGGTCCAGCAGGTCCTGCTCGGCGAGGTCGGACACGACGGCAGGATCCCGGGGCACGGGACCACGCTAGACGCTGCGCCGCGGTGCGCGGGCCCGCGGGCGTGGGCACCGCCGCGCGCCGGGTAGCGTGGCGGCGTGCACCACCGTCCCACCGCCGCCGCCCTCGCCGCGACCGGCGCGCTCCTCCTCCTGACGGCCTGCGCCCCGACCGTGCCCGTGACGGTCGCGCCGCACGCCACCGACCCCGTGTGCGCCTCGGTCGTGCTGGCGCTGCCCGACTCGCTCGGCGACGGCCTGGACCGCCTCGACACCGACGCCCAGGCCACCACGGCGTGGGGCGAGCCCGGTGCGGCCCTCGTGCTGCGGTGCGGCGTCGAGCCGCCGGGCCCCACCACCGACCAGTGCCGGTCGGTCACCACACCGCAGGGCCCGACGATCGACTGGGTGGTCGTCGAGGACGACGGCGACTGGACCTTCACGACGTACGGCCGCGTGCCGGCGGTCGAGCTCCTGGTGCCCGAGGCCGTCGCGACGACCCACTCGACGTCGTTCGTCGACCTGCTCGGACCGGCGGTCGCCCTCACGGAGCAGCAGCGCAGCTGCCTGTGACGGGCGTCGCGCTCAGCGCAGGCCGGTGGGCCGCTCGAGCGCGAGGCCGACCAGCTCGTCGACGAGGTCCGCGTACTCCAGGCCCGTGACCTGCCACATCCGCGGGTACATCGAGTACGGCGTGAAGCCGGGCATGGTGTTGATCTCGTTGACCACGACCTCGCCGTCGGGGGTCACGAACACGTCGACGCGCGCGAGGCCCTCGCAGCCCACGGCCTCGAAGGCCCGCACCGCGGCGTCCTGCACCCGGGCGACGACGTCGGGGTCGAGGTCGGCGGGGCAGGACAGCGTCACGCCCGCCTCGTCGAGGTACTTGGCCTCGAAGTCGTAGAAGCTGTGGCGGGCGTCGGTGACGACGATCTCCCCGGGAAGGGACGCGCGGGGCGCGGCGCCGCCGCGGCCGCCGAGCACGCCGCACTCGATCTCGCGGCCGGCGAGACCGGCCTCGACGATGACCTTCGGGTCGTGCTCGCGCGCGGCGGCGACGGCCGCGGCGAGGTCCGCGGCGTCGTCGACCCGGGAGATCCCCAGGCTCGACCCCGCGCGTGCGGGCTTGACGAACAACGGCAGGCCGAGCTCCTCGACCCACGACGCGAGGAGCGCGTCGTCGGCCGGCCGCCCGCCCGGGAGCACGCGGAACGGGCCGACGGTCAGGCCGGAGCCGGCCAGCACGAGCTTCATCATGTGCTTGTCCATGCCCACGGCCGACGCGAGGACGCCGGAGCCGACGTACCGCAGGTCGGCCAGCTCCAGCAGGCCCTGCAGCGTGCCGTCCTCACCGAACGGGCCGTGCAGCAGCGGGAAGACGACGTCGACGGCACCGAGCGGGGCGTCGAGGCGCCCGTCGCGGACGACCTGCACGTCGTGCTCGCCCGTCCCCTGCGGCAGCAGCACGCGCGTCGCCGTGTCCTCGACCTCCGGCAGGTGCCCGTCGCGGATCGCCCAGCGCTCGGGGTCGTCGTCGGCCAGGACCCACTGGCCGGTGCGCGTGATGCCGACGGCGACCACGTCGTAGCGGGTGCGGTCGATGGCGCGCAGGACGCCACCGGCCGTCGCACAGCTGATGGCGTGCTCACCGGAGCGACCTCCGAAGAGCACCATGACCCGCGGGCGGCGACCGCCCGCGGGAGCGTCACCACCGCTGCGGGTGCCGTCGTCGGGCAGGGGCATCTCGGTGGCGTCCATCGCGCACCGACCCTACCCTCCCGCGCTGCGGTCGGGGACCCGCGCGGCACCCCCGCCGGGCGTAGCCTGCCCCGGTGACCACGCCGGTGCCCGACGCCCCCGCCCCGCGACCCGACGGCCGCCCCGCGGCCCCCTCGCCGCGCACCCTCGCGGTCAGCGCCGGCCGCCCTGCACGCACGCCCGGTGCGGCGCTCAACCCGGCGGTGGTGCTCACCTCGACGTTCGTCTCGCAGGGCGCGCCCGCCGCGGGCGAGCACGTGTACGGCCGCATCGGCACCCCGGCGTGGGAGCCGTTCGAGGAGGCGCTGGCGGTGCTCGAGCGCACCGACCACCCGGCGACGGGGCGCGCGGTCACGGGCCCGCCCGCCACTGTGTACGCGTCCGGCATGGCGGCCGTCGACGCCGCCCTCTCGCTCGTGCCGGTGGGCGGGCGCGTGGTGGTGCCGCGCCACGCGTACCAGGTGACGCTCGTGCTGCTGGGCGAGCTCGCCGGGCGCGGCCTGCTGCGGGTGGAGCCCGTCGACGTGGCCGACACGGACGCGGTGGTCGCCGCCGTACGGGGCGGTGCGGACGGTCCCGCCGACCTGCTGTGGCTCGAGTCGCCCACCAACCCCATGCTCGAGGTCGCGGACCTGCCGGCGCTGGTGGCGGCAGCGCACGAGGTCGGGGCGCTCGTGGCCGTCGACAGCACCTTCGCCACCCCCCTGCTGCAGCGCCCGCTGGCGCACGGCGCGGACGTCGTCGTGCACTCGGTCACCAAGTACCTCGCGGGCCACTCCGACGTCGTGCTGGGCGCCACCGTCACCGACGACCCGGAGCTGCACGCCCGCCTGGTTGCCCACCGCACCACGCGCGGCGCGATCGCGGGCCCGTTCGAGGTGTGGCTGGCGCTGCGCGGCCTGCGCACGCTCGCGCTGCGCGTCGAGCGCGCCCAGCAGAACGCGGCCGAGCTGGCGCGGCGGCTCGCCGCGCACGCGCACGTCGTCGAGGTGCGCTACCCGGGCCTGCCCGACGATCCGGGCCACCTGCGCGCGGCCGCGCAGATGGACGGGTTCGGGGCGATCCTCGGTGTGCGTCCCGTCGGCGGCGCCGACGGCGCCGACGCCCTGGTCGCGGCGGTACGGCTGTGGGTGCCGGCCACCAGCCTGGGTGGGGTGGAGTCGACGCTGGAGCGCCGCCGCCGCTTCGCCACCGAGTCGCCCACGGTGCCGGACGACCTGGTCCGGCTGTCGGTCGGGATCGAGGACGTCGAGGACCTGTGGGCGGACCTCGACGCCGCGCTGGCCGCGGCAGCGCGGACCCGCAGCGCGGCCACGCGCACGGGCACAGCGGCACCGCAGCCGGGCGGAGCCGGCTGACGTCCCGTCAGGGCACGCGGGTCGCGTCGGGTCGGACGCCCTCGGCCTTGTGCGGGCGTGCGAGCAGCAGCCCGGCCAGCTCGTCGACGGGCAGGTTCTCGTGCAGCACCTGCACGACGGCCGACGTGATGGGCATCTCCACGCCGAGGGACGTGGCGAGCTCCAGCACCGAGCGGCAGGACTTCACACCCTCGGCCGTCCCACCCGTGGCGACGACCGCCTCGTCGAGGCGCATCCCCCGCCCGATGTGCACGCCCAGCGTGTGGTTGCGCGAGTCCGGGGACGCGCAGGTCGCCATGAGGTCACCCATCCCCGCCAGGCCGGGGAACGTCTCGGCGTCGGCACCGAGCGCCAGCCCCAGGCGGGTGATCTCGACCAGGCCCCTCGTGATGACCGTGGCCATGGTGTTGAAGCCCATGCCCCGCCCCTGCGAGATGCCGACGGCCAGCGCGATGACGTTCTTCACCGCGCCGCACAGCTCGACCCCCACGACGTCGGGGTTGGTGTACGGGCGGAAGTAGGACGACGCGCACGCCCGCGCCACGAGGGCAGCCGTGTCGGGGCTCGTGGACGCCACGACGGTGGCCGTCGGCTGGCGCAGGGCGATCTCCCGCGCGAGGTTCGGCCCGGACAGCACCGCGACACGGTCGGCGGCGATGCCCAGGCACTCCGCGACGACCTCGCTCATCCGCTGGTCGGTCTCCAGCTCGACGCCCTTCATGAGCGACACCAGCACGGTATGGCCGGGCACCGCGTCGGCCAGGGGCGCGAGCACGGCACGGGCGCGCTGCGACGGCACGGCGACCGCCACCACGTCGGCGTCGGCCACCGCCGCGCGTGCGTCCTGCGTCGCGGTGACCGCGGCGGGCAGCTCCACGCCCGGCAGGTACCGGGAGTTGCGGCGGTCGCGTGCGATCTCGTCCACCGTGGCCGCGTCGCGCCCCCAGACGGTGACGTCGCACCCTGCGTCGGCCATGACGGCGGCGAAGGTCGTGCCCCAGCTCCCCGACCCGAGGACGGCGGCCCGCAGCGGACCGGTCGGCCGCGTCACGGTGCCGTCCCGTCCTCGGCCGTGCGTCGCCGGCGCACGTCGCACCGCTCCGCCGGCGCGTGCTCCCCGCGGATCCCCTCGAGCAGCACGGTGATGGCCGTCATGATGCGCTCGGTCGCCTCACGCAGCGTCGCGGTGTCCTGCGGCCGGTCGTAGAGGTCGGACAGCTCGACGGGGGGCCCGGCGACGATCGTGACCTTCTTGCGCGGCACGGGGTGCGGGACCTTGCCGTACCGCGCGAGGAGGTCCTGCGGACCCCACTGCGCGACGGGCACGACGGGCGCCCGCGTCGTCAGCGCGAGGCGCGCGGCGCCCGTCCGTCCGGCCATCGGCCACAGGTCGGGGTCACGCGTGAGGGTGCCCTCGGGGAACACCGCCACGCACTCCCCCTGCCGCACCGCCTCGACGGCCGCCCGCAGCGAGTCGCCCGCCGCCGCGGTGTCACGGTGCACCGGGATCTGACCCGTCGCGCGCAGCACGGCCCCCACGACGGGGACCCGGAACAGCGAGGCCTTGGCCAGCACACGCGGGACGTGCCCGTTGTCCCACAGGTAGTGGGCGAACGTGAGCGGGTCGGCCTCCGTCATGTGGTTGGCGACCGCGACGAACCCGCCCTCGGTCGGCAGGTGCTCGGCACCGTGCCAGTCGGGGCGGGTCGTCGCGAACATCAACGGGCGCACGATGCGTGCGACGTTGCGGTAGGCGAGGTTGGAACGCGACGGCGACGGCACGGGACCCGATCGTAGCCGCGCCGCAGGGTGCCGCGGTCCGCGCTGCGTCAGCGTCGCGTGTCGGGTTCGCGGCTGAACGTCGCGCCCAGGGCCTCGAGCTTGTCGGCGAAGTGCTCGTAGCCGCGGTCGATGAGGCTGATGCCCCGCACCGCGGACGTGCCCTTGGCGGTCAGCGCCGCGATGAGGTGGCTGAAGCCGCCACGCAGGTCCGGCACCTCGATCTCGGCCGCCGACAGCGGCGTGGGCCCGGAGATGACGGCCGAGTGGTAGAAGTTGCGCTGGCCGAAGCGGCAGGGCCGCCCGCCCAGGCACTCCTTGTAGACCTGGATCGTCGCGCCCATGCCCAGCAGGGCGTCGACGAACCCGAACCGGTTCTCGTACACCGTCTCGTGGACGATCGACAGGCCGCGCGCCTGCGTCAGGGCGATGACCAGCGGCTGCTGCCAGTCCGTCATGAACCCCGGGTGCACGTCCGTCTCGAGCTGGATCGACCGCAGGTCGCCGCCCGGGTGGAAGAACCGGATGCCATCGTCGTCGATCGCGAACTCCCCGCCGACCTTGCGGAAGGTGTTGAGGAACGTCGTCATCTCCGGCTGGGTCGCCCCGCGGACGTAGACGTCCCCGCCGGTGGCCAGCGCCGCCGAGGCCCACGACGCGGCCTCGATGCGGTCGGACAGGGCGGTGTGCCGGAACCCGACCAGCCGGTCGACACCCTCGATGCGGATCACCCGGTCGGTGTCCACGGAGATGATCGCGCCCATCTTCTGCAGCACGTTGATCAGGTCCATGATCTCGGGCTCGATCGCGGCGTTCGACAGCTCGGTGATGCCCTCGGCACGCACGGCCGTCAGCAGCAGCTGCTCGGTGGCGCCGACGCTCGGGTACGGCAGCGCGATCTTGGTGCCCTGCAGGCGGTGCGGGGCACGGATGCGGATGCCGTTGTCGGTCTTGTCCACGACCGCGCCGAACTGCCGCAGGATGTCGAGGTGGTAGTTGATCGGCCGGTCGCCGATGCGGCAGCCGCCCAGGTCCGGGATGAACGCCTCCCCCAGGCGGTGCAGCAGGGGGCCGCAGAACAGGATCGGGATACGGCTGGACCCGGCGTGGGCGTCGATGTCGGCGACGTGCGCCGACTCGACGTCCGTCGGGTCCAGGCTGATCGTGCCGGCGTCGTCGTCGATCTCGACCGTCACACCGTGCAGCCGCAGCAGCCCCGAGACGACGGCGACGTCCCGGATCTGGGGGACGTTGCGCAGCTCGCTCGGCGTCTCGCCCAGCAGGGCGGCCACCATCGCCTTCGACACGAAGTTCTTGGCTCCGCGGACGGTGATCTCGCCGCGCAACGGGTTGCCACCCTCGACGTACAGCAGGTCGCTCATGCCCATATCGTCCCCCACCCGACGGGATGTGCGCGTCATCCGGGCCCGGCTGCGCGTGGTTCTCGCAGAACCCTCACAAGGCGGCGGGGCGGGAGCACGGCCGGTGCCGCACCCCCGCCCCCGTCGAGCCGGCGGGTCGGGACGTCGTCAGACGCCGCGGGTCGGTCCGAGGTCGAGCGTCACCACCGGCCGCGCCGGGCGCACCGGGACCGGCGGCAGGTGCTTCGCGGGGAGCGTGGCCGGGCGCCACGACTCGCGACGCTGCTCGAACGCCGTGATCTCGTCGGCGTGCTGCAGCGTCAGACCGATGTCGTCCAGCCCCTCCATGAGGCGCCAGCGCGTGTAGTCGTCGACCTGGAACGGCACCACGATGTCGTCGCAGACGACCGTGCGCGCCCCGAGGTCGACCGTCACCTCGGTGCCGGGCCGCGTCTCGAGGACCTTCCAGAGCAGCTCCACGTCCTCCTGCGCGACCTGGGCCGCCAGCAGGCCCTGCTTGCCGGAGTTGCCGCGGAAGATGTCGGCGAACCGCGGCGAGATCACGACACGGAAGCCGTAGTCCTTCAGCGCCCACACGGCGTGCTCGCGCGACGAGCCGGTCCCGAAGTCGGGGCCGGCGACGAGGACGGAGCCGGACCGGTAGGCGTCCTGGTTGAGCACGAACGCGGGGTCGCCGCGCCACGCCGCGAACAGCGCGTCCTCGAAGCCTGTGCGCGTGACCCGCTTGAGGTACACGGCGGGGATGATCTGGTCGGTGTCGACGTTGCTGCGCCGCAGCGGGACGCCGACCCCGGTGTGCCGGGTGAACTTCTCCATGATGGGCCTGCCTGTCGGGGTGTCGGGGGCGTCAGACGGTCTGCAGCGCGTCGTCGGTGTGCAGCGGGCTGCCGTCGGGGACCTCGACGTCGGGGCCGAGGTCGGCGACCGAGGACAGCGTCCCGCGGATCGCGGTGGCCGCCGCGACGAGCGGCGAGACCAGGTGGGTGCGCCCGCCCTTGCCCTGACGGCCCTCGAAGTTGCGGTTGGACGTGGACGCGGAGCGCTCCTGCGGGGCGAGCTGGTCGGGGTTCATGCCCAGGCACATCGAGCAGCCGGCGTTGCGCCACTCGGCACCGAAGTCGAGGAAGATCCGGTCGAGGCCCTCCGCCTCGGCCTGCAGACGCACGCGCGCGGAGGCGGGCACCACCAGGACGCGCACGTCGTCGGCCTTCTTGCGGTCCTTCACCAGCTTGGCGACGGCGCGCAGGTCCTCGATGCGCCCGTTGGTGCACGACCCGATGAAGACGGTGTCCACCTTGATCTCGCGCAGCGGCTGACCGGGCGTCAGGCCCATGTACTCGATGGCACGCTCGGCGGCGACACGCTCGTTGGCGTCGGCGATCTGCTCCGGGACCGGCACGTTGCCCGACAGGGGCAGGCCCTGGCCGGGGTTGGTGCCCCACGTGACGAACGGCTCCAGGTCGGCCGCCTCGAGCACGACCTCGGCGTCGAAGACGGCGTCGTCGTCGGTGCGCAGGGTGCGCCAGTACTCGACGGCCGCGTCCCAGTCGGCACCCTCGGGCGCGTGCGGACGGCCCTTGAGGTACTCGAAGGTGGTCTCGTCGGGCGCGATCATGCCGGCGCGCGCGCCGGCCTCGATCGACATGTTGCAGATGGTCATCCGCCCCTCCATCGAGAGGTTGCGGATCGCCTCGCCCCGGTACTCCAGGACGTAGCCCTGACCGCCGCCGGTGCCGATCTTGGCGATGATCGCCAGGATGATGTCCTTGGCGCTGGCGCCGATCGGCAGTGCGCCGTTGACGGTGATCGCCATGGTCTTGAACGGGGCGAGGGGCAGCGTCTGGGTGGCCAGGACGTGCTCGACCTCGCTCGTGCCGATGCCGAACGCGAGGGCGCCGAAGGCCCCGTGCGTCGAGGTGTGCGAGTCGCCGCAGACGACCGTGAGCCCCGGCTGCGTCAGCCCGAGCTGCGGGCCGACCTGGTGGACGATGCCCTGGTCGGCGTCGCCGAGCGAGTGGATCCGTACGCCGAACTCGGCGACGTTGGCACGCAGCGTCTCGATCTGCGTCCGGCTCGTCGCGTCGGCGATGGGCCGGTCGATGTCGAGGGTGGGCGTGTTGTGGTCCTCGGTGGCCAGCGTGAGGTCCGGGCGGCGCACCGGCCTGCCCGCGAGCCGCAGCCCCTCGAAGGCCTGCGGGCTCGTGACCTCGTGCACGAGGTGCAGGTCGATGTACAGCAGGTCAGGGGCACCGTCCGTGCCGCGGCGCACGACGTGCGCGTCCCAGACCTTCTCCGCCAGCGTGCCGGCCATGTTCGCAGTTCCTCTCGTCCGGGCAGGGGCCTCCCGGGTCACCGGGCCGACGGCTCTGGGCCGCGGGTCTCGTGGCCCCCGGCTTGCATCTCAGCCTTCGAGACGCCAATATCGACCTATGGACAACTCTAGCGGAGTCGGCGTCCTGGACAAGGCCGCGTCGGTGCTGAGCGCCCTGGAGGCCGGACCCGCGACCCTCGCACAGCTGGTCGCCGCCACCCATCTTGCCCGCCCGACGGCCCATCGCCTTGCAGTCGCGCTCGAGCACCACCGCCTCGTGGCGCGTGACCTGCAGGGCCGCTTCGTGCTCGGCCCGCGCCTGTCGGAGCTGGCGACAGCCGCCGGCGAGGACCGGCTGCTGGCCGCCGCGGGGCCCGTGCTGGCGCTGCTGCGGGACCACACCGGGGAGAGCGCCCAGCTGTACCGCCGCCAGGGCGACCAGCGGATCTGCGTGGCGGCGGCCGAGCGCCCGATCGGGTTGCGCGACTCGATCCCGGTGGGCGCGACGCTGACCATGCAGGCCGGGTCCGCGGCGCAGGTGCTGCTGGCGTGGGAGGAGCCGGACCGGCTGCACCGGGGCCTGCAGGGCTCGAAGTTCACCGCCACCATCCTGTCCGGGGTGCGTCGTCGCGGCTGGGCGCAGTCGGTCTCCGAGCGCGAGGTCGGCGTCGCCTCGGTCTCCGCGCCGGTCCGCGGCCCGTCGGGGCGCGTGGTGGCCGCCGTGTCCGTCTCCGGGCCGCTCGAGCGGCTCTCCCGGCAGCCGGGCCGGCTGCACGCCTCCGCGGTGGTCTCGGCGGCCAACCGGCTGACCGAGGTGCTGCGCCGCACCGCCGACTGACCTCCCCGACCACGAGCCCGGGCCCGATCGGCGACGCCGACGGGCTCGGGCTCCCTCGTCCCCGGGCTCCCTCGTCGCACCGACGGTGACGGACGTCACGGTCCGTGCCTGCCCCGGCGCCCAGACGGCGCCACGGCACGAAGAAGGCCCGGTCACCGTGGTGACCGGGCCTTCGACCGTACCCCCGACCGGATTCGAACCGGCGCTACCGCCGTGAGAGGGCGGCGTGCTAGGCCGCTACACAACGGGGGCCTTGCTCACGAACCCGTAGGCCGTGTGCCGAGTGGATACTGTACCCGACGTCCGCCGCGAGCCGAAATCCGCGACGTCCGGCGGCCCGCCGTCAGGCGGACGCATCCGTGCTGGTCAACGGGCTGACGCCCGATGAGCAACGCTGGGGTACCAGGACTCGAACCTAGACTAACTGAACCAGAATCAGTCGTGCTGCCAATTACACCATACCCCAAGGGCTGTGACCGGGACGATGACCCGTGCACAGCACCAGCGGCGCGCGGGTCACTGCCCCGCACCGACCGGGAACATTACCCGAGCCGGGGCCCGCCGGTCCAACCGGCCCTGCGTGGCGCAGGTCACGGTCGCGCGACGGGGGCGGCCGTGGAGCTCAGGCGACCGGGATGTCCGCGATCTCCGTGACGTCGTACCAGAGCAGGTCACGCTCGTCGAGGCGCTCGAGGGCCGCCTCGTCCCCCGACGCTGCGGCCGCGACGTCCGGGACGGCCTCCGGCTCGTCGACGTGCACGCTCACGACCTGGGCGAGGGTGACGTCGCACACGACCTCCACGGCGGAGGGCACCGCGGCGTCCTGCGGCGTGCGGACGCAGGTGTCGGGGACGTCGGCGGCGACCACGACGCGCAGCCGCGGGGCGTCCGGGCGTCCGGCCAGCAACGCGACGGACCCGTCGCCGGCACCGGCCTGCGCCGCGTACTCCCACCCCTCCTCGTCCTCGTCCGGCCACAGGGCGCGCAGCGCCGAGGTGACGGCATGCCCCGCTCGTGGTCCGGGCAGGGCCGGGGAGGGCTGCTGCAGCTCGTCGAGGGTCACGGGCAGGTAGACGCGCACGGGCCCAGTGTGCCGTCCCGGCTCACCCCACCGCGACGGGCGCGCCCGGCGCGTCCGCGGGCAGGCCGGCCGCGATCTCGGCCGCCAGTGCCGCCAGGCTGCGACGCGCCGGCGAGCCGGGCGCCACCTCCCGCAGGACACGCCCCTCCAGCAGCGCCGTGTCGGCGGCCTGACGGTCCTCCGGCACGAGCACCACGTCCTCGACGCCCGCGTACCGGGCCAGCGCCGCGGCGACCGCCTCCCCCGGACGCGCGCCGGCCACGGTCGGTCGTACGCGGTTCGCGACGACACGGCGCCTGCCGGCCAGGCCGCGGTCCGCTGCCTCGGCCAGCGCCCGCACGAGCCGCTGGACCCCCACCGGGTCCGACGCGCCGACGACCACGACGAGGTCCGCCTGCTCGAGCGCGGTGATCGTGGCGGCGTTCCGCGCCGGCGCGCGCGTGTCGTAGCTGAGCATCTCGTCCTGCTCCAGGCAGAAGCCGGTGTCGAGGACCGTGACCTCGGCGAGAGCCCGCGCCTGGGACAGCACCGGCTCGAGGGAGCTGGCGGGCAGCTCGGGCCAGCGGTCCGCGCGCGAGATGCCGGACAGCAGGCGCAGGCCCGGCAGGACGACCGGCGCGAGCCGGGCGAGCGTCCCGAGGTCCAGCGCCCCCTGGCCGGCCGCCCGGGCCGCGGCGGCCAGGCCGGGCGCCTCGTCGAGCACCCCCAGCACCTGCGCGACCACCCCGCCGTACGTGTCCGCGTCCACGAGCAGCGTCGACCGGCCGAGGCCTGCCAGCTCGGCGGCCAGGTTGACCGCGACGAACGTGCGGCCGGGGGCGCCGGTGGGCCCCCAGACGGCGACGGTCGCACCGCGGCGCGTGGGCGGGGCCGACCGGGGCAACGCCTGCCGGGGCGGGCCGTCGTCGAGGACGGCCAGCGCCTCGTTCACCACGTCCGGCACCTCCCCGTCGGCCGCCACGTCCAGGACGACGTCGGCGCCGTGCGCGGTCAACCGCTCGGCGAGCCACGGACGCGCCGGGTCGGCCAGGCCGACGACGCGGACGCCGCACCGGTGCAGCACGGCGACGGCCTCCCTGTCGAGCCGGTCCAGGTCGGCGGACACCACCGCCAGCCCGCCGAGTCCCGCCTCCGCCGCGGCGAGCAGCTCGGTGAGGTCGGCGCACCGCCGCGTCACCGACAGCCGCCCGCCCGACCCCTCCACGGCCTGCACGACCGCCGACTCGGCGGCACCCTGCACCGCGCACAGCACCCCGACGCCCACCTCAGCCGCCCGGGACGGGGACGACGTCGACGCGGCCACCGCCGGCGAGCGCGCCGAGCACGGTCGGCAGGTCGTCCACGGGGACCAGGACGTGGGCGGTGCGCGCACCGCCGCTCGCGAACGCACCGTCCGGTGCGCTCAGCTCCGCCACGGTGAGGTCCGTCGCCAGCGGAGCGGGTTCCGTCGCGCCCGCCTCGGAGGCACCGGGCCCGCCGTGCTCGGGCGTGAACCAGAGGTCGACGCGCGACCCGGCGACCAGGCCGCTCGGCGGCGGGCCCGCCAGGGCGACCGGCACCGCACGCACCTGCAGGTCGGCAGCGGCACCGACGGCTCCCAGCGGCACCAGCTCACCGGCGCCGACGGACCGCACCACGACGGCACCGTCCGGCAGCGGCCGATCGGCCCGCAGGTACCCGTCCACGCGGTCCGCGAGCCGCACGTCCGCCACGACGAGGGCCGCGGACGACAGCGCAGCACCCGGGACGAGCACGTCCCGGGCGACGTACACCTGCACCGTCCGCTGCGCGGAGGTCACCGCCCAGCTGCCGAGCACCACCGAGGCCGCGATGAGCGCGACGCCGACGAGCAGCCTCGGGTCGCGCCACCCGGGGCGGCGCAGCCGCGTCGCCGCCGGGGCGGGCAGGTCGAGCACGGTGGTGTCCACGGCAACTCCTGATCAGCGGTGACGGGGTGGGAGGGCTGCACGAGTGTGGCCCGACCGGCAGGGGCGCGGGCAGGGGGTCGACGGCACCTGTGGACAACGGTCCGCGCGAGGTCGGCCGTGCGAGACTGCGGGAATGGCACCGAGGTTCCTGACGCTCGCCGACGTCTCCGAGATCCTCAACGTCTCGGCCCCGCAGGCGTACGCGCTCGTGCGTTCGGGCGAGCTGCCCGCGATCCAGATCGGCGGGCGGCTCCAGTGGCGCGTCGAGTCGGCCGAGCTGGAGCGGTACATCGAGCGCATGTACGCCGAGACCCGGGCTCGCAACACCCCCGCGACGTCGGACGGGCAGGCCTGACGCACCGGGGCTGACCCGGCCTCGCCGCAGCCGGATCGCCGCACGTCGCGCACGCCCGCCGGGACCACGCCGACGGCGCAGGCTCGCGTCACCGCGACACCACCGCCTGCAGCACGTCGAACGGCACGCAGACGGCCCGTGCGGGCCCCGTCGCGGGCATGAGGTCCAGGTGGTCGGCCCCGACGCGCTCGAGGCGTCCGGCGAGCACGGCACCCCGGACGTGCACGGTCACGGTCGCACGGTCGCGCGCCAGTGCACGCAACGCGTGGCCGAGCCCGAGCGCCGACTCGCTGCGGCCCGCGGGCGGCGCCACGTGCGGCCCGAGCCCTTCGACCGCACCCAGCGCCGCCACGACGACCAGGGCGGTCCGGCCGGCGCCGAGCGCGAGCAGGAGCCACTGCGCCGCCGCGTCGACCACCTCGCCCTCGAAGGTCCCGGCGTCGGTCGTGACGACCCGCAGGCGGCGCCCCGTCGACGCACGCAGCCGGTCCGCCAGCCCCACCCGCGCACGCTCGGCGCGGGTCAGCTCCGCGACGTCCCACCGCGCGTCGGCGGCGTTGCCGGCGGCGAGCTGGGCCTCCAGGTCGGCGAACAGCCGCTCCCACCGGCCGGCGGCCGCCGCCTCGTCGCCCCTGGTCACGGATCGGACCTTACTGGACAAGTCGTGCCGTTCTCGACTACACCTATCCGCACCAGTCGATATCAAACGCGATCAAACTGCATCAACGAGGAGAACCGTGCCGTTGCCTCTGACGCCCCCGCCGCCCCGCGGCCCCTCCCCGGGGCGTGCCGCGGGGAGCCTGATCCTGCTCGGCACCGGTGCGACGTCCGCAGCCGTGCTCCTCCTCGCCTGGGCCGTCACCCAGGTCGGGTCGACGCAGGTGTGGCGCGTCGAGGCGGTCGTCGGTCCCGCCGTCGTGGTGAGCGGTGCGCTCGCTGCCGCCTGGCTCGGGGTGTCCGCGCTGCTCGCTGCCGTGTGCGCCGTGGCCCGGACCGCCGGTCGCGCGTGGCAGGCCGGTGAGGCCGTGATCCACCGGTGGGCACCGGGGCTCGTGCGCCGCGTCCTGACGGTGGCGGTGGCGGCGGCGGTGGGCCTCGGGAGCGCGGTCGGGGCCCAGGGCGCCGGCTCCCCCGCTGACGGCCCGGTGGTCACGGTCGACCTCGGGTGGTCGCCCACCGCGACCGGCGGCCACCTCGTCGCGGACGTCCCGCCGTCCGGCCCGACGGACACCGCGCCGCCCTCGCCGACGACGACCGGGTCCCCGTCGAGCGCCGCGCTGCGGGAGGTCGCCGCGCCGGTCGCCGCGCCGGTCACCGAGGAGGACCCGCAGGCCGCGGTGACGACTGCGCCCCGGGAGGAGGTCGTCGTGGTCCGGGCGGGTGACACCCTGTGGGGCATCGCGGCACGCACGCTCGGGCCCCACGCGTCCGACGCCGCCGTCGCCGACGAGTGGCCGCGGTGGTACGCGGCGAACGCCGCGACCATCGGCCCGGACCCCGACGTCCTGCAACCCGGACAGATCCTGACCGTGCCGACCCCCGGGAGCCCGCGATGACCACGCTCGACCACGACGACGTCACCGGGGCGGCGTTCGAGGACGTCCTCACCGCGATCACCGCAGCGGGACGCGGGGCGCACCCGACGGCGACGCAGCCGGCCCCGGCGGCGCCGACGTCCCCGCACCCACCCGGTCGCACCGGCAGCCCCGCTCACGCGACGGGACGGCCGCGCCTGAGGCTCGTCCCGGCCGTGCCCGCACCGCCGGCGCGGCGCGCTGCGGAGCTCTCACCTCCGCCCACGCTGGTGGAGCGCCTGCACCGGCTCGCCGTGGCCGAGCAGGCGCCTGCCGGTGACCTCCCGGACGACCGGGGCGCGGCACCCGCGACGGACCCCGGACGGTTCGCGCACGGGGTCGGGCTCGCGTGCGTCGAGGTCGTGCTGGCCCGCCGGGCGGCCGCTCAGCTGGCCCGCTGGGTGTCGCCGACGGTGCTCGAGACGCTGCAGCAGCGCGCCGCACTCGTGCGTCGTGCGGGTGTCCTCACCCACGCGCGGCGTCCGGCAGCCCGCCGGGTGCGGGTCTGCCCGGTCGACGACCACACGGTCGAGGCGTGCCTCGTGGTGGAGGACGGCGTGCGCGTGCGCGCGGTGGCACTCCGGCTGGAGTCCCACCGCGGCGCGTGGCGCGTCACGGCGCTGGAGATCGGCTGAGCGTCAGCGCCGGCGCTGCTTGGCCTGCTTGCGACGGTCGGCGCGGTTCGCCCCGCCCGACGCCGTCTCGGCGGGACGCGCGCCACCGGAACCACCGTCCGCACGCGTGACCGTCGCACCGTCACCGTCCGCGGACGGCGCCGTGTACTGCAGCGGCGTGCGCTCGGCGGGGCCGTCGAGGCCCTTGGCGACGAGGCCCCCGGGGGCCGGCTCGCCGTCGGCCGCGGGGCCGTCGACGACCGGGCGGTCGGCTGTCGCCGAGGCCCCGGCGGAGGCCGCAGCAGAGGCCGCGGAGTCCGCGCTGACGACCGGCCCGTCCGTGGGCTGGGTGACCTGCACCTCGAGGTTGTAGAGGTACTGGACCGACTCCTCCTTGATGGCGTCGGTCATCGCCGTGAAGAGCTGGAAGCCCTCGCGCTGGTACTCGATGAGCGGGTCGCGCTGTGCCATCGCGCGCAGGCCGATGCCCTCCTTGAGGTAGTCCATCTCGTAGAGGTGCTCGCGCCACTTGCGGTCGAGGACCGAGAGGACGACGCGTCGCTCGAGCTGGCGCATGTTCGCCCCGCCGAGCTTCTCCTCACGCTCGGCGTAGACGTGCTCGGCGTCGGACAGGACCTCGCGGGTCAGCAGCTCGGCGGACAGGCGGGTGGGACCACCGGCCTCCTCCACGACCTCCTCGGGCGTGATCGAGATCGGGTACACGCCGCGCAGCACGGTCCACAGCGCCTCGAGGTCCCAGTCCTCCGGGCGGCCCTCGGCCGTCGCCAGGGCGATGTAGTCCGTCAGCACGTCGGTGCGGAAGTGCGTGATCTGCTCCTGCAGGTCCTCGCCCTCCAGCACGCGGCGCCGTTGGTCGTAGATGACCTCACGCTGCCGGGACATGACGTCGTCGTACTTCAGGACGTTCTTGCGGATCTCGAAGTTGCGGGCCTCGACCTGCGACTGCGCGGACTGGATGCCGCGGGTGACGATCTTGGACTCCAGCGGCATGTCCTCCGGGAACCCGGCACGCGTCATCATCGACTCGGCGAGGCCGGAGTTGAACAGGCGCATGAGGTCGTCCTGCATCGACAGGTAGAACCGGGACTCCCCCGGGTCGCCCTGGCGGCCCGACCGGCCGCGGAGCTGGTTGTCGATGCGGCGCGACTCGTGCCGCTCGGTGCCCAGCACGTACAGGCCACCCAGCTCGGTCACCTCGTCGTGCTCGGCGGAGACGGCGACCTTCGCCTTCTCCAGCACCTCGGGCCAGACGGCCTCGTACTCGTCCGCGTTCTCCGCCGGGTCGAGCCCGCGTGCGGCCATCTCGGCGACCGCCATGAACTCCGCGTTGCCACCGAGCATGATGTCGGTGCCGCGGCCGGCCATGTTGGTCGCCACCGTCACGGCACCCTTGCGACCGGCCTGCGCCACGATCGACGCCTCACGCGCGTGCTGCTTGGCGTTGAGCACCTCGTGCGGCACGCCCTGCTTCTTGAGCTTGGACGAGAGCAGCTCCGACTTCTCGACGCTGGTCGTGCCCACCAGGACCGGCTGACCCTTGGCGTGCCGCTCGACGATGTCGGTGACGACCGCGTCGAACTTGCCCTCCTCGGACTTGTAGACGAGGTCCTTCTGGTCGATGCGCAGCATCGGCCGGTTGGTCGGGATCGGCACGACGCCCAGCTTGTAGGTGCCCTGGAACTCGGCAGCCTCGGTCTCGGCGGTACCGGTCATGCCGGCGAGCTTGCCGTACAGGCGGAAGTAGTTCTGCAGCGTGATCGTGGCGAGCGTCTGGTTCTCCGCCTTGATCGCCACACCCTCCTTGGCCTCGATGGCCTGGTGCATGCCCTCGTTGTAGCGGCGTCCGGGGAGGATGCGACCGGTGTGCTCGTCGACGATGAGGACCTCGCCGTTCATCACGACGTAGTCCTTGTCGCGCTTGAAGAGCTCCTTGGCCTTGATGGCGTTGTTGAGGAACCCGATCAGCGGCGTGTTCAGCGACTCGTAGAGGTTGTCGATGCCGAGGTAGTCCTCGACGCGCGCGATGCCCGGCTCCAGGACGCCGACCGTGCGCTTCTTCTCGTCGACCTCGTAGTCGCGCTCCGGCTGCAGGCGCCGCACGACCTTGGCGAACTCCGCGTACCAGCGGTTGGTGTCGCCCGACGCGGGACCCGAGATGATCAGCGGCGTGCGCGCCTCGTCGATGAGGATCGAGTCGACCTCGTCGACGATGGCGAAGTGGTGGCCGCGCTGCACCAGGTCGTCGACGCTCCAGGCCATGTTGTCGCGCAGGTAGTCGAAGCCGAACTCGTTGTTGGTGCCGTACGTGATGTCGGCGGCGTACTGCTCGCGGCGCTGCGCCGGCGTCTGCTGCGACAGGATCGTCCCGGTGGTCAGGCCGAGGAACCGGTAGACGCGGCCCATGAGGTCGGCCTGGTAGCCCGCCAGGTAGTCGTTGACGGTGACGACGTGCACGCCCTTGCCCGACAGCGCGTTGAGGTACGCCGGCAGGGTGGCGACGAGCGTCTTGCCCTCACCGGTCTTCATCTCGGCGATGTTGCCGAGGTGGAGGGCTGCGCCGCCCATCAGCTGGACGTCGAAGTGCCGCTGACCCAGCGTGCGACGTGACGCCTCGCGGACCGCGGCGAACGCCTCGGGGAGCAGGTCGTCGAGCTTCTCGCCCTCGTCGAGGCGCGCCCGGAAGCGGTCGGTCTCCTCGCGCAGCTCGGCGTCGGACAACGCCGTGAAGCTGTCCTCCAGCGCGTTGACCTGGGCCGCGATGCCGGACAGCTTCTTGAGGATCCGCCCCTCGCCCAGCCGGAGGACCTTCTCGAGGATCGCCGTCACGCAACTCTCCCGACGTCGTTGGCGCCCGTCCGCTCGCAGCGTCGGGGCGGTGCGTGTCGCCCGACCGCGCGGCCGGGCCCGACCATCGTAGGCGAGCCGCAGGACCTGCGTGGCCGTCCGCTCAGGCCGCGGCCCCCGGGAGCTCGCGCCGCAGCGCCGCCACGAGGTCGCCCGCCGCCTCCGGACCGGCCGCCACGTCGGCCAGGCCCAGCCACTGCGCCGCCGTGCGCAGCTCGCACGCCAGCTCGTGCGCCACCTCGGCGTCCCCGGGCGCGCCCGCCGCGGGGTCCGCGGCCGCGCCGGGCGCCCGGTGCGCCGCGGCGACCTGCAGGACGCCCCCGCGTCGGTCCGCCTTGAGGTCGACGAGCGCCACCAGGCGCTCCCCCAGCAGGAAGGGCAGCACGTAGTACCCCCAGACCCGCGCCGCCGCCGGGACGTAGATCTCGAGGCGGTAGCGCAGCCCGAACAGGGTCTCGGTGCGCGTGCGCTCCCACACCAGGGGGTCGAAGGGACTGAGCAGCGCCCGCCCGTGGGCGCGCCGGGGAACGGTCGCGTCGCGGTGCCGGTACAGCGGACCGCGCCAGCCCTCGACGTCCACGGGTACGAGCACGCCCTCCTCGACGAGCTCCGCGACGGCGGCGGCCGTCGGCGCGGTGGCGGTCCGCCAGTGGTCGGCCAGGCAGCGCAGGCTCGCCACACCGTGCGCGCGCGCGGCGACCTCGACCAGCCCGCGGCGCGCCGTCGCCGGGTCCGGCGGGGGCGCTGCGAGCACCTCGGGCGGGAGCACGCGGTCCGGCAGGGCGTAGCGCCGCTCGAACTGCGCGTTGCGGCCGGAGGTCGTGAGCTCACCGACGAAGAACAGGTGCTCCAGGGCGCGCTTGGCGTCCGTCCACGACCACCCCCAGTCCCCGGAGCGACGTCCGTCGCCCCCGAGGAGATCCTGCGCCTCGCGGGCCGTGACGGGGCCCACCTCGTCGACGATGCGACGGACGGCCGCCACCTCCGGCGAGCGGCCCACGGGCACGCCGTGCAACGTGTCGCCACGCCGCTCGATCCCGGCACGGTTGGCCGCGTGCTTGAAGGCCAGGTCCCGGAACGTGGTCGGCGGCACCAACGACGCCTCGTGCGCCCACGTCTCCACGAGGCGGCGCGGCGCGCGGCTCGTCGCACGGTCCAGCGCCGCCACGTCCCAGGGCCCTGTCCGGGAGTAGACGGGGACCAGGTGGGCCCGTGCCAGGACGTTGACGGAGTCCACCTGGAGCAGGCCGAGCCGGCCGACGACCTGCTGGAGCGCCCGTCCGCCGGGGACGGCACCCCGGGCTGCCCGCGGACGGTCCAGCCCGGAGGCGCGCAGCGCGAGGCGGCGCGCCTGCGAGCGTGTGAGGTGGTCGACGTCCGCAGCCATGGCGCCGATCCTGCCGCAGCCCTCCGACACACCCGCGCAGGCCCCGACACTTTCGACGTACGGCGCTCACCGGATCACGTCCGTCGCCGACGGATCGGCGCGTCTTCGCCGCACCGGGCGGGCGGTAGGTGCGACCTCGTGCGGCGCTCCCGCTCGCCTCCGCCCACCCGGAACCGCTTCACCAGCAGGATGTCACCGAAAGTTCTCCGAAAGTTCTCCGCCACTCTTGACGCGGGCAGCCGCTGCGGGCGACGGTCGTACTGCGGCCGACGCCCCCTCCCGGTGTCGCCGCCACCCGACTCCCGGTGCCGGACGGACCGCGCCGCCCGGCACCGGGACCGGGCGCAGTCGGCGCGCACGCCGGGCGGCTCCAGCACCCCTGCCGGACACGCCACGGGGCGGCGAGCCGGTCGGCACGCCGCCCCGTCGTCGTCATCGCGGGCTCAGCCCGCCGCGCGCTCCGGTCCTGCGATCGACACCGGTGCGTCGAGCTTGATGACGCCGTAGCTCCAGCCGCGCCGGCGGTACACCACGGCGGGCTGGGCGGTCTCGGCGTCGACGAAGAGGTAGAAGTCGTGCCCCACGAGCTCCATCTCGTAGAGCGCGTCGTCGACCGTCATCGGCTCGGCGTGGTGCACCTTCTCGCGGATCAGCACCGGGGAGTCCCCGAGGGCAATCTCGACGACGCCGTCCTCCCCCGTCTCGGGAGCGGGCCGCGGCTCGGGCTCCGGCTCGGGCGGGCGCACGTCCACGGGCGCCAGCGGAGTGTGGTTGCGGTGGTCCTTGCGCCGGTCGCGCGCGCGGCGCAGCCGCTCGAGCAGACGACCGAGCGCGACGTCGAGCGCCGCGTACGCGTCGTCGGCGCACGCCTCCGCGCGGATGACCGGCCCCTTGTCGACCACGGTCAGCTCGACCCTCTCGCTGGAGTCGGCCTGACGCGGGTTCGGTTCGTGCGACACGAGGACGTCGACGCGCTGGGCACGCGGGGCCAGCTGCTCGATCTTGGCGAGCTTGGACTCGGCGTGCGCGCGATACCGCGGGGACACCTCGGTGTGCCGGCCGGCAACCACGATCTCCATGTGGGCCTCCTGAGAGGTCAGGGGCGGGCGTGGCCCGCCCGGACGGGACGAACTTCAGCTGCCCCTCCACGGGGCGGGCACCATCACCTCCTCCACCGCGCGCCCTCCGTCGGACTGCTGCAGGAGAGCCGTCGCGGCGTCGTTCCCAGGCACCACGCTAACCCTCCTCGGCGCCCCGACGCGAAACGCCGCGGCTCGGCGGTGCGACATCCGCCACACCCACGCCCCCGGGTTGCGGGGTAGCCGCGAGGACACCGGCGGCCGCTGGGCGCGCACCCGCGGCGACGAGCGCGCCGTGGCACGCGGCGAGGGTCGCGCCCGTGGTCAGGACGTCGTCGACGAGCACGACGACGCGACCGCGCAGGCGTGCCACGGCACCGACCCGGACGCGCCCGCGCAGTGCGTCACCGCGAGCGCGGGCACCCAGGCCGGCCAGGTCGGGGCCCCCCGCCCGGCGCAGCGGGCGTGCCCGCACAGCCGGGACGCCGCCGCTCCGCAGACCCGCCGCGACCGCCGCGGCGAGCACGTCGACCGGGTCCCGGCCACGGCGTCGGCGCGCCTGCGCCGTGGACGGCACCGCCACCACGAGCACCGGTCCCACGCCGCCCGTCACCGGCCGGAGCCGGGGCGCCAGGGCCACGCCCGTGCGGCGGGCCGCCGCGGCGAACGGACGGTCGAGATCGGTCCGCCCGCCGTCCTTCCACGCCGCGACGCCGTGACGCAGCGGCCCGGTGTACGTGCCGGGGCCCATCACCGGGAGCAGCGTGCGGCCGTCCAGCAGGTCGAGCCGCCCGGCACCGCGGTCACGCCCCAGGACAGGCCCGTCGAGGGTGGTCGCGCACCGTCCGCACCACCGTTCGTCGACACGCCCGCAGCCCGCGCACGCGACCGGCACGACCAGCCCCAGGACGTCGCGGCCGGCGGCCGCCACCAGGGCGTGCAGGCGGCGGCGCCGTGACGGCACCGCCGCGCCCTCCGGATCCCTCGACACCCCGGGAGCCTGCTCCGCCGCGGGTGCCGCCGGCAGCGCCGGCGTCACCCGCCGTGGACGGTGGGTGACGGACGCGGGGCTGTGGGCGGCCGGCCGTGCGGCGCCCGCCGCCGGCGTCGTCAGCCGGGGAACGCCGCGCCGGTCACCCCGAGCGTGCCGGTGACACCGGGCACCTCGACCCACGTCCCGCCCTGCAGGCGCAGCAGGTCACCACCCGCCGTGACGACGTGGACGGTCCGCAGCCCACGGTCCGCCACCAGCGACGTGGCGTCCGCGACGGCGGGCAGCGGCGAGCTGGTCCCGGACACCGGGACGAGGTAGGGCGTCGGGCCCGCCTCCCCGTCCGAGAGGACACCGAGGGTGACCTCGTCGACCCACACCACGGACGCGGTCGGCGTCAGCGCGGCGCCGGCCGCCACGGCCTTGCCGATCGTCTGCGGGGTGCGGGCGTCGTCCCGCACGATGCCCGCCACGTCGAGCGTCGTCCCGTCCGTGCCGCGCGACACGATGGCGATGCGCGTGCCGTCCCGCGACACCCGCACGGCGTCCACCGTCCGACCCTCCAGCCACTCGGCGGTCACCTCGACCAGCGTGCCGTCCGCCCGGACGGCGTCCACCCGGCCCGGGACGGCGTTCCGTGCCGTCCAGACCCACCCGAAGCGGTCCACCGAGGGCGCTGCCAGGGACCCGCCGCTCAGCAGGACCCGCTGCGGGGAGTCCCCCGCGGGCACCGTCACGAGCGTCGACGGGTCGGCGAGCGCCACACGCAGGGAGCCGTCGGGTGAGCGCGCGGGCGCGCTCGGGCGCTCACCGGTCACCGCGCGCACCCCGTCCACCGCGGCGGGCGCGCCCTCACCGAGCGCGAGGGTGCCGCCGTCGACGAGGATCTCGAGCTCGTCGGAGCCGGGCACGGGCAGGTCGGTCGCCGTCCCCTCGAGCAGCGCACCGGCGGCGCCGGCGCGCACGTGGAGCGTCGTCACACCGAGGGGCCGCAGCGACGCCTCGAGCTGCGCGAGCAGCAGGCCGCGGTCCGCGTCGAGCACGGCCCGCGCCGGCTCGAGCGCGAACTCGGCGACACCCTGCTCCACGGACACCGCCTCCGGCTTGAGGACCGCGCCCTGCGGCAGCGCCGACGTCACCGCGTCGTGCAACCACGGCGAGGGCCCGGCGAGCAGGGCCCGGACCACGGCGGTGGCCACGCTGCGGTCCCGGTCCCGGAACCAGCGGACCTCGGGCACGAGCATCTCGCGGTCGGGCGTGAGGAAGTAGACGGAGGTCGCGCGGAACTGCGACGTGAAGCGTCGCGAGTCCACGACCAGGACGTCCGGGGCGTGCGCGATCCGCCAGTCGCCCCGCGCGTCCTGCACGAGCTCGTACCGCAGCGTCTCCACGGCGTCGGCGGGCGCCTCGACGAACCGTCCCTCCGCATCCACCTTGGCGGTCACGGTCAGCGAGACCGTGACCTGCGCGTCCCCGGTCTGCTCCACCTTGCGCTGGCTCGCCACGACCGTGCCCGCGCCGGGGTCCCACTCCGAGCGCTCGTCGGCCGACAGGAACTCGCGGGTGACGTCGAAGTCGCCCGTGACCTCCGTGCCCGCCGCGAGCAGGAACCCCTCGACGATGCTGACGGGGTCGGCGTCGGCCTGCGGACCCTGCGCCAGCACGACGACCCGGTCCTGCTCACGGACCTCGCCGTCACCGGCCGTCACGCTGCCCTCGGTGGGGATGGCGACGCACGCGGTCAGACCGACGAGGGCGAGGACGTGCGCGCACACGACGACCAGGTGCCTGCCGGCCGAGGCGACGCCCCGCCTCACGACGCACCCCGGACGTCGGCGGGCACGCCGGCGTCGTCGAGCCGCACGTCCGTCCGGACGGGATCCGTCGGGTTGCTCACGATCGCGATCTCCCCCGTCATCGGCGGCAGCTCCGGAAGTGCCACCGGATCGGTGCTGCGCCGCGGTCCGGCCTCGACCGCGGGCGAGGCCTCGGGCTCGGGCTGCAGGGGCAGCGGCGAGCCGGTCAGCCGGATGCCGGCGCGGCGCGGCAGGGTCAGCCGGAAGCACGCCCCGTGCCCCGGTCGACCCCACGCCTCGAGCGTCCCGCCGTGCAGGTGGGCGTCCTCGAGAGAGATCGCCAGGCCGAGGCCGGTGCCACCGGTGGTGCGGGCCCGCGCGGGGTCCGCCCGCCAGAACCGGTCGAAGACGTGCTCGGCCTCCTGTGCCGTCATGCCCACGCCGTGGTCCCGCACGGTCACGGCGACGGCGGAGGCGTCGACACCGACCGTGACCTCGACGGCCGACCCGTCGGCGTGCTCGATGCCGTTCACCAGCAGGTTGCGCAGGATCCGCTCGACGCGCCGGGGGTCGACGTCCGCGTCGGCCCGCGTGTCCGGCAGGTCGACCCGCAGCCAGGACCCGCGCTGCACGGCCAGCGGGACGGCGTTGTCGACCGCCTGGACGACGATGTCCCGCAGGTCGCGGCCCTCGGCGTCCAGGACGGCGGCGCCCGCGTCGAAGCGGCTGATCTCGAGCAGGTCGGCCAGCAGGTCCTCGAAACGGTCCAGCTGGGTGGCCAGGAGCTCGGCGGAGCGCTTCACGGAGGGCTCGAAGTCGTCCCGTGCGCCGTGGATGAGCTCGCCCGCCATCCGGATGGTGGTCAGGGGCGTGCGCAGCTCGTGCGACACGTCGGAGACGAACCGCCGCTGCAGCGTCGAGAGCTCCTCCATGCGGTGGATCTGGTCCTGCAGGCTCTCCGCCATCTCGTTGAAGGTGCGGGCCAGCGTCGCCATCTCGTCGCGCCCGTGGACGACCATCCGCTCCGACAGGTGGCCGTCGGCGAGCCGCTCGGCGACGTGGGCGGCCCGGCGCACGGGGTCGACCGTGCGGCGGGTGACGGACCACGTCATGGCCCCGAGCAGCGCGACGACCGCGACGGCGGCCAGGGCGAGCGTCCCCAGCAGGAAGTCGAGCCGCTCCTGCTCGGGCTGCAGGCTGTAGAGGAAGAACATCTGGTACGTGCCGGCCAACGGCACGTCGACCTGCTGGCCGACGACGATGCCCGGGTGGGTGCTCCCGGCGGCGGTCGGGATCCCCACGGACTGCCAGTGCTGGCCACCGTCGGCCACCGCCTGCTTGAGGTCACGGCTCACCAGCGCCACCAGCGTGCTGTCGGTCGCGGTCGCCCCGACGGCGATGGAGGCGTTCTGGCCCGGGGCGCGCAGCAGGAAGACGTCACGCTCACCGGAGCCGCCGTTGCGCTGCTGGGTGGTGACGTCCTCGAGCAGCAGCGCGACCTCGGGGGACGTGCTGGCCGGGGACGCGGACAGCTGGTCCTGCACCTGCTGCGTGCTGCGCGCGCTCTCCTCGAGCACCTGCCCCAGGCGGTCCTCGAACAGGCCCGCGCTCGTCCGCTCGCTCACGTACGCCCCGATCACCGCGAGCGCGACCAGACCGATGGCGAGCGTCGAGGTGAGGACCTGCAGCTGCAGCGACGAGCGCCAGCGGCGCGCCAGGCCCCGGGCCCGCCGCCCCCACCGCGCCCGCCCCAGTCGCGCCCAGGCGGTCAGCCGTGCCATGCCGCCGCCCGACGCCCGCGCGCCCGACGAGGGCGCGTGCTCACGTGCTCCCGCCACCAGCCTTGTACCCCACACCCCGCACGGTCACGACGATCTCGGGCCGTTCCGGGTCCGTCTCGATCTTGGAGCGCAGCCGCTGCACATGGACGTTCACGAGCCGGGTGTCGGCGGCGTGCCGGTAGCCCCAGACCCGCTCGAGCAGCACCTCACGGGTGAACACCTGCCAGGGCTTGCGTGCGAGGGCCACGAGCAGGTCGAACTCCAGCGGCGTCAGGGAGATGGGCCGCCCCGCCCGCTCCACCCGGTGCCCGGGAACGTCGATCGTGAGGTCGCCGATCGCCAGGTGCTCCGGCGCAGGCTCGTCGCTGCGCCGCAGCCGCGCCCGCACCCGCGCGACCAGCTCCTTCGGCTTGAACGGCTTGGAGATGTAGTCGTCGGCCCCGGACTCCAGGCCCAGGACGACGTCGACGGTGTCGCTCTTGGCCGTCAGCATGACGATCGGCACCCCCGACTCGGCGCGGATCTGCCGGCACACCTCGGTGCCGTCCTTGCCGGGCAGCATGAGGTCGAGCAGCACGAGGTCCGGCTGTGTCGACCGGAAGACGGCGAGCGCCTCGTCGCCGTCCTCGCAGAAGACCGGCTCGAAACCCTCGGAGCGCAGCACGATGCCGATCATCTCGGCCAGTGCGGTGTCGTCGTCGACGACCAGGACGCGTCCCTTCATGGCGGAGATTGTCTCATCGTCGGCGACCTGCGGGGGCGTCCGCCGCGCGCAGTCGGGTGATGGGTGCGTCCTCGACCGCCGCGCACCACCCCCGTGGCACGATGGGGCCCCGACGGGCACCCCTCGTCGACCCGGACGCACGCGACGAGGAGCGGACGCATGACCTCCCCGCACGACGACGGCGCCCCCGCGACGCCATGGGCGAGCCCGGCCGGTACCCCTGCGGGTGCGTCCGCCGGCGACGCGACGCCGGCGGGGACGGACCACGGATCCGCCGCGCCGCCCGCGTGGGGCCAACCGCCCGCACCGCCGGCGTGGGACCAGCCGACCGCCGCGGGCAACCCGCCCCCGCCGCCGGGCTGGGGACAGCCGACCGCACCCCCCGGGTGGGGTGCCCCTCCCCCTCCGGGGACGGGCGGGCCGGCGTCGTGGCGGGTGCCCGCCCTGCAACCCGGGATCATCCCGCTGCGCCCGCTCGGGCTGGGCGAGGTCCTCGACGGCGCGGTCCGGGCGGTGCGCGCCAACCCCACGGTGATGTTCGGCCTGTCCGCGGTCGTCGTGACGGTCGCGGTGGCCCTGCAGACGCTGCTGCAGCTCTACGTCAGCAGCCTGCTGGGCGCCGCGCTCGGGGGCATGCCGCTGGGCGACGGGTCCTCGGCGGCCGACTCCGCCGCGGTCTCTGAGCTGCTGTCCGCGAGCGGGGGGCAGGTCGTCACGACCCCGCTGCTGCTGCCCGTGACGTCGATCCTCACCGGCCTGCTCATCGTGTCGGTCAGCCGTTCGGTGCTGGGGCAGCGGGTCGCGGTGCGCGAGGTGTGGCGGACGCGGCGCGTGTGGTCCCTCGTCGGGTTCGCCCTCCTGCAGCTGCTCGTGTCGTTCCTCGCTGTCGCCGCCCTCGTGGGTGCCGTGGTGGGGCTCGTCACGGCAGGCGCGGACGGCGCCGCGGTGGTCGTCGCGCTGGTCGGTGGCCTCGCGCTGGTCGTGGGCGGGACGTGGGCCACGACCCGCACGCTGCTCGTGCCGCCGGCGCTGATGCTGGAGGGCAAGCGGTTCTGGCCGACCGTGGTGCGGGCGTGGCGCCTGACGCGCGGCAGCTTCTGGCGCCTGCTCGGCATCTACCTGCTCGCGAACCTCCTGATCTCGGTGCTCATGTACCTCGTCCTGGTGCCGGCAGGGCTGTTCGCGGGCATCGTGAGCATGTCGTCGGGGTCCGACGACGTCTCGGTCCTCGTCTCCGCCCTCGGTCAGGTCGTCGGTCTCACGCTGTCGACGATGTTCATGGCCGCGGTCGTGGCGCTGCTCTACGTCGACGTCCGCATCCGGCGCGAAGGGCTCGACCTCGAGCTCGCGCGCGCCGCGGCGGACGGGGCGTGACGGCCGCGGGACGGGTGGTGCCGTGATCGTCCTCGCCGGGGTGCCGGTCGAGCCCGACGCCGACACCGCACGCCGCTGGGTGCGCGGGGAGCTGCTGGACCCGGTGTACCACCGCCAGGACACGCTGCTGGAACGCGTGCTCCGGTGGTTCGCCGAGCTCCTGGACGGCCTGCCGGAGGCCGGGCTCTCCGGACGGACCCTGCTGCTCGTCGCCGTCGGCGTGGTGCTGGTGGTGGTCGTCGTCGCACTGCTCGTCGCGGGACCCGTGCGCGCCGGCGCGCGACGCCGCCGGGCCGGCATGCTGCACGCCGACGACCGGCGCACGGCGGCGCAGCTGCGCGACGCCGCCGACGCGGCCGCGCAGGCCGGCGACTGGTCGAGCGCCGTCGCCGACCGCTACCGGGCCGTCGTCCGCGACCTGGAGGAGCGCGGGCTCCTCGACGAGCGTCCCGGGCGCACGGCGCACGAGGCGGCCCGGCTCGCCGGTGCCGCCCTGCCCCCGCACGCCGACGCGCTGGCCCGCGGGGGTGACCTGTTCGACGCCGTCGTGTACGGCGACCGGCCGGCGGCCGCGCAGGACGACACCGCGATGCGCGAGCTCGACGCCGCGGTCCGCGCCGCCCGGCCCCTGGCGGTGGGCGCATGACGGCACCGGCGTGGGCGCCGGCCGGCGAGGTCGTCGGCGACGGCACCACCGGGCGCTCGCGCGCCGCGCACCGCTGGCGGGCGGCGCGACCGTGGCTGGTCGTGCTCGCGCTGCTCGTGGTCGGCGTGCTGGTCCTCGCGCTGCCCGCCCCGCCGGAGAGCAGCGCCCCGGGCAGCCCCGACAACCCGGGGCCGGCGGGGGCGCGTGCGGTCGCCCAGGTCCTGCAGCGCCAGGGCGTCACCATCGAGTCCGTCACGACGGCGGCGGACGCCGTGGCGGCCGCGACCGGTGACAGCACGGTCGTGGTCATCGGCGACGGGCTGCTCGGCGCGGACCAGCTCGACGCGCTCGTCGCCCTCGAGGACGACCTCGTGCTGGTGGACGCTGGGTGGGCGCTGTCGACCCTGGCCCCCGACATCGAGGCCAGCAGCTCCGCCGGCGCGGCGAGTTCGCGTGCGGCTGAGTGCACGGACCCGGACGCCGTCGCGGCCGGCAGCGTGGTCGCAGGCGGTGGCTACCACGACGGCACCGGCCGGGCCACGGTGTGCTTCCCCGCCACGGACGGCTCCGGGGCCTACCTGACGTTCGAGCAGGACGGTCGGCGCGTCTCGGCGCTGTCCGACCTCCGGCTGCTGAGCAACGACGTGGTCGACGAGGAGGGCAACGCAGCCCTCGTGCTGCGGGTGCTCGGCCGCCACGACCACCTCGTCTGGTACGTGCCGAGCCTGAACGACGTGGGTCCCGTCGCGCAGGACACCGACGACCCCGGCCTGGCGGACCTCGTGCCGTGGGTCGGGCCCGTCACCTGGTGGCTGGTGCTCGTGCTGCTCGTGACCATGGTGTGGCGGGCCCGGCGGCTCGGGCCCGTCGTGACCGAGCCCCTGCCGGTCGTGGTCCGGTCCGCCGAGGCCACCCGCGGGCGCGGCCGCCTGTACCGCCGCGCGCGGGCGCACGGGCACGCCGCCGCCGCACTGCGGGCAGGGACGGCCGCCCGGGTCGCGCACCGGCTCGGCCTGCCGCGCTCGGCGGACGCGGCGGCCGTCGTCGACGCCGTCGCCCGCGCCACCGGCCGACCGGCGCGGGACATCGAGACCCTGGTCTACGGACCGCCCCCCACCGGCGACGCGGGCCTGCTGCGGCTCGCCGACGACCTGCACCACCTGGAGAGCGAGGTACACCGACCGTGACCGACGAGACGCTGCCGCACCCGAGCACGCCGACCACCCCCGTGCCCCCGACGACGTCGACCCCGCCCGCCGGGGCCGGGGACGCGCTGCGCGGCTCCCTGGCGGCGGTGCGCACCGAGGTCGCCCGGGCCGTGGTCGGGCAGGACGCGGCCGTCACAGGGCTGATCATCGCCCTGCTGTGCCGCGGTCACGTCCTGCTGGAGGGGGTGCCCGGCGTCGCCAAGACCCTGCTGGTCCGCTCGCTGTCCGGGGCCCTGTCGCTGGGCACCAAGCGGGTGCAGTTCACGCCCGACCTCATGCCCGGTGACGTCACGGGGTCGCTGGTCTACGACGCGCGCACCGCCGAGTTCTCGTTCCGCGAGGGCCCGGTGTTCACGAACCTGCTGCTCGCCGACGAGATCAACCGCACGCCCCCCAAGACGCAGGCCTCGCTCCTCGAGGCCATGGAGGAGCGGCAGGTGACGGTGGACGGGGTGCCGCGCGCGCTGCCGGACCCGTTCGTGGTCGTGGCGACGCAGAACCCGGTGGAGTACGAGGGCACGTACCCGCTGCCCGAGGCGCAGCTCGACCGGTTCCTGCTCAAGCTGCTGCTGCCGCTGCCCGAGCGCGCCGACGAGGTCGAGGTGCTGGCGCGGCACGCCGCCGGGTTCGACCCGCGGGACCTGGCCGCGGCCGGGCTGCGCGCGGTCGCGGGCGCGGACGACCTCGCCCGGGCCCGTGCGGAGGTCGCGCGCGTCCAGGTCGGGCCCGAGGTCCTCGGGTACGTCGTCGACGTCTGCCGCGCCACCCGCACGTCCCCGTCCCTGAGCCTGGGAGTGTCGCCGCGCGGTGCCACGGCGCTGCTCGCGGCCTCCCGGGCGTGGGCGTGGCTGTCCGGGCGGGACTACGTCACCCCGGACGACGTGCAGGCCCTCGCGCACCCGACGCTGCGCCACCGTGTGCAGCTGCGACCCGAGGCGGAGATCGAGGGCGTGACGACCGAGTCGGTGCTCGACACGGTGCTCGCCTCCGTCCCGGTCCCCCGCTGAGCCGTGGCGCTGACGTCGCGCGCGGTCCTGGTCGCGCTGGCGGGCCTGGTCCCCGTCGTCCTGCTGCCCGCGCCCCTCACGGTGGGCGTGTGGGCCCTGGTCGTCGTCGTGCTGTGCGCGGTCGACGTCGCCCTGGCCGCCTCGCCGCGCGAGCTGGCGGTCGCCCGCCGCCTGCCCACGTCGGTGCGGCTGTCGGGGACGGCCGACTCCGAGCTGACCCTGCGCAACACCGGCCGGCGCACGGCCCACGTGCTGGTGCGCGACGCGTGGCCGCCCTCGACGCTGCCGGGCGGGGACGCGCCGACGGGCGCCCGCACGCCCCGGCACCGCGTGGACGTGCCACCGGGCGAGCGGCGCCGGGTCACGACCACGCTCGTCCCCACCCGGCGGGGCGACGCGATCGCCGGCCGCGTGACCGTGCGCACGTGCGGCCCGCTGGGCGTGGCGGCACGTCAGGTGTCGCTGGACGTCCCGGGGCGGCTGCGGGTGCTGCCCGAGTTCGCGTCACGCCGGCACCTGCCCTCGCGGCTCGCCCGGCTGCGGGAGCTCGACGGACGGGCCGCCGTGCAGGTGCGCGGCGCCGGCACGGAGTTCGACTCGCTGCGCGAGTACGTCGACGGTGACGACGTGCGGTCGATCGACTGGCGCGCCACCGCCCGTCGGCGCGAGGTGGTGGTGCGCACGTGGCGCCCCGAGCGCGACCGGCACGTGCTGCTGGTGCTGGACACGTCGCGGACCAGCGCCGCCCGCGTGCTCGACGCCACCCGGCTCGAGGCGTCGGTGGAGGCCGCGCTGCTGCTCGGCGTCCTGGCGGCGCACGCCGGGGACCGCGTCGAGCTGCTGGCGTACGACCGCCGCGTGCGGGCACGGGCCGTCGACACGCACTCCTCGCGCGTGCTGCCGGCCCTCGCCGACGCGCTGGCGACCGTGCAGCCCGCGCTCGTCGAGACCGACTGGCCCGGTCTCGTGGCGCAGGTGCGCGCGCGGCTGAGCCGCCGGGCGCTCGTCGTGCTGCTCACCTCCCTGGACCCTGCCGCCGTCGAGCAGGGCCTGCTCGACGTCGTCGGGGGCCTGACGCGCCGCCACCAGGTGGTGCTCGCCTCGGTCGCGGACCCGGAGCTGGAGGAGCTGCGCACCGCACGGCGCACGGTCGACCAGGTGTTCGACGCCGCCGCGGCGGAGCGCACCTCGCTGGAACGAGCGGCGGTCGGGGTGCGGCTGCGCCAGCGCGGCGTCGAGGTGGTCGAGGCCACGCCCGACGACCTCGCGCCACGGCTCGCGGACACGTACCTCGCGCTCAAGGCGGCGGGACGGCTGTAGGGCTGCGCCGACCGCGGGCGCGCGCCGGGTGTCGGCGCCCGCGGCTACGGTCGGGCCATGCTCGACGACCGTGCGCTCAACCGGGCGCTGCTGGCGCGCCAGCACCTGCTGACGCCCACCCGCGAGCCCGTGCCACGGGTGGTCGAGCACCTGGTCGGGCTCCAGGCGCAGAACCCGTGGTCCCCGTTCCTGGGGCTGTGGAGCCGCGTCGAGGGCTTCACGACGCAGGACCTGGACGCCGCCCTGCTGGACAGGACGGTGCTGCGGATCGCGGTCATGCGCTCGACCGTGCACCTCGTCACCGCGGCGGACGCCCCGGTGCTGGCGGCCCTCGCGCGGCCCGTCATGCGCCGCGAGATCACCGCCAACGCCGACCGCCGCGCCGCGCTGGCGGTCGTGGACCTGGACCACCTCGCGGCGGCGGCGGGCGCGCACCTGCGCGAGGCCCCCCGCCGCACGACCGACCTGGCGGCGTACCTGGCCCGGGACGTGCCCACGGCCCGCCCGGCGGACCTCGCGGCGTTCGCGCGCGCCATGCTCCCGCTGGTGCAGGTCACGCCCCGCGGGCTGTGGCGACGGTCGGCCGCCACCACCTGGACCACGCTCGACGCGTGGGTGCCCGCCGTCACGCTCGCCGCCCCCGACCTCGCGGACGAGGACGCGCTGCACCGGGCCACCGAGGACGTCGTGCTGCGGTACCTGGCCGCGTTCGGGCCGGCGAGCGTGGCCGACGTGCAGGCGTGGTCCGGCATGACCGGCCTGCGGCGGGTCGTCGACGGTCTGCGCGACCGGCTCGTGACCGTCGCCGCGGTGCCCGCCCGCCCCGGGGGCCGCCCCCGCGAGCTGCTCGACCTGCCGGACGCCCCGCGCCCGGACCCCGACGTGCCCGCACCGGTGCGCCTGCTGCCGGACTACGACAACCTGTGGCTCGCGCACGCCCAGCGCACCCGGGTGATCGACGACGCGCACCGGCGGCGGCTGCAGACGCCCAACGGACGCACGCCGGCCGCCGTGCTGGTGGACGGCCGGGTCCGTGCCACCTGGGCGATCGACCGCACGCGCACGGACGGCCCGGCGCGCTCGCGCAGGACGACCGCGACCCTCACCGTGACGCCGCTGGAGCCCCTGCCGGTGGCGCAGCGGCGCGAGGTCGTGGCCGCGGCGGAGGACGCCGTGCGGTTCCTCGCCGACGACGCGGACGCGCACGCGGTGCGGTACGCGCGCTGACCACTCAGCCTGCCGTGGCCACCGCGTACCCGGCACGGTCGTCGTCGAGGTCTCCGGTGTGCCCGGCGTCGACGGCGCGCCGGCCGAGCACGAGCACGTACGTCCAGAAGGCCGCGAGCGTGACGACGCCCACCGCGACCTTCACCGGCCAGGGCAGCGCGGAGCCCGTGACGAACCCCTCCACCAGACCCGACACGGCGAGCACCCCGACGAGGCCGAGGGCGACCGTGAACAGCGCCCGCCCCTCCTGCGCCAGCGCCCGGGCGCGGGGACGCGGGCCCGGGTCCACCCACGTCCAGAAGATCCGTAGCCCCGCCGCACCGGCCACGAAGACGGCGGTGAGCTCCAGCAGGCCGTGCGGGGAGATGAGCTGGAGGAACACGTCCAGCCGGTCGTGGGCCGCCATCAGGCCGCCCGCCGCGCCCACGTTGACCGCGTTCGAGAACAGCACGTACACGGGGAAGAAGCCGGTGATGCCGGTGGCGACGCACAGCGCCGCGATCCAGGCGTTGTTCGTCCACACCGTCGCGGCGAACCCGGCGCCGGGTTCGTAGTACTCCGCGAACGACTGCTCGACGTACTGGCGCTGCTCGGCCGGCGAGCCCATGAGCGTCAGCGCGTCGGGCGACGTGGCGACCAGGACGCCCGTGGCCGTCGCGACGGCCAGGAACACCGTCATCACGGTGACGGTCCACCAGCGGATGCGGTAGAACGCGGCCGGCAGGCGGACCCCCACGAACCCCGCCACGTCCGACCACGACGGCGCGTGGGTGCCCGCGAGCCTCGCCCGGGCCCGGGCCAGCACCTGCGACAGCCGTGTGACGGTCTCCGGGTCGGGGGCGGCCGAGCGCACCGCCGACAGGTCCGTCGCGGTGGCCTGGTAGAGGGCGACCAGCTCGTCGGCCTCCGCCCCTGTGAGTCGGCGCCGACGGGCCAGCTCGTCGAGGCGCGACCACGTCGGCGTGCGGGCGCGGGTGTACGCGTCGAGGTCCACGCCCCCAGCCTGCCATCGCCGACGCCCGGCACGTGCGTCCCGCGGGTCGGCACGTCGCCGGATACCCTGCCCGGGTGACCACGACCGGCGCCCGCCACCCCGACCTGCAGGACGGTGTCGTCATCGGCGAGGGCGTGGTGCTCGACACCCGGCCCGCGTCGGTCGCGTCCCGGCTCCTGGCGGGTTTCGTCGACGTCCTCGCGCTCGGCGCGGCGGCCCTGGTCGTCGGCCTGCTGCTGCGCGGCGTCGAGATCTCGATCCCGGCCGAGTACGTCCGCATCGTGACCGTGGTCGCGATCGTGACGGTCACCGTGGTCGTGCCGACCACCATCGAGACGCTGAGTCGCGGCCGGTCCCTCGGCAAGCTGGCGGCCGGCGTGCGCATCGTCCGCGACGACGGCGGCCCCATCACCTTCCGGCACGCGTTCGTCCGGGCGCTGACCGGCGTCGTCGAGCTGTGGGCGACGCTCGGGTCGGTCGCCGTCCTGTGCTCGCTGGCCAACTCACGGGGCAAGCGCGTGGGTGACCTGCTCGCGGGCACCTACGGCTCACGCGTACGGACGGCCGCCCCCGTGCGGACCGCCGCGGTGATGCCCCCGCAGCTCGCGGGGTGGGCAGCGCACGCCGACGTCGCACGGCTGCCGGACGGCCTCGCGCTGGCGGTCCGCCAGTTCCTGGGACGGGCGGCGACGCTGCACCCCGGCTCCCGGGCTGAGCTGGGCACGCGTCTGGCGGCCGACCTGCGCCCGTACGTGAGCCCGCCCCCGCCCCCGGGGACGCACCCGGAGGTGTTCCTGTCCGCGGTGCTGGCCGAGCGCGGCCGGCGCGAGACCGTCGTCGAGATGCAGCGGGTCCGCCGCGAGCAGGCCGAGGCGGCGCTGCTGCGTCGGCTGCCGCACGGTGTGCCCGACCCTGAGCTCTGAGCGCGCGGGCACGGCCCGCGGCACCCGGTCAGGAGGCGGGACGCGCCTCGTCCACGAGCAGCACCGGGATCCCGTCCACCACGGGGTAGACGAGCGGACGCTCCGGGTCGGTCGAGACCAGCACCGGCGCGCCGTCGTCGTCCGTGCCGTCCACGAGCTCCGCCCCGGTGACGGGGCAGCGCAGCAGCGCACGCGCCCAGGGCTCGAGGTCGGTGGCGGGGCCGGGCGTCGCCGTCATGGCATCTCCAGGGGTCGGGCGGGCGTCGTACGGGCGGCGCGTCTCAGGCGCGCGGTGAGCCGTCGGGCCGCAGGGGCGTGCCGTCGCCGTCGACGACGAACCAGGCGGTGGTCTCGCACGCCGGGCAGGACGCGAAGACGGCGGGGCGTCCGTCCGGGAGCGCCAGGCGCACCCGGGTGAGGTCGGTGGCCGCACAGGCGTAGCACTCCGGGGCGGTCGCGGAGTCGTCGACGACCGGGCGCGTGATGGAGCCCAGGGGCTCGTCCGCTGGCGGGCGCCTGTCGCGCGGCGGGGTCACGGCTGCTCGCCCTGCGCCGCACCGGGCACCACCCGCAGGTGGCCCCTCCGGCGCGACGTGTCCGGGGCGGGTGTCGCGGCGGGCGCCAGCGCCGGCGCGGGCTCGGGCGCACGTCGCCGGCCCGCCTCGCGCACGGCCTCGGCCAGCGCGACCAGGTCGTCGTGGCTCGGGGCGGCGGCCTGCAGCTCGGGCAGCAGCCGCACGACCTCCCAGCCACGGGGGGCCGTGAGCCGGTCCGCGTGCTCGACGCACAGGTCGTAGGAGTGCGGCTCGGCGAGCTGCGCGAGCGGGCCGAGGACGGCGGTCGAGTCGGCGTACACGTAGGTGAGCGTCGCGACCGCAGCGTGCGGGCACGCCGTGCGCGAGCACTGCCGGACGGATCTCACGTGCAGACGGTACCCCCCGGCGGGCCTGCACGGCGGCGCGCGCGGACCGCGTGTCGGGCGAGCGTGCAGGACGTCCGCGGCACCGTGGCTACAGTGACGGTGTGACACCGCTCGGCCCCTCCCGCCCCACCGGCCCGCGCCGCGGCGCGGTGAGCGCTCCCGCCGCGGCGGCACCCGTACGCCGGCGCGACCGGCGCGGGCGCGGCCTGCGCGGGACCGTCCTGCCGATGAGCACGCCGGGGTACCGCACCCGTGCCGAACGGTTCGACGACCTGGTGCTGGACGCCGTCGAGGACCTCGAACGCCGCTGGGCCCGGCAGCTGGAGGGCGCGGAGTTCGCGGTCGAGGACGTGCCGCCGTCGAACCCTGCGCCCTGGGAGCACGGCGGTGTGCCGCTGGGGCGGTACTTCCCCGCCGACGCCGGCCTGCCGCACCGCGTGGTGGTCTACCGCCGGCCCGTCGAGGCGCGGGCGGCCGACCCGGCGGACCTCGCCGACCTCGTCCGGGACGTGGTCGTCGAGCAGGTCGCGCACCTGCTGGACCGCAGCCCGGAGGAGATCGACCCGGGCTACGACGACGGGCGCTGAGCTGCGCCCACTAAGGTGACCGTCGATGACCACGCGCCACTCCCCCGAGCCCGCCGGCACGCGGGCGCCCACCCACGGCACGACCACCCCTCGCGTGCGGGTGGTCTGCGTCGTCTACCACCCCGGTGACGAGCTGGCTCGGTTCGCCGAGACGCTCGCGACCGCGTCGCGCGGACCCGTCGAGCTCGTCGTCGTCGACAACGGCACCGACCACACGGTCGCCGAGTCCGTGGTGACCGGTGCGGGCGGCCGGCTGCTGGTGCCCGGGTCGAACCTCGGGTACGGCGCGGCCGCCAACCGGGGTGCCGCAGGGGCCGACGCGCCGTGGGTCGTCGTCGCCAACTCCGACATCGAGTGGACGCCGGGGTCGCTCGACCGGCTGGTCGCCGCCGGTGAGGAGCAGCCGAGCGCCGGCGCGCTGGGTCCGATGCTCATGAACACCGACGGCACGATGTACCCGTCCGCCCGGGCGCTGCCGTCACTGCGCCAGGGCGCCGGGCACGCCCTGTTCGCCCGGCTGTGGCCGGACAACCCGTGGACCCGGGCGTACCACGCGCGCCAGGAGTCGACCGGCGGCTACCTGCGGGAGGCCGGGTGGCTCTCGGGCGCCTGCCTGCTGCTGCGGCGCGAGGCGTTCGAGCAGGTGGGCGGCTTCGACGAGTCCTACTTCATGTTCTTCGAGGACGTCGACCTGGGCGAGCGCCTGGGCCGCGCCGGGTGGGAGAACCTCTACGTCCCCGACGTGCGCGTCACGCACGTCGGCGGCACGTCCTGGCGCGAGCGCCCGGCGCCGATGATCCGCGCGCACCACGCGAGCGCGCTGCAGTACCTCGAGCGCCGCTACGGCCGGTGGTACCAGGCCCCGGTGCGGATCGCGCTGCGCGCCGGCCTGCGGCTGCGCGAGCGGCAGCAGCTGCGGTCCGCCGCACGCTGAGCACGCTCCGGCCCGCCCCGACGCAGGTGCCCGTGCCCGTGCCCGTGCAGGGACGGGTGCGGGGTTGCCCGCACCTGTGACGGACGTCGCCTGCCGTCAGCCGCGCGCGGGCCGTGCGTCCTCACGGACCGCGACCGCGCCCGTGGCGCCCACGACGCCCACCGGGTCCAGCGTGGCCACCAGCGGCCCGTCCTCCTGCTCGAGGGTGAGCGCGACGGCCCAGACGAGCGGCACGCCGCCGACAGGCTCCAGCTCCACCCCCGCCGCGTCGGGGGCCAGGTCGGCGACGTCCCACGCGCCGGTGGTCCCGGCGTCCACCCGCACACGGTGCTCGGACAGGACCTGACCGTCGCCCCCGAGCACGCGCAGCGTCGCGCTGCCCTCGCCCTGCGCGTCGGCGTCCTGACCGATCGCACCCACCACCACCCGCGCCCCGACGCCCGCCGGGAGCGCGATCGCGCCGTGCGCCCCGGTCGCGGTGGCGGCGGACCAGGCGCGTTCGACGCGCGGCTCGTCGTCGAGCGCACCCGGGGCGCCGATCCGCGAGGTGACGGCGCCGGCGACCACGGGGACCTCGGCGTCCACCACGACGGTGTACGCCCCGGTCGGCAGCCCGCCCAGCGGCACGTCGGTGACCTCGCCGCCCGCGAGCGTCACCCGGTCCGCGCCGGGCAGCGCCACCGGGCCGTCGCCACCGAGCAGCGTCACCCGGGCGACGGTCTGCTCCGGCCCCGGTGCCAGCAGGCGCAGGACGGGGGCGTCGGGCGACCCGACCGCCGACTCCACGGCGACCACGCCCGTGACCACCTGGCGCGTCGCCGGGGCGGCTCCGGCCACGACCAGGTCGGTCCCCGCGGGCGTGAACCCGCGCACGGCGGTGTCCTGGACGTGCGCGGCCACCTGCCCCCCCGTGACGGTGACGTGCACGACGATCGCGGCCTGGTCGGCAGCGGCACCACCGAGGTCGACCGTGGTGGTGGCCCCGGGCGCGACGAGGTGCCGGGCGGTCGTCGGGTCGACCGGACCACGCGGCCCGAAGATCTCGAGCTCGACCTGCGCGGCGGTCAGCCCGGGGTTGCTCAGCACCAACGTCGAGGTCGAGCCGACCGCCGTGGAGCCGCCCACGAACCAGTGCCCGCTCGAGGGTGCCCGGCACGACGCGGCGGCCAGGCCACGGGCGTCGCCGTCCGAGACGACCGAGGTCCCCGTGGCGGCGACGACCGGCGAGGTGTCGCCGGGCTGCGCCCGCACGACGAACGGCGTCGCGCCGCCGGTCACCCGGACGGCGCCGCCACCCGCGGCGACCTCGCGCGTCGCCGCCGTGCCGCCGAGCGGCAGGACCGCGAGCGGCCCGGCACCGCCGGCGGCGGCGGTCACCGCGTCGAGCGCGACCTGCGGCTGGACCGGCGACGGGTCGAACGCCGCGTCACCCCGCTCCCCGCGCTGCGGCAGCACCACCGGTCCGGGGCACTGCAGCGTCACGGGGGTGGGGTCGACCTCCACACCGGGCGCGTCGACCGCGCGCGCGTCCGCCGCACCGAGCTGCGTGGCGCCCGCCACGGCACCACCGGCCAGCGCGAGCACGAGCAGGCCCGACGCGGCACGCGCCAGGCGCCCGCGCCGCGTCCGCGGCGGGGTGCCGGCCCCGGCGTCGGGCGTCGGCGGCGGGGTCGTCGTCCCGGTCACGTGCGCACCCCTCGACGTCGTCGCAACGGCAGCGCGAGCAGGACGGTGACCAGCGTGGTCAGGCCCAGCGCCGCCACCCACGGCGCCCGCTGCGGGCTCACGTACCGGACCTCGAGCACGCCGCCGTCGGAGCCCAGCTCGAAGGCCTGGCGCCAGCCCGCGTCGACGGCGGGGAGCTCGCGGCCGTCCAGCCACGCGTGCCAGCCCGGGTCGGCGCGCTCCGCGAGCACCAGCACCCGCCGTCCGTCACCCCCGGGCACCGTGGTGCCGATCGCGCGACCCTCGGCGGGGACCGCGACGGCACCCGCCGCGGGGTCCGTGACGTCCTGCCCGGCGCCGAGGAGGCGCGCCCAGGACGTGACGACCTCACCCTGCGCGGGACGGACGCGCCACAGGGTGGCCGAGCTGTCGTGCGTCACGCGCTCCAGCCCGGCGGTCGCGTCCAGCACACCGACGAGCCGCGCGCGGGCGGCACGGCTCTGCGCGTCGTCCTGCGTGACCGCCGGCACCAGCACGTCGGCCACCCCGAGCGCGCCCACGTCGTGCGCGACGTCGCCCGCAGCCCCCTGCACGAGCCGCGCGGCGAGGGCCGCGACCTCGGCCGCCGCGTCGTCGGGTGCGGCCACCACCGGCGCCCGGAGCGACCCGGTGAGCGCCCGCGTGGTGACGGCGGCGGCGTGGTCGACGTGCTGGTCGCCGTCGGACCGCAGCAGCGAGAAGTCGACGGACCCGTCCCCGCGTGCGGTGAGGGCCAGCACGCGCGAGGAGGCGGTGGACCGACCGGCCTGCTGACCGACGACGGGCACGACCGGCTCACCGGACGCCCGCAGCGCGACCGCGTCGCCCGTGCGCGCCGTCCACGCCCAGCCCAGGGTGCCGCACGCCACGGCCACGACGGCCACGACGGTGGTGACGGCCACCAGGGGCTGCCGCCACCCGAACGACTGCCGGGCGAGCCGCGCGGTGAGCCGGTCGCTGCCCAGCACGGCCGCACCCAGCAGCCCCAGCGTCGTCAACGACACGGTGGCGCCCGTCCACGCGGGTCCCACCGCGTCGGCGCCGGCCGCGGCCGGCAGCACGGCGACCGCGGCGCCGGCGGCGACCCCGACCGCCGCCACCGCCCAGCACACGCGCACCCCGCGGGCGACCGGGCGGCCGCGCAGCAGCGCACCGGCCGCGAGCAGCACCAGCACGGCACCCGTCAGGTACGGCCAGGCGACGGCGAGCACGTCGGGCAGACCCGCCGGCACCAGGACGGCCGGGTCCGCCGGGACCCCGAGGGCGCGCGACCAGGCCGCGGCCGGCTCGACGGGCGTCGCCGGACCGGGCTCCGCCAGCAGCAGCCGGACGCCCGCCGCACCCCGGGTCCCGACCTCGACGAGGAACGGCGCCAGCAGCACCAGCGTCGGCACGAGGACCCCCAGCACCCGGACCCGCGCCCGCGGCACGGTGGCCGCGACCACCACGACGAGCAGCACCGCAGGCACGAGCAGCACGGGCGCGGCGGCGACGGCCACGGCCAGCGCGAGGGCCGCACCCGCCGCGGCGGCGACGGAGCCCGTGGGGTCGGGCGCCCCGACGAACGTGGCGACCACGGCTGCCTCGTCGGCAGGGGGCGCCGCCGACCCCGTGGACCCGGCGGCGGTCGCCGGCCGGGCGACCGGGACGGCCCCGGAACCGGGCGCCCGCGGTGCCGGCACGACGCCGACGCCCCGGACAGGCGTGACGACGTCGACCTCGGCGTGCTCCGCACCCGCCGTCCCGTGCTCAGCACCCCCCGTCCCGTGCTCCGCACCCGCCAGCCCGTGCTCCGCACCCGTCGTCCCGTGCTCCGCAGCCACGGACGCCCGGACGCCCACCGGGGCGACGTCGGCACCGAGCACCCGGCGGGCGGCCTCAGCGGCCCGCTCGTCCGCGGCGACGTCCGCGTCGGGCTCGTCAACCTCCCGCCGGGCGGTCGAGATGCCGGAGAGGACCTGGTCCACGCGCTGCACCCCGACGGCGCGCGCGAGTCCCAGGGCGACCCAGGGCAGGGCGGTGTGCGCGACGACCGCGCCCACCCGACCGTCCCCGACCGCCAGCAGCAGCGCGGGCGCGGACGCCCAGACGAACGCGGCCCACGCGCGCACGACGACCGAGCGGGTCGCGGCGCCGGCAGCCGCCCACGCCCCGAGGCCGGACAGCACGACGGCACCCAGCACCAGCACCGCGACGCCCGCGGTCGGAGCGCCACCGAGGAGCACCGCGAGCACGGCGAGGACCACGAGCAGCGGGTCGGCAGGGCCGGGTGCACCGACGCCAGCGGCGACCCAGCCCGACGTCGCGGCCGCCCACAGGTCACCCGGACCCGTCGTCGTGCGCGCGAGGGCGTCACCGACCAGCGGTGCACCCGCCGCCACCGGGCTCAGCAGACGACCCACGGCGGCCGCGGAGAGCAGCCCCAGCACCACGGCGACCACGGCGAGCGTGACGCGACGGCGGGTCGCCAGCAGGGCCAGCTCACGCAGCTCCAGCTCGCTGGGCGCGCGCACCAGCCGGCGCTCCTCCAGCCGGGCCAGCCGACGGTCGCGGGCCTGCTGCCAGACGTCGCGCCAGGTCGCCTGCAGCGGGCGCAGCGTCCGCCGGGGCAGCACGCGAGAGGCGCGCGCGCGGCGGCGCGCCCGGACCACCGGGCCCGGGCGCAGCAGCACCAGGATCGCGACGCGCAGCTCCGCCACCGCCAGCTGCGGGTGCTTGGCCGCGACCTGGCCCAGGGAGCGCAGCACCGCCACCGCCAGCGTCATCGCGGCGACCAGCGGGACGAGAGGCAGCGGCGCGCTCGCGAGCCGCTGGTGCAGCAGGGACCGGCGCCGGGCCGCGAACGAGCGCGTCGGGTCGGCGCTGTCCGGCTCACCGTCCCCGTCGAGGTCGACCTCGCCCGGTGCCGTGTCGGACTCCGTACCGCGCGTCGGGCGCAGGCCGTGGTAGGACGCCTGCGCGTGCCGGACGACGGCGGTGGGCACGACGACCACGCGGTGCCCCGCGAGCCGCGCCCGCCGCGACAGGTCCAGCCCGTCGCCGAACCGGTCCAGCGCCGGGTCCGTGCCGCCGAGCGCGTCCCAGACGTCGCGACGCACCAGCGCGCCGGCGATGCCCACTCCGAGCACGTCGGTGCGCCCGTCGTGCTGGCCCTGGTCCAGCTCGCCGGGCTCGACGTCGGTCATCCGCCGTCCGGAGCGCGTCGTGCGCACACCCACCTCGAGCAGCCGCTCCGGGTCCGTCCAGGTCCGCTGCTTGCAGCCGGCGACCGCGACGGACGGCGCGTTGGAGACCGTGCGCACGAGCCGGGCCAGCGCCTCCGGCGCGGGCGCGCTGTCGTCGTGCAGCAGCCACAGCCACGTGGTCGGGCGCTCCCCCAGCGCCTCCGCCAGCGCGTCCAGCCCGGCCTGCACCGCCTCGCCGAACGTCCGGGCCTGGGGCGCCCGCACGGTCGACAGCCGGGGGGCGGGCCCGGGCACCGCCGCGAAGGCCTCGTCGAGGACCGGTCCGACCCGCTCGTCCGCGGGTGCCACGTCGACGACCAGCACACGCAGGGGCCGCCGCGACTGGGTCGCGACGGCGCGCAGCGTCGTCGCGAGGTAGCGGGTGCGGCCACGGGTCACGACCACCGCGGTCACCGGTGTCGTCACCGGCACCGCGGCCGTGGTGATGGGGTCCGCAGGGGACAGCGTGTCAGTCATGCTCGCGCCATCATGCCGTCGCGGTGCCGCGTCGGGCGGGAGGCCGCCCGGGCGTGGCGCAGCACAGCGCCGACGCCGGCACCGTCAGACCACGCGCCGCTTCAGCTTGCGCCGCTCACGCTCGGACAGGCCGCCCCAGATGCCGAAGCGCTCGTCGTTCGCGAGCGCGTACTCGAGGCACTCGGCGCGCACGTCGCACTGCGTGCACACCTTCTTCGCCTCGCGGGTCGACCCGCCCTTCTCGGGGAAGAACGCCTCGGGGTCCGTCTGCGCGCACAGCGCACGCTCCTGCCATCCCATCGGCCCGTCGTCGTCCGGCGTGCCGAACATGGACAGCACGTTGGCGACGGGCTGGACGGGTGCAGGGGTGGCGGCGTCCGTCGGGAAGGTCTCGTCGTCGAGCAGGTGCCACATGCGTGCCTCCGCGGGTGTCGTGCTCGGTGCTCGTGCCTGCCGTTCCGGTCGCTGACCAGCGCCCGGCACCGGCTGGAGGCGGCGCGGAGGCCGCGACCGTGGTGCGCGTGGATGGATCAGTCCTTGAATTACACGCGTGTCGTTCCGTGCCGTCAACCGGAGCCGTGCTAGATGCCCGACTTGCCCGGGTGAAAGTTGACCGCGCCCGGCGTGGCGCGCACGCATGTCTAGCCTGGGCACCGTGGACACCAACGCGGACCGCCCCCCGACCCACGTCGGCGACCTCCTCGACCGGCTGCTGGGCGACCCCGGACGCCCCCGCCTGACCTGGTACGGGGAGGACGGCGAGCGCGTCGAGCTGTCCGGGGCGGTCCTCGTCAACTGGGTGAACAAGACGACCAACCTGCTCGTCGAGGAGTTCGACGCGGGACCGGGCACGACGGTCCTGCTCGACCTGCCCGGTCACTGGCGCACCCTCGTGTGGGCCCTCGCCGCGTGGCGCGTCGGGGCCTGCGTCGTCGACACCCGCGGCGGGACGCCCGACGTGGTCGTCACCACCGCGCCCGAGGCGCACGCCGGCGCGCCCGAGCTCGTGGCGGTGGCCCTCCCGGCGCTCGCACGCGCGTGGCCCGGCCCGCTGCCCGCGGGGGCGATCGACGCCGCCGGGGCCGTCATGACCTACGGCGACCAGCCGGGCCCCGTGCCCCCCGTCGACCCCGCCGCACCCGCGGTCGGCGGCGATCGGCCGGTCCGGCACGCGGACCTCGTGACCAGCGGCCCGGGCGGCCGCACGCTGCTGCCTGCTGCGGACGGCACCGGGGCGCTGCGGCGGTGGCTGGCCGTGCTCGCGTCGTCGGGCTCGCTCGTGCTCGTCGACGCCCCGCTCGCCGACCGCCTGCGGGCGGACCCCGGGCGCCGCGACCGGCTGGTCGGCTCCGAGCGGGTGGAGCACGACCTGCTCGACGAGGGCGCGGGCAGCACCTCGCACCCGTGACGCCGTCGGCGAGCACCTACCCGCCCGCTGCCGCTGCCCCGCACGCCCCCGTGCGGCATCATGCGACGGGGCGTCCCGCCACGGCCACGGACCGACCGGGCCCCCGCACCACCCGGGCCCGCGGGCGTCGCGCGACCGGTCGGCGCCACCGCCACGCCGCAGCCCGTCGACACGACGGCCCGGCGGCTGCGGCGTCACGCAGGGGGGCCAGGAGGAGCGGATGAGGACTGCAGACACCCCGCGGCCGGGCAGCGGGCAGATCCCGGCCCGACCCGCACCGGGGGCGACGGCCGGCGACCTGACCGACGGCGACCGCGCGCCCGGACGCCACCGGGGCGACGCCGCGGTGACGGCCGCCGTCGCGCTGCTCGCCGCGGTGGTCGCCTGGTTCCGCCTGGCGCCCCTGGCGCGCGACACGCTGTGGGCCGAGGACGGCCCGGTGATGCTCACCGACGCCCTCGACCAGGCGTTCCCGGACGCCGTCCTCAACCCGTACGCGGGGTACCTGCACGCCCTGCCCCGGGCCGTGGCCGACCTGCTCGTGGCCGTGGTGCCGCCGCAGTCGTGGGCGGTCGCCGTCACGGTCGCCTGCTGCGTGATCACCGGCCTCGTCGCCGCCCTCGTGCACCGCTGCGCCGCGGACCTCGTCGAGGGCCGGTGGACCCGCATCTCGCTCGCAGCCCTCACGGTCGCCGTCCCCGTGCTCCCCCTCGAGGTGCTCGGGAACCTCGCGAACCTGCACTGGCTGATGCTCTGGGCCACGCCGTGGATCCTGCTCGCCCGCCCCCGTGGCCGGGTCGACACCGTCGTGCTCGCGTCGGCGGCGCTGATCGCCGGCCTCACGGAGATCCAGACGGCGGCCTTCGCGCCGATGCTGCTGTGGCGCACGCGCGACCGCGCCCGGCTGCCCGTCCGCATCGCCTGGCTGGTGGCCGTCGCCGCCCAGCTCGTGACCGCCGCCACGACGTCGCGCGACGCCGGCGACGCCCCCGTCCCCGGCGTCGGCGAGGCGCTCACGAGCTGGGCGTACGGGGCCGTGCTGACGCTGTGGACGGGCACGGGCCGCGGCCTGCACGTCGCGACGGACGTGCTCGGCACCGCCGCCGTGGTCCCCGTCCTGCTCGTCGTCGCGGCCGCCTGCGTCGTCGTGGTGCGCCGCGGCGACCCGGTGCAGCGGGCGTGGGCGCTCGGCGCCCCGGTCGCCTCCGTCGTCCTCTACGTGCTCGCCGTCCGCGCGAACGCCCCGGTGCTGTCGCCCGGGGACGGCTGGGCGATCGTGCGGTACGCCGTGGTCCCCTCGATGCTGGTCGCCTCCGTCGTGGTGCTGGCGGTCGCGCTGCTCCCCCGCGGCCGTGCCTGGCGCGTGCCGGCCGCCGTCCTCCTCGCGCCGGCCGTCGCGGCGGCGGTCGTCAGCTGGCAGCCCACCGTCACCGCGCGCAACGAGGGTCCGTCGTGGTCGCAGCAGGTGCTCGAGGACCAGCGGGCGTGCCGGGCCGATCCCGCGATCGGGCCCGTGGTCGTCACGCTCGCGCCCGAGGACTGGTGGATCGGCCTGGACTGCGCCGACGTCGCTCCCTAGAACCCGCGCATTTCGGTTCCGAGGCGCGATGCAGCAGACTGTCGAGCCATGCGAGGGATCATCCTGGCCGGCGGCTCCGGCACGCGACTCCACCCGATCACGCTCGGCGTCAGCAAGCAGCTGGTGCCGGTGTACGACAAGCCGATGATCTACTACCCGCTGTCGACGCTGATCCTCGCCGGGATCCGGGACGTGCTGGTCATCACCACCCCCCACGACGCCGAGCAGTTCCAGCGGCTCCTGGGCGACGGGTCGCAGTTCGGCATCTCGATCAGCTACACGGTGCAGGAGCAGCCGAACGGGCTCGCGCAGGCGTTCGTCCTCGGCGCGGACTTCGTGGGGGACGACAGCTCCGCGCTCGTGCTGGGCGACAACATCTTCTACGGCGCAGGGCTCGGTGCCCAGCTCCAGCGGTTCGGCGACATCGACGGCGGGGCGGTCTTCGCCTACCGGGTCGCCGACCCCACCGCCTACGGCGTGGTCGAGTTCGACGCGGAGGGCCGCGCGCTCTCGCTCGAGGAGAAGCCCGCCCAGCCGAAGAGCAACTACGCCGTCCCGGGCCTGTACTTCTACGACAACGACGTCATCGCGATCGCGCGCGACCTCGAGCCCTCGGCCCGCGGCGAGTACGAGATCACCGACGTGAACCGTGTCTACCTCGAGCAGGGACGGCTGCAGGTCGGCGTCCTGCCGCGCGGCACCGCGTGGCTCGACACCGGCACGTTCGACTCGCTCCTCGAGGCGTCGGACTACGTGCGGACCATCGAGCACCGGCAGGGCCTCAAGGTCGGGTCCCCCGAGGAGGTCGCGTGGCGACGCGGCTTCCTGTCGGACGACGAGCTGCGCGAGCGCGCCGAGAAGCTGGTCAAGTCGGGCTACGGCGCGTACCTGCTCGGGCTGCTGGAGACCGGGCGCGACTGACGAGGTCCCGCGGCGCGGGGAACCGCGCCGCGGGTCCCGCGCGCCGGTCGCGAGGCGCAGCGCACGGCTCCGCCGCGACGTCAGGACCGGCGCGAGCCCTCCGAGGGCGCGGCCGCGCCCTCGGTCCGGGTCCCGCGGCGACGCCCCACGAGGAGCAGCACGGCCGCGGCCAGCGCCGCGATCACGGCGAACACCGCCAGCTGGGCGAGCCGCGGCACACCCGCCGAGGCCACCCCCCAGGCACCGACCGCGGCGGCACCGGCCACCGCGAGCGACACCAGCGCCCACGGCACGTCGACCACCGACCCCCGCGCGCCGGTGAGCGACCGGGCGCCGCGGCGCAGCACCAGCACCATGGCCAGTGAGGCGACCACGCCCGTGGCCGCGAGCCCGAGCGGCCCGAGCAGCACCGCGGCGACGACACCGGTGACGATCTTCACGACCACGTACGCGGCGTACGCCCCCGTCTCGATGCCCGGCTCGCCGACCGCCCGGACGAGTAGCGCGACGACCGAGGTCGCGAGCGCCAGGACGTACCCGGCGGCGAGCAGGGCCGTGACGCCGGCGACGCCGCTCACGTCCGGTCCGACCCAGGCGGCCGCGAAGGGCGGGAGCACCGCCAGCGTGAGCGCGGCGTACGGCACCGCGAGCCGGAACCACGTCCGCTCGGCCTCGTGCGCGTGCGCGGCGACATCGCGCGGGTCACCCGCCGCCAGGACGCTGAGCCGCGTGAACAGCGGGGTCAGCAGGACGACGGGCGCCAGGCACACCGCGGCCGTGAGCGGCGCGGCCGCCGTGACCGTCGCGATCGCGGCCGTCGGCAGGAGCACCCCGGCGAGCAGCACGTCGAGCTCGCGCTGGGCGACGAAGCCGAGCCCGCTCAGCTGGTTGCGCCAGGCGTACGACCACATCTCCCCCAGCTCGGCCCGGTACGCCGGCCGACGGACCTCCCGCCGCAGGTGCCGGGCCGCCGCGACGGCCCCCAGCAGGACGGCCATCGCGGCGTCGGCGTAGGAGGCGACGACGAGCGCCGGCAGCCCCGCGCCGGTCGTCAGCGCCACGACGATCCCCGCCGCGAGCACCAGCCGCGCGCCGAGCGAGACGACCGCGAACGCGACGAACCGCTCGTGCGCGGCGAGGTAGCTGCTGAACGCCAGCCCGATGAGCTGGAGCACCGCGATCGTGCCCGTGTGCCGGAAGGCCGTGTACGCCTCGGCCCGCAGCTCCGGCGGCACGTCGACGACCGCGAGCACGACGTCCGCGGCGAGGGGTCCCGCCAGCGTGACGAGCACCAGCACGACGCCGAGCACCGCCAGCACCGTCGCGGTGACCCGGCCGGCCATCTGCACGTCGCCCCGGCCCCGGGCGACCCCGTGGAACCGCTGCATGATGCTGACGACGCCGAGGTCGGCGGTCATGAGCAGGTTGATCGTGGTGATCATGAGCGCCCACACCGCGTACGTGGACGCACCCAGCGAGGCGATGACGAACGGCGTCGCCAGCAGCTGGACCGCCAGCGGCGCCATGCGCGCCACGGCGACCAGGGCCGGCCCGAGCCGGGACGCCGTCCCGGGCCGCTCCTGCCCCTCGGCCGGCGACGGCAGCCCCTGGCTCACCGGTGCCCGCTCACAGGTAGAAGTGCTCGGCGATGACGCCGATGGAGGCCAGGTGCAGCACCGCGACCCCGGCGACGAGCACGCCCGCGGCGACGGTCGCGGTGGACGCGGCACGCCGGAACCTCTGCGCGAGCAGGACCGGCAGCGCGAGCAGCGCCGGCGCCGCCAGGAGGACGTACCGGCCCTGGAGCAGGTCCGTGCGCCCCGAGGAGGCGAAGAACAGGTACTCGATCAGGTACATGCCGCCCACGGCGCTCGCCGCCGCGACCGCGCACAGCAGGATGTAGGCGTCCAGGCGGCGCGCCTCCTCGTCCCGGCGTCCGCGCTGGCGCACGACCATGACGACCCAGACCACGAGGGCGACGGCGACCGCCACGTAGACCCAGAAGATCACCGTGTACATCAGCTCGGGCAGCGGGGTGTTGACCCACCCGAAGACGCCCCAGTACTGCCGGATCCACAGCCCGCGGGCCTCCTCCAGCGCAGGGTCGTACTGCGTGGCCAGGTACGTGATCAGGTCGCGCGCCCCGTCGTCGGGCGTCTCCGGGAAGCCGAGCCCCGGGTCGACGCCCAGGACCCGCGACGCGACGAGCCAGGTGCCGTACGTGAGGGCGACGCCCACGAGGGCCAGCAGCGGCTCGACGACGTACGTCCGCACGTCCCGGACCCGGTGCCGCACCTTGCCGAGCAGCCACCCGGTCGCGACGGCCACCACGACGATCGCGGCGAAGGGCTTGCCGAGCGCACCGCACCCGGCCGCCACGCCGGCGCCGAACATGACCCAGGGGGCACGTGCGGAGCGCACGAGCCGCGCCGCCAGCCACAGCGCCGCGAACCCGGACGCGATGACCCAGGCGTCGTTGTTCACGATGGCGAACTGGTGGGCGAGCATGGGTTGGAGGGCGACCGCCACCGTGAGCAGGGCCTGCGGCGCGCGCCGTCCGGGGAAGAGCTCACCGGCGAAGCACCAGGCGAAGACGATCGCGAGCGCACCGAGGGCCACGGACCACAGCCGGATCGCGTGGACCTGCTCGACGGTGTCGTCGGGGGCCAGCGCGTACGCGATCGCGGCGGGCCCGTAGTACGCCGGTGGGTACGAGGCGGCGGGTGCGGTGCCGTCGGAGCCGACGCCCACCTCGGCGTCCCGCTCGCGCAGCTCCTCGACCGCGTCGTCACCGTAGTCCGGCCGGTCGGTGGGGCGGTGCGCCGAGACGTTCATGGCCTCCGAGGCCACCTTGAGCGACTGGGAGTAGGGCCCGTACCGCACCTCCTCCGTCGCCCAGTTGGGCAGGCGCCCCTCCTCGGCCATGAACTGGACGTTGGCGAAGTGCGCGCCCTCGTCCATGCCCTGCAGCGGCGGGATGAGCGCGGTCCACAGCAGCCCTCTCACCACCACCAGCGCCACGACGGCGACCAGGCCCCAGCGCGGCCGCCGCACGAGCAGCACGATCGCCCCCGCGAGCGCCAGCCCCAGCAGGGCCACGCCGACCGGGGAGCCCCACGGCCCGGAGTAGTCGTCCATCCGGTCCAGGACGAGACCGATGCGGCCGACTGCCGGCGCCTCCTCCCCGTAGCGGGTGATGTACGCGGCGTCCCCGCCGCGCGTGTCCCACACCGACGGCCCGACGACGCTCCCGGGGGTGATGGAGAGCGTGACGTCGTACGTCTTTCCCGCACTGTCCTCGATCGGGTCGACGCTGACCACCGGGTTCGCCGCGTTGTCCACGAGGCTGTCGCACGGGATCTCCGAGGTGCCGAGGACCTCGTCCCCCTCCTCGAGCGTGGCGACGAGCGTGCACTCGATCGAGTCCAGGTACGTCGCGAGGACGACGTCGACGCGACTGAGGCCGTCCTCCTGCGCGAGGACGGAGAAGCTCTCCTCCTCACCGGGCAGGATCGCCGGGAGCGGCTCGGTGAGGACGATGTGCTCGGTCACGTCCGCGCGGACGGCCTCGGTGGGCTGCAGCAGCGCGGCGACACCCGCCAGGACCACGAGGAGCGCACCCAGCGCGGCCGGCCACCACCGCCGGCGTCGCGGTACGGGTGCGGCGGCAGCGCCTGCGTCCGCGTCCGACGCCAGGTCCGCCCTGTCCGCAGTCCGGCCTGCGACCTCGTGCACGGCGAGCTCCTCTCCGGGCCCCCCGGTCGGGCGGGCACGGCGCACGATTCTCCCACACCGCGCGGTGCACACCGGTCAGCGGGCGGCCTCGGGCTAGACTCCCCGTCGTGCCAACGCCCGAAGACCTTCTCGTCGTGCTGCCCGCGTGGAACGAGGAGATCACCCTTCCCGCCGTCCTCGGCGAGCTGCGCGACGCGATGCCGGGGACCGCCGTGCTGGTGGTGTCGGACGGGTCGACGGACCGCACCGCCGCGGTCGCACGCGAGGCCGGTGCCGCGGTGCTCGACCTGCCGATCAACCTCGGGGTCGGCGGAGCGATGCGCGCCGGCTTCAAGTACGCGCTCGCGAACGGCTACCGCCACGTGGTCCAGGTGGACGCGGACGGTCAGCACGACCCGACCGAGATCCCTCGCCTCGTCGAGGTCGCGGTCGCGGAGCGTGCCGACGTCGTCATCGGGGCCCGCTTCGCCGGTGCGGGCGCCTACCAGGCCCGCGGTCCGCGGCGCTGGGCCATGCGGGTGCTGTCCACGACGCTGTCGCGCCTGGTGGGCACGCGCCTCACCGACACCACGTCGGGGTTCAAGCTGTCCGGGCCGCGCGCCGTCGCGCTGTTCGCGGCCGAGTACCCGGCCGAGTACCTGGGGGACACCATCGAGTCGCTCGTCATCGCCCACCGCGCGGGGCTCGTCGTCCGCCAGGCGCCGGTGGTCATGCGACCGCGCGCCGGCGGGGCACCGTCCCACAGCCCGTGGCGGGCCGGCGTGTTCCTCGCGCGGGCCGGCCTGGCCCTGGCCGTCGCGCTCTCGCGCCCGGCCCCGCGCCCCGTGCGGGCCGTCGCATGAGCGGCTACCTGTTCGCGGTCGCCCTCTCGGTGGTCGTGCTCGTGTTCATCGTGCAGCTGCTGCGCCGCCGTCGCCTCCGGGAGAAGTACGCGGGGATCTGGCTCGTCGTCTCGGCGGCGATCCTCGTGCTCGCGCTCTTCCCCGGCCTGGCCGTCGGGCTGGCGGACCTCGTCGGTGTCGAGACGCCGTCGAACCTGCTCTTCGCGACGTCCCTCGGGGTCCTGCTGCTGGTCACCGTCCAGCTCAGCACCGAGGTCTCGGGGCTCGAGGAGGAGACCCGCACGCTCGCCGAGTCGTCGGCGCTCCTCGCCCAGCGGCTCACGGACGTCGAGACCCGGCTCGCGCAGCAGCAGCGGGACGCGGCGGTCGTCGACCCGGCCGACGACCGCGCGACCGACGCCTGACCGTCCGGTCGGTCCGCGGGTCACCGTCGGTCCGCAGGTCGTCGTCGACCCGCGGACCGTGCCACGCGGGCACCGCGCTCCCCCGCGGGTGCCGTCCGGGGCCGGTGCCGTCCGAGGGCTCGCCCGCGGACGGCGCAGGACTCAGGGGGTGCGGCCGGGGAACATCTCGGGCGCCGTCCGCCCGGTGATCCCGTGCCGCACGCCGCGCAGCATGGTGCGCAGCCGCGCGAGCCGGGGCGGCTCGACGAGGGCGATCGTGATCGCCCAGTACACCAGGATGGCGACGGCGGTCACGGCCCAGCGAGGATCACGCCGCCCGTGCTCGCGCAGCATGATCATCGTGTTGCGGGCGACCCAGTAGATCCGCCACGCCGCGTGGTGCGTCGCCCGGAACTTCAGCGGTCCCCAGCCGTACCACCGGGTCCCGCCGAGGCTGTGGTTGATGAGGATCCGCTTGTCCTGGACGACGCGGCGCCCGGCGGCGCGGACGCGCAGGCAGTACTCCTGGTCCACGCAGTCGACGAAGAAGTCCTCCCGGAACCCGCCCACGACCTCCATGACGGAGCGGCGCGCCAGCATGCCCGAGGTGATGATCACCGCCATGTCGGCGACGTCGTCGCGCAGGCGCGTGCGCGGGTCGAGGTACCGGTCCTCCTGGGGGTCCCAGGGCGCAGGCCCGGCCAGCCCGATGCGGGGATCGTCGTCCATGAGCGCGACGAGCCCGTCGACGACCCCGGCGTCCAGCACGGAGTCCTGGTCCATGAACAGGACGAACTCGCTGTCGGGCGCCGCGGCGACCCCGCGGTTCAGGGCGACGGCGAGCCCGGCGTTGTGCCCGTTCGCGAGCAGGGTCAGCCGGTCGTCCGGCGTGAGGTACGCGTCGGCACCGGGCACGCCGGCGGGGGTGTTGTCGACGACGACGATCGCGTCGACCTGGTCGCGCACCGCCTGCACGACCTCCACGATGTGCGGGTCGGGGCGGTGCGCCGTCATCACGGCCACCACCCGCGTCGCCTGCTCAGCCACGTCGATCAGCTCCCAGCACCTCGTCGATCCACGACGCCAGCCGCCGCAGACCCTCGTCGACCCCGACCCGGGGCGTCCAGTCCAGCACCTCGCGCGCCCGGCTCACGTCCGCCCAGGCGTGCCGCACGTCACCGGGGCGGAACTGCCCCGTCACCTGCGGCTCCGGCGCGCCGTAGGTCTGCGCGACGATCCCGGCGGCCTGGGCGATGGTCCGCCAGGAGCCCGAGCCGATGTCGATGGGCTCGGGGCCGGGTGCCGGCACGCGCGTCGCCGCCAGGACGGCGTCGGCGACGTCGTCGACGATGACGAAGTCCCGGCGCACCTCCCCGTCCTCGTACAGCGGGATCGAGCGACCCTCGCGCGCCAGCCGGCAGAACAGCGACATGATGCCCGTGTACGGGTTGATGAGCGACTGCCCCGGCCCGTACACGTTCTGCAGCCGCAGCACGACCGCCTCGACCCCGTGGGCGTCGGCCCACAGGGTCACGAGGTGCTCCTGCGCCAGCTTGGTCGCGCCGTACACGCTCGCCGGGGCGGGGGCGACCGTCGCGGCGGCCATCGGCACCGGCACGGCGCCGGGATGGTCCCACTCGCCGCGCTCGAGCATCGCCTGCGGGCGGGGTCCCGGGTAGTGCAGCGTGCCGTCCTGGCGGCGCCAGGCGCCCTCGCCGTACACGGCTCGGCTGCTGGTGAGCACGATGCGTCGCGGCAGCCGACCGGACCGGCGGAACGCGTCGAGCATCTCGCTGGTGCCGACGACGTTGGTCCGGGCGTGCCGGCTCGACTCGGTGAGCGACTGCCCCGTGCCCGTCTCCGCCGCGAGGTGCAGGACGGTGTCCGGCTCCACGTCGGCCAGCAGGGCGTCCCAGTCGGCGGCCGACGCGACGTCCCCCACGACGAGCTCGACACGCTCGTCCAGCGCGGCGGGCCGGAGCGGCTGCGGGTGGATCTGCGGGTGCAGGTTGTCCAGCACCACGACGCGGTCGAAGTCGTCGGCCAGACCCCTCGACACGGCGCAGCCGATGAAGCCGGCGCCACCCGTCACCAGACAGGTCCTCGTGCTCACAGGTGATCCACCTTCGTCTCGGTCGTGCGGTGTCCGCATCCGGCCGGTCGCTCAGCGACCGAGCGCGTGCCGCGCGAGGACGCGCGCCGCCGGCCAGTTGCGGCTGGCGGCGATCCCCGGCAGGAGCGTCAGGGCGTGCGCGCGCGACGTCAGACGTGCCCGCGCCGCCGCCTCGGCGCGACGCCACCCGAGCGCGGCGGCGCGATCGGCGGCGACCTCGAAGTAGCGCGCCTCGTCGACGAACCGCGAACCGTCGAAGGCGCCCGACGCCGAGGCGCTCGAGCGGTGGCGGCGGTAGGAGAAGCACTCCGTGGGGACGTACAGCAGCGCGCCGCCGTCGAAGACGATGTCCATGACGATCGCGAGGTCCTGGATCATCGGGAATCCCTCGCGGAACCCGATCTCGAGCGACCGGCGCGAGATGAGCAGCGACGGCCAGTACAGCCAGTCCCCCGTCAGCAGGTTGGCGGCCAGGCGCTCACCGCGCAGCACGGTGGCCCCGTGCGCCCGCGGTCGCACGACCTCCTGCTTGACCCGGTCGACCAGCGGGCGCACCGGTCGCCCGTCGGCGTCGATCACGCGGACACCCGGCTGGACCACCGCGACCTCGGGGTGGGCGGCCACGGCGTCACCGACCACGGCGAGGTAGTTCGGGTGCATCACGTCGTCGCACCCCAGGAAGACCACCCAGTCGGCCCGGGCGTGCGCCAGGCACCGCCGGTAGTTCTCCGTGATGCCCTGGTTCGTCTCGTTGCGGTGGTACTCGACACGGGGGTCGTCGAGGGCGGCGAACCACTGCGCGACGGCCGGGTCGGGGTAGCAGTCGTCGACGACGACGAGCCGCCAGTCCTGCTCGGTCTGCGCACGCACGCTGTCGACGGCCTCGTACAGGTACGCCGGCGGCCCCCAGTACGGCAGGAGGATGTCGATCGTCATGGCGTGCGTGTGCACCTTCTTCCGGGCGGGGTGATCCGGCGCGTCGGACGCGGCAGGGAGCCGGTCACGTGTGCGGACGGCTCACCGGCGGGTGCCGTCGTGGGTGACGGGCCGCGACGGACGACCGGGACAATCTAGCAGCGGTCGCGCCGCGGTCGGCCCTCAGCCGGCGAGCACCGAGGCCGCGGCCTGCTCCCAGCGCTCGGCCCAGTCGCCGATCGGCTCGACGCCGACGCGGCGCAGCGCGTCGTGACCGAGCACCGAGTACGCCGGGCGGGGCGCCGGCCGGACGAAGGCCTCGCTGGTCGTGGGGCGCACGATCTGCGGGTCGAGCCCCGCGGACCCGACGACGGTGCGCGCGAAGCCCCACCACGACGTGCTGCCCTGCGACGTGCCGTGGTAGGTGCCGGAGGGCACCCCGGCCTCGACGAGGCGCAGCACGAGACCCGCGAGGTCCACGGTCCACGTCGGCTGCCCGACCTGGTCGTCGATGACGTCGAGGCCGCCGCGCTCCGCCGCCGCACGCGCGATCGTGCGCGGGAAGCACGCGCCGTGGGCGCCGTAGAGCCAGGCCGTGCGGATCACCAGGTGGTCGGGGGTCTCGGCCCGGACCGCCCACTCGCCGGCCGCCTTGGTGCGGCCGTAGGCGGACACGGGACGCATCGGGGCGTCCTCGGCGTACGGCTGGTCGGCGTCGCCGGCGAAGACGTAGTCCGTGGAGATTTGGACGAGCCGCGCCCCGACACGGCGGCACTCGCGGGCCAGGAGCCCGGGCGCCGTGCCGTTGAGCGTGAACGCGGCACCCTCCTGCTCCTCCGCGGCATCGACGGCCGTCCACGCGGCACAGTTCACGACGACGTCGACGCCGTCGAACAGCTCGGGCGTGCGCTCCGGATGCGTGATGTCGAGCTCGTCGCGGTCCGACGCGACGACGTCGTGACCGGCGCGCGAGACCACCTCCACGAGGTCGGTGCCCAGCATCCCGTTCGCCCCGACGACCAGCCACCTCACGCTGCGCAACCCCTTCCACCACCGCCTCCCGGACGCTCCGCGGTGGCACCGCCCGCTGCACCACCGGGCTCGCCGCGGCACATATGCGGACGATCCGGGCGGCCGTGGCGACACGCCCGAGGACGGGTCCGGCTTCTCAGGCTCAGAGGTTAGCGTGCGCAGGACCGCGCCCCTCGATCGGAGACCTGCCGCATGCCTCGCACGCCCTCGACACCGGGGTGGGCGCCGGGCCGGGCCGCCACCGGCCGCCGCGCCCACGCGTTCGCCGCCCTGCTCCTCGTCGGCACGCTCGCGGCGACCACCGGGTGCTCGACCGGGACCCCCGGCGACGGCGCCGCCACCCCGGTCCCCACGGCGTCCACCAGCGCCTCCCCGTCGGCGGGCGACGAGCCCGCTGCGGGCACGACCCCCGGCGCGGACGACCCCGCGGGCACGGACCCCGAGGCGGGCGGCGCCGACGCGGGGACGGGTGACGGCACGGCGGACGGCCCGGACGCCGGGGCGGACCCCGGCACCGGCACGGTGCCGGTCGTGCTCACCATCGCCGCCTGGGCGGGCGACCGCGCCGTGGTGTCCGGGTACGCCGAGACCGTCGAGAGCGGCGGTACGTGCCGCGCCACGCTCACGCGGCCCGGCACCGCCGACGTGGTGGTCGAGGCACCGGCGGTCCCCGACGTGGCGACGACGTCCTGCAGCATCGACGTGCCCGCCGCGCAGCTGACCGCCGGGGCGTGGACGGTGACGCTCCGGTACGTGTCGGGGGCGCACGAGGGCGCTGCCGAGCCGACCACGCTCGAGGTGCCGGCATGAGCCGGCCCGTGCTGCGCGCGCTGCTGGCCGTCGCCCTGGGGGCCCTGGTGGCCGTCGTGGGTGTCGGAGGCGTCGTGGTGGGGCCGGCGGCGCCGGCCGCCGCGGCGGACCTGTCGCGGTTCGACCCCGGGTACATCATCAGCGACGAGGTCTTCTGGGCCGCCGGCAGCATGTCGCAGGCCGACGTGCAGCGGTTCCTCGACCAGAAGGGCGCGGACTGCGTGCCCGCGGCGGGCAGCACGTGCCTGCGCAGCTACACCGAGTCGACCTCGTCGCGCGCGGCGACCGCCCGCTGTGCGGCCTACAGCGGCGCCGCCGGGGAGAGCGCCGCCGCGATCATCACCAAGGTCGCCGCGGCCTGCGGCATCAACCCGCAGGTCCTGCTCGTGACGCTGCAGAAGGAGCAGGGTCTGGTGACCGCCCGCGCCGGCCGCCCGCCGGCCACGTACCAGAAGGCGATGGGGTACGGCTGCCCGGACACCGCGGCGTGTGACACGCAGTACTACGGGTTCTTCAACCAGGTGTACTCGGCGGCGTCCCAGTTCCGGAACTACGCCGCCAACCCCACCCGGTACGCCCACCGCGCCGGTCTGGTCAACAACGTCCGGTACCACCCGAACGCCGCGTGCGGCACGTCCCCGGTGCTCATCCGCAACCAGGCGACGGCGGGCCTGTACAACTACACGCCCTACCAGCCGAACGCCGCCGCGCTGGCGGCGGGCTACGGCACCGGCGACGCGTGCTCGTCGTACGGCAACCGCAACTTCTACAGCTACTTCGTCGACTGGTTCGGCTCGCCCACCGGTGAGGCCCCGTTCGGCTTCCTCGACTCCGTCACGGTCGACGGGCAGGACGTCACCGCGACCGGGTGGGCGCTCGACCCCGACACGCGCGACCCCGTCCAGGTGCACATGTACGTGGGTCCGGCGTCGCAGGCCTTCGTCGCGGACCTGCCGAGGCCGGATGTCGACGCCGTCTTCGGCAAGGGCGAGCGCCACGGCTACTCGACGACCATGCGGGCCCAGCCCGGGCCGCAGCGGGTCTGCGTGTGGGCCATCGACTCCGACGGGATCTCCTCGAACACCCAGCTCGGGTGCCGCGACGTCGTCGTGCCGAGCCCGCTGACGGGCATGTTCGACGACCTGTCCGCGGACGCCGAGTCGCTCACCGCCAGGGGCTGGGTCTTCGACCCGGACGCCACCGGCACCGCGGTGCCGCTCACGGTGACGGTCGACGGGGTGGCGACCGAGGCGCGCGCGGACGTGCACCGGCCCGACGTCGACGCCGTCTTCGGCACGGGCGCCCACCACGGGTTCTCCGTGCGCGTACCCGCCGCCGTCGGGACGCACCGCGTGTGCGTGACCGCCCACAAGAGCGCCCCGGGACGTGACGCGGACCTGGGGTGCCGCACCGTGACGGTGACCAACAACCTGCCGACCGGCTTCCTCGACTCGGTCACCGCGTCGGCGTCGGACGTCACGGTCAAGGGCTGGGCGATCGACCCGGACACCTCCGCCCCCATCGACGTCCACGTGTACGTGGGCTCGGCGGGCCACGCGGTGCGGGCCGACGCCCCCCGGCCCGACCTCGCCGGGTTCGGCAAGGGGCCCGACCACGGGTTCTCGGTGACGCTGCCCGCCGCCGCGGGACGCCAGGAGGTGTGCGTCTACGCCATCAACGCCACGCCGGGGCCGAACAGGTCGCTGGGGTGCCGCACCGTCACCGTCGTCAACCGCGACCCGGTCGGCTTCATCGACTTCGTCACCCCCGGTCCCGGTTCGGTGACCGTGCGGGGCTGGGCGATCGACCCGGACACGTCCGCCTCGATCCCCGTCCACGTGTACGCCGGGGGCACCGGCGCCGCGCTCACGGCCGACCGTGACCGGCCCGACCTCGTGGCCCCGTTCGGGCTGGGTGCGGCCCACGGGTTCGTCGGCTCGCTCGCGGTGCCGCCCGGGCGCCACGACGTCTGCCTCTACGCGATCAACAGCACACCGGGCAACAACCCGCTGCTCGGGTGCCGCACGGTCACCGTGCTCGCCGACAGCCGTCCGCCGGTCGGCTTCGTGGACGCGCTGACCACGGCCGCCGGGTCGGTGACGGCGACGGGCTGGGCGCTCGACCACGACACCGTGGGCCCCGTCACCGTGCACCTGACGGTGGACGGCGCGGTGACGGCGGTGCAGGCCGACCGCGAGCGCCCCGACCTCGCCGGCTTCGGGGTCGGGACCAGGCACGGCTACCAGGTGACGGCGCCCGCGACCCCGGGACGGCACGAGGTGTGCGTGAGCGTGCTGGACAGCCACGGCGGCCCGCCGACGTCGCTGACGTGCCGGGCCGTCGACACACCCTGAGCCCCGGCGGCGCCCCGCGCTCCCGTAGCCTGGTGCCCCCGTCCGAGCAAGGAGATGTGATGCAGGTCCGAGAGTTGCGAGTGCCCGGTGCCCTGGAGCTGACCCCCCGCCAGCACGGGGACGCGCGCGGCGCGTTCCTCGAGTGGTTCACGGAGGCCTCCTTCGAGGAGGCGGTGGGACACCGGCTGAACCTCGCCCAGGCGAACGCGTCCGTGTCGGCCGCCGGGGTGCTGCGCGGCATCCACTTCGCCGAGGTGCCGCCGTCGCAGGCCAAGTACGTGACCTGCGTCAAGGGCGCGGTCCTGGACGTGGTCGTCGACATCCGCGTCGGCTCCCCCACGTACGGCCAGTGGGACACCGTCCTCCTGGACGACGTCGACCGCCGCGTCATCTACCTGCCCGAGGGCCTGGGTCACGCGTTCATGTCGCTGGAGGACGGCTCGACGGTGGTCTACCTGTGCTCGGCGCCGTACGCGCCCGGCCGCGAGCACGGCGTGCACCCCCTGGACCCGGCCATCGGCATCGAGTGGCCGACCACCGGCCGCGACGGCAGCCCGCTGACGCCGCAGCTGTCCCCGAAGGACGCCGAGGCGCCGACGCTCGACGAGGCACGGCAGCAGGGCATCCTGCCCGGCTACGACGAGGTGCAGGCGTTCCTCGCGACCCTCGATGCCTGAGGGCGCCCACGTCGTCGCGGTCGTCGTCACGTACCACCCGGACCCCGCCGCGCTGAGCGCGCTGCTCACGGCGACCGCGCCGCAGGTGGACGCCGTGGTCGTGGTCGACAACGGCTCGGGCCCCGACACCCTGGCAGCCGTGCGCGCGGCGGCCGCGCACGTCGGTGCGCAGACGGTCGAGCTCGGCACGAACCTCGGCATCGCCACCGCCCAGAACCGGGGTTGCGACCGTGCACGCGCCCTCGGTGCGACGCACGTGCTGCTGCTGGACCAGGACTCCGTGCCCGCCCCCGACATGGTGCGCCGGCTCCTCGCGGCCTCCGCCACCCCGGCCGACGACGGTCGTCCCGTGGCGGCCGTCGGGGCGGTGGCACGCGACGCGCGGGACGGTGAGCCGCCCTTCGTGTACGCGGCGCGCCGGTGGGGTCCGCGGCGCGTGGACCTGCCCGACGTCGAGGGCGCCCGCGTGCCGGCCGCGTTCCTCATCGCGTCCGGGTGCCTGGTCGACGTGCGGGCGCTCGACGCGGTCGGGCCGATGCGCGACGACTTCTTCATCGACCACGTCGACCTGGAGTGGGGCGTGCGCGCCCGCGCCGCCGGTTGGCAGCTGCTGGCCGTCGTCGGTGCCGAGCTGCAGCACGAGCTCGGGGAGTCGCCGCGCACCGTGCCGGGACGCGGCCGCACCGTGCACGTGCAGTCGGTGACGCGCAACTACTACATGGTCCGCAACACGGTGCTGCTGGTGCGCTCGCCCCTGCTGCCCCCGGCCTGGCGCGTGGGGTACCTCTGGTGGCTGCTGAAGTACGTCGGGTACTACGTCGTCGCCGTCGCACCGCGACGCCGGCGCGTGCCGCTGATGCTGCGCGGCGCGCTCGACGGCGTGCGGGGCCGGACGGGTCCGCTGCGCTGAGGCGTCGCCGCGTGGCGCCGGCTCACCGCAGCCGGCGCCACGCGGCCCGGGCCAGGCCGCCCACGCCCTGCTGGGCCAGGACCCGGCGCGCGGCCATCGCCTTGAGACGCAGCGGGTGGTGGTGCACCACCTCGTCGCCGCGCGGGGGGTACGCGTCGACCCACACGTGGGCCGCCGGCTCCCAGGGCTCGTGGTCGAGCACGGGCTCCCACGCGCTGACCCGGGGACCGCCCGCGACGACGTTGTGCTCCAGGGCGTCCCGCAGGATCCGCCGGTACACCCGTCCCTGGAGGGACGGGGCCCAGCGCAGCAGCGCGGCACGCCGCGCGCGGGCCCCCATCCGCTCGCGGTACGCGTCGTCGGTGAGCAGCGCCTCGAGTGCCTTCTCCCAGTCGTCGACGCCCACGGCCAGCAGGCCGGTGACCCCGTCCTCGATCGCCTCGCGGAAGGGCTCGGTCGGCGACGCGACGGTCGGTGTCGCGACGAGCGCCGCCTCCAGCCACTTGATCGCCGACTTCGCCTCGTTGAAGACGCTGTCCGGCACCAGGGGGGCGAGGTTCACGTCGAGCTGGCGCAGCCGGGTGGGCAGCTCGGTCCACGCCATCATCGGGAACCGCCGGACCCTGTCCCCCAGGCCCGCCAGCGCGTCCCCCGTGCGCAGGTGCCCGCCGAGCCACAGCTCGACGTCGGGGTGGCGTGCCAGGACGCGGGCGACCGCCGGCTCCACCAGCGCCCAGTCCGCGTCGTGGGTCGTCGTCCCGCTGAAGTACCCGATCCGCAGCGGCCCCGGCGTGCGGGGCGCGCTCATCGCCCGCTCCGAGATGCGGCCGAGCACCGCGCCGACGCCGTTGGCGAACCGGTAGGTCGGCATACCCGTGAGGGCACCCACCCGGGCGCAGAGCTCGTTGGTGCTGCCGATGTACCCGTCGCACATCTCGAGCGTCGTGCGGTACCGCGCGACACCGCGCCACCACAGGTCCAGCTCGTCCGCGGTCAGTCCGTCGAGGCCGTGCACCTGCCCGCGCAGCCCCGGGTCCACGATGAGGTCGTCGATGTCGAAGAGCACCGGGACGGCGCGGTCCCGCGCCCGGACCCGCTCGACGAACGAGGCGACCTCGTGCGTGGCCGGCACCCGGTACAGCACGACAGCGTCCACCTCGTCGGCGAGCGACAGGATCTCCGGGTCCCGGTAGTGGCGCACGACCGCGTCGACACCGAGCGACGCGAGCGCCTCGGCGGGGAGCTGGGCGCGGTACCGCAGGGGCGCACCGCCGATGCCGACGACGAACAGGACGCGGCCCAGCAGGTCGTCCTCGACCTCCTCGAGCTCCCGCTGCGACGTCCGGAGCCGTGCGGCGTCGTCCTGCGCACCCAGCAGCTCGGAGTACATCGCGTCGAGGCCGGCGACCTGGTCCTCGACGGTGCGCGCGCGGAACTCGACCGCGTGCGCTCGCATGCCGGCCAGCAGGGCGGGGTCGTCGACCACACGGGTCATCGCCGCCGCCAGCGCGGCGGCGTCCCCCGCGGGCACGACGAGGCCGTTGACCCCCTCGGTGACCGCCTCCTCGGGGCCGAGGGAGTCCGAGCAGATGACGGCCAGGCCGGCACCCAGCGCCTCGCGGGTGAGGATCGAGTGCGACTCGCGCATGACCGACGGCAGGACGAGCACGTCGTGCGCCGCCAGCACGTCGGAGAGGTCGTCGGGCGCGTACGCGGGCCGCGGGTGCGCCTGCGGGTGGGCGACGTTCCGCTCGACGTTGTACAGGTCGACGGACCACCGGCCCGCGGGCCGGACGGCGGGCAGCGCGTCGAGCAGGACCGGCAGACCCTTCATGGGGTCCTCGCCGCCCGCGAACATGAAGCGCACGGTGCCGTCCGCGGCCCGCTCGGAGCGTCCGACCGGGGCGCCGGCGGGCCGTGCGTCGGGCACGCCGTTCTCGTCGACCCGCAGACGGGCGGGGTCCACGCCGTTGGCCGCCATGACCCGGGCGGCGGACTCCGACGGCGCCAGGACCAGGTCCGCGGCCGCCAGCTGCTCCGCGAGCCGCCGGTTGCGGCGCAGCAGCCACGCGTGGTCGACCTGGCACGCGCACGAGCCGCAGTCGACGACCAGGGAGCACGGACGCATCTCCTGGTCCACCAGGAACTGGCGTGCGCACGTCCACCAGAAGTCGTGCATGGTGACCACGACCGCGGCGCCCGACGCGCGCGCGGCCGGGACCAGTCCCCCGCCGAGCGTCTGCAGCGAGTGCAGGTGCACGACGTCGGGCCGCTCCTCGAGCACCCACGCCGCGAAGTCGGCCGCCACGTCGGGGTTGTCGAAGTTCCGCTCGTCCGACCAGGCCGTCCACGGGGTCGTCGAGACCCAGCGCACGCGCACCCCGTACGGGTCGGTCTCCTCCCACGTCGTCAGAGGTTCCACCGACGCGTCCAGGTGACCGGCGTACACCGTCACGTCGTGCCCGAGCTCCACGAGCCCGCGAGCCATCCGCTGCGGGACGAGTGTTCCCCCACTGGTGAAGTTCGGCGGGTAGTGCGCTGACACCAGTACCACTCGCATGCGGCCATGCTAGGTCAGCCGAAGGGGTCATCCGATGTGGTCCGGCTGGTGGAGTAACCTCCACGCATGCACAGCGAGGAGGCCGGCACGCACGTCGAGGTGCGCGCCGCCTGGCACGACATGCTCCACGACAACGACGAGACCCTGCGGCGCACGCACGGCCCGACGGCCACGCTCGAGGCGATCGCGGCGCTGGAGGACCGCCTGGCAGCCGCCACGGCGGCCCGCCACGTGCTCACCGAGGCGGTGCTCGTCCGGGACGGGCTCCTGCGCGAGCAGCTGGCCCGCACCGGTGAGCTCGCGGCCCAGCTGGAACGGGCACGGGCAGAGATCGCCCTGCTGCGGCGCCCGCTCGCCGAGAAGGCGTCGTCGCGCGCGCGTCGCGTCGTGCGCGACCTGCTGCACCGATGAGCGCGCCCCTCCTGCTGTCCCTGCTCGTCGACGCCGGGCACGACGCCGCAGCGCTCGAGCGGACGCTCGCCTCGGTGCACCGCCAGGACGACGAGGGCTGGGAGGTCGTGGTCGCGGGCGACGCGGAGCCGGCCGACGACCGCGTGCGTGTCGTGCCCCTGGCCGGCCTCACGCCGCTGGAGGCGGCCCGTCGCGCCGCGCGCGGCACCTACGTGGCGGTCGTGGGCGCGGGTGACGAGCTCGAGCCGGGCGCCCTGGCGGCGGTGCGGATGCTCCTCGCGGCGCGACCGGCCACCGACCTCGTCTACACGGACGAGCAGTGGCCGTCGCCCGACGGGTCGGGCATCCGCATGAAGCCCGACCACCTGCCGCGCCTCGACGAGTCCCTGCCCTACGTCGGCCGCCTGGCGTTCCACCGGGCGCAGGTGCTCGAGCGCGCCGGGGGCTTCGACGGCCCCGAGGGCGCCCAGGAGTACGACGCCGTGCTGCGCGTCACCGAGTTCACGGACGCGGTCGCCCACGTCCCTGCCGTCGCCCTCACCCGCGCCCACGCGCCGCGACGCGACCCCGCCGCGGACCGGGCCGCCGTCGAGGGCCGGCTCGAGCGCACCGGACGCCACGGCCGCGTGGAGGACGCGCCCGCCGGCGGGACGCGCACGTGGCTCGACGTCACCGAGCCGCCGCTGGTGTCGATCGTCGTGCCCACCGCGGGCGGCCGGCGACGGCTCGGCGACGAGGACGTGCTGCTCGTGGAGCGCTGCCTGCGCTCGGTGCGCGACCGCACGACGTACGACCGGTGGGAGGTCGTGCTGGTCACCAGCGAGGGGACGCCCGAGGCGGTCGTCGCGGGTCTGCGCGCCGACCTCGGGGACCGGCTGGTCCACGCCCCGGTCCCTGGTGCGTTCAACTTCTCGACGTCCGTCAACCACGGGGCGGGCGCGGCGCGCGGTGAGCTCCTGCTGTTGCTCAACGACGACACCGAGGTCGTGGAGCCCCGCTGGCTGGAGCGCATGGTGTCGGTGGCCGCCGACCCGTCCGTCGGCGTGGTGGGAGCCAAGCTGCTGTTCGCCGAGGGCACGGTCCAGCACGTGGGCATCACCGTCGACGACGAGCTGTTCCCGATCCACGCGCTCGGCTCGGAGGTCGACGACGACGGTGCGTTCGGGGCGAAGGTCCTCGACACGGACTGGGCCGCGGTGACCGGCGCCTGCCTGCTGACCCCGCGTGACGTCTTCGTCGAGGTGGGCGGGTTCGACCCGGCGCTGCCGCTCAACTTCAACGACGTCGACTACTGCTACAAGGTGCGGCTGACGGGCCGCGCGGTGGTGACGGCACCGTTCGCGGTGCTGCACCACTACGAGTCGTCGACGCGGGGTCACCGCCTCGAGGACTGGGAGGTGCGGACGCTCGCCGCCCGGTGGTTCCCCGTCATGCGGTCCGACCCGCACCTGCAGTACCGCACCGGCTGGTGACGGCCGCGTGCGCCGGCCCGGAGAGGCCGGCGCACGCGGTGCGCCGCGGGTACCGGCGGCTCAGGCGACCGGTCGCCGCAGCCGGTTCAGGACCTTGCGGTAGGTGTGACGCACGCCCGCGTGCCGCAGGTGCCGCACGAGGGAGCCGAGGTCACCCGGACCCCAGACGCGTCGAGCGGCCGGCGGGGCCGCCTCGTGCCCCATCCGCTCCGCGTCCGCGGCGCGTGCCGGGTGCGAGCAGACGTCGACGACCGGTGGGAGGACCACGGGCCACTCGAACCGCTCACGGACCCGCACGACGTTCTGGTGCGCCGTCCGACGGGTCTCCTCGTCGCCCAGGAGCGCACCCAGCGCGTCCGCCAGGGCCTGCGGGTCACGCGCCGGGACCGTCCGGCCCAGCCCCTCGGCGTCGATGAGCGGGGCGAACGCGTCGCCCTCGGTGGCGACGACGGGGAGCCCCGCCCAGAGGTAGTCCAGCAGGCGGGTGCGGAAGGAGAACTCGGTCTCGATCCCGGGGAAGTGGCAGGACACCCCGACGTCCGCGTCGAGCAGATAGTCGGCCCGCTCCTCGTACGCCACCCACTCCTCGTTGAAGAAGACGTGCGTGCCGACCAGGTCGAGCCGCCGCGCCAGCGCGCGGAGCTCGGAGGCCATCCGCATCTCGGGCACGTCGGGGTTGGGGTGCCGCATCCCGAGGAAGTACAGCCGCACGTTCGGGACGACGTGACGCAGCCGGTCGATCGCGTGCACGAGCGTCAGCGGGTCGAACCAGTTGTAGACGCCGCCGCCCCACAGCACCACCAGGTCGTCCTCGGCGATCCCGGGGACGGTGCCCTTGATGGCGTGCCGGGTCGCCACCGGCGGCTCGGGCGAGATCCCGAACGGCACGACGCGCACGAGGTTCGCCAGCGTGGGGTCCGCGTCGTAGGTCAAGGGGTTGACACGGCCGGCCGCCGCCAGGTGCCCGATCCACAGGTCCCGCTGCCGGCTCGAGGCGCACAGGAAGACGTCGCCCCGCGACACCTGCGCCGAGAGCTCCCGCAGGGCGTTCGCCATCGCGGCGTCCCGGGCCGCGAGCGGCCGGTGCCGCTCGACCTCCAGCCCCTCGATGTGGAACGGGTCGTACAGGTCGACCACCAGCACGACGTCCGCCTGCTGCAGCCACGGGAAGGTCGCGGCGACGTAGCCCTGGAGGACCACCACGTCCGCGGCCTCGACCTCGGCACGGAAGTCCTCGACGCGGACCCGCGCGACCTCGAACTCCGGCGAGACGCGCGAGCAGCTGCCGAAGGTCACCAGCCGGACGTGGTGCCCCTGCGCGGCGACGTGCCGCGCGATCTCCCACGCCCGGATCGCGGGCCCGGCCATCTGGTCGGCGATCGTGTCGAGCGTGACGACGAGCACCCGCCGCACCGGGACGTCGACCGCCATCAGAGGACCTCGGCCAGCCGCCGCTGGTGCCGCTGGAAGACCCACGCACCGACGGCGAACGCCGCGACCGCCCAGGCGACGCACTCGAGCACCGAGCCCCAGGCGGGCAGCCGGTTGTCGTAGAGGAGCGACCGGAACACGTCGGAGAACCCCTCCATGGGGTTGAGCCGGTAGATGTCGACGATCGTCACGTCACCCAGGACCGGCCCCACGCGGTCCGACTGGCGCTGGACCTCCGCGACCGGGTACAGGATCGGCGTCAGGTAGAACCACACCATGAAGAGGATCGACATCAGGTGCTGCGTGTCGCGGAAGTAGGCGTTGGCCACCGACATGGCCATCGCGACCCCGAGGGAGAACACGAGGAGCACGACCATGGCCAGGAGCACGAGCGGCAGGTACGGCAGGACGTTGCCGCCCACGAGGAGGATGGCGACGGCGAGCACCGCCATCTCGATCGTCCACGTGTAGGTGCTGGCCAGGGCGCTGGCGACGATCAGCACGTAGCGCGGGAAGTACACCTTCTTGATGAGGTTCTCGTTGCCGACCAGGGCCGACATGCCGCCGTTGACCACGTTGGTGAAGAAGCTCCACGGCAGCAGCGCGCACATGAGCCAGATGGCGAAGATGTCGATGCCGCTGGGGTCGCCGGGACCGGGGTCGATCCTGATGATCACCGAGAACACGAGCGTGTAGACGACCATCAGCGCCAGCGGGTTCAGCAGCGACCACAGCTGCCCGAGCGCCGTCCGCTTGTACTTCCCCTTGACCTCGCGGAGCGTGAGGTTCACGAGGAGCTCTCGTGAGGTGAGGACTTCGGGGATCAGACTCACGGAACCTCCGTGCCAGAAGGATGGGGACGCCGCACGCGCCTGCGGAGCGGCGGCAGCGCACCACGATACCGCCCGGCCGCGGCCCGACCGGTCCACCCGCGCACCGCCACCCGCACCGCCACCCGCACCGCCACCCGCACCGCCGCGGGCGGCTCGTGCGGGCGGCTCGTGCGGGTGGGCGGGCGCGGGGCTAGCGGGGCGGGCGGGGCTCGAACCAGCCCTGCACGTCGACGATCACCTGGGTGGTGCCCCGGTCGTTGTACACCTGGATGCTCTCGTCCGCGGAGACCGCCGGGACGACCAGGTTGGCCTGGTCCCGTCCGTTGCCGGTGTTGAGGTCCGACGCCAGGGGCCTGGGCAGCCCCGGCCGCCACGCCGTCAGGAAGGTCATCTCGGTCTGCTGGGTCGCGGTGAGCACCGCGGCGACCGCCCGGGCCCCGTCCGGTACGCCGGCGCGACGCAGGTCGACCGTCCGGACGGCGCCGGCACCGAGCGGGCCACCCTCACCGCGGGAGTCGACGGCGCGCGCGGGCACCTGCGGCGTGTAGTAGGTGGTGCCGCCGGGGCCGAACCACCCGACCACGTCGACCACGACGTCGGCGGCCGCGCCCTGGAGAGCCAGGTCGACCGCGCCGTCGGCACCGAGCGGGATCACCTGGCGGTTGCTGACGTTGTCACCCACGTAGTGGTTGACGCTCGACACCGTCGGCCGCGCACCGCCGCTCGGGTAGGCGACGACGTTGCCGACGCCCGACGGGCCCACGGACGTGAGGTTCATGACGACGGCGCTCGCGTCCGACGGGATCCCCTCGCGCCCCGCCACCTGCACGCGCCGGGTGGCCGCCGAGGTCAGCCGGCCGCCGTCGCTCCGGGAGTCGAGCAGCCGCACACCGGCGTCGAGCGGCACGTACCCGGCCCCGCTCGCACCGTCGGTGAAGTAGCCGGTGATGTCGACGATGACGTGCGTCGAGCCGCTGTGGTTGTAGATGCTCACCTTGCCGTCACCCCCGACCCCGACGAACGTGCCGGACGCGCTGGTCCGCCGCTCGTCCGTGTTGAGGGTCGACGTGTCGGGCATGGCGCTGCCGGCGGGCCAGACCCTCAGGTGGGTCACGGTCTGCGAGTGGACGGCGGTGACGTTGATGGCCACGGCGCGCGCGTCGGCCGGGACACCCGCCACACCGGCGACGGTGAGGTCCATGCGGGAGTGCGGACCCAGGGAGGCTCCCGTGAGCCGGGTATCGACCAGCCGGGCCGGGGCGACCGGCACGAAGCCCAGGCGGGAGCCCAGCGGGACCTCCGGGACCGGTGCGGGGTCCTGGCTGCCCTCGACCGTGAACGTCGAGCTCCACGGCACGACCGTCGCGCCGGTGCCGCCCTGCGTCCCGGTGACGGTCAGCCGGTAGCGACCCGCCCCGAGGTACTGCCCGGCGTCCGACCGCCCGTCCCAGGTGATGATCGCTCCCCCGCCGGACGGCCCGGTGCTGCCGATCCTGCGCGCGACGGTCGCGCCGCTGCGCTCGTCGTTGACCGTGAGCGTCCAGTCGACGGTGGAGACGACGCCCCCCACGACGCTCAGGCCCGACCCGTACGGGACCGTGCTGCGCGACAGGGCGGGGTTCACCAGGCCGGCACCGAGGAGGTCGCGGGAGCGCTGACGGATCGCACCGAGGGTCGCGTACCCGGCCTGGCCGGGGCACGCCGTGTAGGCGAGGTCACGGTGCGACACGACCACCGGGAGCGCGAGCGTCGTCCCCGCCCCGTACCTCGAGTTCTCACCACCGAGCGTCGTGTACCCGACCGTGCTCGTGGGGTCGCGGTGGTAGGCGGCCATGCGCCAGGCGATGAGCCGCGCGACGCTCTCCTGCGTGGCCGCGGGCGGCGTGCTCGAGCTGTAGTCACCGAGCATCGAGATGCCCACCGTCGAGGTGTTGAAGCCGCCGGCGTGGACGCCGATGACGGGCCGGTCGCCGGACCCGGCGCGTCCCTCGTAGACGTTGCCCCACTTGTCGACGAGGTAGTTGTAGCCGATGTCGCACCAGCCGCGGGAGTTCTGGTGGTACGCCTGGTCGGCGCGGATCTGGGCCGCGGCCTCGGAGACGTCGCGGTAGGAGTTGGGGCCGGCCGTGTGGTGGACCACGGCGGCGAGCAGGGTCGGCGCGACGTCGAACTCGCAGCGCTGCGGGGCGGCACCCCAGCCGGCACGCGAGATGATGCCCGGCGCCGTGGCGGCGGCGGCCACGGCGGCGGTGGTCACGGCACCGGACGCCGGCACGCTCGTCCCGAGGACCCGGGCGCCTGACGCACCCGAACCGAGCGACGCACCGGAGGTGGACGACGCCCGCGAGGCGGTCGACGGCGTCGACACCGGCTCGGGGGGCGACGTCACCAGCGCCACGCGCAGGTCCTGCGCCTGCCGCGCCTCGGTGTCGAACGCCAGCTGGGCGCGGGTCGCCCCACCGATCCACACGGAGCCGGTCCCCGCGCGGGTCTGCGCGGCCGCGGCCTCGGAGGTCCCGGCGTCCGGTGCGGCGTCGTCGGTCTCGAGCTCGACCCACTCGCCCCACTGCCCGTCGGTCTCGGTGCGCACCGACACCTCGAGCCCCGCCGGCCCGTCCGGCGCCCACGTGACACCGAGCGCGTGGTACTCCTCGACGTCGACGACCTCGCTGACGATCCGACGCTGCGCCGCGTCGTCGCGCGTGGCGATGTCCGCATCGGACGCGGCGTCCGCCGGCAGCGCCGTCTGCCCGGCTCCGGCGACGGCGACCGCGACCTCGTCGACCGTGACGTCCCCCGGCTCGGTGGTCGGGGACTCGGTCGTCGGGGACCCGGTGGGCGGGGGCTGGTCCGACGGGGGTACCGGCGTCGGTGACGCCACGGTCGCGGCCGTGGACCCGGACGGGGTCACGGGTCCCGCCGCCTCCACGACCGGCGCCGGGCCGGCGGGGACGGCGCCGCCGCCGACGGTGCCGGCCGAGGCCGGCAGACCACCCCCGAGCACCAGTGCCAGGGCGGTCCCCCCGACCGCCAGGGCGGTGAGCGCACCGCCGCCCGTCCGCCGACGTCCGTGTCCTGCTGAAGCCCCCGCTGCACGCATCCGTGAAGTGGAGCAGCACGACAGGGGGCCGGTCAAGCACGCACGCCGGAGCGGTGGCACACCCGTCCGCGTCAGGCCTGCGAGGCGCCTGTCGTCGACGGTGCCGTCGGGACGGGGTCGGCCCAGGCGCCGTTCAGCGCGACGAACCCGCCCATCTCCTCCGCCGGGCGCCGCGCGACGCTGAACTCGGCGGCCGAGCGCAGGTAGTCGTAGACGTGCGTGGTCGTCGGGTCGGTGATGGCCGCGTCGACGCGGAACGACCCGTTCTGGAGCGCCAGGGCCGGCACGGTGCAGTCACGCACGCCCCGCCCCTCGATGGCCTCCACGGGGCGGTCCGTGTCCCGGCTGTTGTTCGCCCACAGGTGCACGCCGCCCTTCGACCAGATCGCCAGCCCGAAGACGGGACGCTCGACGCGCTGGCGGGCGGTGTAGTGCACCCGGACCGTGACCTCGTCACCGGTGTGCAGCGGCCGGTCCACGCGCTCACCGTCGGTGAGCAGCTCGACGGCGTCGATGGTCGCCTCGCCGCTCCCCCAGTGGCTGGCACCGTCGGCGTCGACGTGCGCGTCGGCACGGGTGGACTCCAGGTAGCGGTCGAGGATCGGCGAGGCCGTCCCGGACTCCACGAGCTTGCCGTGCGAGAGCCACGCGACCTCGTCGCACATGTTCTGCAGCGACGGCAGGGAGTGGCTCACGACGACGACCGTGCGTCCCTCGCGCTTGAAGTCGACGAACTTCTCGGCGCACTTGTCCTGGAACGCGGCGTCACCGACGGCCAGCACCTCGTCCACGAGCAGGATCTCGGGGTCGACGTTGATCGCGATGGCGAAGCCGAGCCGGACGTACATCCCGGACGAGTAGTTCTTCACCGGCTGGTCGATGAACTGCTCGACGCCGGCGAAGTCGACGATGGCGTCGAACTTCCGGTCGATCTCCGCGCGGGACATCCCGAGGATCGCCCCGTTGAGGCGGACGTTGTCCCGGCCGGACAGCTCGGGATGGAACCCCGACCCGACCTCCAGCAGCGCGGCCACCCGGCCGTCCAGCCGGATCCTGCCGCGGTCCGGGTGGAGGATCTTGGCCATCGTCTTGAGCAGCGTCGACTTGCCGGACCCGTTGTCACCGATCAGACCGAACGTCGTCCCCTGCGGGATCTCGAACGACACGTCGTCGAGCGCCCAGAACTCCTCGAAGTCCGCCCGCCGGCGGCGCATGACCGCCGACTTCAGGGACTGGTTCCGCTCGTGGTAGATCCGGAACCGCTTCGAGACCCCCTCGACCTCGATTGCTGGCGTGCTCACTCATCCTCCTGTGTGTCGGCCCGCGGGCCACGACGCGACGTCTGCGACCGTGCGGACGGATCGCCCGCACCGGACGCCGGCTCCCGCCGTGCGCCCGTCGGCCGACGACCGCGCACCAGCGTACGTTCTGCGCCCGCGACGACGGCCCGACCCAGGCTAACGGCGCCCCGTCCGGCGCCGGACGGCACGCAGCGGGGAGGTCACGCGCCACGACACCGAGCGCTCGAGCAGCCGCAGCTTCTCCTCCGTGGCGGCCAGCCGGTCGGTGAGCACGTCGACGGCGGCGGCCCGCTCGGCGGCGGCGCGCTCGGTCGACTCCAGCCGGCTGAGCAGGTCGCTGCGCTCCGCCCGCGCCGCGAGCAGCCTCTCCTCCAGCACCGGGTCGGCCGCGGCGCCCGGCGTCGCGGTCCCGGCGTCGCGCAGCTGCGCCTCGAGCCGCTCCGACCGCTCCCGGACGACCGCCAGCTCCTCGCGCACGCGCTCCCGCTCCGCCGCCGACTCGACCGCGATCCGCTCGGACACCTGGTCGGCCAGGATGTAGGACGACCCGCCGGCCACCTCGTCGAACGAGCGGAAACGGCGCTCACGGTCGAAGACGACGACCGAGTCGTAGAAGTGCATGCCCCCGAGCTCGTTCGCCCAGACCGAGGTCCGGTCCAGGTCGCGGTGGTGCTGGGCGTTGAGGTCGTCGACGCGGCGCGTCGCCCACGTCGTGAACGAGCCCTCCGCCCCCAGCCCGCCGCCGAACGCCGGCCAGTACGACGTGTGGGTGTCCTCGACGAGGAGCACGCCGCCGTCGTTGATCAGCGGGAACAGCGTCTGCGCCGTGACGATCTGCTGCTCCATCGTGTGCCCGCCGTCGTCGATGACGACGTCGAACGGCCCGTGGCGCTCGTGCAGCCGCCGCAGGAAGGCGGGGTCCGACTGGTCGCCCAGCTCGACCACGAACCGTCCCGCCGTGGCGCGCGCCGCGGCCTCGTCGATGTCGGCCCCGACGATGACCGCCTCGGGCCCGAAGTACTGCCGCCACATCGCGAGCCCGCCGCCGCGGTAGACGCCGATCTCGAGGACCCGCACGGGCCGCCCGCGGAACCGCTCGAGGTGCCGGTGGTAGATCGGGAAGTAGTGGGGCCACTTGTGCAGCACGCCGCCGGCGCGGTTGGCGAGGAAGTACGCGTAGAGCGGGTTCTCGGAGAGCTCGGCCCAGCGGTCACCGAGGTAGAAGGCCGCCCGGTAGCACTCGTTGACGACGTCCTTCTCCGCACCGACGTCGTTGAGCGCGTCCCCGAGGGCCCGGGCCGTGCGCTCGGGCGTGCTCCCGTCGCGCACCAGGCCGACGAGCACGGAACGCAGGTCCTCGTCGAGGTCCGGCGCCGCACCGAGCAGACGCTCCGCGTGCCCTGCGTCGCCCCGGGAAACGGCGTACAGCAGGCGCGCCGTGGTCGTACGGTCGAGCATCGCTCACTCCTGGCCCGACGACGGCAGGTCCGCCGGTCGTCGTTCGTCGAACGGGTCCGCCGGTGTCTGCAGGCGGCAGGGGGGCACGTCGGGCTTCGGGTGGCCGCGCCCGGCGTGCGCAACCGGAAACGGTACCAGCGACGACCCGGGGGTCCACAGGGCACCGGCCCGACCGGCACCGCCGCGACGGCCCCCGTCCGCCCGGATCGTCACCGGGACGCGTGCCTCAACAACTACGCTTGCCCTCGACCACCGACCCGGAGGAACCCTCACCATGCGCATGCTCGTCACCGGCGGAGCCGGTTTCATCGGCTCCAACTTCGTCCACCAGACCGTCCGCGAGCGCCCGGACGTGCACGTCACCGTGCTCGACGCGCTCACGTACGCGGGGGACGAGCGCAGCCTGGAGCCGGTCGCCGACAAGGTGGTGCTCGCCAAGGGCGACATCGCCGACCCCGACGTCGTCGACGCGCTGGTCAAGGAGTCCGACCTCGTGGTCCACTTCGCGGCCGAGTCGCACAACGACAACTCGCTGCACGACCCGTGGCCCTTCGTCCGGACCAACGTCATCGGCACCTACCAGCTGCTCGAGGCGGTGCGGCGTCACGACGTGCGCTTCCACCACGTCTCCACCGACGAGGTCTACGGCGACCTCGAGCTGGACGACCCGGCGAAGTTCACGCCGGACACCCCGTACAACCCGTCGAGCCCGTACTCGTCGACCAAGGCGTCGTCCGACCTGCTCGTGCGCGCCTGGGCCCGCAGCTTCGGCGTGCGCGCGACGATCTCGAACTGCTCCAACAACTACGGGCCGTACCAGCACGTCGAGAAGTTCATCCCGCGCCAGGTCACCAACGTCCTGGACGGCGTGCGCCCCAAGCTCTACGGCACCGGGGAGAACGTCCGCGACTGGATCCACGTCGAGGACCACAACTCGGCCGTGTGGCGGATCATCGAGGCCGGGCGCCTGGGCGAGACCTACCTCATCGGCGCCGACGGCGAGAAGGACAACAAGTCCGTCATCGAGCTGATCCTCGAGCTGATGGGGCAGCCGGCCGACGCCTACGACCACGTGAACGACCGCCCCGGGCACGACCTGCGGTACGCCATCGACGCGACCAAGCTGCGCACCGAGCTCGGCTGGGAGCCGCGGTACACCACGTTCCGCGACGGCCTCGCGGCGACGATCGACTGGTACCGCGCGAACGAGGCGTGGTGGCGTCCGCAGAAGGACGCGACCGAGGCCAAGTACGCGGTCCTGGGACGCTGACGCCGGGGTCCACCGGCCCGGTGGCGCCATCTGCACAGATTCTCCACCGGGCCCGAACCCCGCGCTCCCGCACCCCCGCCGAGCACTCCCCTACGATCACCACGTGACCTCCCGCCACGCCGCACAGAGGCGCGCCCGCGCCCCGCGACACGCCCGTTCCCAGCACTCGCACCGGGTGCTGCGCGGCGTCGCCCTGGCGGCCACGACGGTGCTCGTGTTCGGCGTCGCCGGCGGTGCCGCCTTCGCGACGAAGCTGACGACGAACGTCGACGGGCTCGACCTCGACGACCTGGTGGTGGCCGCCCCCACACCGTCGGTCGCGCCGGACCCGGCCGACGCCGCCGCAGGACGCGCCGTCAACGTCCTGGTCCTCGGCTCGGACCAGCGGGACGGGGCGAACGAGGCGATCGGTGGCGCCGAGGAGGGCATGCGGTCCGACACCACGATCGTCGTCCACATCTCGGCCGACCGCAGCCGCATCGAGATGGTGTCCATCCCGCGCGACTCGCTCGTGGACATCCCCGAGTGCGCCCTGACCAACGGGTCGACGACGAAGCCGCAGCGCAACGCCATGTTCAACTCGGCCTTCGCCCTCGGCTGGGACCGCGGCGGGGACATCGACTCGGCCGCCGCCTGCACCGTGTCGACCGTCCAGGCCAACACCGGCCTGACCATCGACCACGTCGTGATCGTCGACTTCGCGGGCTTCCAGAACATGATCAACGCCATCGGCGGCGTCGACATGTGCATCCCGCAGGACGTGAAGGACAAGTACACGGGCCTCGACCTCACGGCCGGCGTGCACCGCCTGGACGGGGTGGTGGCGCTGCAGTACGCCCGCGCGCGCCACGGCACCGGGTTCGACGGCTCGGACACCGCCCGTGCCGGGCGCCAGCAGGTGCTCATCGCGAGCGTGGCCAACGAGGTGCTCTCCAAGAACGTCCTCACGGACGCCGGTCAACTCGCGCAGTTCCTCAGCGCCGCGACGCAGTCGGTCACGACGAACCTGTCGCTCGGCGACCTGACCGGCCTCGCCTTCAGCCTGCGGAGCATCGACCGTGAGAGCATCAAGCTCATGACGGTCCCGTGGGCGCCCGCACGCAGCGACCGCAACCGCGTGGAGTGGACCGCCGAGGCCGACGCCATCTGGGCGAACATGGCCGCCGACGTCCCCATGCTCGGGGAGCCGGACCCGGCACCGGAGCCGACCGCGCCGGCCGACGACACGGCCACCCCGCCGCCCGCGGCCGAGCCGCCGGTGGCGGCGGAGCCGACGGCGCCGCCCACCCCCGGCACGGATGCGATCTCGCCCGCGGACATCTCGACGGCTACCTGCTGAGCGGTGGGCGACGTGGGACCACGCAAGGACGACCAGCCGCCCGTCATCCGCCCGGAGGTCGAACGCCCCCGCCCGGACGCCGCGGGTGCCCGCCCGGTGGGTCCGACGCGACCCCGGCCGGCACCCCCGGCACGGGTCGTGGCGCGCGGGTCCGGCGGACGGTCGGTGCCCGCCGGCGACGCAGCGGGCCCCACGCCCGCCGGTGCGTCCGGTGCCGGCGCACCCCCACGACGTCCCGCGTCCTTCGCCCCGTCCGGTGCGGCCGCGGCGCCGGCCCGGCCCGTGCGCCGTGACCCCGTGCCGCGTGACGGCGCCCGCCCCGGGGCGACCGACGTCCCCGGCTCGTCCGCCCGCCCGACGGCCGACCGTTCGACGACCGACCGTTCGACGACCGGCCGCCCGACGACCGACCGCCCGACGGCGGTGCGTCCGACGGGGGCCCCACGTCCGGCGGCACCCCGACGGACGACGGGCCGCGCCACGGCGGCGCGCACCCCTGTCGAGCGCACGGCGCCTCCTGCGGGCGGGCCTCCCGCTCCCCCGAGCGGCGCTCGCACGAGCCGCGGCTCGCGCAGGTCCCGGCTGGCGCTCACCATGGTCTCGCTCGTCCTGGTGGTCGTCCTCGGGTGGACGATCGGGCTCGTGGTCTGGGCGAACGGCCGCATCCAGCACACCGCGGCGCTCTCGGGCGCGGCGGGGACGCCCGGCACGACCTACCTCCTGGCGGGCTCGGACGCCCGCGGCGGCGAGGGCGGGATCGCCGAGGACGGCACCGAGGGTCAGCGGACCGACACGATCCTCGTGCTGCACGACCCGGCGGACGGGCCGACGGCCCTCATCTCGCTGCCCCGGGACACCTACGTCGACATCCCGGGCCACGGCCCCGGCAAGCTCAACGCCGCCTACACGTTCGGTGGCGCTCCCCTGCTCGTCAGCAGCGTCGAGGCCGTCACCGGTCTGACCGTCGACCACTACGTGGAGATCGGCATGGGCGGGGTGGCCGGTCTGGTCGACGCCGTCGGTGGCGTCAACCTCTGCTACGACGGTGACGTCGACGACCCCGACTCCGGCATGGTCTGGACGGCGGGCTGCCACGACGTCGACGGTGCGGGCGCGCTGGCCTTCGCGCGGATGCGCAAGGCCGACCCGTCCGGCGACATCGGACGCGCGCAGCGTCAGCGTCAGCTCATCGGTGCGGTCATGGGCGAGGTGAGTCCCGGCTCGCTCCTGCTGCGCCCCGGTGCACAGGTCTCGCTGGTGCGGGCCGGCACGGACGCCGTGACGTTCGACGAGGAGGCCGGGATCCTCGACGTCGCCCGCCTCGCGCTCGCCTTCCGGGCGGCCAACGGCGAGGGTGGCCTGACAGGCACACCCCCCATCGTCGACGTCGACTACCGCCCCGGTGGCATCGGGTCGACCGTGCTGCTCGACCCCGAGGCGACCCCACCGTTCTTCGCGGCGGTGCGGGACGGGACGCTGCCGCCCGGCCAGGTCGGCGGCCTGCCCGGCTCCTGACCGGCCGCGACGGCGTCGCCCCGCACAGGCGCTCGGCCCCCGGAGTATCCAGAGCGGAGGGTCCCGGGCCGGAGGATCCCGGTCCGGGGCAGCACCTGCGCCGGCGCCGCGCCCGTCTCAGGCGGTCGGGCCCGTGGCGCGTCCGGCCGCAGCGCCGCGCAGCCGCTCGCCCTTGGCGTCGGCCTGAGCGCGCAGGCCGTCCTGGAACGCCAGCATCGCCTCCCGCAGGCGCACCGCCTCGGGGCCGTCACCGGAGGCGAGGACCCGGACCGCGAGCAGGCCCGCGTTGCGTGCCCCGCCCACCGAGACCGTCGCGACCGGTACGCCCGCGGGCATCTGCACGATGGAGAGCAGCGAGTCTATGCCGTCGAGGTGGGCCAGCGGCACCGGCACGCCGATGACGGGCAGGGGCGTCACGGCGGCGAGCATGCCCGGCAGGTGCGCCGCACCGCCGGCGCCGGCGACCAGGACGCGCAGGCCGCGAGCCGCGGCCTCGCGGCCGTAGGCGACCATCTTGTCCGGCTGCCGGTGCGCCGACACGACGTCGACCTCGAACGGCACGCCGAACTCGGCCAGGGCATCGGCGGCCGCCTGCATGACCGGCCAGTCCGAGTCCGAGCCCATGACGATCCCGACGACGGGTCCCTGCGTCATGCCGTGCCTCCGCTCTCCACGGGTTCGCCGCGCAGCCGTGCCGCCGCGGCGCGGGCACGGGCACGGACGTCGGCGAGGTCGTCGCCGCTGACGTTGACGTGCCCGAGCTTGCGCCCGGGACGGACCGCCTTGCCGTACAGGTGCACCTTGGCCGCGGGGTCCGCCCGCAGCACGTCGGGCAGCGCGTCGGTGAGGTCCTCGAGCGTGCTCCCGAGCACGTTGGCCATCACCGTCCAGCGGGCGACCGGTGCGACGTCGCCCAGCGGCAGGTCGAGCACGGCACGCAGGTGCTGCTCGAACTGGCTGGTCACCGCCCCGTCGATCGTCCAGTGCCCGGAGTTGTGCGGCCGCATGGCGAGCTCGTTGACGAGCACGTCCGGCGGGCCGCCGTCCGGCGCGGGCACCTCGAACATCTCGACCGCGAGCACGCCCGTGACGTCGAGGCCCTCGGCGACGCGCCGGGCGACCTCCTCGGCGCGGGCCGCCGTCACGGGGTCGAGGTCCGGCGCCGGCGCGACCACCTCGGCGCAGACCCCGTCACGCTGCACGGACTCGACGACCGGCCACACGACCGTGCGACCGGAGGGGGTGCGGGCGACCAGCGCCGCGAGCTCGCGACGGAACGGCACGAGCTCCTCGGCGATGAGCGCCGGGCCCGTCCCCGCCGCGGCCGCGTCGGCCCACCCGACCACCTCGGCCGGGACCGGGCCGGGGCCGACCACCCGGACGCCCTTGCCGTCGTAGCCGCCGCGGGTCGTCTTCACGACCGCTCGGCCACCGTGCTCGGTGCGGAACCGCTCGAGGTCGGTGAGGTCCCCCACGGGCGCCCACCGGGGGCACGGGACACCGAGGTCGGTGAGGCGCCGGCGCATCTCGGCCTTGTCCTGCGCGTGCACCAGGGCCGCCGGGCCGGGGCGGACGGGCACCCCGCGGTCCGCGACCGCCTGCAGGACCGCCGCCGGGACGTGCTCGTGCTCGAACGTCAGGACGTCGGCGCCCTCGACGAGCGCGAGCACCGCGTCGACGTCCGCCGCCGCCCCGACGGGCGCGTCCGCGACGGCCTGGGCCGCCGAGCCGTCCACGGCCTCGGCGAGGACGCGCAGGTGGAGGCCGAGGGCCACGGCGGGCGCCGCCATCATGCGGGCGAGCTGGCCGCCACCGACGACGGCCACGGTGGGGGGTGTCACGGGCACGGAGCCTAGCCGCTGCGTCCAGGGCCGCCCGCGGCCGTCCGGGTCACGGGACGGCGGCCTGCACCAGGCGTCCGCCACCGGTCGCGCACAGCGCACCGTCCGCCGCGGGCACGAAGCTCGCGCCGCCCGGCGCCAGCTCGAGCTCCGCGCCGGACTCGGCCCGCAGCCGCACCTGCCCCTCGAGGCACAGCAGGACCCGGGGCCCGGCGCCCGGCAGCCGGCACTCCTCGTCGTCCGGCACGTGGGTCACGGAGAGCTCGAAGTCGTCGACGGGCGCGTAGTAGACGTCGGTCGCGTCGTAGACGTGCTCCGGGGCGATCCGGATGGGCGGTGCGGCGACGCAGTCCACCGCGCGCAGCAGCTCGGGGATGTCGACATGCTTCGAGGTGAGCCCGGCCCGCAGCACGTTGTCCGAGTTCGCCATGATCTCGACGGCGACGCCCTCGAGGTAGCAGTGGACGGCGCCCGCCGGGACGAAGAGCGCCTCGCCGGGCCGCAGCGTCACGGGGTTGAGCAGCACGGCGGTCACGGCGCCGGGGTCACCGGGGTAGGCCCGCTCCAGCCGGTCGACGGCCCCGTCGGTGCGCGGCGACGGGGAGCCGGCGACGACGCGCTCCCGCAGCTCGTCCGCGAAGGCGGTGACCTCGACGGGGGTCGGCCGGGTCGCGCCGCTCACGAGGCTGGCGAACGCGTCCTGCATCCCGGCCGTCGTGGGGGTCGCCATGATGGTCTTGTGCAGCCGCCGGGCGACCGGGTGCTCGAGGCCCCGCAGGATCTCGGCCGTGCGGCGCGGGGCGCGGAACCCGACCAGCGCCTCGAACATCGACAGGGCGTACACGAGCTCGGGCTTGTGGTTGCGGTCGCGGTACGACCGGTGCGGGTGGTCGAGCGGGACGCCGGCGGCGTCCTCGCGGGCGTACCCGTCCTCGGCGAGCTCGACGCTCGGGTGCACCTGCAGGGAGAGCGGCCGCGCGGCCGCGATGAGCTTGAGCAGGAAGGGCAGGCCGCCGCCGAAGCGGGACACGACGTCCTGGCCCAGCGTGCCCACCGGGTCGTCGGCGATCGCGTGGTGCAGGGGCGGTCCGGAGGCACCGACGAGCCGGGAGGGGGCCGAGGAGTGGGCGCCGAACCACGCCTCGGCGACGGGCGACCCGTCGACGGGCCGTCGGAGGAGTTGCGGGATGGCGGTTGCCGACCCCCAGGCGTAGCCCTGGACGGCGGGCTCGAGAACCTGCACGACTTCCCCCTCCGGACGATGTGGGGGGAAGCCTAGCGGCGGGTGTCGACGCCCGAGGTCACCACCGCCGCTCGCGCCGCACCGAGACCACCGCGCCGCGCGGCAGCACGACGTCGGGCCGCAGGGACGCCGGCACACCGGAGAGGAACAGCGCGAAGACCGCAGGTCGGCGCTGCGCGAGCTCCAGGCGGCCGCCGTCCGCGTTCGCGAGGTCGCGGGCGAGCGCGAGACCCAGCCCGGTACCGGCCCCCGAGGTGACGTCCCGCTCGAAGATGCGGGGGGCCAGGTCGTCGGGCACGCCCTCGCCCTCGTCGCCGACCTCGACGACGACCGCCCGCGACGACCCACCGGCGCGGGAGCGGACGGTCGTGGTCCCGGCGCCGTGCTTGAGCGAGTTCTCGATGAGCGTCGCCAGGACCTGCGCGAGCGCGCCGGGCGTCGCGAGCACCTGCGTGGCGGGGTCGACGTCCACGACCAGGCGGCGCCCGGCCGCCGCGAACGTCGGCGACCACTCCTCCTCCTGCTGGTGCACGACCTCGTGCAGGGAGATGGCCTCGGTCGTGCCACCCTGGGCGCGCCGCGAGCTGGCCAGCAGGTCGTCGACGACGCGCACGAGCCGCTCCACCTGCTCCAGCGAGATCCGGGCCTCCTCGCGGACCTCCGGCTCCCCCGCGGTGAGCATGATCTCCTCGAGGCGCATGGACAGCGCCGTCAGCGGGGTGCGCAGCTGGTGGGACGCGTCCGAGGCGAACTGCCGCTCCGCCGCCAGGCGACCGGCCATCCGGTCGGCGCTGCGGGCCAGCTCGGCGGCGACCAGGTCGATCTCCTCGACCCCGGACGGCTCGAGCTGCGGGCGCACCTGGCCCGACCCGAGCTGCTCGGCGGACGCCGCCAGGTACACCAGGGGGGCGGCCAGGCGGTTGGCCTGCCAGATCGCCATCGCGATGCCCGCCGCGAACGCGACGACGGCGGCGACGACCACGAGGGCGATCACCTGGGTGGACATCCAGAAGATGTCCCACCACGAGACGTACAGGAGCACGGTGGCCGCCGTGGTCGACGTGACCTGGACGGTCAGCCGACGCTGGTCGACGGTCGGCCCGGCCCGGTAGGTCTCCCCGTCGGGGGTACGCACCACGACCGTGGCGCTGAGCTCGCCGTCGCCCCCCGTGTACGGCTCGAGCATCCGGTCGGAGAGGGCGATCTGCTGGTCGACGCGGAAGTCGACGGTGCGTGCGACGGACTCGGCCCGGATCTCCAGGCCGCGCAGCTCGTTCTCGCGCACCAGCTGCGCGCCGAGGAACGCGAGCGGGAACCCGAGCAGCACGACGGCGACCGTCACGGCGGCGATCGTCGCCTGCAGGACGCGACGTCGCACGTGTCAGACCCGGTCGAGCGGACCCGCCGCCGCCTCGGAGACCACACCGGCGCCGTCCGCGGCACCGGTCTCGAAGCGGAAGCCCATCCCCCGGACGGTCGAGATGTAGCGGGGGGCGTTGGCGTCGTCGCCGAGCTTGCGGCGCAGCCACGACACGTGCATGTCGAGGGTCTTGGTGGACCCGCTCGGGTCCGAGCCCCACACCTCGCGCATGAGCGTCTCGCGCGCCACGACCGTGCCGGCGGCGGCGACGAGCACCCGCAGCAGGTCGAACTCCTTGGCGGTCAGGTGCAGCTCGCGCTCCCCCTGGAACGCACGGTGCGCCGCGACGTCGACCCGGACGTTCTGCGCGTGCAGCTCGTCCTCGTCCGCCGGGTCCCCCACGGAGCGGCGCAACAGGGCACGCACGCGGGCCAGCAGCTCGGCCAGCCGGAAGGGCTTGGTCACGTAGTCGTCGGCGCCCGCGTCGAGCCCGACCACCAGGTCGACCTCGTCCGCGCGCGCGGTGAGGACCAGGACCGGCGTCGTCAGGCCCTGGCTGCGGATCGCGCGCGCCACGTCGAGCCCGTCCATGTCCGGCAGGCCGAGGTCGAGCACCACCAGATCGGCGCTCGCCGCCCCGTCGATCGCGCCTTGACCTGTGCCTTGCACGCGCACGTCGTAACCTTCACGCCCGAGCGCCCGCGCCAAAGGCTCGGCAATCGCGGGGTCGTCCTCCGCCAGCAGCACCTGGGTCATTCCGCCATGTTAGGTCACGGACTCGTCCGGGCGCGGCAGTCCTCGGTCCCGACCCGCCGGACGGTCCCCCGATCGTGATCCGGCAGGGCGCACCGCCCACGGCGCTGGTCCCCCGGGCGGACCCCGACCCCCCGTCGGTCCGACCCGGGGTGCACGCCGACCCGGCGGCGGCGTCCTAGTCTCGGGGGATGTCGTGGTGGGACCGCCTGTGGCGCTGGGAGGACACGCACCGCCTCGGTGTCGACGTCACGATCACCGTGCTGCTCGGGCTCGCGCTGGCGCCGGCGTCGATCGCCGCCCTCGGCAGGCGGGCACCGGGCCTGGACGCGGTGTTCGTGTCCCTGTGCATCGTGGGCGTCGTCGTGCCCCTCGCGTGGCGGCGCACCCACCCGACGGCATCGGTGACGACGATCTACACGTGCGCGCTGCTGCACGTCGTGGCCGGGTTCCCCGTGCTGCCCGTGGACGCCGTCGTGCCGTTCGCGCTCTACTCCGTCGCCCTGCACGGTCCGCGCTGGGCCCACCGCACCGCCCTGGCCGGCGCCATGGCGGGCGCACTCCTCGTCGGTACCTGGCTGGCCCTGCAGTACGGCCGGCCCGCAGCAGCCCTCCTCACGGTCTTCGTCGCCAGCATCTTCCTGGTCGCGTGGGCGTTCGGCCTGGTGCGGCGTGCCCGCCGTGAGCACCTGGAGGCGCTCGTCGACCGCACCGAGCGGCTCGAGGTGGAGCGTGACCAGCAGGCGATGATCGCCACCGCCGCGGAACGCGCCCGGATCGCGCGCGAGATGCACGACATCGTCGCCCACAGCCTGTCCGTGGTCATCGCGCAGGCCGACGGCGGCCGGTACGCGGCCGCGCACGACACGGCGGCGGCCACGCGCGCCCTCGGCACGATCGCGGAGACGGGGCGTGCGGCGCTCACCGACATGCGCCGGCTGCTGGGCGTGCTGCGCGAGACCCCGGGCGCCGCACCCGGTGGCGCCGCGCCGGGCATCCTGCCCCCGGCCGACGAGCGCGACGCCCCCGCGGGCACGGCAGCCGTCGCCACGACGACGCCGCAGCCCGCGGTCGAGGACGTCGAGGCGCTCGTGGCGCAGATGCGGGCCAGCGGCATGCGGGTGTCGTTCGTCCGCCTGGGCACGCCGCGGCACCTGCCGCCCGGCGCCGGCCTGACCGTCTACCGCATCGCGCAGGAGTCGCTGACCAACGTGCTCAAGCACGCGGGCCCCGACCCCGGCGTCACCGTCATGCTGCAGTGGCACCCCGCTGCCGTCTCGCTCGAGGTCAGCGACGACGGCCGGGGCGCCGCCGCCGACGCCGACGGGCTCGGCCAGGGACTGCTGGGCATGCGGGAGCGCGCCACGATGTTCGGCGGCACCGTCACGGCCGGGCCACGGCCCGGGGGTGGCTACCGTGTGCGCGCCACGCTGCCGACGCCGGGGGCGCGCGACGCCGCCGACGGGTCGGACGCCGCCCCCGCCGCGCACACCACGACCCCGCCTCGTCGCACCACCCAAGACCCAGCCGGAGGAACCACCCCGTGACCACGACAACGCCCGACGCCGGCGCACCCGTGCGCGTCGCCCTCGTCGACGACCAGCAGCTGGTGCGGGCCGGTTTCCGCATGGTCATCGACTCGCAGCCCGACCTCGAGGTCGTGCTCGAGGCCGGCGACGGTGCGCAGGCCGTGCGGGCGCTGGACCCGCAGTCACGCACCGCGACCGGCCCGGTCGACGTCGTCCTCATGGACGTGCGCATGCCCACGATGGACGGGCTCGAGGCCACCGAGCGCATCGTGTCGCGCGCGACGGCGGACGCGCCCGCACCCCGGGTCATCGTGCTGACGACGTTCGACCTCGACGAGTACGTGCTGGCCGCGATCCGTGCGGGGGCCAGCGGCTTCCTGCTGAAGGACGCCCCGCCCGAGGAGATGCTGGCCGCGATCCGCACCGTGCACCAGGGCGACGCCGTGATCGCGCCGTCCAGCACCCGGCGCCTGCTCGAGCACCTGGTGACAGCCCTGCCCGGTGACGCACCCGCCGCCACGGAGGACCCCGCGCACCGCGCGGTCGCCCAGCTCACCGACCGCGAGCGCGAGGTGCTCGTCCTCATGGCCCGCGGCCGGTCCAACACCGAGATCGGGCAGGACCTGTTCGTCGCCGAGGCGACGGTGAAGACGCACGTGGGCCGGATCCTGGCCAAGCTCGGGGCGCGCGACCGCGTGCAGGCCGTCGTGGTGGCGTACGAGGCCGGTCTGGTCCGTCCGGGCTCCTGAGGGCCGAGCGGCCGGGCGCCGCCCGTCGCCCGGCCGGATGACGAGTCGCCGGGCTGCTGCGGCCACGGGATGACGTCGGCGTCGGCCGGACCCGCCCACGGCGGGACGCGGTGGCACCGTGCGCGCGGCGAGGCTGGTGCCACACCGCGAGACAGGAGCACCACCGTGCACACCACAGCCCCCCGCCCCGACCCGTCGGCGGCGGGCGCCGCCACCCCGGCGTCGCGCGCCCGCACGCTGACGAAGGTCTACGGGACGGGACCCGCCGCGGTCCGCGCGCTCGACGGCGTCGACGTCGACTTCGCGACGGGCGCGTTCACGGCCATCATGGGGCCGTCCGGGTCCGGCAAGTCCACCCTCATGCACCTGCTCGCCGGGCTCGACGACGCGACGTCGGGCACCGTGCACCTGGGCGACACCGAGATCACCTCGCTCGACGACGACGCGCTGACCCGGCTGCGCCGCGACCGCGTGGGATTCGTCTTCCAGTCGTTCAACCTGCTGCCGATGCTCACGGCGGACCAGAACATCGTGCTGCCGCTGGACCTGGCCGGTCGCACGCCCGACGCCGCGTGGTTCGACACGCTCGTCGACACGCTCGGCCTGCGACCGCGCCTGACGCACCGCCCGAGCGAGCTGTCCGGCGGCCAGCAGCAGCGCGTCGCGATCGCCCGCGCACTGATCGCGCAGCCGGAGGTCGTCTTCGCCGACGAGCCCACCGGCAACCTCGACTCGCGCTCGGGGGCCGAGGTGCTCAGCTTCCTGCGTCGCTCGGTGCGTGAGCTGGGCCGCACGATCATCATGGTCACGCACGACCCGACGGCCGCTGCGTACGCGGACCGCGTGGTGCTCCTCGCGGACGGCCGGATCGCCGGCGACATCGCCGACCCGACGCCGGAGTCGGTGCTCGCCGGGCTCGAGGGCCTGCGGGTCCTGGAGTCGCCCGCCGGCACGCCGACCGGCGCGACGCCGGTCGTCCGCCTGCCGACGGGTGGGCTGCGCTGATGCTGCGACTCACCCTCGCGCAGATGCGCAGCAACATGGGCCGGCTGGTCGCGGCCGGCATCGCCGTCCTGCTCGGGTCGGCGTTCGTCACCGCGGCCCTCACGGCCGGCGACGTGATCACCCGCGGCGCGTACGACGCCGCCACGGCGACGTACGGCACGGCCGACCTCATCGTCGACCGGACCGACGAGCCGCCGTTGTCCGAGGTGCTGGACCGGGTGCGCAGCACGCCCGGCGTGGCGGCCGCGGACCCCGCGCTCCTCGGCTGGGCGGACCTCCGCAGCGGCCGGCGCAGCGTGTCGCAGACCGTCATCCCCGTGCCCTCGGTGCCCGAGCTCGGCTCGCTCCAGGTCGCGAGCGGCCGTGCGCCGGTGACCGCCACCGAGATCGCGCTGCCCACCTCGACCGCCGAGCGGCTCGGGGTCGGGGTCGGCGACACCGTCGTGTCGACGTGGCGGGAGGCGGCTGCGGAGGACTCGCCGGCGTCGGCCGGCGTGGACGTGGACGACGCGGCCGGCGTGCTGGACGAGGAGCAGGTCGAGCGCACCGCGGACGTGCGCGTGGTCGGCCTCGTCGAGGACCCGCGCGGGGCATGGTCCCGGTACGGCGGTGCGGCGCTCGCGACGACCGACGCCGTCGTCACGTGGAGCGGGTTCAGGGACATCGACGCCATGCACGGCGCCGAGGTGCTGGTCCTCGCCGACCACGACGTCGCCACGGTGCAGGCCGCCCTGGTAGGTGCGGTGCCGGAGGCCGGCGTCGCGACCCGCGACGAGGCGGCGGTGAGGACCGTCGAGAACCTCGGCGGGGGTGACGTCATCGCGATGGTCGCGCTCGGGTTCGCCGCCGTGGCGCTCCTCGTGGCCGCCCTGGTCATCTCGAACACGTTCCAGGTCGTCGTCGCGCAGCGGACCCGCATGCTCGCCCTGCTGCGCTGCGTCGGCGCCCGCCGCGGCCAGCTGCGCGCCGCGGTCCTGCTGGAGGCGGGCATCCTGGGCCTGGTCTCCGGGACCGCGGGCGTCCTCACCGGCCTCGCCCTCTCGCAGGGCTCGCTGGTGGTGCTGTCGCGCGTCCAGGGCGACGTGCCGCTGCCGGCGCAGGTGCAGCCGAGCCTCGGCAGCACGCTGGTCCCGGTGCTCGTCGCCGTGGCGGTGACCGTCGGCGCGGCGCTCGTGCCCGCCCGGGCCGCGACACGGGTGTCACCCGTGGCGGCGCTGCGTCCCGCGGACGCCCCGACCGTGCGCGCGCGTCCCGGCAGGGTGCGGCTCGTCGTCTCCGCGCTCCTGGTGCTCGCCGGCAGCGGCGCCCTCGTCGGCGGCGTCGTGATGGGACGCGCAGGTGTCGGCCTCGACGCGATGCTGCCGCTGGCCCTGGGGGTGCTCGGGGGTGCGACGTCGTTCGTGGGTCTGCTCGTCGGCGCCCCGCTGTGGATCCCCCCGATCGTCTCGGCGGTCGGCCGGCCGGTGTCGGCGATCAGCGCGAGCGCGCGGCTCGCCGCCGCCAACACCGTGCGCAACCCCCGGCGCACCGCGGCGACCAGCACCGCGCTGGTGATCGGCGTGACGCTCGTCGTGATGATGAGCACCGGTGCCGTGTCGGCCCAGGCCGCGCTCGCGCAGGAGATGGACGAGCGCAGCCCGGTGGACCTGATGGTCCTGGGCGAGGAGCAGCTGGACGCGGACGTCGTGTCCGACGTGGCGGGGCTCGACGCGGTCGCGACAGCCGTTCCGGCGCGTCGCGGCGGGCTCGAGTCGCCCGACGGCCTGAGCCAGGAGGCGGTGGTCGTCGACCCCGCGAGCGCGGACCTGCTGCTGCGCGACCCCGCCGCCGCCGCCGCGATCGCGGGCGGACGCAGCGTCGCGCCGCACGGCTGGTCGGGCGACGAGCCCCGGCTGACGGTCCGGGCCCCGGCCACCGGCGGGCCCACCACGCAGATCGACGTCGTGCGCCGGGACGGGAAGATGATCCTGCTGACCGCCGACGCGGCCGATGCGCTGCAGCTGCCCGACGCCACGTCGGCACTGCTGGTGCGCCTGGCCGACGGCGCCGACGCGACGACCGCCCTGCAGGACGTGCAGGACGTGATGGCGAACGACGCCGTCGTGGTGATCAGCGACGCAGCGGACCGGCAGGGCATCGAGCAGGTGATCGACGTGATGCTCGCCATCGTCATCGGCCTGCTCGGCGTGGCCGTCGTCATCGCGCTGATCGGCGTGACCAACACGCTCTCGCTGTCCGTGATCGAACGACGTCGCGAGTCCGCGACGCTGCGCGCGGTGGGGCTCTCGCGCCGAGGGCTGCGCGCGATGCTCGCCACCGAGGGCATGTTGATCGCGGGCGTGGGGGCGCTCATCGGCAGCGTCCTGGGCCTGCTCTACGGCTGGGCGGGTGCGGCCACGGTGTTCGGCCCCTTCGGGGACGTGCGGCTGGCGGTGCCCTGGGCGCACCTCGCGGCGGTGCTCGCCGTCGCGGTCGTCGCCGGCCTGGCCGCGTCGGCGCTGCCCGCCCGGGCGGCGGCGCGCACACCGCCCGTCGCCGCGCTCGGCGTGGACTGAGCACCGAGGACGTCCGCGCCACCCGGAGGGGGCGGCGCGGCGGGTGGGACCGGCGGGGGCGGAGGGCCCGGCGCCGGCGGAGGGCACGGCGCGGGGGCGCCGTGCCCTCCGGCACGTGCACCGCCGCCTCCCCCGGCGCCCCGCCGGGACCGGCGCTAGCGTGGGCCGCGTGACGACCCCGGAGGAACCGCCGAAGCGCACGTGGTGGATCGTGCGCCTCCTGGACGAGGCGATCCTCGACAACCCCGAGCTCCGCAAGGGCCACCGGCTCCGGTCCGTCGTGATCCTGGCGCTGGTCCTGCTGTTCCTCATGATCGCCGTGCCGGTCCTGCTGACGTTCCTGCGCGAGCACGACTCGCGGGTCGCCACCAGCGTGGTCTTCGTCGTGGTGCTGGGGGCGGGCGGGCTGGTGTGCCGCGGGATCGGCGAGCACCGCACCAGCTCGGCCTGGAAGGCGACCGGGTACTTCCTCGGTGCGGCCGCGTACGGTGCGACGGCGACGGTGGCGCTGGTCAACGGGCTGCACACGCTGCTGCGCGGGTCGTAGGCGCGCGGTCGCGGCGTGGCGGGCGGCCGGGCGGACGGGCGCTGCGACCCCCGCCACCCGACCCCAGCCCGGGCCGCGGGCACCGCACGCACGTGCGCGCCACCCGGACCAGGGCTCCACGCACCGGCGGCCGCAGGCTCACCGGATGCGCTTCTCGGTCCCCTCCTCCGCCGGCCCGGACCGCACCCTGGACGTGGACGTGGAGCCCGGCGTCACCGCGGGCGAGGTGCGCCGACACCTGGCGCTGCTGACCGGTGACCCCTGCTGGGCGGCTCCCGGCACGCGCCTGGGTGTCGCGGGCGCGCTGCTGGACGACCACCACCCTGCCGGCGCACGGCCGCTGCTGCCGGGCGCCCACCTCACCGTCGGTCCGGGAGCGCCCGACGACGCGGCCGCGGCGGCGCGCGCCGGTGCCCACGTCGCCCTGCTCGGTGGACCTCGGACCGGACGCGTCGTGCCCCTCCCCGACGGCGCGCGGGTCGTCGTGGCACTCGACGCCGCCTCGTCCGGCGCGGCACGGGACGGCCGACCCGACCCCGGCGCCCACCTCGAGGTGCGCCGCCGTGGTGCGGCGGTGCAGGTACGGGCGCCGGGCGGACGCGGAGCGGTCACGACGGTCCCCGCCCCCGGTCGGGCGGCGACGCGCCGCGGACGCGCCCGGCGCGCACCGGGCCGTGCGGGTGCGCGTGCCCGCCCCGTCGGTCACCGGTGGCGCGCGTGGTCGCCCGCCGCCGCCCTGGGCGGACGGGAGGCGACGCTCGTCCTGCGCGGCGCCGCGGTCGAGGGGTCGGCGCGCCGACGGCGCCCCCCGGTCGTCCTGCCGGCGTGGGCGTGGACCTCGGTCGCCTCCGCGGGCGTCGCGCTGGCACTGGCGGTCGCGCTGCGCCAGCCCCTGCTGCTCCTGACCGCCGTGACCGGGCTGGCCGGGCTGGCCGGGCTGGCCGGGCCGCGCGGGGCCGACCGCCGCACGGCCCGCACCCAGCACCCCGGAGGCGGGGCGGCGCTGCCGGACGGTCGTGTCGGGACCGGGACCTGGACCGCGACCGCGACCGGGACCGCGGCACCGGAGGGTGCGACCGGCCCCGCGACGCCCGCGAGCGGCGCGCCGGGTCCCGTGCTGCCCGCTGCGACGGACGTGGCGGCGCTGCGGGTCGCGACGGCCGCGCGGCTCGCAGACCGCACCGGTCCCGTCGCGGGCGACGGGGCGCCGTGGCCCGCGGACCGCACGATCGCCCTGGTGGGTCCGCGGGGCGCCACCACCGCCGCGGCCGGCGCCCTGGTGCTGCGGACGCTCGGTGCCGGGGGTCCCGCACGCCTCGTGCTGCGCACCGCGCGCCCGGCGGACTGGCGGTGGACGCGCTGGTGGGAGCCCGGCACGGAGCTGCCCGCACCGGACGAGCACGACGTGGTGGTCGTGCTCGACGGGGACGCCACGGAGGTGGGCGGCTGGCGTGCCTCGGCGCCCGCCGCGCACCTGCTCCTGGTCCTGCCGCCCGGTGCGGCGGTGCCGGCGTGGGTGGGGAGGGTGCTGCACCCCGGACGCACGACCGCACGGCCGGTCGAGCAGGTCGCGCCGGACGTGGCCGACGCCCAGGCGCGGGCTGCTGCCGCCCTGGCCTGGGAGCTCGGGGCCGGCGCCGCGGCGGCATCGCGCACGACGCCCGTCGCGGCGTCCCTCGGCTGCCTGCCCGGGGTGCCCGCCGCCCGGGCCGACCGCGTCCTGACCGCCTGGGACCGCGCCGCGGACGCGTCCACCCTCGCCTCCCCGCTGGGCGTGGGCCCGGGAGGTCGGCCCGTCCTGCTCGACCTCGTGCGGGACGGACCGCACGCCCTCGTCGCCGGGACCACCGGGGCCGGGAAGTCCGAGCTGCTCACCACGCTGGTGCTGGGCCTGGCGCTCCGGCACCCCCCGCACCGGCTGGCCGTCCTGCTGGTCGACTTCAAGGGCGGCACGGGGCTGGGGCCGCTGGCAGGGCTGCCGCACGTCGTGGGGCACGTGCACGACCTCGACGTCGCGGCCGCGCGCCGGACCCTGGGGTGGCTCCGGGCCGAGCTGCGGCGGCGTGAGCGCCTGCTGGCGGACGCGGGCTGCACCGACCTCACCGACCTCGGCCCCACCCGGCGCGCGACTCCGGCACGCCTGCTGGTCGTGGTCGACGAGCTGCGTGCCCTGGTCGACGACCTGCCCGAAGCGGCCGGGGCGCTGGCACGCCTTGCGGCGCAGGGGCGGGCGCTCGGCATGCACCTGGTGCTGGCGACGCAGCGTCCCGCGGGTGCGGTGCCCGCGGACCTGCGCGCCAACGTCGGTCTGCGCATCGCCCTGCGGGTCGCGGGCGAGGACGACTCCCGTGACGTGATCGGCTGCGCGGACGCCGCCCACCTCGACCCCGCCGTGCCGGGCCGGGCCCTGCTGCGGGTCGCCGCGCGGCCGGTCGCCGTCCTGCAGGTGGCGTCCGCGCGGCGCCGCGCGACGGGGCCGGGCGTCCGGCTCGCGGCACCTCCGGGCCGACCCCGGACCGCCTGGCGCGTGACCCCGCCCCCGGACGACGACGTCGGCGCGTGGGTGGCGGCGTGCGACCGGGCGGCACGCGGCGGGCGCGGCACGGGGGTGCCCTGGCACCCGCCGCTGCCCGACCGGCTGCCTGCGGACGCGGTGGACGACCCCGGCCACGACATCGCCGGCCTGCTCGTGGCGGTGGCCGACGTCCCCGACGAGCAACGACGGGAGCCCGTGCGGTGGCGACCCGACCACGGACCGCTACTCGCCGTCGGCGGTCCCCGCTCGGGCCGGTCGACCGCGCTGCTCCGCGTGGGCACGGAGGGACTGCGCACGGGGATGCACGTGCACGCCGTCGGCCTGCCGGGCTGGGGCGTCGAGCGCCTGCGCGCCACCGCCGCGGGGCTCGTCGGCACCGTGGTCCCGGTCGACGACGTGCACCGGACCGTGCTGCTGCTCGAGCGGCTGACCGGTGCCGCACGGGCGGACGCACCGCCCCGGCTGCTCCTCGTCGACGGGCTGGACGCGCTGCTCGACGCGCTGGGGGCCCATGCCCGGGGGGTGGGCGCCGACCTGCTGACGGGCCTGCTGCGGCGCCCGCCGCCGGGTGTGCACGTCGCGGCCGCCGGACCGGTGGTCCCGGCCGTCACCCGCCTGACCGGCGCGTTCGGGCTGCGCCTGGTCCTGCCGGTGCCCGACGCGACGCTCGACGCCCTGGCCGGCGTACCCGGACCGCCGGCCGGTCCCCGGACGGAGCCGGGCCGGGCCGTCGCGTGCACGGCCGACCTGACGCGCCTCTGCCAGGTCGTGCTGCCCGGAGGGCCGGCCGCCGGACCCGCGCCGGGCGGCCGCGGCCCCGTGCGGATCGGGGCACTGCCCTCGCGGTCACCTGTGCCCGTCGTCGGCGGCTCCGCGGGGATCCCGCTCGGCATCGGCGGCGACGGACCCGACCCGGTCGACGTGGACCCCGCTCGGACGCTCGTCGTCACGGGCCCGCCCGGCTCCGGGCGCACCTCGACGCTGCGTACCCTCGCGCGGGCCTGGGAAGCCGCCGGTCGGGTCGTGGTCCTCGTGGGCGGCGCCGACGACGCGACCCACGCCCGGTCCACCGGCAGTGGCGTCCTGGCCCCCGGCACGACGGCTGTCACCGAGCTCCTGGAGACCCCGCGGCCGCCCGTCGCGCCGGCGGGCGGGGCGTCCGACGAGGTGCGCGCCGCGACACCGGCCACCGTGCTGCTCGTCGACGACCTCGACGTGCTCGAGCGGACGGCGCCACGGCTCGTCGACCTGCTCGAGCGCGTCCAGCTGGACCCCCGGCACCCCGTGCGCGTGGTCGCGCTGGCCACCACGACCGACCACGCCGCCACGGCGTACCGCGGTCCGGTCGCCACCGCGCTGCGCGCCCGGCAGGTGCTCGTGCTCGACGCGCACGGGCCGGCCGCGCTGGACCTGCTCGGGCCGGGTGCCGCGGTGCAGACGGACCCGTGGCGACGCCCGCCGGGCCGCGGGGTGCTGCGGCTGGACCGGACCCTGCTGCGCGTCCAGGTGCACGAACCGCCCGTACACGAACCGTCCGCGCACGAACCGCCCGCGGTGCCGCCGGGGCCCGGTGCACCGTGACGGGCGGCGTGCCCGGCGCAGGTGCCGCACGGCGGGCGTCCCGGCGGGTCGTCAGCCCGTCCGCCGACCGGCAGGTCAGCCCGTCGGGCGGCGCCCGGAGGTCACGGCGACGACGCGCGGCGCGAGCACGCCGGCGACGACCACCAGGGCCACGACGAGCGGTACCAGCGCCCGCGCCCCGCCGCCGGCTCCCCACCACGTCGCCGCGGTGATGACGACCATGATCTGGGCGGTGAGGACCGGCCCGCGCCCCCACCGCAGGCCCGACCACAGCCCGCGCGCGGCGGCCGCCAGCAGGGCCGCCGCGCCGAGCGCCAGGGCGACGAGGAAGAGGACCGGACCGGGGTCGTCCCCGCGGGTCAGTGCGAGGACACCCGCACCGGCTGCCACGAGGAGCGCCAGCACCTCCCCGAGGACGAGCACGCACGCCACCGCGAGCAGCGGGGGGCGCACTCCCGCGTCCTGGCGGGGTGCGTGCGGCGGGGCCGCTGCGTCGTCCGGCGAACGGTCGGGAGGTCTGCGGGACATGCCACGACCCTAGGCCGCCCCGGGCAGGGCGTCGGCCGCCCGGCGTCCCGCTGGGCCCGGCGCCCATACCAGACCGACGACGCTGCCCTGACCACGCCGTGACCTCGCGGGTGCAAGCCGACGCTCCCGGCGCCGGGCGTGAGCATGGTCACGCCGGGCGTGATCGGCCTGCACACCGCGACCCCGAGATGCCGCCGACATGGGGACGTCACAGCAACCTCCCAGGTCAGAGGCGTGAAAGGCGCGACGCGCGCCTGACCTGGACCTTTGTTCAGGCGTCGACGGGGCACCGACGGTCGAGGAGGCCGCGGCGCCCGCGCGCAGCATGCGCCGTGTGATCAACGCCTCATCCGTGACCGACATGAAACGTTGCCGTAACCCTTGTGCGGCGGCGGATGGGGTGTGACGCTGGATCCAGCACGTTCCCCCACCCACTGACTCCATGCCTGGACGCACGCGCTCCCGTGAGCGCGTGAACCGGCGTGTGCCAAGGAGACACCCATGGATTGGCGCCACCGCGCAGCCTGCCTCGACGAGGACCCCGAGCTCTTCTTCCCCATCGGCAACACGGGGCCGGCGCTGCAGCAGATCGAGGAGGCGAAGGCCGTCTGCCGTCGCTGCGACGTCGTGGACACCTGCCTCAAGTGGGCCATCGAGACCGGTCAGGACGCGGGCGTGTGGGGTGGCCTGTCCGAGGACGAGCGTCGCGCCCTCAAGCGCCGCACCGCGCGCCAGCGCCGCGCCGGCTGACCTGCCGCAGCACCGCACCGCCGCCGCCGAGCGCGGACCGCAGCACCCGACAGGGCCACCGTACGGTGGCCCTGTCGTCGTTCCGGGACCCTGTCGTCGTTCCGGGACCCTGTCGTCGTGACGGGAGCCTGTCGGCACGGACGTCCGCGACGCCCGGCACCGCGACGGCGGCAGGTCGTGACCGCAGCAGCGGGGCAGCGCGGTACACCCGACCCGCGGTCCCTGGACGTCAGGCGACGGTGGCCGCGTCCCGCCCCTGCCGGAGCATCGCCTCGATGACGACGGAGGTGCCGCCGCCCTCCCGGCTGCGCCACTCGATCGAGCCCCCCAGCTCGTTGCGGACGAGCGTCGAGACGATCTGCGTCCCGAGTCCGCTGCCGGCGCCCTTGCCCTCGGACAGGCCGGCGCCGTCGTCGACGACCTCGACGCGCAGCACGTTGTCCCGCCGGTCGACGACGATCTCGACCGTCCCCTGCTCGCGCCCCGCGAGCCCGTGCTCGACGGCGTTCGTGACGAGCTCGGTGAGGATGAGGGCCAACGCCGTCGCGTCCTCCGCCGAGACGGCACCGAACGACCCGCGCACCGTGGTCCGCACGTGCGCACCCGCGGTCGCGACGTCGGCGGCGAGGCGCAGGCTCCGGCCGACCAGGTCGTCGAACGGCACGCTCTCGTCGAGCGTCTGGGACAGCGTCTCGTGGACCAGGGCGATCGTGGCGACCCGACGCATCGCCTCCCCCAGTGCCTCCCGGGCCTCGGGCGAGCTCATCCGGCGCGACTGCAGCCGCAGCAGCGCGGCGACCGTCTGCAGGTTGTTCTTGACCCGGTGGTGGATCTCCCGGATCGTCGCGTCCTTGGTGATCAGCTCCCTCTCACGGCGGCGCAGCTCGGAGACGTCCCGGCAGAGCAGGACGGCCCCGGTGCGCTCGCCGCGCTCGGTCAGGGGCACGGCCCGCAGGGACAGCGCCACCCCGCGCGCCTCGACGTCGACGCGCCACGGCGCGCGGCCCATCAGCACCAGCGGCATGGACTCGTCCACGGTCGCGTTCTGCTCGATGAGGTCTGACGTGACCTCGATCAGCGAGCGCCCGACGAGGTCACCGAGCGCCCCCAGCCGGTGGAAGCAGGACAGGGCGTTCGGGCTCGCGTAGAGGACCTCGCCCTCCCCGTTGAGCCGCACCAGCCCGTCGCCCACCCGGGGCGCACCGCGGCGCGGACCCGTGGGGGCGTCGTGAGCGGGGAACTCGCCGCGGGCGATCATCGCGACGAGGTCGTCCGCGGCCTCGACGTAGTTGAGCTCCAGACGCGACGGCGTGCGCGCGCCGCCGAGGTTGGTCTGACGCGCCAGGACAGCGATCGAGCGCCCGCCGCGCACGACCGGCACAGCCTCCTCGCGCACCGCGTAGGAGCCGAACCACCGCGGCTCGCGCGAGCGCTGGGGTGCCTGCTCCTCCAGCGCCCGCCGGAGCTGGGCGACCTGCCCCTCCGGGGGCCGCGACCCGACGATGTCGTCGTAGTGCACGGTCGCGCCCGTCGAGGGCCTGCACTGCGCGACGGCGACGAACTCGCCGTCGACGGTGGGGAGCCAGAGCACGAGGTCGGCGAACGCCAGGTCGGACACGACCTGCCAGTCGCCGACCAGGAGGTGCAGCCACTCGAGGTCGGCGGGGTCGAGCGCACCGTGGCGCGCGACGAGGTCGCTCAGCGTGGACACCCGCCCAGGGTACGCAGCGGCGGCTACGCTCGACGACGGCGGGACCGGCGCACCCGGTCCGCCACGGGCCCGGGCGACCGCCCGCGCCCCAGCCCGACCACCGAGGGGGTCCAGCGGTGCAGCTGCACGTGACGATCGAGTTGCCCACCGACGTGGTCGGCGCGGCCCGGCTTCTCGCGGACCCCGCCTACGTGCACGCCAAGGTGCGCGCCGCCGGCGCCGTGGAGCAGCAGGTGGACGTCACCGGCAGCGCCGACGCCGCCTTCACGGTGACCTCGCGCCGGGCGCTGCCGACCGCCCAGATCCCGCCGCACCTGCGTCCGTTCGTCGGTGACCGGATCGACGTCCGGCAGGTCGAGGCGTGGGAGGCCCCGGCACCCGACGGCTCGCGCTCCGGCACGGTGGTCGTCGAGATCGCCGGCGCACCGGTGCGCGTGACCGGCCGCACGTCGCTCGTGGCCGCCGGACCGGACGCCGCCCGCGTCACGTACGACGGCGAGGTGCGGGCCGCCGTGCCGCTGTTCGCCGCCGCGGTCGAGGAGGCGGCCGCCACGGCCGTGCGCGGCGCGCTCGGCACGGAGGAGACCGTGGCCGCGCGGTGGCTGGCGGGCGCGCACGACGACGCGCCGCAGGGCGGGACCGCACCCCGCTGACCCGTCCCCCGATCGGTGGCCACGGGGAGGTCTCCGAGCCGTAACGATTGGGTAACGTGGACGGCGTGGGAACCGCCCCTGACCTGCGACGACGCTCGCGTGGAACCGCTACCACCCACCGGCTCCCGTCCCGGATCCTTGACACCCGACCATCTCCGGGTCGATTGTGTCCGCAGTGCGTGGGAACGCTCCCGCGAGCAAGAGCTGGGAGCGTGTCCACGCCGGGCCCACGAGCCCAACGAGCTGTGCCTGTCCGGTCGGTGACGTCCGGGCGGGCCGCACGTACCAGATGTACGGCGAGGCAGCCGTCCGACTGACAAGGGAGTCATTGTGCGCAAGACCACACGCAAGGCGTGGGCGCTCGCAGCGGGTGTGACGAGCATTGCGCTCGTCGCCACGGCCTGCTCCTCGAGCAACGACGCAGCCGACGACGAGGGCACCGCGGACGGCGGCGACATCACCCTCACGGTCGCCACGTTCAACGAGTTCGGCTACACCGACGAGATGTTCGACCGCTACGAGGCGGAGAACCCGGGCGTCACCGTCGAGCAGAAGGTCGCCGCCACCTCGAACGAGGCCCGCGAGAACCTCAACACGCGTCTGGCCGCCGGCTCCGGCACCGCCGACATCGAGGCCATCGAGGTCGACTGGCTGCCCGAGCTCATGCAGTACCCGGACTACTTCGAGGACCTGGCCTCCCCCGACGTCGAGGGTCGCTGGCTCGAGTGGAAGGTCAAGCAGGCGACCACGCCCGACGGCAAGCTCATCGGCTACGGCACGGACATCGGCCCGGAGGGCATCGCCTACCGCGCCGACCTCTTCGAGGCTGCGGGCCTGCCGAGCGACCGCGAGTCCGTCGCCGCGCTGTTCGGTGGCGCCGACGCCACGTGGGACGGCTTCTTCGAGGTCGGCAAGCAGTACACCGCCGCCACCGGCAAGCCCTTCTTCGACTCGGCCTCGGCCGTCTACCAGGGCATGGTCAACCAGGAGGAGGCGGCCTACGAGGACCCCGACACCGGTGACGTCATCGCGCTGGAGAACCCGCGCATCAAGGAGATGTACGACCAGGTCACGGCCGCCGCGGTCGACGACAACCTGTCCGCCCACTTCACCCAGTGGAGCGACGACTGGACCAACTCCTTCCAGACGGACGGCTTCGCCGCCATGCTGGCGCCGGGCTGGATGCTCGGTGTCATCGCGGGCAACGCCGCCGGTGTCACCGGCTGGGACATCGCCGACGTCTTCCCCGGCGGCTCCGGCAACTGGGGCGGCTCGTTCCTGACGGTCCCGTCGCAGGGCGCCAACGTCGACGCGGCCAAGGACCTCGCCGCGTGGCTGACCGCCCCGGAGCAGCAGATCGAGGCGTTCCAGAACAAGGGCACGTTCCCGAGCCAGGTCGAGGCGCTCGACTCGGACGAGATCAAGTCCGCCACCAACGAGTTCTTCAACAACGCCCCGGTCGGCGAGATCCTCGCCAACCGTGCGAAGGACGTCGTCGTGCCGTTCAAGGGTCCGCAGTACTTCACGATCCAGGACGCGATCTCGAACGCGATCGTCGAGGTGGACGTCAACGGCGCCGACCGGACCGCGCAGTGGGACACCTACGTCCAGGTCGTCGAGGGCCTCGGCTGACCTGACCTGACCGCACGAGGCCGGGTCGGTGGCGACCGCCACCGGCCCGGCCTCGCCCGCGTCGCCCCTGAGCCTCCGGAGGACCCCCATGGCCACCTCGACCAAGCAGCCGCGCGCTGGGCGCCGGCTGCCCGACTCCCCCCGGCCCCCGCGCCGCGTCGGCTTCAGCCAGACGCTGGGCCGCTGGGACGTCAAGGTCTCGCCGTACCTGTACATCTCGCCGTTCTTCCTGCTGTTCGCCCTCACCGGGCTGTTCCCGCTCGCGTACACCGCCTACGTGTCCGTCTACGACTGGCACCTGCTGGGCGGCCAGGGGGAGTTCGTCGGCTTCGAGAACTTCGCCTTCGTCTTCCAGGAGCCGAACTTCTGGAAGGGCCTGCGCAACACCTTCAGCATCTTCCTGCTGTCGACGATCCCCCAGCTGATGGTGGCCGTCGTCGTGGCGGCCCTGCTCGACGCGAACCTGCGCGCGCGGACCTTCTGGCGCATGGGCGTGCTCGTGCCCTACGTCGTGGCCCCCGTCGCCGTCGCGCTCATCTTCGGCAAGCTCTTCGCCGACCAGTCCGGGCTCGTGAACACCGTGCTCGGCTTCGCGGGCGTCGAGCCGATCAAGTGGCACGGCTCCGTGCTGCCCTCGCACGCCGCGATCGCCAGCATGGTCAACTTCCGCTGGACCGGCTACAACACGCTCATCCTGCTCGCGGCGATGCAGGCCGTGCCGCGCGACCTCTACGAGGCGGCCGTCATCGACGGTGCGAGCCGGCTGCGCCAGTTCTTCTCGATCACGATCCCGCAGATCCGACCCACCATCATCTTCGTGGTCATCACGTCCACGATCGGTGGCCTGCAGATCTTCGACGAGCCGCGGATGTTCGACCAGCTCGGCCAGGGCGGCCCCGGCCGCCAGTGGATGACCGTCACGATGTACATCTACGAGCTCGGGTTCGGCAACCAGAAGAGCTTCGGCCGGGCCGCCGCGGTGGCGTGGGTGCTGTTCCTCATCATCCTGGCCGTCGGCATGCTCAACTTCTGGCTGACCCGACGGATCGCCTCGGAATCGACACCGAAGCAGGCACGGAAGAAGGTCAAGCGATGAGCGCGCCCTCGGTTCCCTACATCCGGCAGACGGCCGGCGCGAGCGCCGCGCGGTACGCCAAGCGCACGCGCGGTTACGGCTCCGAGCGACGCCCGGGCTGGGTCACGTACCTGCTGCTCAGCGCGGCGATCATCGGCTCGATCCTGCCGCTGTACTACGCCTTCCTCCTGGCCAGCTCGGACGCGTCGACCATCGCGCAGAACCCGATCCCGTCGTTGATCCCCCAGGGCAACTTCCTGGAGAACGCCGGCAAGGTCCTCACCGCCGACATCAACTTCTGGAAGGCGCTGACCAACTCGCTTATCGTCGCGATCGCGACGTCGGTGTCGGTGGTGCTGTTCTCCACCCTGGCCGGCTTCTCGTTCGCGAAGCTGCGGTTCCGCGGGCGCAACGGCCTGCTGCTGTTCGTCATCGCCACGACGGCCGTGCCGACGCAGCTCGGCATCGTCCCGCTGTTCATCGTGATGTCGGAGCTGGGCTGGATCGGCAAGCTCGTCGCCGTCATCGTGCCCGGTCTGGTGACCGCGTTCGGCGTGTTCTGGATGACGCAGTACCTCGAGTCCGCACTGCCGTACGAGCTCATCGAGGCGGCCCGTGTGGACGGGGCGTCGATGATCCGCACGTTCTGGAGCATCGCCCTGCCGGCGGCACGTCCGGCGGCCGTCATGCTCGGCCTGTTCGCGTTCGTCGGGTCCTGGACGAACTTCTTCTGGCCGTTCATCGTCCTGGGCTCGACCAACCCGACGCTGCCTGTGGCGCTGCAGCTGCTGCAGGCGTCCTACTTCAAGGACATGTCGTTGATCATGGCCGGCGTCGTGCTGTCCACGATCCCGCTGCTCGTGCTGTTCGTGGTCGCCGGCCGCCAGCTCGTGGCAGGCATCATGGCGGGTGCCGTCAAGGGCTGACCGCTCGACGTCCCCGGCCGGGCCGCCACGCGGCTGCCCGGCCGGGGCCGGACCCGGCCGCCAGGTAACCTCGGGGCGAGCGCTCCCGAAGGACGGCCACATGAACGATGACGCTGCCGCAGTGCAGCCACAGAGGGGATGACCAATGGTGGTCGACAACTTCTCGACCCAGGGCGACCAGCTGCGCCCCGCCGCGCCGACGCTCGAGCAGGTCGCCGAACGTGCCGGGGTCTCACGCTCGACCGCGTCACGCGCCATCAACGGTGGGCTCCGGGTCTCGCCCGAGGCGCTGTCCGCCGTGGAGGCCGCCGTCGCCGACCTCGGGTACACCCCCAACCGGGCCGCGCGTTCCCTCGTCACCCGTCGCACCGACTCCATCGCGCTCGTCGTCCCGGAGCCGGACGAGCGCGTGCTGTCCGACCCCTTCTTCGCCGGCACGCTGAACGGCCTGAGCACGTCGCTCGCCGACTCGGACATCCAGGTGGTCCTGGTGATCGCGCGCCCGGGTGAGAGCGAGCGCACGATCCGCTACCTGCGCAACGGCCACGTCGACGGCGCCATCGTCGTCTCCCACCACCGCGACGACGCGCTGGACCGTGCGCTGCTGGCCTCGCACGTGCCCAACGTCTTCGTCGGCCGCCCGCTGTCGGCGCCGGACGAGGACGTGCAGTACGTCGACACGGACAACACCGAGGGCGGGCGCCTGGCGACCCAGCACCTGATCGACCGGGGCTGCCGGCGCATCGCGACGATCGCCGGTCCGCAGGACATGTCCGCGGGCATCGACCGGCTCGCCGGATGGCGGCAGGCGATGTCGGAGGCCGGTCTCGACCAGGCCGCCGTGGTGCACGGCGACTTCACGATCACCTCGGGCGCCCACGCCGCGCGCGACCTGTTGACGCGCTTCCCCGACGTGGACGGCATCTTCATCGCGTCCGACCTCATGGCCACCGGTGCGCTCGGCGTCCTCGCGGAGCTCGGCCGCGAGGTCCCCGGTGACGTCGCGGTCGTCGGGTACGACAACCTCGGGGTCGCGGCGTCGACCACGCCGCCCCTGACGAGCGTCATCCAGCCCGTCGTGGCGATGGCCCGGGCGGCCGGTGCCCGTCTGCTCGACCAGCTCCACGGCGCACCCGCCGGCGAGCCGCTGATCTTCGCCCCGGAGCTGGTGGTCCGCGCGTCGGCCTGACGCACCCGTGGCAGCAATGCCGACGTTGACCGGCGTGCTGACGGTCCTTGACAGTCCTCTCGTGCCACGCCAGGGTGGTCGCGACGCCGTACGACGATGTACGGCGTCCCCGCCACGACGCCTGTCGAGGTCGAGAGGAGCACCATGCGCCGGAGCACGACGCTCACGACGGGCGACACCCGCCCGGCCAGCCGCCGCGAACGCGCCCGGGAGACCCGCCGCCGCGCGCGCCGACGCACGGCCGCGACCACGACGGCCGTGGTCCTCGCCCTGATCGCGACCATCACGCCGGCTGCTGCCGGGGCGCGGGGCGCCCTCGCCGGTGCTGTGGGCCTACCCGCCCCCGAGCCGTCGGCATCGGCACCGGCAGGCGGTGCAGCGGGCAGTGCGGAGGCGCCGCCGCTCCCCCGCACGGGCGACGCCCGCCCGCAGGCCACGATCGAGGACGAGGAGGCGTGGTGCTCGTACCTGTCGTCGTACTACCTCGCGTTCCCGTCGCCGTGGTCCGCACGCGTCATCAACTGCCGGCACAGCGCCCTGTTCGTCGCCCCCCTGTACTCCGACGGGTCGCGTGGGATGTGCGTCCTGGTGCCCGCACGGCACAGCCGCCACCTGGGCGGCAACATCGCGCGGTGGGTCACCGACATCCGCCTGTGCTGACGGGTGCGGGGCGGCACGGCGTGCCAGGGTGTGGGGCATGGCCGACACCCTCCCCGCACCGACCACGGACCGCATGACCGTTCCCCCCGACCCCGGGTCTGCGCCGCTGGCCACCGCACAGCACCAGCTCGACCGCGCCGTCGAGATCCTCGGCTACGACGCCGGCCTGCACGAGGTCCTCTCGACACCGCGCCGCGAGCTGCGGGTGGCCGTGCCGCTGCGGAGTGACGACGGCGACGTCCGCGTCTTCACCGGGTACCGCGTGCAGCACAACATCTCGCGGGGGCCCGCCAAGGGCGGGCTGCGGTACGCACCGGGCGTGGACATCGACGAGGTGCGCGCCCTCGCCATGTGGATGACGTGGAAGTGCGCGGTCGTCGACGTGCCCTACGGCGGCGCCAAGGGCGGCGTCACGATCGACCCGCACGCGCACTCGGCCGCCGAGCTGGAGCGAGTCACCCGCCGGTACACCAGCGAGATCAGCCCGATGATCGGCCCGGAGCGGGACATCATGGCGCCCGACATCGGCACCGACGAGCGCACGATGGCCTGGGTCATGGACACCTACTCGGTCAACCGGGGGTTCACGATCCCCGCGGTCACCACGGGCAAGCCCCTGGCCGTCGGCGGCTCCCTGGGGCGCCCCACGGCGACCTCGCAGGGCGTGGTGCACACCGCTCGTGCCGCACTGCGCGACGACGGCGTGGACCTGTCGGAGGTTCGGGCCGCGGTGCAGGGCTTCGGCAAGGTCGGGTCGCACGCCGCACGGCTGCTGCACGAGGCGGGCACGCGCGTCGTCGCGGTCAGCGACCAGCACGGGGGCGTGCGGCGCGACGACGGCCTGGACGTCCCCGCCCTGGTCGAGCACGTGGCCCGCACGGGCCGCGTCACGGGCTTCGCCGACGCGGACGCGGTGTCCAACACGGAGCTGCTGGCGCTCGACGTCGACCTGCTCGTCCCCGCCGCGGTCGAGGGTGTCATCGACGCCACGTCGGCCGAACGGGTCAAGGCCCGCTGGGTCGTGGAGGCGGCGAACGGCCCCACGACGACGGAGGGCGACCGGGTGCTGGCCGAGCGCGGCGTGGTGGTGGTGCCCGACATCCTGGCGAACGCCGGCGGCGTCGTGGTCAGCTACTTCGAGTGGGTGCAGGCCAACCAGGCGTACTGGTGGACCGAGGGCGAGATCGCCGAGCGGCTCGAGCACCGCATGCTCGCGAGCCACCAGGCGGTGGCCGCGCTCGCGCGCGCCGAGTCGGTCACGCTGCGCGAGGCCGCGATGACCATCGGGGTGCGGCGGGTGGCCGAGGCGCACCTGATCCGCGGCCTGTACCCCTGACCGACCCTCCCGGCACGGGCAGGCTGGGCGCACGTGCGCCCGGCCGTCCCGGACCGCACGCTCAACTCCGCGGCGCGACCCGGACCAGCTCGGCCGTGCGCCCCTCCGCGGTCCGCAAGGTGACGGCGTCCCCCGCGCGCTCGAGCACGCCGCCGTCACGCAGGACGCCGAGCACCGCCCGCTCGGTCACCGCCGCCTCGGGCGGTCCGGCCATGAGGGTGGCGACCACCGGACCGAACGTCAGCGCGCTCCCCTCGAGCCGCCAGGTCCCGCGCACCCGGTTGACGCCCGCGTAGCCGAACACCACGCCGTCCCCGTCGAAGGTGAGCCACGGCGGACCCTGGAGCCCGTCCGCGAGCGCGTCACCGTCGGCACGCACGACCTGCCACGTGCCGTGCAGCCACAGGTCGGGCGGGGACGAGCCCGCGGGGTCGGCCGTGCCCGGTCGGTCGTGCCCGTCGTCGCGCATGCCTGATCATCGCACCCTGCTCGATCACGGCACCCTGCTGGACCACCGCGGTCCCCCGCCACCGGCCCGGGCGTGCGGGTCAGGCCCGGGGCAGCCGCTCCACCCAGTCCGTCAGCGCGACCCGCGGTCCGGTGTAGAACGGGACCTCCTCACGCACGTGGAGCCGCGCCTGCGTCGCGCGCAGGTCCCGCATGAGGTCGACGATCCTGTCGAGCCGGGGTGCCTCGAAGGCCAGCAGCCACTCGTAGTCGCCGAGCGCGAACGACGAGACGGTGTTGGCCCGCACGTCGGCGTAGTCGCGAGCGGCGGCCCCGTGCTCGTGCAGCATGCGGCGCCGCTCCTCGTCGGGCAGGACGTACCACTCGTACGACCGGACGAACGGGTAGACGCACAGGTAGTCGCCGGCGGGCTCGCCCGCCAGGAAGGCCGGCACGTGCGCCCGGTTGAACTCGGCCGGGCGGTGCAGGCCCACGACCGACCACACGGGCGTCAGGTGCGCACCCAACGCGCTCGCGCGCAGCCGGTGGTACGCCCCCTGCACCTGCTCGACGGTCTCGGCGTGCCACCAGACCATGAGGTCGGCATCGGCCCGGAGCCCTGCCACGTCGTACCAGCCGCGCACCACCAGACCCTCGTCCGCGGCGACGGCGCGCTCGGCGTCGGCCACGACGTCGGCCCGCGCGGCGGCGTCGGCGGGCACAGGTCCGTCGGCGGCGAACACCGACCACATCGTGTAGCGGATGGTCGAGTTGAGGACGTCGGGGTCAGCGGGCGTGGTCACGAGGGCTCCGTCGGATCGGCGGTGGGCAGCGGGCTGGGCAGGCGGGGACGGTCAGGACCAGGGGTCGGTCGAGCACGCGGCCGGGCGGCCGGAGTCGACGCCGGCGCGCATCCGGCAGCACCCGGGCGCGCACACCGAGCGGAACGGCGGCAGGTCGCCGGCGGTCGCCTGCTCCGGGCGCGGGAGCCCGGCGTCGTCGGCGCGGGCGATCGCGGCGCGCTCGAGCAGCAGGTCGACCAGGCCGCGCACGAAGGGCTCGCGGACGCCGACGGAGTCGGCGCGCACGGCGCTCATGCCGAGCTCGCGAGCCGTCGCGAGCGCCTCCGTGTCCAGGTCGAACGCGACCTCCATGTGGTCGGAGACGAACCCGATCGGCGCCAGCACGACCGACGTCGTCCCCGCGGCCGACAGGGCCGCCAGGTGGTCGTTGACGTCCGGCTCGAGCCACGGCTGGCTGGGCGGCCCGGAGCGCGAGCAGTACGCCAGGTCCCACTCCACCGGGCGGCCGAGCCGCCGCGACGCGTCGGCCGCCACGGTGCGCGCCACGTCGAGGTGCTGCTCCCGGTAGGACGCGCCGGCGACGACGGAGGCCTCCTCCATGGTGTCCGGGATCGAGTGCGTGACGAACACCAGGCGCGGCCACGCGGTCCCCGGGTCGACGCCCTCGTACGCCTCGACGACCGCGTCGACGTTGGCCTGGACGAAGCCCGGGTGGTTGAAGTACGAGCGCACCTTGTCGACCACGAGCGGGTGCTCCCCGGCGGGCGCACCGGCACGCGTGGCGACGTCGTCGAGCGACGTCCAGAGGTTCTCGCGGTACTGCCGGCAGCCGGAGTACGAGGAGTAGGCCGACGTCACGAGGGCCACCACGCGGCGGGCGCCGCCCGACAGTGCCTCGGCGAGCGCGTCGCTCGTGTAGGGCTCCCAGTTGCGGTTGCCCCACACCACCGGCACGTCCAGACCCCGACGCCGCAGCTCGTCCTGGAGGGCGGCCCGCAGCGCCAGGTTCTGCTCGTTGATGGGGCTGCGCCCACCGAAGTGGTGGTAGTGCTCCGCGACCTCGGCCAGCCGGTCGTCGGGGATGTTCTTGCCGGCGGTCACGTTGCGCAGGAACGGCAGCACGTCGTCGGGGCCGTTCGGACCGCCGAAGGAGGACAGGAGGACGGCGTCGTAGGGCGCCAGCCCGGCCGTCTCGGCCGTCGGCGCAGCGGGCAGGTCGCTGGTGGGGGGCGTCACGGGAGGCACCGTCCGATCATCGCACCGTGGAACCGCCGCGCCCCGCGGGCGGCGTCCGCCCTGCGCGTGATCTTGTCGGGACACGGTGTCACCTCGTCGCACGCGCGCGGCGACCGGGACTGACACCGACGTGCCCGCCACCCGGTCGGGTGGCTCCGCGTGCGACAGCCGGGCGTGCGCTCTACGGTCGTCCTGGCGCGACCTTGGTGCCACCCCCGAGTGAGACCGGAGCCCGAGCGATGAGCGAGCTGTGACCCGTGCCGGACGGCACGCGGCCCCCGAGCTGGCGCGCCGGTACGTCCTCGGTGCCCGCCTCGGAGAGGGTGGGTCCGCCCAGGTGTTCCGGGCGATCGACACCCGGCTCGACCGGCCCGTGGCCGTCAAGCTCTTCCGGCTCGCGGACGCCGCGCCCGCGCAGGTCCGCCGCTACGCCGAGGAGGCCCGCGTCCTGGCGGAGCTCTCCCACCCCTCGCTCGTCGCCCTGCTGGACGTCGGTGCGGACGTCGTGCCGGGCACGGGGCCCGTCGCGTTCCTCGTGATGGAGCTGGTGGAGGGCAGGACGCTGCGCGAGGTCGTCGCCGACGGACCCCTCGACGCCGCCACCACCGCCGACATCGGTCACCAGCTGGCCCGGGGCCTGGCGCACGCGCACCGGGCCGGGGTCGTGCACCGCGACGTCAAGCCGTCGAACGTGCTGGTCGCGTCGTCGACGCCGGCCTCGGGACGCCGCGACGCCCCCGCCCTGCCGGTCGTGCTGGCGGACTTCGGGATCGCGGCCTCGGACCCCACCCAGCAGCCCGACGACCGCGCGACGGCCAGCTACCAGAGCCCCGAGCAGGCGCTCGGCGGACCGGTCGGGCCGGCGAGCGACATGTACTCGCTGGGCCTGGTGCTCCTCGAGTGCCTCACCGGGCGCCGGGCGTACCCGGGCGACCCCCTGACCGCGTCGTTGGCCCGGCTGCTGCACGGCCCCCGGATCACGGACGACGTGGACCGGGACTTCGCCGCGCTGCTGCGCGCGATGACGCGGCAGGACCCCTCGCAGCGCCCGACGATGGCGGCCGTGGCCGCCGAGCTGCGCGGACTGCGACGTCAGCGCGAGCGGACCCTGCGCGTCTCCTGAACCACGGCGGGGACACCGCCGACGGGCCGGTCACCGTGGACCGGCCCGGGGATGCACCTCAGGCGCGGCACGCCCCGACGGACCGCCGCGGTGCCGCAGGCTCCGCGGCGAGCGCGTCGGCGATCGTGTCGGCCCAGGCCGCGACCGCTGCCATGTCCCGGTGGTCGCCCTCGCGGGCGCGCCCGCCGGCGATGATCGCGCGCTCCGTGAACGTCAGCACCGAGCGGTCGAGCCGCCCGCGGAAGCTGCGGTGCGTGCGCGCCCCGATCCGCTCGCGCAGCGCCGCGATCTCGAGCGGGGAGTTCGCGGAGTTGGCCGGCTGCGTGGCCAGGCCAGACGAGAACGTCCAGACGGGCCGCGCGCGCAGCTCCTCGGCGCAGCGGTCGGCCAGGTCCCGGGCGGCCGGCAGCCAGTGCGCGGTGTAGACCGCGGACCCCAGGACCACCGCGTCGTGGTCCGCGACGGTCGCGACGTCCTCCGGGGCGCGCTGGTCCACCTCGTGACCGTGGTCGCGCAGCCGCTGCGCGAGCACCTCACCGATCTCCCAGGTGCCCTGGTGGCGGGACGCCACTGCCAGCAGGATCCGCATGGTCCCTCCCTCGCCGCACCGGCGGACCTCGCGCCCTCCGGTGCTCCATCGTCGCTGGCAGCAGCGCCGGGCACCTGGGCCGGAGGTCCCCAGACGCGGTCAGACGCCGGGTGATCCGTCGGCGGTCACGCCCCCGGGGTCGGGCAGCTCGTCCTGCGCGAGCCGCAGCCGGGTGCACAGCCGCTCGAGGGTCGCCAGCTCCTCGGTGTCGAGAGCGCCGCCCACGAGCGCGTCGATGGACCGCGCGTGGCGACGTCCGATCTCGCGCTGGAGCGCAAGCCCCGCGTCCGTGAGGTGCACGGCGGTCCCGCGCCGGTCCCCGGCGACCGGCTCCCGGCGCACCAGCCCCTCCGACTCGAGGCGGTCGACGAGGCGGGAGAGGCTGGGCTGCGTCAGCAGGCTCGAGCGGGCGAGCTCGCGCAGGCGCAGCGCGTGGCCCGGCGCTCGCGACAGCGTGTGGAGCACGTCGTACTCCTGCATGCTCCGCCCGCCCCAGACGTCGTCCCGGGCGAACCGCCGCACGAGCGTCACCTGGGCGCGGAACAGCGCCTCCCACGCGTCGACCGAGGCTCGCACGCGGCTCGCGGCGGCGCTGCCGCCGGTCGTGCGCTCGACGTCGTCGTCGGACATCGACGCGTCACCTCCCGTCCCCGGCCCACCGCCCGCCACGTCGGCTCCCCGGGCGGGCACGATCATGTCACCACGTGCGGTGGACGCGCCGTGGGGCCGCCGCACAGGGCCGTCCCCCGGGCCGTCTACCCTGGGGCGATGAGCGAGACCGCGACGACGTACCTCCTGGTGGACGGCGAGAACATCGACGCCACGCTCGGGTCCTCGATCCTCGGTGGCCGGCCCACGCCGGAGCAGCGGCCGCGGTGGGAGCGCGTCCTGAGCTTCGCGCAGCAGACGTGGGACCAGCCCGTCAAGGCGCTGTTCTTCCTCAACGCCTCCAACGGCAACCTGCCGATGTCGTTCGTCCAGGCGCTCACCGCCATCGGCTTCGTGCCGATCCCGCTGTCCGGCGAGTCGTACGAGAAGGTCGTCGACATCGGCATCAAGCGCACGCTCGACGCCATCGCCGACCGCGACGGCGACGTCATGCTCGCGAGCCACGACGGCGACTTCGCCCCGGAGCTGGCACAGCTGGTGGACGGCGAGCGTCGGGTGGGCCTGCTGGCGTTCCGTGAGTTCACGAGCCAGTCCCTGGCGAGCCTGACCGTGCGCGGGCTGGAGACGTTCGACCTCGAGACGGACGTCGCGGCGTTCAACGTGCAGCTGCCGCGGCTGCGGATCATCCCGCTCGAGGAGTTCGACCCGCTGCGCTACCTCTGACGGTCCGACGGCCGCGCCGGTTGCCCGGCGCGGCCGTCGTGCTGCGGGCCGACCTCGCGCTGCGGCGCGCGCCGCGCTCGGCGCGGCCGCGCGCGCTCAGCCCTCGCCGAACCCCTGCGTGAGGGCCTCGTCGATCGTCGAGCGCACGTGGTCGGCGTGGTACCCGTCGGGTGCCATGAACTCGATGCCGTGCGCGGTGCCGGAGACGTCGGTGACGATCGACGTCTTGTCGTTGCGCACGACGAGGGCGCTGTCGGCCGCGGGCACCTGCGGGTCGTCGGTCGACGAGAAGACCTGCAGCGGGCCGGTGAAGGCGTTCGCCTCGGCACGCGCATCGACCTCCCCGTACTGCGCGGGCGGGCTGAGCGCCACGACGGCGACGGCCCCGAGGTCGTCGGCCAGGCCCGCGGCGAGCGTGCCGCCGGCCGACGCACCGACGAACGCGACGTCCTGCGCACCGGTGGCGTGCAGCACGTCGAGCGCCGAGCGGAAGCCGGCCTCGCCCGAGGTACCCCAGTCGTAGGTCGCGACGAGGTACCCGGCACCGGCGAGCCGGGCGACCTCCGCGGACCACTGGCAGACGTCGCCGTCGACCTGCGGGGCGAGGAGGACGCCGCGGTCGCCCGCGCCCGCCCACGCGACCCCGGTGGCGGACTCCTCCGGACCGACGCGGGCGTAGGCGACCCCCTCCGAGAGGCACTCCGGCGCTTCGGCGGCGGCCATGACGACGGGGGCGCTCTCGAGCATGGTCGGCGTCTGGGCCGCGGCGGGCTCCCCCACCTCGCCGACCGGTGGCTCGGTGCCCGTCGAGCACGCGGCGAGCGCCGCGACCGTCAGGGCGGTCAGGGCGGCGAGGCGCGAGCCGGCGGGATGCGGACGGGTGGACGGGGTGACGGGTCGCAGACGCACACAGCGATTCCTAGGCGGATCCCGCGACCAGGACAAGACGGGCGACCTCGCCTAAACGTTTCGATGTGGATCGGCGGCGCGGCGCGCTAGCGTGGGCGCATGCCGACGCTGTTCACGCGCATCATCGACGGCGAGATCCCCGGGCGCTTCGTCTGGGCGGACGACCGGGCCGTGGTGCTGCTCACCATCGCACCGATCACCGCGGGCCACGCGCTCGTGGTGCCGCGGGCGGAGGTCGAGCAGCTCACGGACGCCCCCGACGACCTGCTGGCTCACCTCAGCGTGGTCGCCAAGACCGTCGGACTGGCCCAGCGGGCCGCCTGGGACGCCCCGCGCGCGGCGCTGCTCGTCGCGGGGTTCGAGATCCCGCACCTGCACCTGCACGTGCTGCCCGCCTGGGACGAGAGCAGCCTGTCGTTCGCCAACGCCCGCAGCGACGTGCCGCCCGCCGAGCTCGACGAGGCCGCCGAGCGCCTGCGCGACGCGCTGCGCGCCGCCGGCCACGGAGCCCACGTCCCCGCCGACCTGACGTCCCCGGCGCTCTGAGCGTGGCGGCGCCGCGCGCGGGTCCGCACCTGACGCCCGCCGGGCGGTCGCGCTGACCGCCCCGGCGCTGCGCGACCGGGAGCGGCAACGGGACCTGCGCATGGTGGCCCTGGCGCCGACGGTCCGCACGTTCCTGGCGACCGAGGCCGGCAGCGCCGTGGTGCTGCTCGCGGCGACCGCCGCGGCCCTCGCGTGGGCCAGCTCCCCCGCGCGCGACGCCTACACGGCCCTGTGGCACACCCCGGCCGGCCTGTCGTCGGCGACCTCGGCATCGAGCTCGACCTGCAGCACTGGGTGAACGACTTCGCGATGGCCGTGTTCTTCGCCAGCGGCTCCCGCTGTGCACGCCGCCGCGGCTGCCCCCGACGCTGCCGGACCTGCCGTGGCGGTCCGCCGGCTGAGGCCGCGGGTGCGGCCGGCCCGGACGGGCGGTCACGTCACCGGGTCGTCCGGCCCCCAGGTCGACAGCCGCAGGGTCCGCGCATCCGTCGCCGCGATCTGCTCGGCGTGCTCGCGCAGCGACGCGGGCGTGTCCGCACCGGCGCGCACGAAGCGCCCGGACAGCCCGTCGAGCTCGCCCGCCGCGAAGGCGAGGACCAGGTCGGCGACGTCCTGCGGCGACGTCCAGTCGGTCCGCCCGGTGTGCACCGGCATGGCGGCGGTCATGTCCGTCGCGACGACGCCCGGCGCCAGGTCCAGCACCCGCAGGCCCGCATCGGCGTACTGCCGGTGCAGCTGCGTGGTGAACCTCGCCAGCGCACCCTTGCTGATCGCGTAGCCGGTGTACGTCGGCAGGGCGCGGTGCCCGGAGCCGGAGTTGACGTTGAGCACCCGCCCGGCGCCGCGGGCCAGCATCCCGGGCAGCACGGCGTGCGTCACCAGCAGCGGCCCGCGCACGTTGGTCTCCACCACGCGCCAGACGTCCTCCACGTCGTCCGCCGCGAACGGCAGCTCGGCGCGCTCGATGACGCCGGCGTTGTTGACGAGCAGGCCGATCCCGCCCGCACCCGCCAGGCCGGTCTCGACGCGGCCCACCGCATCGGCCACCGCGGTGGCGTCGACCAGGTCGGCCGCCGCGACCGTGACCTGCGCGCCCAGCGCACGCGCCTCGTCCGCGACCTCCTCGAGCCGCTCCCGGGTGCGGGCCACCAGGCCCAGCGCGTAGCCCGCGCGCGCGAGTGCCAGGGCGAGCTCACGGCCGATGCCGCGGCCGGCGCCGGTGACCAGGGCGGTCCGCGGGACCGGTGCGGTCAGGGCAGGGGACGTCGTCGCGCTCACGCGCCCATCGTGGCCCACGGCGCGGCCGGCTGCCCCCGGCGGCGTGGGCGACGGTGCTCACACCGCGTCGACGACCTGACGCAGCGCCTCCAGCTCCACGCGGCCGCGGTACCGCACACCGTCGATGAGCAGGGTGGGCGTCCCCGGGACGTCGAGCTCGATACCCCCCTCGTAGTCCGCCTGCACGGCACGGGCGAACCGGTCCGCCGGCGGTCCCACGAGCTCGTCGGGCGCGAGGCCGACCTCCTGCGCGTACCGGCCGAGGTCCTCGTCGCTCAGCGCGTCCTGGTGGGCGAACAGCAGCCGCTGCATCTCCCAGAACCGTCCGTGGGCACCGGCCGCCTCGGCCGCGAGCGCCGCGGCCAGGGCGTGCGGGTGCACCTGGAACAACGGGAAGTGACGCCACACGAGGCGCACGCGCCCGCCGGACTCCTCGACCAGCCGACGCAGCACGGGCTCGGCGTCCCGGCAGTACGGGCACTCGAGGTCGCCGTACTCGACCACCGTGACGGGTGCGTCCGGGTCCCCCAGCACGTGACGGTCCGGGTCGGTGCTGACCACGACGGGCTCGGGAGACGTCATGCGGACAGCGTGCCGTGCGAGGTCCCCCGCCGCACGTCGTCAGCGACCCCGGGGCCGCAGGGGCGGGCTGGCGGTCCCCGCACCGGACGCGATGCCCGTGACGAGCTGGTGCAGGGCCTCGGCCGCGGTGGACCGCGGCCGCCACGCGAGCTCACGCTCGGCGCGGGTCGTGTCCAGCAGCGGGGCTGCCATGCCCATGTCGAGCCACCCGGGGCCGACCGGTACGGCACGCGCGTGCCACCCGGCGGCCAGCACGGTCCGCGCCGCGCGGACCGGAACCTCCCGCAGCCGGGCCCGCGCGACCAGGGCGGCCACGTCCGGCCCGCGCAGGACGCCGGGCGCCGCCAGGTTGAAGGCCCCGCGCGCCTGGTGCACCACCGCCTCGCGGAACGCGTCGGCGAGGTCGTCGGCCTGGACGGCCTGCAGGCGCAGCCCGCGGGGCCACGGCAGCACCGGCACCCGCCCGTCGAGCAGCCGCTCGGGCACGAACGGACCGAGGAAGTAGCGGGTGATCTCCCGGCCCGCGTCGTGCTGGAAGACCAGGGCGGGCCGCAGCCGTGCCACGCGCAGCGGCGTCTGCGCCTCGGTGCGGTCCAGCAGGGACTCGACGGCGGCCTTGTCGACGCTGTAGGACGACGACCGCACGCCGCCGGTCGGCCAGGACTCGTCACGCAGCGTGTCGTCGGGCGAGGGCGAGTAGGCGCCGACGGAGGACGCGGCGACCAGGTGCGGGACCCCGGCCTGCACGGCCGCCTGCACCACCCGGCGCGTGCCCACCACGTTGGTCGAGCGCAGGCGTGCGCGGTCGTGGCTGGGCTGGATCGCCCACGCCAGGTGCACCACGGCGTCGGCGCCCGCGAACGTGCGGGCGAGGTCCGTGACCACCCGTTCCTCGGCCTCGGGCGCCCCGATGTCGCACGCGACCCAGGTGGCGGCGTCGTACGGCGCGGGCGGCCGGGCCTGCGGTGTACGACGAGCGACGCCGACCACGGACGTCACCGTGGTGTCCGCGGCGAGCCGGCGCAGGACGGCCGTCCCCACGTTGCCGCTGGCACCGACCACCACGACCCTCACGCGTGCCCCCCGGTCCGGTCCGGCACGCTCACGCGAACGGGTCCAGGACGACCTTGATGCAGCCGTCCGCCTTGCGCTGGAAGACGTCGTACGCCTGCGGCCCCTGCTCGAGGGACACCCGGTGGGTGCGCAGGTCGGCCACCCCGAGGGGGTCCGCCGGGTCGGTGACCAGCGGCAGCAGGTCGTCGGACCACCGCCGCACGTTGGCCTGGCCGAACCGGAACGACAGCTGGCGGTCGAACACGTCCATCATGGGGAACGGGTCCAGCGCCCCGCCGTACACGCCGACGACCGACACGGTCGCACCGCGCCGCGCCACGCCGATGGCGGTCTGCAGCGCGGCCATGCGGTCGACGGCTGCCTTCTCGATGAGCGGCCGGGCCAGCGCGTCGGGCAGGAAGGCCGCCGCCCGCTGCCCCGCGGCGGCCACCGGTGAGCCGTGCGCCTCCATGCCGACGGCCTCGACGACCGCGTCGGCACCGCGCCCGTGGGTGCGCTCGCGCACGGCCTCCACGACGTCGTCCGTCCGTGCCGCGTCGATCACGTCCACGCCGTGGCGGGAGGCCATGAGCAGCCGCTCAGCCACGATGTCGATGCCGATCACCCGCTCGGCTCCCCGGTGCAGCGCGATGCGCGCCGCCATCTGACCGATCGGCCCGAGCCCCACGACGGCCACGGTCCCGCCCGGTGGCACGTCGGCGTAGGCGACGGCCTGCCACGCGGTGGGCAGCACGTCGGAGAGGTAGAGGTAGGTCTCGTCGGCGCGCCCGTCGTCGGGGACGACGACGGGTCCGTACTGGGCCTGGGGCACGCGCAGGTACTGCGCCTGCCCGCCGGGGACGCTGCCGTACAGGGAGGTGTAGCCGAACAGGGCCGCCCCCTTGCCGGTGGCGTGCACCTGCGTGGTCTCGCACTGGCTCTGCAGCCCCAGTGCGCACATGTGGCAGGTGCCGCACGCGATCCCGAACGGCACGACGACGCGGTCACCGACCTTCAGGCGACGCCCCGCCTCGGGTCCGACCTCCTCGACGATCCCCATGGCCTCGTGGCCCAGCACGTCGCCGGGTTGCAGGAACGCGCCGAGCACCGAGTACAGGTGCAGGTCGGACCCGCAGACGGCGGTCGACGTCACGCGGATCACGGCGTCGGTGGGCTCCTCGACCCGCGGGTCGGGAACGTCCTCGACCGACACGTGCTCGCGTCCCTGCCACGTCAGCGCCCGCACCTGCACCACCGTCCCGTCGCTCGTCCGCCGTGCCCCGCCGCCCGTGCGGGCCGCGGTGCGCCATGGGTCGTCCACGGTGGCACCCGACCGCCGGGCGCGCATCCGGAAGGGTCGCCTCGCCGGCCCGGACGTTCCCTCAGGCCTGCTCGGCGGCCATGGCCGCCAGCGTCGTCACCGTGCGCCAGTTGCGGGAGGTGCCTCCCGGCCCCGCGCGTCGGGCGAGGCGGGCGGCCAGCCGACTGCGGCCTATCCCGTCGGGCAGGTAGAGGTACAGCTCGCGGCCGACGGCGGCGAGGTCCTCGGGCGGCGTGACCTCGACGTCGGGCACCCGTGCCGGGACCGTGCCCGGCAGGAACACCACGTGGTGGTGGGTCGGGTCGTCGTCACGGGACAGGAACGGGTTGCCGGCGACGACGGCCCGCAGGTCGTCCCGGGTGCGCACGACCACGTCCGGACGGCACGGGAACGCGCCGGCGCACGCCGCCCGCAGCGCGGCCGCCACCTGCTCGGCGTCGTCGACGTCCGCGCTCAGCACCACGTTCCCGCTGTTCACGTACGTGCGCACGTCGCCGTAGCCCGCCTCGGCCACGACCCGGCGCAGGTCCGCCATCGGCACCCGGGTGGCACCGCCGACGTTCACCCCGCGCAGCAGCGCCACCATCACCGTCATCGCTCCCCCTGCGTCCGATCAGAACAGCGTGCCCGTGCCCGTCGCGACGCGGGCCTCGAGGGCCAGCAGCACGCGCTTGCGGTCCAGGCCGCCGGAGAACCCGGTGAGGGTGCCGTCGGCCCCGATCACGCGGTGGCACGGCACGACGATCGGCAGGTGGTTCGCCCCGTTGGCGGCACCCACCGCCCGGGCCGCCGTGCGCGGGTCGAGCCCGACCGCGGTGGCGAGCGCCCCGTACGTCGTCGTCGTGCCGTACGGGACCGACCGCAGGCCCTCCCAGACGCGCTGCCGGAACGCGCTGCCGCGGTAGCGCAGCGGCAGGTCGAACTCGCGTCGCGCACCGGCGAGGTAGCCGGTGAGCTGTCGGACGGCCTCGGCGAGCAACGGGTCGTCCCCGGGGTCGACCCGAGGTCCCAGCCCTGCGGTCGCCGCCGAGCCGTCGGCGTGCGGGAAGCGGACGTCCGTCACCGCACCGTCGGCGACACCGACCGCGACCGGCCCGAACGGTGCGGGCACCACCGCATGCACCACGCTCACCCCGCCATCATCTCCCCCACCGCCCACACCGCACCGGCGACGCGTCACGGGTACACCACGGCGAACCCGGCCCCGGCGAGCACCAGGGCAGGCACCAGCCACCGCGCGATGCCGCCGTGCTGCCGCCCGTACCGGCCGAGGACGACGAACGTGAGGACACCGGCTGACACGAACACGACCGCGTGGCCCACGTACCCGAGGAGCGCGAGGTACACCACGACCGCCTCGGCCCACCACGCGGCGACCAGGACCGCGCCGCCGAGCCCGCGCCCCCGCCGCGTCGACGGGCCGTCGTCGTGCCCGTCCCGCCGCCACGACCACCCGGCCACGGCGCCGACGCCACCACCCGGCAGCGCGCAGACCAGCCAGAACAGGACCCAGCTGCTGCTGGTGCCGAACCCCCGCAGGTGGGACGTGAGGTAGTACCCCGCGACCTCACCGAGGCACGCGAGCACGCCGGCGACGAGCGCCCACCCCCAGCGCCGGGTGAGGGCCCCCAGGACGAAGGGGACCACCAGCCACGGCGTGACGGCGTTCGCCAGGCCTCCGAGGGGCCCCGGCAGCACGGTCTGCCCGAACGACGTGAGCACACCGGCGGTGAGTCCCACGGGCACCGCGAGCGCGACAGCGACGAACCCGGGCAGACGTCCACGGCCGGCGGCCGTCTCGAGGGCGTGGTGCCCGGTCGGCGCGGCGGGTGCGGGCAGGGGTTTCGCGGGCACGGTGGGGGTCGCAGGCACGGGTCCAGCCTGGTCGCCCTCCAGCCGGTCCCGCGTCCGCCTGCCGGTGGGGTCCGTGGTCGGCCGGTCCTCCCCCGGTGGGACCGCACCGCGGGTGCGTGGTCGGCCCGCCGCAGCGGGCGGCGAGCCGCCTCGCGACCCGGGGGCGCGCACGCCGTGACCTGCGCCGACCGCGCCCGGAAGCAAGCCGGTCCCGCTCCCCCGTGGGAGGAGCGGGACCTGGCGGGAGAGCCGTCTCGCCGGCACGAGGCGTGGCGCGCTCCCGGACCCCGGAGGGCCGGTCCGGCTCTCGCCGGACCCGGTGCTGCTGCGGGTCCGGGGCAGGGCCCCGTACCTGCGGGTGGCCGCTCGCGGTGTGGGGCCACGATCGGCTGCTGACCCGAGCATCGCACCCGTGTGTGACCGGCGCATCTCGAACGTGCGACCAGTTCGCTACCGGGTCTTTGCCGTGGCCGCGTCGGGGTCGACTCCGGCCCCACGACGCCGGGCGCCGCCGACCGCCTGGCCGTCCGGTGGTTCGGCCTCGGGGACGATCTCGCGGCGGTGCACAGCACGCTCGGCGACGACCCGACGCTGGGCCTGCTGCTGGCGGCGCGCCCGCACCTGCGTGTACCGGGCCATCCCGACGGGTTCGAGGCGGCGGTCCAGGGGGTGCTCACGCAGCGGGTCTCGCTGGGAGCGGGCCGCACCACCGGTGGTCGCCTCGCCGAGGCCTGGGGACGGTCGCACGCGTCCGGTCTGCGGACCTACCCCCACCCCGAGGACCTCGCCGCGACCGACCCCGTGACGCTGCAGGCAGTGCTGCGGGTCCCGCACGCCCGGGCACGTGCGGTGCACGGCCTCGCCGTCGCAGGCGCGCAGGGCCTCCGGCTCGAGCCCGGCACCCGCACGCTGCTCGCCGACCGGGTCGCGCTGTCCACGGCGGACGTCGATCTACGCGCCGGAGCGCGCACCCGCCGTCGAGGAAGGGCCCGCCACGTTCCTCGACGGCCTCGACACCGGGTGGACCGCCTTCGTGGCCACCGTCCGCGGCGTCCTCGTCGTGGTCGGCGTCCTGCTGCCCTGGCTGGTCGTCGCGGGGCTCGCCACCGCCGCCGTGCCGCTGTGGCGGCGGCGCCGTACGGTGGAGCTGGCGACGTCGGCGAGCGACGGCACGACGCCGCCGGACGGACCCGGAACGCTCGGCCGAGCGCCCCGCAGGCCCGAAGGTCCCTGTCGGGGTCACGTCGGACGGTCGTAATCTCCTGGCAAAGGACAGACCGGCACCGCATCTGCGGGGACGGCTGTCCGCCGGGTAGCGCCTCATGGGCGGCCACGCCCGGTCCCCGAGGCGAAGGAGCTGCCATGAGCGTCACCGTGACCGGTCCCCTGGCGGACGTGTCTCTTGCACCCGAGGTGCGAGCCGCCCTGGAGGCGAGCCCGCGCCTGGTGATCCCCGCGACGCGCGAGGAGCTGTACCAGCTGGCGCTGGGCCCCGAGGGCGGCCCGGTGTTCACCGTCGAGTACGACGTGAACGGCGAGATGGTGCCGGAGGCGACGGTCACCCGCTGCCGCAACGGCGTCGCCGTGAACTACCCCGAGGACTACATGCGCCGGCGCGACCCGGACTGCATGCGGATCGCGGACGACCTGCCCACCGACAAGCCGCGCTACCGCGACGTCTTCGACGCGGAGTTCGACCCCACCCGCACCGAGACGCTCGAGTGGCTCGGCACGCAGGAGCTCGTCGTCGTGCCGTTCAAGGCCGGTGGCCCGCGCTTCGGCTACCCCTCGCTGGCGATCGTGCCGCTGAACAGCGCGTTCTTCGCCCTCACGCTCGTGGACCTGCAGGGCTGGGTGACGTTCGACGAGATCGGCCCGTTCACGCCGCGCTCGATCCTCTACGTCGCGCCGCCGTTCCGGCACACGCACTTCGGCGGCCGGCAGGTCGTCGTGCACAACCGCTCCACGACGCTGCACGAGGTGTGGGCCTACAACCTGTACCCGGGGCCGAGCGCCAAGAAGGGCGTCTTCTCGGTGCTGCTCGACATCGGCGAGCAGGAGGGCTGGCTCACCGCGCACGCCTCGAGCGTCCGGGTGACCACGCCGTACGAGAACGAGACCGTCATCATGCACGAGGGCGCCTCGGGCGGCGGCAAGTCCGAGATGTGCCAGGAGATCCGCCGCGAGGACGACGGCCGCATCCTCGTCGGCACCAACGTCGTGCGCGACGAGCCGTACCACATCACCCTCGGCGAGACGTCGGCGCTGGCTCCGGTGACCGACGACATGACGCTGTGCCACCCGTCGGTGCAGAAGGGCAACGGCCGGCTGGTCGTCGCCGACGCCGAGGACGGCTGGTTCGTGCGCGTCGACAACCTCACGCACTACGGCGAGGACCCGGCGTTCGAGAAGGCCGTCATCCAGCCCGACGAGCCTCTGCTCTTCCTGTCGATCGACGGCGTCGCCGACGCGACCGCCCTGCCGTGGGAGCACACGCTCGACTCCAACGGCAAGCGGTGCCCGAACCCGCGCGTCGTGATCCCCCGGCGATTCGTCAAGAACGTCATCAGCGAGCCGAAGGAGGTCGACGTCCGCACGTTCGGCGTCCGGATGCCGCTGTGCACACGGGACAACCCGACCTACGGGATCATGGGGATGATGCACCTGATCCCGCCGTCGCTGGCGTGGGTGTGGCGCCTCATCGCCCCGCGCGGGGACAAGAACCCGTCCATCGGCGAGAGCAAGGACGTCAAGAAGGCCCTCAAGCACGGCGGCATGGTCGCCGAGGGTGTCGGGTCGTACTGGCCGTTCTCGACGGGCACCAAGGTGGCCGCGGCGAACCTCCTGCTGCGCCAGATCGCCGAGAACGACCGCACCCGCTACGTGCTGACCCCCAACCAGCACATCGGGGCCTACAAGGTCGGGTTCTCCGCCGAGTGGCTCACCCGCGAGTACCTCGCCCGCCGCGGTGGCGGTCGCATCCTGCGCGACCAGCTGACCCCCGCGCGGTGCGCGCTGTTCGGGTACCGGCCCAAGGAGATCAAGCTCGACGGGCAGCAGATCCGCCCGACGCTGCTGCAGCCCGAGTACCAGTCCCAGGTCGGCGTCGAGGCGTACGACACGGGCGCGAAGATCCTCACGGACTTCTTCCGCGCCGAGCTCGAGCAGTTCCTGACCGACGACCTGGACCCCCTGGGCCGCCGGATCATCGAGCTGGTCCTGCGCGGCGGCACCGTCGAGGAGTTCGACGAGCTGACCCCGATGTACGTCTGACCGACCCGACCCCGAGCACCGGGGCCGCACCCCCCAGCGGGGTGCGGCCCCGCTGCTGTGTCGCCCTGCGTCCCGCCGTGTCACGATGCGAGGAGCGGAGCGCGGCCCTGCCACACCGAGGTGACGCATGACGAGCACGGCACACGACGACCCTCCGCACCACGCCGCCGCCGACCAGGAGCACGGGGGCGGCGACCGCCCGTACGCGCAGGACGCGTCCGAGGTGCTCGCCCGGCTCGGCACCACGGCCGACGGGCTCTCGTCCGCCGAGGCCGACGCGCGGCTGGCGAGGGTCGGCCCCAACCGGCTGCCGACGCCGCCGCGACCGGGCGCCCTGGTGCGTCTCCTGCGCCACTTCGACGACGTCCTCATCTACATCCTGCTCGCCGCGGCGGTGCTCAAGGCGTTCCTCGGCGACTGGGTCGACTTCACGGTCATCCTGGTCGTCGCCGTGGTCAACGCGCTGGTCGGGTTCCTGCAGGAGGGGCAGGCGGAGCGCGCGCTGGACGGCATCCGCACGATGCTGTCGCTGTCGGCCACGGTGCGCCGCGACGGGCAGTGGACCGACGTGGACTCCCAGACGCTCGTGCCCGGTGACGTCGTGCGCGTGCGGTCGGGCGACAAGGTCCCGGCCGACGTGCGCCTCGTCGAGGCGACGAACCTGCAGGTGGACGAGTCCGCCCTGACCGGGGAGTCCGTGCCCGCGGCCAAGGACGTCGCCCCGGTGGGGCCCGACGCGGGCGTCGGGGACCGCGCCAGCATGCTGTTCTCCGGCACGATCGTCGCGGCCGGCACCGGCCTGGGGGTCGTGACCGGGACGGGGGCGGCGACCGAGATCGGGCGCATCCAGTCGCTGATCGCGGACGTCGACCACCTGCAGACGCCGCTCAAGCGCCAGCTCACGCGCCTGGGCACGCTGCTGTCCCGGGCGATCCTCGTCATGGCGTTCGCGATGCTCGTGATCGGACGCGTGGTCCACGACTTCGCCCTGCCGGACCTCGTCTCGGCGGCGATCGGGTTCGCCGTGGCCGCGGTGCCGGAGGGCCTGCCCGCCCTGGTGACGATCACGCTCGCGCTCGGCGTGCAGCAGATGGCCCGGCGCCACGCGATCACCCGCAAGCTGCCGGCGGTCGAGGCCCTGGGGTCGGTCACCACCATCTGCTCGGACAAGACCGGGACGCTGACGAAGAACGAGATGACCGCCCGCACGGTGGTCACCGCCGAGCACCGGTACGACGTGGAGGGCCTGGGGTACGAGCCGACCGGGGGCGTGACGCTGGACGGGTCCCCCGCGAGCATCGCCACGCACCCCGACCTGGCGGCGCTGGTGCGCGCGGGCGCCCTGTGCAACGACGCCCGCGTGGTCGCGGACGACGACGGCCGCTGGGGCATCGTCGGTCAGCCCACCGAGGGAGCGCTGCGCACGCTGGCGCTCAAGACGGACGCCCGCACCGACGACGCCCGGCGGGTCGCCGTGGTGCCCTTCGAGTCCGCGAACAAGCTGTCCGCGACGCTCGACGAGCTGCCCGACGGCAGCCGGCGCGTGCACGTCGTCGGCGCGCCGGACCGGCTGCTGGACCGCGCGACCACGCAGCGCGGCCCGTCGGGCACGGCGGTGCCGCTGGACCGCGAGCGCTGGGAGCACGCCGTCGAGGAGCTGGGCGGGCAGGGTCTGCGGGTCCTCGCCGCGGCCGAGCGCCCCGCGGCACCCGGCACGACGACGCTCGAGCTGGACGGCGTGGACACGGGCCTGACCTTCCTCGGCCTCGTGGGCATCGTCGACCCGCCACGGCCCGAGGCCGTCGCGGCGATCGCCGACTGCCACCGCGCGGGCATCGCGGTGAAGATGATCACGGGCGACCACGCGGGCACGGCCGTGGCGATCGCCCGCGAGCTCGGCATCGTGCGGCACGGCGAGGAGGTCACCGCGCTCACCGGCGCCGAGCTCGAGGCGATGAGCCAGGAGCAGCTGCGCACGCGCGTCCGGGACGTCGACGTGTACGCCCGCACCAGCCCGGAGCACAAGATCCGGATCGTGCGCGCACTGCAGTCGCACCACGAGGTCGTGGCGATGACGGGCGACGGGGTCAACGACGCGCCCGCGCTGACCCGGGCCGACATCGGCATCGCGATGGGCATCAAGGGCACCGAGGCGACCAAGGAGGCCGCGGAGATCGTCCTGGCGGACGACAACTTCGCGACAATCGAGCGGGCCGTCGAGGAAGGGCGGCGGATCTACGACAACATCCGCAAGTCCGTCGTCTTCCTGCTGCCCACCAACGGCGCCCAGTCGCTGGTGATCCTCGTCGCCGTGCTGTTCGGGCTGGCGCTGCCGCTGACCCCCGTGCAGATCCTGTGGGTCAACCTGGTCACCGCGATCACGTTGTCGCTGGCCCTGGCGTACGAGCCCGCGGAGCCCGGGATCATGGAACGGCCACCCCGCTCGCCGAAGGAGTCGGTGCTGTCGCGCCCCTCGCTCGTGGTCGTCGTGTGGGCCTCGCTGCTCATCGGCGGCACGACGCTGGCCGTGTACCTGATCGAGAAGGACCTGGGGGCGAGCGACGGCATCGCGCAGACGTCGGCCGTGACGATGCTCGCGCTCGGGCAGACGGCCTTCCTCTTCTCGTGCCGGTTCCTCAACGGCTCGTCGCTGACGTGGCGGGTGCTCACCGGCAACCGGGTCGTGTGGATCGCCATCGGCTCGCTCGCCGTGCTGCAGGTGGTGTTCACCTACGCGCCCTTCATGCACTCCTGGTTCGGGTCCGCGCCGATCGGCGGGCGCGACTGGGGCCTGACGGCCGCGTTCGCGGTGGGTGTCTTCCTGCTGTGCGAGGTCGGCAAGGCGGTCGCGCGGCGCGTGCGGTGAGCGACGGCCAGCGCTGCGGCTGCCGCGGCGACGACCAGCGCGGCGGGCAGCGGCAGCCCCTCCGTGCCCCGGCCCGAGACGACGGCACTGCCGGCCGCGGCACCCGTGGCGACGCCGAGGTTGAGGACGACCGGGACGAGCGCTCCGGCGACCGCCCGCCACCGCAGCCCGGCGGCGAGCATGACGTCCGTCTGCGTGAGCGGGGGCAGCGCGCCGCTCGCGACGCCCCACAGCACGAGGACGGGGACCGCGGCGGCGGGCGGCTGCGCGACGACGAGGAGCCCGAGGCCGAGGGCCGTCCCGGCCGCGGCGACCGCGAGCGCCGCGCCGACCCGTACCACCGGGACACGTCCCGCGAGCACGACGCCGCCGGCGGACGCGATGCCGAGCACGAGCAGCAGCGTCACCGTGCCCCCGGGCGTCGCGGCCGCGGCCGGCGCGACGAGGGCGGTCACGAAGGTGTAGCCGGCGTAGTGGCCGACGAGGACGAGCGCGGTGAGGACGAGCGTCACGACGACCGGGAGCAGGGCACCCCCGTCGCCCTCCGCGTCGTCGGTTCCTGCGGTCGTCGCCGCCGGGGTGCGGACGACGACCCGGGTGGCGACGGCCACGACGGCGGCGAGCCCGGCGAGCACCCCGGACGCGGTGCGCCATCCGACGGTCGTGGCGGCGAACCCTGCGAGCGGCACGCCGAGCGCGCCGCCGACGGTCGCCCCGGCGAGCACGATCGCGATCGCGGAGGGCATCCGGTCGCGGGGCACGAGGTCGGCCGTGAGCGGCACGACGCTCGCCCACAGCAGACCGCACGCCGCGGCACCGAGCAGCCGGGCCGCGAGCACCGGCAGGTAGGCGTCGGCGAGTGCGGTGAGCGCGCCCGAGAGCGCGAGCACCGCCATGGCGGCGACGACGACGTCGCGCCGTGGCCACCGCGCGGTGAGGCGCACGAGCGGGATCGAGAGCACGACGACGGTGAGCGCCCACAGCGAGACGAGCAGCCCGATGCGGCCGGGCCCGACACCGAGGTCCGCGCCCATCTGCGGAAGCACCGCCATCGGCACCATCTCCGCGGTCACCATGACGAACGTGCCGGCGGCCAGGACGAGGAGCGGGCGTGTGGTCTGCATCACACGACGGTAAAGTCTGACATCAGTGTGAAGGTCAACCCCCGGGGAGGCAGCCGTGCGGATCGGTGAGCTCGCGCGCAGGACGGGCGTCCCACCTCGCCTGCTGCGCTACTACGAGGAGCAGGACCTTCTCGCGCCCGCGCGGGAGGACAACACGTACCGCAGCTACGGCGAGGACGACGTCGCCCAGGTGGCCCGGGTCGCCGGGCTCGTCCGCGCCGGCGTCCCGACGCGTCTGGTCAAGCTGCTCCTCGACCTCGAGGACGCCCCGGCGCAGGAGGTGCCGCCCTCGTGCCCGCGCACCGTCGCCGACGAGCTGCTCGCCCAGCTCGACGACCTCGACGCCCGCATCGCGTGCCTCTCGCGCAGCCGCCGCACGCTGCACGACTACCTCGTGCGGACCGAGCACGCCGCCCTGCTGCTCGAGGGGCCCGGCGACCGGACCGGCGACTGACGCCACCGCGGGTGCCAGGCACGTCAGGCAGGCGTGCGGTCCGGCGGGACGAACCAGCTCACGGAGCGCGCGACATCCCCGGCCCGCAGCCACGTGTGGCGCTCCGAGCGCGGGTCGGTGTCGTGCTCGCGCCACGCGACCATCACGTGCGTGCGCGTCCACCGGATCGCGCGCGCCGCGCGCCACTCCTCGGAGCCGTCGGACCAGACCAGCCGCACCACGACGGCGACGTCCCCCTGCGGGCGCGTCGGGATGCCGTCGGGGACCTCGCTGTTGGCGACGTCGCGGGCCGGGGGTCGGGGCGGGGTGGTGCGGTCGTGCATGCCCTCAGACTATCGAACACCTGTTCGATCCGGCGCCACCCGGCCCGAGATCACCCGGCGGGGGAACCTCCCGCCCAGGTCACAGGCGGTTGATGCGCACCATGTTCCCCGCCGGGTCGCGGAACGCGCAGTCGCGGGTCCCGTACGGCTGGTCCATCGGCTCCTGGACGACCTCGGCACCACCCGCCTGCACCCGCGCGAACACGGCGTCCACGTCGGACGTCGCGAGGACCACCGACGCGTACGCCCCCTTCGCCATGAGCTCGGCGATGGTGCGCCGCTCGTCGTCGGTGATGCCCGGGTCGGCGGCCGGCGGGTGCAGCACGATCGACGTCTGCGGCTGCGCGGGCGGGCCGACGGTGATCCAGCGCATGTCGCCGTAGCCGACGTCGTTGCGGACCTCGAAGCCGAGCACGTCGCGGTAGAACGCGAGCGAGGCCTCGGGGTCGTCGGCGGGGAGGAAGGTGTAGTGGATGAGCAGGTCCATGCCGTCCACGCTAGGAGCGCGGGGCCGGTGTCGGCTTCTCGGATCCTGACCGATGCCGCCGCGGCCGCATCACCTGCTTGGTGACACAGCTCGGCAGCCCTGCGAGGTCACCGACGCCGTCCGCCGCGCCGTTCCCCGCACCCTCCCCCGCGCCGTCCCGCGCCGCGAGCCGCCGGTACTGCGACGGCGGGATGCCCACCAGCTCGGAGAAGCGGGTGCTGAACGTCCCCAACGACGAGCAGCCGACCGCGAAGCAGACCTCGGTGACGCTCAGGTCGCCGCGCCGCAGCAGCGTCATGGCACGCTCGATGCGCCGGGTCATGAGGTAGCTGTACGGCGACTCGCCGTAGACGGCGCGGAACCGCCGGCTCAGGTGGCCGGCCGACATGTGCGCCCCGCGCGCGAGCGCGGCGACGTCCAGCGGCTGCGCGTGGTCGCGGTCGATGCGGTCCCGCACCGCCCGCAGCAGCCGCAGCTCCTGCAGCCGCGCCTCGTCACCGGACGTCATGACGACAGCCTGCCGCGCCCGGCGCCGGATGCCCAGGCCCCCGACGGGTGGCGCACGTGGTCCGCCGGCGGCCCGGGGACGCGGCTGCTGCGGGCGCTGCCCCCCGTGCGTCGCCGTATGCTCGTGCGGCAGCGCACGACGTCGGACCTCACGGTCCACGCGGGCGCGGACGGCGTCGGCGTCGTCCTCGCGCACGACGGGGAGACCACCCGCCTACCGCCCGACGCCGTCGCCCGGCTCCGCATCGTGCCGGGAGCGCTCGCCGTGTACGCGGCGGACCGCCCGGGGGCGGCGAGCGCGTGACGGACGTCACCGCACGCCCGCCACGCGGCGGGAACCGTACGGACGCCGGAGCCGTTGCACCCCCGACACCTCAGTCGACACTGGAGAACCGATGGACCCCGACAGTCCGGGGCACAGTCCCGTGCCCCACCCCTGCGACGCGACCACGCGACGGGAGGTGGGGCTCCGATGTGGATCCTGAGTCTCCTGCTCGGCGTGGTCGTCGTGCTGGCCATCACCGCGGCGACCGCGTACTTCGTGGCCCAGGAGTTCGGCTACATGTCCGTCGACCGCTCCCGCCTGGCGGCGCGGGCGGAGGCCGGTGACGTCGGTGCGCGCAAGGCGCTCGACGTCACGCGGCGCACGTCCTTCATGCTGTCGGGCGCCCAGCTCGGCATCACCGTCACGGGCCTGCTCGTCGGGTACGTGGCCGAGCCCCTCATCGGCGAGGCGTTCGGTGAGGCGCTGGGCCTGGTGGACGTGCCGACGGGTGTCGGCATCGCCATCGGCACCGTGCTGGCCCTGCTGTTCTCGACGTTCGTGCAGATGCTGGTCGGCGAGCTGTTCCCCAAGAACCTCGCGATCGCCCGCCCCGAGGCCACCGCGGTGCGGCTCGCGACGTCGACCATCTGGTACCTGCGCGCCTTCGGCTGGCTCATCCGCATCTTCGACGCGGCGTCCAACGCGCTGCTCAAGGTCCTGGGCATCGAGCCCGTCCACGACGTCGAGCACTCCGCCACCGCGCGCGACCTCGAGCACATCGTCGCGGACTCCGTCGACCTCCCGCGCGAGCTGTCGGTGCTGCTGGACCGCATCCTCGACTTCCCCGCCAGCGACGTCGAGCACGCCATGGTGCCGCGCTCACGCGTCGACACGGTCACCCCGGACACGCCGGTCGCCCGGCTGCGCGAGCTCATGTCCGACGGGCACTCGCGCTACCCGGTGCTGGACGAGGAGTCCGTGACGGGCGTCGTGCACCTGCCCGACGTGCTGCGGTGCACCGACGCGACGGCCACGGCGGCAGATCTGCAGCGTCCCGCCACCCTGGTCCCCGAGTCGATGTCGCTGCCCGACGCCGTGCGCCTCCTGCTGGCGTCCGACAACCAGCTCGCCGTCGTCATCGACGAGTACGGCGGCTTCGCCGGCGCGCTCTCGATGGAGGACGTCGCCGAGGAGCTCGTGGGCGAGATCCACGACGAGCACGACCCGCTCGACGCGGCCGACGCGACCGAGCAGGCCGACGGGTCCTGGATCGTCGCGGGCGACGTCCACGTCGACGAGGTGGAGCGCGCCCTGGGGCGTGACCTGCCGCGCGACGACTACGAGACGATCGCCGGCCTGGCCATCGACGCGTACGGCGCCCTGCCGCCGCAGGGCACGGTCGTCGAGGTGCCGCTGGCACCCGACCCCGCCCACCTCGTGGACGACGAGGAGCCACCCGCGCAGGTGCTGCGCATCGAGGTGCTGGACGTCGAGCGGCACGTGCCCGCACGCGTCCGCCTCAGCGTCGAGGACGCCACCGACGCGCAGACCACGACGCAGCAGGAGGCCCACCGATGAGCAACCCCTGGGTCGTCGTCGCCACGACCGTCGCGATCATCGCCCTGTCGGCGTTCTTCGTCGCGGTCGAGTTCGCCATGCTGGCCGCGCGCCGCCACCGCTTCGAGGACGCCGCGGCCACGAGCCGCACGGCCCGCGCCGCGCTGCGCAGCTCCCACGAGCTGACCGTCCTGCTGGCCGGTGCCCAGCTGGGCATCACGGCCTGCACGCTGGCGCTCGGTGCCATCACCAAGCCCGCCGTGCACCACTGGCTCACGCCGCTGTTCGCGACGTGGGGCCTGCCCGCCGTGCCCGCCGACGTGGTGGGCTTCGTGCTCGCGCTGATCATCGTGACGTTCCTGCACCTGGTCGTCGGCGAGATGGCCCCGAAGTCGTGGGCCATCGCGCACCCCGAGGCGTCCGCGCAGCTGCTCGCCATCCCGATGCGGGCGTTCATGTGGGCCGTCCGGCCCGTGCTGCGGGCGCTCAACGAGTCCGCGAACCGCATGCTGCGGCGCGTGGGCGTCGAGCCGGTCGACGAGATGGTCGCCGTCACCGACCCGGCGTCCCTGCGCCACCTCGTGGAGCACTCGGCGAACGTGGGCGCGCTGGACGCGTCGTTCTCCGCACAGCTGTCGCAGGCCCTGGAGCTGCAGCGCATCACGGTGCGCGACCTCGCCGACCCCGGCGCGGTGCCGGTCACGGTGCCGACGACGGCCACGGTCCAGGACGTGCAGCGTGCGTCCCTCGACAGCGGCCACCTGCGCATCCTCGTCGGCGACGCCGGCGCGGTGACGGGCGTCGTGCACGTGCGCGACACGCTCACGAGCGCACCGTCGGACGCCGCGGCGCCGTTCGTCCGACCGGTGTACGAGCTGCCGGGCGACACCCTGGTGGCCACCGCGTTCGCCGGCATGCGGGAGGGCCGCCACCACCTGGCGGTCCTCACGGGCGGCGAGCGCACGCTGGTCGTGACGCTCGCGGACGTGGTCGAGCGGCTGCTGCCGCAGGCCACGGGCACGTCCGCCGCGTGAGCGGGCGCGGGCGGCGGGCCACCGGGCCGTCGCCCGCGCGCGTCCCGCAGGCGTCGGGCGGTCGACCAGCGGGTGAAAACCTCGTGCCCGCGCAGGCCTCCGGGCCCGCACCGGGTGACAGTGGACCTGTGCACGCGAGCCAGGACGTCCCCGGCAAGGCGCCCGTGCGCCACCCGTACTTCCAGGACCCCGGCGGCGTCGTCGCCCTCGCCCACCGGGGCTTCGCTCTCGACGGCCGGGAGAACTCCCTGACCGCGTTCGGGGCGGCCGTCGACCTCGGGTTCCGGTACGTGGAGACGGACGCGCACGCGACGGCCGACGGTGTCGCGGTGGCGCTGCACGACGAGACCCTGGACCGGACGACGGACGGCGAGGGCATGGTGTCCGAGCTGCCGTGGTCGCTGGTCCGCCGCGCCCGCATCGGTGGCGTCGACCCGGTGCCGATGCTGGTCGACGTGCTCGGCACCTGGCCGGACCTGCGGGTCAACGTCGACGTCAAGAGCGAGCACGCCGTCGGGCCCGTCGCGGAGGCGGTCGAGCGCACCGCGTCGCACGACCGCGTGTGCGTGGCGTCCTTCTCCGCCGCGCGCCGGCGCGCGACGGTGGCGCGGCTGAGCCGTCCGGTGGCGACGTCGGCCGCGACGGGCGAGGTCGCCCGGTTCCTCCTCGCGCACCGGGCGCACGCCACGCGGCTCGCGGCGCAGGCGCTGCGGGAGGTGGACGCGCTCCAGGTGCCGGTCGCGCAGGGCCGGCTGCGGGTGGTCGACGCCGGCACCGTCGCCGCGGCCCACGCCGCCGGCCGGGCCGTGCACGTGTGGACCGTGAACGACCCGGACGAGATGCACCGCCTGCTGGACCTCGGTGTGGACGGTCTGGTCACCGACCGCGCCGACCTGCTGCGTGACGTGCTGCGCGCGCGCGGCACCTGGTCCTGACGGGACCCGCGGCGCCCTGCAGGACGTGCGGGGCGCGGGCCTGTGGACGGGAGCGTCGGTGTCCCCGCGGTTCGCTACCGTGCCTCGGGTGACGACGACGGGGCACGGACGGTCCGCGACGGCCGCGACGCGCGCCCTGCGGGTGCACACCGCCGAACGTGCGGACGTGCTCGTCGACGCGCTCGCCGACGTGCTGGCGGACGTGCCGCCCGGGACCGACCCGTTCGCCCGTGAGGTGGTGGCCGTGCCCACGCGCGGGGTCGAGCGGTGGGTCGCGCAGCGGCTGTCCCACCGCCTGGGCGCCGGAGCGGACGGGGAGGGCGGTGTCTGCGCCCGCATCGACTTCGAGCCACCCACGCGCCTGGTGCGCGAGGCCGTCGCGGCGGCCACCGGCACCTCGCGCGACGACGACCCGTGGGAGCCCGAACGCCTCGTGTGGCACGTCCTGCGCGCCGTGGACGACGCCGTCGCACAGGACGTCCCGTGGGCCCGTCCGCTGCGGCGGCACCTCGTCGACCCCGACGACCGCCAGGACGTGCACGCCGGGCGGCGGCTGCGCCTCGCGCAGCGGCTCGCCGGGACGTTCGCCGCGGACGCGGCCCAACGGCCCTCGCTCGTCGCGGCCTGGGCCGCGGGACGGGACGAGGACGGCGCCGGCGCCCCCCTGCCGCCGGACCTGGTGTGGCAGGCGTCGCTGTGGCGGGCCGTGCGCGCCGCCGTCGGGGTCCCCGGGCCCGCCGAGCTCCTCGACGACGCCGTGCGCACGCTGCGTGCGGACCCGGGCGTGGTGGACCTTCCCCCGCGGCTGTCGGTCCTCGGGCCGACCCGGCTGCCGCAGGCCCACGTCGACGTGCTGACCGCCCTCGCCGCGCACCGCGACGTGCACGTCTGGCTCCCCCACCCCTCGCCGCGCCTGTGGCAGCGGGCGGCGACGTCCGCCGCGGGCGCGTCGGGCGTCGCCCCCCGTCGCAGCGCCGTGCCGACCGTCGCCGTGCACCCCCTGCTCGCGTCGGCGGCCCGCGACGCCACCGAGCTGGGGCTCCGGCTGACCGGCACGGGCGCCGACGTCACGCACCACCCGGCCCCGCCGCCGCCGGCGACCGTGCTCGGCGCGCTGCAGGCGGCGCTGCGCGCCGACGAGCGCCCCACGACCCGCGTCGCTGCCGGCCCCGAGGACCGCACCGTGCAGGTGCACTCCTGCCACGGCCGCGGACGTCAGGTCGAGGTGCTGCGCGAGGTCGTGCTGGGCCTGCTCGCGGACGACCCGACGCTGCAGCCGCGGGACGTCGTCGTGCTCTGCCCGGACGTCGAGGCGTTCGCGCCGCTGGTCGTGGCGGCGTTCGGCGCCCCGGCGACCCCCGCCGACGGCGGCGGCCCGCCCGCCCGGCACGACGCCACACCCGTCCACCCCGGACGCACGCTGCGCGTGCGCGTGGCCGATCGCGCACCGGCGCGCACCAACCCCCTGCTGCGGGTGGTCGCGGTGCTCCTGGAGCTGGCGGGGTCGCGGGTCACCGCGTCGGGCGTCGTGGACCTCGCCGGCCTGCCCGCCGTGCGCCGCCGCTTCGGGTTCGACGACGCGGCCGTCGAGCAGCTGCGCGCGTGGGCGCTCGAGTCGGGGGTGCGGTGGGGCGAGGACCTGGACCGCAGGGAGCGGTTCGGGCTCGGCCGGGTCGCGCAGGGCACCTGGCGCACCGCCACCGACCGGCTGCTGCTGGGCGTCGCGATGGCCGAGGAGGACCAGCGGTTCGTCGGGTCGGCCCTGCCCCTGGACGACGTGGACAGCACGGACGTGGACCTCGCCGGCCGCGTCGCCGAGCTCGTCGACCGGGTCACCGCGCTGCTGGACGAGCTCGACGGGGTGCGGCCCGCCGACGCGTGGTTCGACGCGCTCGAGCGTGCGCTCGTCCTGCTGGCGGCCGCCGACCCGGCCGACGCGTGGCAGGAGGTCGGTGCGCGCGCCGTGCTCGCGGACGCGCGTGCGTCGGCCGCGGGCACCGACGTGCCCCTGCGCCTGAGCGACGTCGTCGCCCTCCTTGAGCCGCGGCTCGCGGGCCGCCCGACGCGCGCGGGGTTCCGTACCGGCGCGCTGACGGTGTGCTCCCTGGAGCCTATGCGTGCGGTGCCGCACCGCGTGGTGTGCCTGCTGGGCATGGACGACGGCGTGTTCCCGCGCAGCGGCGCACCCGACGGCGACGACGTGCTGGCCCGCGACCCGCTGGTCGGTGAGCGCGACCGTCGCGCGGAGGACCGCCAGCTGTTCCTCGACGCGGTCATGGCCGCCGGCGACCACCTGGTGGTCGTGCACAGCGGCGCGGACGAGCGCACGGGCGCACCGCGGCCGCCCGCCGTGCCCGTGGGCGAGCTCCTCGACGCCGTCGACGAGTCCGTCGAGCCGGCCGGCGGACGCACCGCGCGGGAGGCGTTCGTCGTCCAGCACCCGTTGCAGACGGTCGACGAGCGCAACTTCACGGCAGGTGTGCTGGGCCGGCCGGGCCCTTTCAGCTTCGACGCCGTCGACCGCCGGGCCGCCGAGGTCGCCCGCGGCCCCCGCACGCCCCGCCCTCCGCTGCTCACGGCGCCGTTGCCGCCCCTCGAGGAGCCCGTCGTGGACCTCGACGACCTGGTGTCCGCGCTCGAGCACCCCGTCAAGGCGTTCGTGCGACGCCGGCTGGGCGTCCTGGTGCCGGGCGAGAGCGAGGACCTCGACGACCGCCTGCCGCTGACGCTCGCGCCGCTCGACGGCTGGGCCACCGGTGACCGACTGCTGACGGCGGTCCTGTCGGGCGTGGACCTGGGCCGTGCGGCGGCTGCCGAGCGGCGGCGCGGCGCGGTGCCGCCGGGCACCCTCGGCGGCGCCGCGCTGGCCGACGTCGCCACGCGGGTGAGCGCCGTCGCCGAGGCCGCCGCCCCGGTGCTGACGGTTCCCGCGACGACGGTCGACGTCACGGTGCCGCTGCCCGGCGGGCGCACCCTGGTGGGGACCGTGCCCGGCGTGCGTGGCGACGTCCTGGTGCGTGCGGTGTACGCGCGGCTCGGCGCCAAGCACCGGCTGCGTGCGTGGGTGCAGCTCCTCGCACTCGCCGCGGATCCCGCCGCCCCGGCCGTGCGCGGGGCGGTGACCGTGGGCCGTGCCGTCGGCAGCCGCCCGCGGGCCATGACCTCGTGGCTGTCCCCGCCGCCGGCGGACGACGCGCGTCGCCTGCTCGCCGACCTCCTCGCGGTGCGCGACCGTGCGCTGCGCGCCCCGCTGCCGCTGCCCGTGGCCGCCGGGGGCACGTACGCGCAGCGCCGCCACGGGCACGACGACCCGGCCGGTGCGCTCGCGGACGCCGAGCACACGCTGCGGGACCGCTTCGAGCACACGGACGAGTACCACGTGCTCGCGTGGGGCGAGGGGTTCACCCTGCCGGCCGTGGCAGGCGACCCCACGCCCGCCGACCGCGCGGCGTGGCCGCACGAGCCGACCCTGCTGGGCGCGCTCGCGCGCACCGTGTGGGACGCCCTGCTGACGCACGAGGGACGGGAGCCGGTATGACCGCCACGACCGGCCTCGACGTGTTCGACGTGCGCGGCCCGCTGCCGTCGGGCACGACCGTGCTGGAGGCCAGCGCGGGCACGGGCAAGACCTTCACCATCGCGGCCCTCACGGCGCGCTACGTCGCGGAGGGCCACGCCCGCCTGCCCGAGCTGCTGCTGGTGACGTTCGGCAGGATGGCGACCAGCGAGCTGCGGGACCGCGTGCGCGCCCGGCTGGTCGCCACCGAGCGGGCGCTGCGGGAGCCGGGCGCGCGTGCGAGCGACGACGTCCTCGTGCGGCACCTCGCGGACGTCGACGACGCCGAGCTCGCCCGCCGACGTGACCGCCTGACGGTGGCGCTGTCCGAGGTTGACGCCGCGACCATCACGACGACCCACGGGTTCTGCCAGCAGATGCTGCGCACGCTGGGCACCGCGACCGGCGGTGGTCACGTCGAGCCCGGCGCCGCGCTGCTGCCCGACGTCGCCGACCTGGAGGCGCAGGTCGTGGACGACCTGTACCTCGGCGCGTACGCGTTCGCCGAGCGGCCCGTCCTGAGCGTCCCCGAGGCGCGCGAGGTCGCCCGCGCCGCGGTGAGCGACCACGCTGCCGTCCTCGCCCCCGACGACGCTCCCCCGGGCACCCCGCCGGACCACCGGTACCGCCTGGCGCGTGCCGTCCGGCGCGAGATGGTCCGCCGGCGGCGGGCGGCGCACGTCGTCGACTACGACGACCTGCTGACGCTGCTGCACGCCGCACTGACCGACCCGGTCAGCGGCGCGGCCGCGGCCGAGCGGGTCCGCGCGCCGTACCGCGTCGTCATGGTCGACGAGTTCCAGGACACCGACGAGGTGCAGTGGGAGATCCTGCGCGCGGCGTTCCACGGCCACCGGACCCTCGTGCTCATCGGCGACCCCAAGCAGGCGATCTACGCGTTCCGCGGGGCGGACGTCCACACGTACCTGGCGGCGCGCGCCGTCGCGACGACCTCGACGCTGGGGCGCAGCTGGCGCGCCGACGCGCCCGTGCTCGACGGGCTCGCCCACCTGCTCGGCGGGGCCGCGCTGGGCGACCCGCGGATCGTGGTGCACCCGGTGCAGGCCGCACGGCAGGGACGCCGGCTCGAGGGCGGCCCGCCGGTCGTCGTGCGGCGGGTGACGCGGCGGGCCGTGGGCGCGGGCAGCGCAGCGCCACGGGTCGACGCCGTGCGCTCGCTGATCCACCGGGACGTCGCGGCCCAGGTGGTGCGGACGCTGCGGGACAGCAGGCTGCGCGACGGGGACGCGTGGCGCCCCGTCCTGCCCGGTGACGTCGCGGTGCTCGCGCGTCGCAACGCCGACGCGCTGGCGGTCCGCGACGCCCTGGTCGCGGCGGGGGTGCCGGCGGTGGTGTCGGGCCTGTCGAGCGTCTTCGCGACGTCGGCGGCCCGCGACTGGCTGGTGCTGCTGAGCGCGCTCGCGGCCACGGGTGACGCGGCCCGCGTCGCGGCCGCGGCACTGACGCCGTTCGTCGGGTGGGACGCTGCTCGGCTCGCGGGTGCCGCGGACCGCGAGCGCGACGACCTCGCGGACCTGCTGCGCGGCTGGTCCCACGTGCTCGCGGGCCAGGGTGTCGCGGCGCTGCTGCAGGCGGCGGCCGCCTCGGGCCTGCACGAACGGCTGGCCGCCCGCGTCGACGGCGAGCGCGCGCTGACCGACGTGCGGCACGTCGGCGAGGTGCTGCACGCCGCCGCCCGCGACGCGGGACTCGGGGCCGCGGCGCTGACGGAGTGGTTGCGGGCGCGCATCGGCGAGGCGGCCGGCGACTACGCCGAGGAGCGCAGCCGGCGCCTCGAGACCGACGCCGCCGCCGTGCAGGTCGTCACGGTGCACGCCGCGAAGGGTCTGGAGTTCCCGGTCGTGATGGTGCCCTTCGCGTGGGACCGCTTCGTCCCGCGCACCCCGGCGGTGCTGCGGTACCACGACGAGGACGGCACGCGACGCCTGCACGTCGGCGGCCCGGGGAGTCCGGGCTACGAGGCCGCGCGTGCCCGCCACCAGGCCGAGGAGGCCGGTGAGGACCTGCGCCTGGCGTACGTCGCGCTCACGCGGGCGAGCAGCCAGGTCGTCGTGTGGTGGGCACCGAGCACCGTGTCGGCGTCGGGGGCCGTCGGGCGCCTGGTGCTCGGGGCGCGCGACGCGCTGGGCCTGCCGCCGGACACGGTGCCGGTGCCGCGCGACGACCAGGCCGCCGCGGCTTTCGAGGCACTGGCTGACCGGTCGGGCGGGACCGTCGCGCACGAGACCGTCGACGAGGCGCCCGCGCCGGTCCGGTGGGCCCCCGAACGCGGCCCGCTGGCCCCGCTGGACGTCGCTCACCTGCACCGGACGGTCGACACGACGTGGCGCCGGACGTCCTACTCGGGGCTGACCGCCGCGGCGCACGACGCCGGCCCGGCCGGCCCCGGGGCCCCCGACAGGGTCGGCGTGGCCGACGAGCCGGAGGACCCCGGGATCCAGGACGAGTCCGACGGCCCGGTGCCGGTGCGTGCGCCGCGCGCCGGGGACACCGAGGGGCCCGACCCGGAGGCCCTGGGGCGCAGCACGCCGGAACCCGCGCTGACGGCCGCGCTGCGTGCGGTGCGGTCGCCGCTGGCGGACCTGCCGGGCGGGACGGCGTTCGGCACGCTGGTGCACCACGTGCTCGAGCACGTCGACACCGCGGCGGACGACCTCGCGGCGGAGCTGCGTGCGCGCTGCGTCGAGGCCGCGGGGTACGTCGCCGGGCTCGGTATCGACCCGGGCGTGCTGGCCGGGGCTCTGCTGCCCGCCCTGCACACGCCGGGCGGCCCGCTGCTCGGCGGGCGGACGCTCGCCCAGGTCGCCCCGCGCGACCGGCTCGCCGAGCTCGACCTCGAGCTGCCGTTGGCGGGCGGCGACCTCGACGCGTCCGGGCGGCACCCGGCGACGTTGGCGGACGTCGCCACGCTGCTGCGCGCCCACCTGCCCGCGGACGACCCGTTCGCGCCGTACGCCGGACGGCTGCAGGCGCTGCACGACGACACCGCGACGCGCCCCGGGGCCCTGCGGGGGTACCTGACCGGCAGCATCGACGCCGTCCTGCGGGTGGAGGTCGACGGCGACACCCGGTACGTCGTCGTCGACTACAAGACGAACCGGCTGGGCCCGCCGGACGAGCCGCTCACCGCGTGGCACTACCGCCCCGCGGCGACGACCCTGGCGATGATGGACGCGCACTACCCGCTGCAGCTGCTGCTGTACACGGTCGGGTTGCACCGGTTCCTGCGGTGGCGGCTGCCCGGGTACGACCCCGACCGGCACCTGGGCGGCGGCGCGTACCTCTTCGTGCGCGGCATGTGCGGGCCGGCGACACCGGTCGTGGACGGCTCGCCGTGCGGTGTGGTGTCGTGGCGGCCGCCGTCGGCGCTGGTCGTGGCACTCTCCGCGCTGCTCGACGGCAGGGGGACGGGACGATGAGCGCAGACGTGGCCACCGACGTCGTCGCGGGTGCGGACGTGGACCCCGGCGACCCGCGCCGGCCGTGGCGCGCCGGCCCGTTGCTGGGGGTGTTCGCCACGGCGGGCGTCCTGACGTCGGCCGACGTGCGCGTCGCCGAGCGGCTGGGCGACCTGACCGGCGAGGACGACGCGACAGTCCACCTGGCCGCCGCGCTGGCCGTACGCGCCGTGCGGTCGGGGTCGGTGTGCGTCGACCTGGCAGACGCCCCGACGCTCGCGGCCGAGGGGTCGCCCGAGGACCCCGGCGCACCGGCGCCCGACGTCGCGCTCCCGTGGCCGGACCTCACGGAGTGGACGGCCGCCGTGCGAGCCAGCCGGATGGTCGCGGACGGGACGGACGGCCCCGCCGACCGCCCGGTGCGGTGGGTGGACGGCCGTGTGTACCTCGACCGCTACTGGCGCGACGAGCAGGTGGTGCGCCGCGACGTGGACGCGCGGCTGCTGGGCCTGCTCGACGTCGACGACGCCGCGCTGCGGACGGCGGTGCACGCGCGCTTCGCGCGTCCGCAGGACGGCCGCCAGCGACTGGCGGCCGCGACCGCCGCGCTGTCCCGGCTCACGGTCCTCACCGGCGGACCGGGCACGGGCAAGACGACCACCGTCGCGCGGCTGGTCGCGGTGCTGCGGGACGTGGCGGGCCCCGACCTGCGGGTCGCGCTCGCCGCGCCCACCGGGAAGGCCGCCGCGCGGCTGCAGGAGGCGGTGAACGCCGAGCTGGCACGGCTCGCGGCCGAGGGCGGTGGTGCCGGGTCGTCGCGGGACAGGGCGGCGGAGGCCGCACGAGGTAGGCCGGCGGACGCCGCACCAGGTAGGGCGGCGGACGCCGCACCAGGGACGACGGCGGGTACCCGCACAGGGACGGCGGCGGGCGGCGGGGCGGCGGCGCTCACCGCGTCGACGATCCACCGCCTGCTCGGGTGGCGTCCGTCGAGCACACGGTTCGCGCACGACCGCACGCACCGCCTCCCGCACGACGTCGTGGTGCTCGACGAGGCGTCGATGGTGTCGTTGCCGCTGCTCGCGCGCGTCCTCGACGCGCTGCGGCCCGACGCGCGGCTCGTCCTCGTGGGCGACCCCGACCAGCTTGCGTCCGTCGAGGTGGGTGCCGTGCTCGGCGACCTGGTGACATGCCCCGTCCCCCGCGGGCCGCTGCCGGCGCGCCTCAGGACCCTCCTCCCGGACGACGTCCCCGGCGCGACGAGGGCCGAGCCGCCGACGACGCGACGGGGAGATCCGACCGCGCCGCGACCCAGCGAGGCGGTGGACGACACCTCGGAGGCCGGTACGGGCAGGCTCGGCGGTCTGGACGACGCGCGCGACGCCGCGGCACTGCACGGGGGCGTCGTGCGGCTCGTCGTGCCGCACCGTTACGGTCATGAGCTGGGAGCGCTGGCCGACGCCGTTCGCCGTGGCGACGCCGACACGGCACTCGCGCTCCTGCACGCGGGTGGCACGCACGCCGCGCTGGTCGAGCCCGCCTCCGAGGTCCCGGCCGACGACGAGGTCCCTGCCATCCGCAGCGCCGTCAGCACGACGGGTGCCCGCATCACCGCCGCAGCCCGTGCCGGCGACGTCGAGGCCGCGCTCGAGGCGCTGGGGGCGCACCGCCTGCTCCTCGCGCACCGGCGCGGACCGGCGGGCGTCGCCCGGTGGGCCGCCCTCGCCGAACGGTGGGTCCGCGAGGCGACGCACGAGCTCCAGGGCGGGCCGTGGCCTCCGGGGCGGCCCTTGCTCGTCACCACCAACGACCGCACCACGGGTCTGTCCAACGGCGACACGGGGGTCGTGGTCGCCGACGGCGACGACGGGGTCGTCGCGGCGTTCGGCGAGCCGGGGTCGCCACGGCTCGTCCGCCCCCACCGCCTCCCCGCCGTCGAGACCGTGCACGCGATGACGGTGCACCGTGCGCAGGGCAGCCAGTTCATGCAGGTCACGGTGGTGCTGCCGCCGGCGACCTCGCCGCTGCTGACGCGCGAGCTGCTCTACACGGCGATCACGCGGGCGCGCGAGCACGTCCTGGTCGTCGGGTCGACCGACGCCGTGCGGGCAGCCGTCCAGCGCCCGGTACGACGTGCGAGCGGTCTGCGATTCGTCCGCTGAGCCCGGTGACGCACGCCTCCGCGACGGCTCGGGCTCGACGGGGAGACCGGCCGACCACCGATCGCCCATCGCACCGCCGAACGGGCCGACAGGACGTCAGACGTGCCCTCGGTGATCCGCCGATCAACCGAGTCGGCGGGCGCATGCGCGGGTGCACGGGGGAACAACGAAAGGCCCACCCCTCGCGGGGTGGGCCTTTCGTTGAATGATTGTCCGGCGGCGTCCTACTCTCCCACACCCTGGCGGGTGCAGTACCATCGGCGCTGAAGGGCTTAGCTTCCGGGTTCGGAATGGGACCGGGCGTTTCCCCTTCGCTATGACCGCCGTAACCCTGTCGAGATGTCAACGGGAATGAACCGTTGGTTTCTCGGGAACCGCACAGTGGACGCGTAGCAATGAATGAAGTTAGTCAAGTTGTCGGCTTATTAGTACCGGTCAGCTGCGGCAGTCGTTAGTCCTGCCTTCCACATCCGGCCTATCTACCCAGTGGTCTAGCTGGGAGCCTCTCACCCCGTAGGGCATGGAAACCTCATCTTGAAGCAGGCTTCCCGCTTAGATGCTTTCAGCGGTTATCCCTTCCGAACGTAGCCAACCAGCCGTGCTCCTGGCGGAACAACTGGCACACCAGAGGTTCGTCCGTCCCGGTCCTCTCGTACTAGGGACAGCCCTTCTCAAGTTTCCTGCGCGCGCAGCGGATAGGGACCGAACTGTCTCACGACGTTCTAAACCCAGCTCGCGTACCGCTTTAATGGGCGAACAGCCCAACCCTTGGGACCTACTCCAGCCCCAGGATGCGACGAGCCGACATCGAGGTGCCAAACCATGCCGTCGATATGGACTCTTGGGCAAGATCAGCCTGTTATCCCCGGGGTACCTTTTATCCGTTGAGCGACGGCGCTTCCACAAGCCACCGCCGGATCACTAGTTCCGACTTTCGTCCCTGCTCGACCTGTCAGTCTCACAGTCAAGCTCCCTTGTGCACTTGCACTCGCCACCTGATTGCCAACCAGGCTGAGGGAACCTTTGAGCGCCTCCGTTACATTTTAGGAGGCAACCGCCCCAGTTAAACTACCCACCAGGCACTGTCCCTGATCCGGATCACGGACCGAGGTTAGATATCCAGAGCGACCAGAGTGGTATTTCAACGTTGACTCCACCGACACTGGCGTGCCGGCTTCACAGTCTCCCACCTATCCTACACAAGCCGCACCGAACACCAATACCAAGCTATAGTAAAGGTCCCGGGGTCTTTCCGTCCTGCTGCGCGTAACGAGCATCTTTACTCGTAGTGCAATTTCGCCGAGTTCGCGGTTGAGACAGCGGAGAAGTCGTTACGCCATTCGTGCAGGTCGGAACTTACCCGACAAGGAATTTCGCTACCTTAGGATGGTTATAGTTACCACCGCCGTTTACTGGGGCTTAAATTCTGAGCTTCGCACTTGCGTGCTGACCCGTCCTCTTAACCTTCCAGCACCGGGCAGGCGTCAGTCCGTATACATCGTCTTGCGACTTCGCACGGACCTGTGTTTTTAGTAAACAGTCGCTTCTCCCTGGTCTCTGCGGCCCTCCACGCTTCCCCGGGCATGCCGGTTCACGCTTGAGGCCCCCCTTCTCCCGAAGTTACGGGGGCATTTTGCCGAGTTCCTTAACCACGATTCTCTCGATCGCCTTGGTATTCTCTACCTGACCACCTGAGTCGGTTTGGGGTACGGGCGGCTAGAACCTCGCGTCGAGGCTTTTCTTGGCAGCATAGGATCACCCATTTCCCGCATACGCGGTACCCGTCGGCTCTCAGGCTTCACGAGGTGCGGATTTGCCTACACCTCACCCTACGACCTTGGACGTGGACTACCATCGCCACGCTGGGCTACCTTCCTGCGTCACCCCTGTTAATACGCTTACCTACTACCGGTTCGGGTCCCGTGCTCCCCTGCCCCGGTGTCCCGAAGGACGATGAGGCAGGCTCGGACGGTTAGCATCACCGGGCTCGGTATGGGCGGTTCTTCGCCGGTACGGGAATATCAACCCGTTGTCCATCGACTACGCCTGTCGGCCTCGCCTTAGGTCCCGACTTACCCAGGGCGGATTAGCCTGGCCCTGGAACCCTTGGTCATTCGGCGGACGGGTTTCTCACCCGTCTTTCGCTACTCATGCCTGCATTCTCACTCGTGCCGGCTCCACCGCTGGGTCACCCCGCGGCTTCACTGCCGGCACGACGCTCCCCTACCCATCCACACGACTGAACCACGAAGGCTTGTCTCATGTGTGAATGCCACAGCTTCGGCGGTGTGCTTGAGCCCCGCTACATTGTCGGCGCGGAATCACTTGACCAGTGAGCTATTACGCACTCTTTCAAGGGTGGCTGCTTCTAAGCCAACCTCCTGGTTGTCTGTGCAACTCCACATCCTTTCCCACTTAGCACACGCTTTGGGGCCTTAGCTGGTGGTCTGGGCTGTTTCCCTCTCGACTACGGAGCTTATCCCCCGCAGTCTCACTGCCACGCTCTGGCTTACCGGCATTCGGAGTTTGGCTAACGTCAGTAACCTTGTGGGGCCCATCGGCTATCCAGTAGCTCTACCTCCGGCAAGAAACGCGTGACGCTGCACCTAAATGCATTTCGGGGAGAACCAGCTATCACGAAGTTTGATTGGCCTTTCACCCCTAACCACAGGTCATCCCCCAGGTTTTCAACCCTGGTGGGTTCGGGCCTCCACGCGGTCTTACCCGCGCTTCACCCTGCCCATGGCTAGATCACTTCGCTTCGGGTCTAGAGCACGCGACTACGGTCGCCCTATTCGGACTCGCTTTCGCTACGGCTTCCCCACACGGGTTAACCTCGCCACGTACCACTAACTCGCAGGCTCATTCTTCAAAAGGCACGCCGTCACCCCTGCTAGGGAGGCTCCGACGGATTGTATGCACACGGTTTCAGGTACTATTTCACTCCCCTCCCGGGGTACTTTTCACCTTTCCCTCACGGTACTTGTCCGCTATCGGTCACCAGGTAGTATTTAGGCTTACACAGTGGTCTGTGCAGATTCACTCCGGGTTTCTCGGGCCCGGAGCTACTTGGGATCCCCTTCGGGAGGCCACGCCATTTCGTCTACGGGGGTAACACCCTCTGTGCCGGGCCTTTCAAGACCCTTCGACTATAACGCGGCTTTCTGACTCCCTGCCCAGGCGGCAGCCCGGACTGAAAGGTCCCACAACCCCGAACGCGCAACGCCTGCCGGCTATCACACGCGCTCGGTTTGGCCTGATCCGCTTTCGCTCGCCACTACTCACGGAATATCTCTTCCTGCCGGTACTGAGATGTTTCACTTCCCGGCGTTCCCTCCACACACCCTATATATTCAGGTGCGGGTCACACGACATGACTCGTGCGGGGTTTCCCCATTCGGACATCCTCGGATCACGGTTCGTTTGCCAACTCCCCGAGGCTTATCGCAGGCTACTACGTCCTTCTTCGGCTCCTGGTGCCAAGGCATCCACCCTGTGCACTTATAAACTTGACCACAAAGATCATTCAAAGATGCTCGCGTCCACTGTGCAGTTCTCAAGCAACCACCGGCCACCGCAAGACACCCCGGCGCCTACCGCACCCGACCAGTACCCACCCCCGAAGGGACGAGCACCACCCGAGCCGGCGGTTCGACCGGACCTCACGGTCCCGACCAAGGCAACACCCACCACGTGGCTGTTCCCTCAGGACCCAACAGCGTGCCAAGCCGACCCGCGACGAACCGGTGAGCTCTTCGTTCCCTCCCCACAGACAAGCTGCAGGCGTACTAGAAAGCCACCGACCCAACGAGCCGGCCAGTAGTCGATGTTCCACCCGTGAGCACCACCCCGGCCGCGTTCGGACCGAGCGTGGGCCTGGACACCACCACCACCCCATGACAGGACGACGTGATGCCAGATGCTCCTTAGAAAGGAGGTGATCCAGCCGCACCTTCCGGTACGGCTACCTTGTTACGACTTAGTCCTAATCGCCAGTCCCACCTTCGACGACTCCCCCCAAAAGGTTGGGCCATCGGCTTCGGGTGTTACCGACTTTCATGACTTGACGGGCGGTGTGTACAAGGCCCGGGAACGTATTCACCGCAGCGTTGCTGATCTGCGATTACTAGCGACTCCGACTTCATGGGGTCGAGTTGCAGACCCCAATCCGAACTGAGACCGGCTTTTTGGGATTCGCTCCACCTCGCGGTATCGCAGCCCTTTGTACCGGCCATTGTAGCATGCGTGAAGCCCAAGACATAAGGGGCATGATGATTTGACGTCATCCCCACCTTCCTCCGAGTTGACCCCGGCAGTCTCCCATGAGTCCCCGGCATAACCCGCTGGCAACATGGGACGAGGGTTGCGCTCGTTGCGGGACTTAACCCAACATCTCACGACACGAGCTGACGACAACCATGCACCACCTGTACACCGACCTTGCGGGGCGCACATCTCTGCACGTTTCCGGTGTATGTCAAGCCTTGGTAAGGTTCTTCGCGTTGCATCGAATTAATCCGCATGCTCCGCCGCTTGTGCGGGCCCCCGTCAATTTCTTTGAGTTTTAGCCTTGCGGCCGTACTCCCCAGGCGGGGCACTTAATGCGTTTGCTGCGGCACGGAATCCGTGGAATGGACCCCACACCTAGTGCCCAACGTTTACGGCATGGACTACCAGGGTATCTAATCCTGTTCGCTCCCCATGCTTTCGCTCCTCAGCGTCAGTTGCGGCCCAGTGACCTGCCTTCGCCATCGGTGTTCCTCCTGATATCTGCGCATTCCACCGCTACACCAGGAATTCCAGTCACCCCTACCGCACTCTAGTCTGCCCGTACCCACTGCAAGCCCCAGGTTGAGCCTGAGGTTTTCACAGCAGACGCGACAAACCGCCTACGAGCTCTTTACGCCCAATAATTCCGGACAACGCTTGCGCCCTACGTATTACCGCGGCTGCTGGCACGTAGTTAGCCGGCGCTTCTTCTGCAGGTACCGTCACTTTCGCTTCTTCCCTGCTGAAAGCGGTTTACAACCCGAAGGCCGTCATCCCGCACGCGGCGTCGCTGCATCAGGCTTTCGCCCATTGTGCAATATTCCCCACTGCTGCCTCCCGTAGGAGTCTGGGCCGTGTCTCAGTCCCAGTGTGGCCGGTCGCCCTCTCAGGCCGGCTACCCGTCGTCGCCTTGGTAGGCCATTACCCCACCAACAAGCTGATAGGCCGCGAGCCCATCCCCCACCGATAAATCTTTCCAGACGCTACAGATGCCCGTGCGTCTCGTATCCGGTATTAGACCTCGTTTCCAAGGCTTATCCCAGAGTGAAGGGTAGGTTGCTCACGTGTTACTCACCCGTTCGCCACTGATCCGGTCAGCAAGCTGACCTTCACCGTTCGACTTGCATGTGTTAAGCACGCCGCCAGCGTTCGTCCTGAGCCAGAATCAAACTCTCCGTGAATGTCAAACAGCCACCCACCGACCGAAACCGGCGAGCAACAGACACACAAAGAACCCCCCAAAAGAGGGGCATCAACTGGCATCATCCCTGACCAGACCCACGGGGTGGACCCAGCCAGGATCGACACCACAAACATGGCATCGACTACTTGGCACACTGTTGAGTTCTCAAGGAACAGACGCGCATCCTCGTGAACGCTTTCGCGCTTTCGCAGGAGGCTTTGTTCGATCTTCAATCTACCAGGCGTTCTCCGCGCCCCTGACCACCGTGGTGATCCAGGCCCTGGCGAACGCCGCCGCACGACTCTACCCGACGCGCTGAGCGCCGAGAACCACCATGCGGGGGATGCCCAGCTCCTGCGGGGACCGACCACCGAACGACTGCTCGGTGTCCGTTCCTCCCTGCTGGGCGGGCTAGAGGAACGTTACGCGGGCGCCGAGCGCACGGTCAAATCCCGGACGGGTGATGCGGACCACGGCGCCGCGAGCACGTCCCGTCCCTCCCGCCGTCCGCACCCGGCCCTTCTCTCCGGGTGCCGCGGCGTGCGCCCGTGGCGCCGCTGGCACGCGGCGGTGCGCCCGCCGCGGCCGGGCAGCAGGGGCTCGCGTGCGACCCCGACGTCCGGCTGCCCACCGGTCTGCCGCCGGCGCGACCACACCGACGTCGATGTCGGCTCCACCCCTGTGTTCGCGTGGTGTCCCGGCCGGAGGTCGTCCGCAGTCGACGCGGCGCCCACGCGCGGCGACGGCGCACGTCGCCGACAGACCTGTCCGCGCGGAGCTCCCGTCGCCTCACCTCATCGAGAGCGCGCGCATGGCGCGACGGTCGAACGACCAGCGCGCGGGGAGCGCGCCCAGCCGTCTTCCCAGCTCGGCACGGAGCGCGGCCGAGTCCTCCACCACCATGATCCGCATGGCGACGGAGGAGTGCCGGTCCCACAGCTCGACGAGGTCGGCGCCCCGCGGCACCCACTCGTAGTCGAGCCCGCTGATGTCCGAGATCGACATCGCCCTCACGCCACGCCGAGTCTGCTCCACGAGGTGGTCGCCGTCGATCCAGTGTCGTCTGACCGGACAGAAGGCGACGTAGACGACGGCACCGACGACGCATGCGCCGATGGACGCCGGCCGCCACGGTCCGTCGAGGGTGAGCAGACAGATCGGGACTCCCAGCAGGAGGCCCAGTGCGGAGAGGGCGACGCCGTTGGCGACGCTCTCCTCCTCGCTCACGAACTCCCGTCCCTGTGCGGGCACCGTCCACTCCTGACGTCAGGTCGTCGAACCCTCGAAGCCTGCCGCCACTCCCCTGCCCTGGCCACATGACCGAGCGCGTCGTGCTGCCGGCGCTGCGCGTCCTGATGTAGCGGCAGGCGGGCGGGGCGAGGGAGCCCGGACCCGGGTGGCACTCACGTGCCCCGGGTCCGGGCCCCTCGCCTCAGCAGCAGCTCTCGTGCGCCACACGCTCGCGCGCGTCGTCGCGTGCCCGCCACCACTGGGCGCGGGTCAGCGGCGGGTGGTCGCCGTGGTGGGTGGCGTGCGCGGCGACGTACCGGTCGTACGCCGCCTCACCCGTCATCTCCCGCACGTACCACCGCACGGCACGGAGCACCTTCCTCATCTCAGTGCGACCCTCCTGCCAGCAGCTTCGGGTCACCGACCACGGCGTACTCCGCCTCGACCTTGCGCTCGAGCGGGGTCGGCACCAGCAGCCCGGACGGTGCGTAGAAGTGCGACGGCTCGTCGGGGTCCTCGCTCGTGCCGACCTCGTCCCCGCGTCCGGCGCCGGCCTTCAGCGCCTTGACGACCGCCACGACGGCCGTCGCCATGAGCAGCCCGACGAGCACGACGAACAGGATCGACAGCGTGCCCTGGATCGCGGTGTTGCGCACGGTGGCCTCGGCGTTCGCGAGGGCGTCACCCTCGAGCCCGCCGGCCGCGATCTTGTCCTTGGTCGCGTTGTGCAGCGCCCAGTAGCCGATCGCCAGGTCGCTGGAGAAGATCTTCTGGTACGACGCCGTGAACGTGGTCGCGGTGTCGAACGCGAGCGGCACCAACGGGATCCAGGCCCACTTCACGAAGCCCTTCTTCACGACCATCACCGTGACGATCGTCAGCGCGCTCGCCGCGATGAGCTGGTTGGCGATGCCGAACAGCGGGAACAGCGTCCGGATGCCGCCGTTGGGGTCGGTGACGCCCATGAGCAGCAGCGATCCCCACGAGGCCACGACGACGCCCGTCGTGAGCCACGACCCCAGGCGCCAGCCCGGGTCCCGGAACCTCGGCAGCAGGTTGCCGATGGCATCACCCAGCTGGAACCGCGCGACGCGGGTCACCGCGTCCACGGCGGACAGGATGAACAGCGCCTCGAACATGATGGCGAAGTGGTACCAGAACGACATCATCGCTTTTCCGCCGACGACGTTGTGCATGATGTTCGCCATGCCGACCGCGAGCGTCGGTGCACCGCCCGTGCGGGACACGATCGACGGTTCGCCGACGTCCTCGGCGACCTGCTCGAGGGCGGCGGCGCCGGTGAGCGTGACCTCCTCACCGTCGACGACGGAGTCCCACGTGACCACCGGCTGGTTGCCGGCCGGGTCCGAGACGCCGAGGTTCGCGATGGCGGCCGCGGCGTTCTCCTCGGGCGTGCCGTCGGCCGAGTACTGCTCGCCGGCCGTCTGCTCGATCGACGCCGGGGACATGTTCATCGAGAAGTAGATGCCCTGGTTGAGGGAGACCGCGGCGGCCAGCGCCATGATGGCGACGAACGACTCCATGAGCATGCCGCCGTACCCGATCATGCGGACCTGCGACTCCTTCTGGACCATCTTGGGGGTGGTCCCGGAGGAGACCATCGCGTGCATGCCGGACAGGGCACCGCAGGCGATGGTGATGAACAGGAACGGGAAGAGCGCCCCGGCGAACACCGGGCCCTCCGAGTTGAACGCGAACTCGGTGACGTCGGGCATCTGCGCGATGGGCCGCACGACGATGATCCCGACGGCGAGCAGGAGGATCGTCCCGACCTTCATGAACGTCGACAGGTAGTCGCGCGGCGTGAGCAGCAGCCACACGGGCAGCACGGCGGCGAAGAACCCGTAGATGACCATGCACACGACGAGCGTCGTCGGGGTGAGGTGGAAGAAGTCGCCCCACGAGGACTCGGCGACGTAGCGTCCGCCGATGATCGCCGCCAGCAGCGCGACGAACCCGATGATCGACACCTCGGTGACGCGGCCCGGCCGCAGGTACCGCAGGTACAGGCCCATGAGCAGCGCGATCGGGATGGTGCAGCCGACCGAGAAGACGCCCCACGGGGACTCGGCCAGGGCGTTGACGCAGACCAGCGCGAGCACGGCCAGGACGATCATCAGCATGACGAACACGACGATGATGGCGACCGTGCCGCCGAAGCGCCCGATCTCGTCGCGTGCCATCTGGCCCAGCGACCGACCGCCGCGACGCATCGAGTAGAAGAGCACCAGCATGTCCTGCACGGCGCCGGCGACGACGACGCCGAGGATGATCCACAGCGTGCCGGGCAGGTAGCCCATCTGCGCCGCGAGCACGGGCCCGACGAGCGGTCCCGCACCGGCGATGGCGGCGAAGTGGTGCCCGTAGAGCACACGCCGGTCGGTGGGGTCGAAGTCCCGGCCGTTGTTGATGCGCTCGGCGGGGGTCGCCCGCCGGTCGTCGGGCCGCATGATGCGCCTCTGGATGTACAGCGCGTAGAACCGGTACGCGATCGCGTACGTCGACACCGCGGTGACGACGAACCAGATCGTGTTGACCTCCTCGCCGCGCACGACGGCGAGCATCATCCAGCCGAACGCCCCGAGCAGCGAGATGCCCACCCAGAGCGCCACCTTCATCGGCGTCCAGCGCGGCTTCTCGACGACGCCGACCGGTACCCCGGCGTCGTCACGCAGGATCTCCGCCTGTTCCTCCGGCGTGTACTCGGGCACGCGCGGTTCTTGCGTGGTCGTCATGTCAACTCCGTCGGTGACAGCGAGGCGGCCGTCGTCGCCCGCCCGACGGCCCTGAGCAGCACCATCGTGGACGTAGCCCGAGGATTGCGCACGGGACTCACGTCACTCGCGCCGCACCAGGTCCCGTGCCTGCGGACCGGCGGGTCGACCCGGTGCCGCGTATGCGCAGGTCTGCCGCCCTGAGGCACCGCTCACGGCTGGTCAGCGGCCCCGCGAGGGGCGGTCGGAGTGCGGATCGGCGACGCCTCCCGGCGCGGTGTGCACATCGTCCCGGCCGGGGCCGTCGTCGACCGACGACGAACCCGTAGCCGGTCATTCCGCGAGCCTCCACAGCAAGAGCAGTCCCAGGAAGACGACGAGCGACACCGAGCGCAGAGCTGACGGGTTCGCCCACGCCTCCAGCACGGTGCGGTCGGCGGTGCGTCGCCTCACGTCGACGAGCGTCAGCACCACCATGACCACGCCGGCGGCGATCACCACGAACTCCACGCGTCGAGCCACCTCCTCGTCACACAGCCCCGCGACCCGTCACAGGAGGCCCGCACGCCGCAGTGCTCTCGCCGACCCCGGGTCGTTCAGGGCTGCCGCGGGACTGCCCGTCCGGACCGCCGCCGCGAGCTGAGCCCGGAACTCGCGGGTTCCCCAGACCACCGGGACCTCGAGGGCGCGGCCATCGCTCCACTCGAGGTCGATCACGGACCCGTAGAACGGGATCCAGTGGAACGTCGCACCGATGAGGTCGGACATCTCGAAGACCTCGGGCCCGCGCCCCTCCTCACGCGTGATGGTCGCACCGGAGATCTCGATGACGAGGTGCTCAGAACGCAGCCACACGGCGATGACACCGACGGCGACGGTGCCGCCGACGGCCGACACGTACAGCCATGGCGGCTCGAGGAACGCCCATGACCCCAACCAGCAGAAGGCCACCATGAACGCGTACGCGGGCCACCCGAGCGAGTTCGAGTCGACGGTTCGACCGGGAGCACCACCGTCGACAAGCACCGCGTCACGCCCGGAACCGCGGTGACGGCTCACGACCTCACCACGGCCTCACGGAGCAGCCCTGCGCGCTCACGCACGCGGGACGGCGTGTCCGCCGTGAACCGGAGCTCGACGGGCAGGCGACGACCCACGACCTCGAGCGACACCATCGACACGACCCGCGAGTCGCTGAACCGGTTCGCGAAGCCGGAGTACGCGACGACGCGGACGTCGAGGATCTTCTCGCGGTCGATGCCGAAGGTCCGGAGCCACGAACGGACGAGGAGCCGGTCGGTACGGGGGTAGCAGCCGACGACCACCGCCCGCAGCGCGATGGCGACGGACGCCGCGAGCAGGCAGAGCGGGAGCGGCTCCGTGAGCGTGCCGGCACCCAGGGCTGCCACCACCAGGAGCAGCTCCAGCAGTCCGACGCTCACGGCAGCGGCTCGGCCGAGCCCGACAGGAGGGCGCACCCACCCCACCTCCACCGCTCGCGGACCTCGTCGCCGGCCACCACTCGCGGCCGCTGCGGGGATGCTATCGGCGCAGCTGCCCGTTGCGTCCCGTCTCACCCGGTCCCGGGATCAGGGAGCCGGCGCACGGCATCGCCGTGCCGACGCCACCGGTTCGTCACGGCACGGTGTCGGTGGGACCGCGACGGCAGCGAGGCCATCAGCGCATCGCACGAAGTGGCCGCCCGAGCGCGGACGCCGTCGGCGAGACCATCGACGGGCTCGTCACCCCATGACAGGATGTAAGCGGTTTCCCGCCCGACGACAGCAAGGAACCCGGTGCCCCTCGCCTCCCCCGGACGCTCCGACGCCGCCACGTCCACGCCGCCGCGCACCGCCCTCCTGCTCGCTCCCGGCGACGACGTCGCGGTGACCGTCGTGGACGTCCTCGCGGGCACCTCCGTGGCGCTGGGCGACACCGTCGTCACGGCGTCGAGCGACGTCCCGCGCGGCCACAAGCTCGCGGTCCGCCCCCTTCCCGCCGGCACCCAGGTGCACAAGTACGGCCAGGTCATCGGTCGCACGACCGCCGACGTCGCGGTCGGCGCCCACGTCCACGCGCACAACCTCGGCATGGACTCCGTGGCCCACGCGTACGAGTTCGGCACGGCGCGCGTCACGATCCCGCGGGCCACCACGACGCGCACGTTCGAGGGCTTCCGGCGCGCCGACGGCCGCGTCGGCACCCGCAGCTACGTCGGCATCGTGACGTCCGTGAACTGCTCGGCCTCCACCGCCCGCATGATCGCCGACCAGTTCCGCGGCCCGGTGATGGACGCGTGGCCGCACGTCGACGGCGTCGTCGCCCTGACGCACGACTCGGGGTGCGGGCTGGTGCCCGAGTCCGAGGGCGGGCAGGTGCTACGTCGAACGCTGCGCGGGTACGCGTCGCACCCCAACGTGCAGGGCCTGCTGGTGCTGGGCCTCGGCTGCGAGATGCTCGCCGTCCAGGGGCTGCTCGCGGACCTGCCGGCGTCCCCCGACACGCTCGTCGAGCACCTGACCATCCAGGACTCGGGCGGCATCCGGGCCACGGTCCGTGCGGGCGTCGCGGTCGTGCGGGCCATGCTCGACGACCTCGAGAGCCGCCGCCGCGAGACGGTCCCGGCCTCCGAGCTCGTCCTGGGCCTCAACTGCGGCGGGTCGGACGGCTACTCGGGCATCACGGCGAACCCCGCCCTGGGACGCGCATCGGACCTGCTGGTCGCCCAGGGCGGCACGAGCGTGCTGGCCGAGACGCCCGAGGTCTTCGGCGCCGAGCACCTGCTCACGCGCCGCGCCGTCAGCGAGGCCGTGGGCCGCCGCCTGCTCGACCGCATCGACTGGTGGCAGGACTACATGACCCGCGGCGGCGGCACGCTGGACAACAACCCGTCCCCCGGCAACAAGGCCGGCGGCCTGACGACGATCCTCGAGAAGTCCCTCGGCGCGGTCGCCAAGGGCGGCACCGCCGAGCTCACGGCCGTGTACGAGTACGCCGAGCCCGTGGTCGACAAGGGCTTCACCTTCATGGACACCCCGGGCTACGACCCGGTCTCCGTCACCGGCATCGTGGCGGGGGGCGCGACGGTCGTCGTGTTCACGACCGGCCGCGGGTCCGTGCTCGGCGCCAAGCCCGCGCCGTGCGTCAAGGTCGCCACCAGCACCGAGATGTACGAGCGCATGCGGGAGGACATGGACCTTGACGCCGGACGCATCGTCACCGGCACGGCGACGATCGACGAGGTCGGCGAGGAGATCCTCGACCTCGTGCTCGCCGTGGCGTCGGGGCGCGCCACCGTCAGCGAGGAGCTCGACCTGGGACGCGACGAGTTCGTGCCCTGGCAGCTGGGGGCCGTGACCTGACCGGCGACCCGCCGGACGGCCGCACCGCCCGGGTCGTCAGCGCGGCACCCGGCCGCCGTCGCGGCGCACGGAACCCGGTGACCGCCCCGTCGTGCGGGTGAACGCGCGGCTGAACGCCGCAGCGGACTCGTACCCGGCGGCCGCGGCCGCCTGCGCGACCCCGTCCCCGCGGGCGAGCCGGTCGGCGGCCACGTGCATGCGCCACGTCGCCACGTACTGCATCGCCGGCATGCCCACGACCTGCGTGAACCGCGCCGCGAACGCCGACCGCGACATCGCCACCTCCCGCGCGAGCGCCGCGACCGTCCAGGGACGCGCGGGATCCCGGTGCACGGCCGCGAGCGCTGCGCCGACGTCCGGGTCGCGCAGGGCGCCGAGCCACCCGTCGGTGGGCTCCTGCGCGTCGAGCCACGCGCGGACCGCCTGCACGACCAGGACGTCGGCGAGCCGCGTGAGGACCGCCTCGCCGCCGGGCCGCAGCTGCGCCAGCTCGGCGGTCATGAGCTCGAGCGTCCGCGCGACCCACGGCGCGCCGACCGACGCGGGTACGTGCAGGACCGCCGGCAGCAGGTCGAGCAGCGGGCGCGCCGCCGGACCGTCGACGGTGAGCACGCCGCACACGAGCTGCGTGCGGTCGCCCCGACCCTCGTGCCGCAGCACCGAGTAGCTCTCGGTGACGTACTCCTGCGGCAGCAGGTCGACCCTCCCCAGGGAGGGCGCGGCGAGGTCGCTCGCGAGCAGGTGCCCCCGCCCGTGCGGCACGAGCGCGAGCTCGCCGGCACCCAGCCGCAGGGGCGGTGCGCCGGCCACGTCCACCCAGACCTCGCCCTGCGTGACGACGTGGAAGGTCAGGCAGTCGCCGAACGCCGGCATGTCGACCGCCCACGGACCGGCGGCCTCCGTGCGGCAGTAGAAGACGCCTGCCACCCGCAGCCGGTGCAGCGCCTCACCGACGGCGTCGGGCGCGGGGCGGGGCGGGGTGATCACGAGGCTCACGGGATCTCCCGACGTGGACGATCGGTCATGCACGGGCGACTCAGGAGCATAGACCGTCCAGCCCGCCGCTGGTTCCCTGGACGCAGCAGCCGACCGCACCGGACGGCACGAACCTTGGAGGCCACCATGCAGGTACTCGTCGTCGGAGCAACCGGCGGATCCGGACGAGCCGCCGTCGCCGAGCTCGTCGCACGCGGCCACACCGTGACGGCACTGTCCCGGCACGGGTCGACCCTCGCCGGGCCGGGCGTGCGAGGCGTCGACGGGGACGCGACCGACGCCGCCACCGTGGACGCCGTCGTCGCCGGGCAGGACGCGGTCGTCGTGACGCTCGGCATCAGCGAGAGCCCTGTGCGCGTCCGCCTGCGTGGGCCCGCCCGCACGCCCGCGGACGTCCGCTCACGCGGCACCCGGACCGTGGTGGACGCCATGCGGCGGCACGGCGTGGACCGACTCGTCGTCCAGACGTCCTACGGCGTCGGGGCGACCCGTCCGCTGCTGCCGCCGGCCACCCGCCTCGTCTTCGCCCTGCTGCTCGCGCCGCAGATCGCGGACACCGAGCGGCAGGCGCGCGTCGTCCACTCCAGCGGCCTGGACTGGGTCGAGGTGCAGCCCGTCAACCTCGTCGACACGGACCTGCCCGGTCCGGCGTTCGCGTCGGTGACGGGTGAGCAGCGCGGCATGACCGTGTCGCGCACCCAGGTCGCCCGCTTCCTGGTCGACGCCGTCGAGGACGACGCGTACGTCGGAGCCGGGGTCGCGCTCTCGCACCTGACGCCGGCGCGCGCCACCCGTCCCCGTCGTCGCCGCTACACCCCCGAAGGATTCTCATCTACCGTGTCCCGTTGAGAACACGCCGGGCCGGAGGCAGGAGCCGCCCGGGCCGGACGCTCGGGAGGTGGGGGCATGGTCGGACAGCGGATGACGCGGCAGCGGGTCGCGATCGCGGAGCTGCTCGAGGACGTCGACGAGTTCCACAGCGCGCAGCAGATCCACCAGATGCTGCAGCAGCGCGGGCAGGAGATCGGCCTGGCGACGGTGTACCGCACCCTCAACGCGATGGCCGAGAAGGGTGACCTCGAGGTGCTGCTGCAGCCCACCGGGGAGCACACCTACCTGCGCTGCGAGCCGCGCAGCGAGCACCACCACCACCTGGTGTGCCGCGTGTGCGGCCGCACGGTCGAGGTCGCCGCACCGGAGCTCGAGCAGCTCGTCGACGCCCTCGCCGCCGGGCACGACTTCACCGACGTCGAGCACTCGATCGACTTCGTCGGCACCTGCCGCGACTGCGCACGCGCCGGACGCAGCCACCCCCGGTCCTGAGCTCCGCGGCACCCCGCCGCACGGCCTGTCGCTTCCCCTGCCGGCCCGCACGTCCGGATACTGGCGGCACGCGCCGCACCACCCGCGCGGTGCACCCCAGCAGCGAGGACGCCATGACCGACACGTCCACCTCGCCCGGCGGCACGACCGCCCAGGACCCCGCCGCACACGTCACGCAGGTGGTCGCGCTCGTGCGGCGCTGGCTGCGGGAGGCGGCCGACCACCCGGTCGACCCGGCGGCCGCCCACCTCGCCGCGCTGCTGCGCGGCGAGGACGGGCTGGCGTTCGCGGTCGGGTTCGTCGACGGCGTGGTCCGGCCCGAGGACCACGCCGTCGCGGCCCGCCGTCTGCGCGAGCTCGCCGTCCGACCCCCACGCTTCCTGGCCCCGCACCTGCGGGCCGCGGTGCGCGTGGGCGGCCTGGTCGCACCGGCGCTGCCGCACGTCGTGGTCCCCGTGGCGCGGCGCGTGCTGCGCCACATGGTCGGGCACCTGGTCGTCGACGCGACCGACCGCCGCCTGGGGCCGACGATCGCGCGGCTGCGCACCGACGGCACCCGCCTCAACGTCAACCTGCTCGGGGAGGCCGTGCTCGGGCAGCGCGAGGCCGCGCGCCGGCTCGCCGGGACGCGTCGGCTGCTCGCGCGCGACGACGTCGACTACGTGTCGGTCAAGGTGTCCGCCGTGGTCGCCCCGCACGCGCCGTGGGCGTTCGACGCCGCCGTCGACGACGTCGTCGCGCACCTGACGCCGCTGTTCGAGCAGGCGGCCGCCTCCCCCACCCGCAAGTTCGTGAACCTCGACATGGAGGAGTACAAGGACCTCGACCTCACGGTGGAGGTCTTCACCCGGCTGCTCGACCGCCCGGGGCTGACGGACCTCGAGGCGGGGATCGTCCTGCAGGCCTACCTGCCGGACGCCCTGCCGGCCATGCAGCGCCTGCAGGAGTGGGCGGCGGCCCGCCGCGCGCGCGGCGGCGCGGGCATCAAGGTGCGCCTGGTCAAGGGCGCGAACCTGCCGATGGAGCAGGTCGAGGCCGAGCTGCACGGTCTCCCGCTCGCCACGTGGGGCAGCAAGCGGGAGACCGACGCGCACTACAAGCGCGTGCTCGACTGGGCCCTGACCCCCGAGCGCGTCGCGAACGTGCGCCTCGGCGTGGCGGGGCACAACCTGTTCGACGTCGCGCACGCGTGGCTCCTGGCCGGTGAGCGCGGCGTGCGCGACCGCGTCGAGATCGAGATGCTCCTGGGCATGGCGCCCGGGCAGGCGGCCGCGGTGCGCCGCGACGTCGGCAGCCTGCTGCTCTACACCCCGGTGGTCGCGCCCCGGGAGTTCGACGTCGCGATCGCGTACCTCGTGCGGCGCCTCGAGGAGGGCGCGTCGAGCGACAACTTCATGTCCGCGGTCTTCGACCTCGCGCAGGACGAGGCCCTGTTCGACCGCGAGCGCACCCGCTTCCTGACCGCGCTGGACGACGCGACCGCACCGGTACCCGAGCGGCACCGCGTGCCCGACCGGCACGCGGCCGTCCCGCCCTCGGCGCCGGGCGCGTTCACCAGCACACCCGACACGGATCCCGCGGTCCGCGAGAACCGGGCCTGGGTGCGCGACCTGCTCGCGCGCGTGCCGGCGTCCCGGCTCGGCGTCGCCGGTGCGCAGGCGGCGCAGGTGACGGACGGCCGCGCGCTGGACGCCCTGGTGCGGGACGCGCGTGACGCGGGCCGGGCGTGGGGCGCGCGACCGGCGGCGGAGCGCGCCGCCGTCCTGGACCGCGCCGCCGACGCCCTCGGGGCACGCCGGGCGGACCTGCTGGAGGTCATGGCCGCCGAGGCCGGCAAGACGATCGACCAGGGCGACCCCGAGGTGTCCGAGGCGGTCGACTTCGCGCACTGGTACGCCGAGCTCGCCCGCGGCCTGGACCACGTCGACGGGGCGACGTTCGTGCCCGACGCGCTGACGCTCGTCACTCCCCCGTGGAACTTCCCGGTCGCGATCCCCGCCGGGTCGACGCTCGCGGCGCTGGCCGCCGGCTCGGCCGTCGTCCTCAAGCCCGCACGTCCCGCCGAGCGGTGCGGGGCTGTGCTCGCCGAGGCCCTCTGGGAGGCGGGTGTCCCGCGGGACGTGCTGCGCCTGGTGCAGGTCGACGAGGACGCCCTCGGCCGCGAGCTCGTCGCGCACCCCGCGGTGGACCGGGTGGTCCTCACCGGGGCCTACGAGACGGCCGAGCTCTTCCGCTCGTTCCGCCCCGACCTGCCGCTGCTGGCCGAGACCAGCGGCAAGAACGCGATCGTCGTGACGCCGTCGGCCGACCTGGACCTGGCGGTGCGCGACGTGGTCGCCTCGGCGTTCGGGCACGCGGGGCAGAAGTGCTCGGCGGCCTCGCTCGTCGTCCTGGTCGGATCGGTCGCGACGTCGCGACGGTTCCGCTCGCAGCTCCTCGACGCCGTGTCGTCGCTGGTCGTGGGGACGCCGGACGACGCGCGCACGCAGCTGGGCCCGCTGATCGAGCCCGCCGGCGGCAAGCTGCTCACAGGCCTGACGGACCTCGAGCCGGGTCAGGCGTGGGCGCTGGCCGCGCGCCGGCTCGACGACGCCGGCCGCCTGTGGACCCCCGGCGTGGTCACCGGGGTGCGGCGCGGGGCGCGCACGCACCGCACCGAGTACTTCGGGCCCGTGCTCGGCGTCATGACCGCGGCGACTCTCGACGAGGCGGTCGACGTGGTGAACGACGTCGACTACGGGCTGACGTCGGGCCTGCACAGCCTGGACGCCGACGAGATCGCCACGTGGCTCGACCGCGTGCAGGCAGGCAACCTCTACGTGAACCGCGGGACGACCGGCGCGATCGTGCGGCGTCAGCCGTTCGGCGGGTGGAAGCGGTCGGCCGTGGGCCCCGGCACCAAGGCCGGTGGCCCGAGCTACCTGGTCGGGCTGGGGTCGTGGGCCTCGGCCCCCGCCACGAGCACGGCACCCGTGGCCGCGGCGGCGGCCGCGCTGGTCGCCGCAGCCCGCGCCGAGCTGGCGAGCCCGGACGCCGACCGCGTCGAGCGCGCGGCCCGCAGCGACGCCGCCGCCCGGTCGGACCTGTTCGCGGCGCGCGACGTCAGCGCGCTGGCCTGCGAGCGCAACGTGCTGCGCCACCTGCCCGTGCCCGAGCCGGTGCTGGTGCGGCAGGCCGCGGACGCGCCCCCGGCCGACGTCGTGCGGGTCCTGGCGGCGGCTGCGGCGGCCGGGGCGCGGGTGGTCGTGTCGACCCCTGCGGACCTCCCGCCGCGCCTGGCGTCCGCGGCTGCCGCGCTCGGTGCCGTCCACGTGGAGGACGACACGGCGTGGTCCGCCCGCGTCGGCGCGCTGCCCGGCGGTCGCGTCCGGCTCGTCGGCGGGGCCGCGGCGGACGTCGCCCGGGCCACCGGTGGGCGTCCCGACGTCGCGGTGTGGGACCACCCCGTGACCGAGGCGGGTCGCGTCGAGCTGCTGCCGTTCCTGCGCGAGCAGGCGGTCAGCGTCACGGCGCACCGGTTCGGCACGCCGCACGACCTGACGTCGCGGAGCCTGCCGCTGGGGCGGTGAGGTCAGTCCCGCGTGATCGGCGGGTGCAGGGTGGTGACGTCGCCGAGCCGGTAGAGGGTGGCGGGGCGGCCCCGCCCCTCGGAGCGGGTTCGCCCGGTGTCGACCAGCAGGCCCGGCACGCCGGTGACCTTGCGGTGGAAGTTGCGCGGGTCCAGCGCCCGGCCCCACACGGCCTCGTAGACGCGCCGCAGGTCGGCGACCGTGAACTCGGGCCCGCAGAACGCGGCGGCGAGCGGGCTGTACTCGAGCTTGGCGCGGGCACGCTCGAGCCCGTCGCTCAGCACGCGCGCGTGGTCGAACGCGAGGGGCCGGCGCTGCGCGTGGGCGACCGGCACCCAGGCGGCGCGCGCGGCGTCGCTGCCGGCGTGCGGCTCGGGCAGGTCGGGCGCCAACGCCAGGTACGCCACCGAGACGACCCGCATGCGGGGGTCGCGGTCCGGGTCGCCGTAGGACGCGAGCTGCTCGAGGTGGCCGGGGACGTCGCGCACGCCCGTCTCCTCCGACAGCTCGCGCTCGGCTGCGGCGTCGAGGCCCTCGTCCGGGCGCACGAACCCGCCGGGCAGCGCCCAGGCGCCCCGCCACGGGTCGGCGCCGCGCTCCACGAGCAGCACGTGCAGGACGTCACCCCGCAACGTGAGGACGACGAGGTCGACCGTGACCGCGAACGGCGGGTAGGAGGCGGCGTCGTAGCCCGGGAGCGTCATGCCCCGACCATATCTCGTCAGGTTGACGAGATACCAGACCCTGCTTTATCGTCGCTGTGACGACAAAGAAGGAGGAGACATGGCGACCATCACGCGCTACCCCGGGGTGCGGCACCTGCGCTCGACCCCCACGGCCCACGTCATGCAGCTGCGGGACGGCACGCTGCGCCGCTCGGGCGTCGGCCTGGCGTTCTGGTTCCGGCCCCTGACGGCGGTGCTGTCGGAGGTCCCCGTCGACGACCGCGAGCTGCCGCTCGTGGCGCACGCGCGCACCGCCGACCTGCAGGACGTCACCGCGCAGGTCACCGTCAGCTACCGCTTTGAGAACCCCGAGGTCGTGGCCCAGCGCCTCGACTTCAGCATCGACCCCGCCACCGGACGGTGGACCGGCGAGCCGCTGCAGCAGGTCGGTCAGCTGCTCGGCGAGCTGGCCGCCGGCCACGTCATGGACGCGCTCGCCGGCGCGACGCTGCGCGAGGCCGTCTCGTCGGGCGCCGGCCCGCTGCGTCAGCAGGTCACTGCAGCGCTCGTGGCGGACAAGCGCGTGGCCGCCACCGGCCTGCGCGTCCTCGGCGCCCGCGTCAGCTCGGTGCGGGCCGACGCCGACCTGGAGCGCGCGCTGCAGACGCCGGCGCGGGAGGCCGCACAGTCGGAGGCGGACCGCTCGACGTTCGAGCGCCGCGCCCTGGCCGTCGAGCGGGAGCGGGCCATCGCGGAGAACGAGCTCACCAACCGCATCGAGCTGGCGACCCGCGAGCAGCACCTCGTCACGCAGGAGGGCGCCAACGCCCGCACCCGGGCCGACGAGGCCGCGGCCGCCGCGCTCATCGAGGCCCGCAGCCAGGCCGAGCGCCGCCAGCTGCACGCGACCTCGACGGCCGAGGCCACCCGGCTCCAGGGCGAGGCCGAGGGCGCCGCCGAGCGCGCCCGCATGGCCGCCCTCGCCGACGTCGAGCAGGGCGTCCTGCTGGCTGTCGCCCTGCGCGAGCTGGCCGCGCACCTGCCGGCGATCGGGCAGGTGACGGTCACGCCCGACATGCTCACCGGGGCACTGGGCGCGCTGACCGCCCGGCGGGGTGAGTGACGTGCCGCTCGCACCCCGCGCCGTGGTGGTCCACCGTCGCTCCGAGCTCGAGGAGCTGGTGGACCGCCACGGCACCCGCGGCCAGGTCGAGTTCTTCCTGCGCAGCCGTGGGCGGGACCTGGCCGACGTGCAGGGGCGCCACGACGCCCTCGCCGACGCCCTGCGCACCGTCCGGGCAGCCGTGCCGACGGACTGGCGGCGCGGCGACGTCGAGCGCGGCGACCTGCACCGGTTCGCGTTCGACCCGCAGGACGTCTGCCTCGTCGTGGGACCCGACGGGCTGGTCGCCAACACGGCGAAGTACCTGCGCGACCAGCCGGTCGTCGGCGTCGACCCCGAGCCGGGGCACAACGCCGGGGTCCTCGTGCGGCACGTCGCCGCGCAGGTGGCCGGCGTGCTGGGGGACGTCGTGCGCGGGTCCGCGCGCATCGAGGACCGGGCGCTCGTGCGCGCCGCCCTCGACGACGGCACGTCGCTCGACGCCCTCAACGAGGTGTACCTCGGCGACAGCGGTCACCAGTCGGCCCGGTACCGGCTGACGTCCCCCGACGGCGACGAGCGGCAGTCGTCGTCGGGGGTGGTCGTCACCACCGGGACCGGTGCGACCGGCTGGGCGACCTCGCTCGCGCGCGGACGGGACGACGCCCCGCCGCTGCCCCGGCCGACCGAGCTCACGCTCGCCTGGTTCGTGCGCGAGGCGTGGCCCTCGCCCACCACCGGCGTGAGCCGCACCGCGGGGCTCCTGGCGGCCCGCGAGGAGCTGACGATCGTCGTCGAGTCCGACGCGCTGGTGCTGTTCGGCGACGGGCTGGAGGCGGACCGGCTCACCGCGACCTGGGGCCAGGCGGTACGGCTGGGCCTGTCGGACCGGCGGCTGCGGCTCGTCGCACCCTGAAGGCCGGGCCCTCAGGCGTCGGGGACGTCGTCCCGTGCCACGAGGTACACGCGCCCCGACGCGTCGCGCACCCGCTCGAACCCGCCGCGCAGCTCACCCTCGCGTGCCCGCTCGGCCTCGTTCGTGCCGCGGCCCGGGACGCGAGGGTCGGTCACCTGGGCGGGCCCCACGAGGTGCTTCGCGAGCCACGCCGTCGCGTCGAGGCGTTCCTTGCGCTGCCTGGCCACATCGCTCCGTTCGTGCGCCGGTCGTCCGACGCCCACTATGCCACCGGCCACCGGGAGCACGGCTGCCGTGACCGGCTGCCGCCCGGGGTGTCGCGCGGTGCAGCCGCGGGTGTTCCATGGTCCCGTGACGCCGAGCGACGCATCGGGCGTGGACCCGACGGGCCTGACCCCGGGATTCCGGGGCCGTCCCCGCGTGTCCGGCGTCGCGCTGCCGCCCGGCCAGTACGAGGTGCACGACTTCCCCGTGCTGTCGGCCGGCCCGACGCCGAACATCGACACGGCGCACTGGCGGCTCGAGGTCCGCACCGAGGACCACGCGACCTTCAGCTGGTCGTGGGCCGACCTCATGGCGCTGCCCCAGGACGACGCCGTGGTGGACCTGCACTGCGTGACCCGGTGGTCGAAGTTCGGCACCCGGTGGCGGGGCGTCGGCCTCGACGTCCTGCTGGCCGACGTGCCGTCCGTCGCGCAGTACGCGCTGGTCGGCTGCTACGGCGGGTACACCACGAACCTGCCCCTCGCGGATCTGCTGGGCGGGCGGGCGTGGATCGCGCACACGTACGACGGGCGCCCGCTGGATCCCGTGCACGGCGGCCCCGCCCGGCTGCTGGTGCCGCACCTGTACCTGTGGAAGTCCGCCAAGTGGGTCTGCTCGCTCACGCTCCTGCACGACGACCAGCGCGGGTTCTGGGAGCGGTACGGGTACCACGACTACGGCGACCCCTGGCGCGAGCAGCGCTACCAGGGCGACCCGTGACGGCGACCGACGCCGCCGCGACCACGCGCAGTCCCGCACCCCTCGGTGAACGGTTCGCGTGCACCGGCGGCTGGTGCGTGGCGAGCGTCGTGGACGCCTGGCCGGAGACGGCGACAGCCCGCACCCTCGTGCTCGACGTGCCGGGATGGCCCGGGCACCGCGCCGGGCAGCACGTGGACCTGCGCCTGACGGCCCCCGACGGGTACACCGCGTCGCGGGCGTACTCGGTGAGCGCCCCGACGGACCCGGCGCGACCGGGGCTGGTGCAGATCACGGTGCAGCGCGTCACGGGCGGCGAGGTCTCCCCGTACCTGGTGGACGACCTGCCCGTCGGCGCCGGGATCGAGGTGCGCGGACCGGTGGGCGGATGGTTCGTGTGGGAGCCGGGCACCGCGGGCGGTGCGCCGGTGCTGCTGCTGGCCGGCGGGTCGGGCGTCGCACCGCTGGTCGCGATGGTCCGCGCCCGACGGTCCGCGCAGGACCGCACGCCCGTCCGCGTCCTGTACTCGGTGCGCATGCCCACGGACGCACTGTTCCTCGACGAGCTGACCGCGCCGGGGCTCGGCGGCGTCGACACCGAGGTGTGGTTCACCCGTGCCGCTCCCCCGGACGCCCCGCGCGCACCGGCACGCATCGGACTGCGCGACCTGGCCCGGCACGGCTGGCCGGCCGACCTGGCGCCGGTCTGCTACGTCTGCGGACCCACCGGGTTCGTCGAGGCGATGACCCGCATGCTGCTGGTGCTGGGCCACGACCCGCGGTCGGTGCGGGCCGAGCGGTTCGGGCCCTCGACCGACTGAGCCGGCGCCGGTCTGGACCGTCAGTGCTCGGCTGCGGCGTCGCCCGCGGCGGCGCCCCGGTGCCGCCACCTGTGCACCTGGTGCATGACGAGCACGACCACCGCACCCACGACCACGCCGAGCAGCGCCGACGCGGCGGTGTTGACCAGCCACGCGAGGAACCCGCCGACGCCGGCGACGCCGTGCACGGCCTCCTCGAGGTGGTGCACCACGTCGTACAGGCCGTGCCAGCCGAGCTCGTCGATGCCGACCAGCAGGATGTGCCCGCCGACCCACAGCATCGCCGCGATGCCCACCGTGGACAGCACCGCCAGCACCTTCGGCATCGCGGTGACGAGCCCGCGCCCGAGCGCCGCCGACGCGCCGTTGCGCGTCTGCGCGAGCCGCAGGCCGATGTCGTCCATCTTCACGATCAGCGCCACCACGCCGTAGACGACCGCAGTGATGGCGAGCGCGACGACGACGAGGATGATCGCGCGCGACAGCAGCCCCTCGTCGGCGACCTCGTTGAGCGCGATCACCATGATCTCGGCCGACAGGATGAAGTCCGTGCGGATCGCGCCGCCGACCATCCGGGACTCCGCCTCCGGTCCCTGCTCGGGCGCCGTGACCTGCGGCTTCTCGTGGTGCTTGCCGCTGACCGCCTCCCACAGCTTCTCGGTGCCCTCGAACGCCAGGTACGTGCCGCCCACCATGAGGATGGGCGTGAGCAGCCACGGCAGGAACTGGCTGAGCAGCAGCGCCGCCGGGAGGATGAACAGCAGCTTGTTGCGCAGCGACCCCTTCGCGATCTTCCAGATCATCGGCAGCTCGCGGTTGGCCGTCACACCCTGCACGTAGCGCGGCGTCACCGCGGTGTCGTCGATGACCACCCCGGCGGCCTTGGCGCTCGCACGCCCCGCCGCCGCGCTCACGTCGTCGACCGACGCGGCCGCCAGCTTCGCGAGCGCCGCGATGTCGTCGAGGAGTGCCGCCAGACCGCCAGCCATGTGCCACCTTCGTCCGTACCGTCATCGCGCGCCCGTGCGCACGCCACCGCACAGAGTAGGGCCGCGCGCGGGCGTGCGCGCGCGTGCGTCCGGGGCGTCGGTGAGACTCGTCGCGTGGACCCGCTGCACCGGTACGACGTCGAGATCCTGCACCTGCTCGTGTCGCCGGAGCACGCGTACTTCGGCCGGCCCCGCGACGGCGCCGCCGACGTCCCCACGCGCGACGCGGAGCACGCGCGGGTCGTCGCCGACAAGGGCATCGTCGGGGACCGGTTCTACGGCAGGGCCGTGCACCTGGACGCGTCGGTGACGCTGATCGCGGTCGAGGCGCTCGACGCGGTGTCGGCCGAGCTCGGGGTGCCGCGGTTCGACCCGATGCGCGCGCGGCGCAACGTGGTGCTCCGGGGCGCGCACCTCACCCCGCTGGTCGGCCAGGAGGTCGTGCTGGAGTCGGACGGGGACGCCGTGCGGCTGCGCGTCGGCCGGTTCGCGAACCCGTGCGCGTGGATGGACCGTGCGCTGGCGCCCGGGGCGCACCCGGCCCTGCGCGGCGGTCGCGGGGGCGTGCGCTGCCGGCCGCTCACCGACGGGGTGCTGCACCGCGGGCCGGCCGTGCTGGTGAGCCCCGTACCGCTGGACCCCGCGCGGGCCGGTGACCGCGTGCCCCGTCCGGTGCTGCCCTGACGCGCGCGACCCGCCGACGCTAGCCTCGACCCGTGAGCCGGATCTTCACCACCGCGTTCGGCGCGGTCTACCCGCTCTACGTCGCCAAGGCGGAGCGCAAGGGCCGCACGCGCGCCGAGGTGGACGAGGTCATCACCTGGCTCACGGGGTTCGACGGGCCGACCCTGCACGAGCACGTCGAGGCCGGCACGACGTTCGAGGACTTCTTCGGCGCCGCCGACCTGAACCCCGCGGCGTCCCTGATCACCGGCTCGGTCTGCGGCGTACGCGTGCAGGACGTCGAGGACCCCCTCATGCGCCGGATCCGGTACCTCGACAAGCTCGTCGACGAGCTGGCGAAGGGACGACCGATGGAGAAGATCCTGCGCGCCTGACCGCCCCGAAGGTGAGTTCGGGGCACGGACGGGGCACGGTGGTCACCGCGACGCAGCGGAGACGCACCGGTCAGGCGGGCGACGCCGCCGGGATCCCGAGGACGGCGCCGATGTCCGCAGCCACCTTCTCGTGACCTCTGCCGGGGGCGCGGCTCAGCGGCCGGCCCCACCTCGTGAGCAGGATGAACTCGTGCTGCACGCCGTCCTTCCGCACGACGGTCAGCCCCGGGCGCACCCGGTGCCGCGTGTCCCGCACGTCCTGCGCACGCAGGGCAGCGATGTCCTCACGCGCGATGTGCAGGATCTCGTGGGCACCCTCCGGTCGCCACAGCCGCACGCCCTGCGCGCCGTACGCGAAGACGAGCGACCGGTCGTCCCAGAAACCCGCCGCCTCGAGGGCCTCCACCTGCTCCGGCGTGGGTCGCGCCCAGGTCGACGTCCACCCCGGCCCGTCGGCCCCGACGACCCGGCGTGCCCGCACGAGGCGACGGCCGGACCTCCAGTCGCCCACCAGTGCGGCCACCGCCATGCCCACCACGAACACGGAGAGGACGACGAGATCGAACCCCGGTGGCGGCGACGAGCCCACGAACGCGTTCATGCGGTCCCTCCAGGTACCCCCGGACCACCGACCCCGGGAGGGAGGTGCCCCCGTCACGGCGTCCGCGTGCGGCGAGGCGCGTCGGGGCGAACAGGGAGCATCCTGGCAGTTCGTCCAGCGTCGGCGTCAATGCCTCGGAGAGATTCTCGCAGCCGTCACCCGACGGCCATCTGCGCTGTGCTCTCCCCGTGGCCACGCACGAGGCCCCGCACCAACGACGAAGGCCCGGACCATCAGGTCCGGGCCTTCGTCTTCTTGTAGCGGGGGCAGGATTTGAACCTGCGACCTCTGGGTTATGAGCCCAGCGAGCTACCGAGCTGCTCCACCCCGCGTCGGCTTGATAACCATACGTCAGGTCGGCCGGGCGTCCAAATCCGATCCCTGGTCAGACGTGGTGACGGCCGTCACGGGGGCTGCCGGCGGCGCGGGACGGGCCGCTGCGGGCCGCCGTGCGGCGCGCTGCGCGACCACGACGCCGAGCACCACGAGCAGGCCGCCGACCGGCTCGTACCAGTGCAGCCGCTCCCCCAGCACGAGGATGCCCAGCACCACGCCGACGACCGGGGTCAGGTACGTGACCGTGGACGCGCGCTGCGCGCCCCAGGCGACGACGACGCGGGTGTTCCACACGTAGGCCATGCCGGTGCCGAGTGCCCCGAGAGCGACCATCGACAGCACGATGGGCCACGTCAGCGTCACGGGGCCGGTGGCGACCACCGGTGCGGCGAGGAGGACCAGCAGCGCGCCGACACCAATCTGCCCGGCGGCGACGGTCTCGGCCGGCAGACCGAGCGGCATCACGAACCGCCGCAGGTACGTCATGCCCAGGCCGTAGCACGCGGTGGCGCCCAGGCACGCGAGGACGGCAGGCAGCGAGGCGTCGACCGCGCCGGCCCCCACGTACGTCCACGGGGCCATGACGACCACCACCCCGAGCCCGCCGACGGCCAGCCCGAGCCGCTGCCGCGCGGTCAGCCGCTCGGCCGGCAGCACCGCGGCCACGGCCAGCGACGTCATGAGCGGCGTCGTGGCGTTGAGGATGCTCGAGAGCCCGGAGGCCAGGTACTGCCCCGCCCACGCGAACAGCTCGAACGGCACCACGCACAGCAGGACGCCGAGCACGGCGAGGTGGCCCCACGTGCGCCACCCGCGCGGCCACGGCCGACGCAGCACCACCATGACGACGAGCATCGCGAGCGCACCGAGCCACAACCGCCCCGACGCGACCTGCGTCGGCGACAGCCCGTCCAGCGCGACCTTCATGAACAGGAAGCTCGAGCCCCACACGAGCGCCGCGGCGAGGTACTGCGCCAGCACGCGCTTCTCCGACGTCATGGTCCGAGGGTCGCAGGGACCACCGACATCGCGACAGCCGCGACAGCGCCGGGCGCGACGACGCCGGGTACGACGACGCCCGCCGCCCCCACCGGTGACGGCGGGCGCGACGGGCGTCGTCGGTGGGCGGTCAGCCCGCCAGACGCTCCTCCGCGGCGATGGCGTCCGCGATCGCCTGGTCGAGACGGTCCTGCGCCTCGCCGTACTTCGCGAAGTCGCGGTCGGCCAGGGCGGCCTCCCCGTCGACGATGGCCTGCTGCGCGCGCTGCAGTGCCTCGTCGAGCGCCGTGCGGGCGTCCGCGTCCGGCGCGGGCTGCGACGTCGCCTCGGACGTGGGCGCCGGCGTCGGGGCCGCGGTCGACCCGTCCGCCTCCTCACCCTCGTCGGCGACGTCCGGCGGGATCACCGGTTCGGCCCCGGCGTCACCGGCGTCCGCCCCCGAGTCGCCACCGAACACCTGGTCGAGCGCGCCGTCGAGGGTCTCGGCGAACCCGATCTTGTCGCCGAAGGACACCAGCACGCGCTGCAGCAGCGGGAACGTGGTGCCGCTCGCGGCCTGCACGTACACCGGCTGGACGTAGAGCAGACCGCCGCCCACCGGCAGCGTCAGCAGGTTGCCGCGCCGCACCGTGGAGTCACCGCGCTGCAGGATGTTCAGCTCGTTCGACACCGTCGGGTCGGCGGTGAAGTTGGCGCTCGCCTGGCCGGGACCGGGCACCGTCGAGTCACGCGGCAGCTCGAGCAGACGCATCTTGCCGTACGTCTCCGAGACCTGCCCCGCGGTGTTCCCGGCCTCGGCGTCGACCGCCAGGTACCCCGTCAGGACGTTGCGGGCGTTGCCACCCCCCGGGATGAACGTCGACATCAGCGAGAACGACGCCTCGTCCTCGCCCGGCATCTGCAGGGTGAGGTAGTACGGCGGCTGGGGCACGTCCGTGCTCGTGACCGTCGGGTCGGCGGGGTTCTGCCAGAAGTCGTTGCCGGAGAAGAACTCCGACGCGCTCGTCACGTGGTACTGCCCGAGCAGCGCCCGCTGGACCTTGAACAGGTCCTCCGGGTACCGGAGGTGGCTCATCAGGTCCGCCGAGATCTCGGACATCGGCTGCAGGGACGTCGGGAACACCTTCGTCCACGCCTTGAGGATCGGGTCCTCCGTGTCCCACGCGTACAGGTCGACCGACCCGTCGTACGCGTCCACCGTGGCCTTCACCGAGTTGCGGATGTAGTTGACCTGCTTGGGCAGCAGCGCCTGCACGGTGCTGCTGCGCTCCGTCAGGGAGTCCGTCGTCGCGTCCTCGAGGGAACGCACCGCGGCGTAGGGGTACTGGTCCGAGGTGGTGTACCCGTCGATGATCCACTTCACGCGCCCGTCGACCACGGCCGGGTACACCCGCCCGTCGAGGTCGAGGTACGGCGCCACCTTGGCGACGCGGTCCCGCGGGTCGCGGTCGTACAGGATCTGCGAGTTCTCGTTCACGCGCTCGGAGAACAGGATCTGCTCGTCGCCGAACTTCAGCGCGTACAGCACCTTGTGCCACAGGCCACCGACCGTGGGACCGGCCGAGACGTCCTGCGTCGGGAAGCGGAAGGGCACGGAGCCGGTGCCCGTGTCGTCGTCCGGGTAGTCGAACTCCCAGCCGTCGGAGTCCTCCGGCCCGCCGACGATCGAGTACTCGGGCGACGACTGGCCGAAGTAGATGCGCGGCTCGTACTCGCCGAGCTGCCCCACCGACGGGATCCCGCCCTCCCAGAAGGCCGGGGCACCCCGGGCGCCGCGGGTGTTGCCGTACGCGGCGACGACACCGAACCCGTGGGTGTAGACCGTGGTGTCGTTGGTCCAGTTGCGCTGGGCGGCGTTGAGCCCCTCGAGGTCGAGCTCGCGGACCGCGATGACCGTGTCGCGGCTCTCGCCGTCGATCGTGTAGCGGTCCACCGACAGCGAGTCCGGGAAGTTGTAGAAGCCACGGATCTGCTGCAGCTGCTTGAACGACGGCGACACGATGTTCGGGTCGAGCAGACGGATCGACGCCGTGGTCTGCGCGTTCTCGCGCAGCGCGCCCGGCTCCGCCGTGACCTTCGCGTCGTACTCGCTGGTCTCCACGTCCTCGAGGTCGTAGGCCGCGAGCGTCGCGTCGATGTTGCGCTGGATGTACTCCTGCTCCGCGTCCTGCTGGTTCGGCTGGACCTGGAACCTCTGGACGACCGCGGGGTACACGCCGCCGACGACGACCGCCGCGACGACCATGAGGCCCACCCCGATGGCCGGCAGCCGCCAGTTGCCGGTGAACGCCGTCGCGATGAACGCGCCGGCCACGACGACCGCGGCGACCGCGAGGATCGCCTTGGACGGGATCACGGCGTGGACGTCGGTGAAGCCCGCGCCCTGCCAGCGCTGCTCACCGGTCTGCTGCTTGGTGAGGATCGAGTACCGGTCCAGCCAGTAGCCCGCCGCGATGGCCAGCAGCACCAGCGCACCCAGCACCGACAGGTGCACGCGGGCGGCGCGGGTGGTGCGCGGCGCGCCGGCGCCGCCGCCGATCCGCAGACCGCCGTACAGGTAGTGGGTCGCCACCGCCGCCACCGTGGACAGCACCAGCACCGCCATGAGGAACGACACGACGAACCGCAGCGCCGGCAGCGTGAAGAGGTAGAAGCCCAGGTCGATGCCCCACTGCGGATCGACCTCGCCGACCTCGCCGCCGTTGAGCCACAGCTGGACGGTGCTCCACTGCTGGGAGGCGGCACCGCCGGCGAAGAGCCCCAGCACGACCGGCCCGACCACGAGCACCAGCCGACGCAGCGGCTCGATGGCCTCGCGGTACTGGTCGAGGTTGGCCTGCTCCTGCGTGGACGGCGCGTAGACGGGACGCGCACGGTAGGCGTAGCTCAGCGAGAAGCCGACGCCTGCGGCCATGATCGCGAACCCGAGCACGAACAGCAGCGCACGCGTCAGCCACTCGGTGCGCAGGACCTCGACGAACCCGAGCTGGGAGAACCACAGCACCTCGGTCCACACCTGCGCGAGCACCAGGAGCAGCACCGCGAGCACGGCCAGGGTGATCAGTGTCGGGACCAGGGGGCCGCGGCGGCGCGGCGCGACAGGTCGAGGGCGGGGTGGGGAGGCGAAGGTCACGGCGTTGCGGTCCTCGTGGGTCGTCGGGCGACGGGCGCATGGCGCGCCCACCATGCGAACGGGCGCGGCGCGTCCCAGGTTCCCACACGGGTGGGACGATGGGGCGCGTGAGCACGCCCCCCACCCCGCCGCAGCCCACCGACACGTCGGCCGAGGCCCGCGCCCGCCGCGCGCTGGCCGACGCCGTCCGCGAGATCGAGCACCACGTCGCCGCCGCCGGCTGGGACGCGCCCGTGCGCGTCTTCGCCCTGGTCCGCACGCAGAGCGCGCTCGACGCCGAGCCCGGTCTGGCCGACCAGCTGACGCCCGACGTGCTCGCCGCCGCACGCGCCGACGACCAGCACCTGACGTCGATCGAGCAGGAGGGCCTGCCGGCCGCCGAGGACCTCGAGCAGCTGCTCGGCGGCCTGACGTGGCCCCCGACGGTGGACGGTGCCGCGGTCACGGTGGAGCGCGTGGTGCTGCCGCCGGGCGTGGAGGAGGACCTCCCGGCCGACCCCGACCAGGCGCTGGCGGCGCTGCTGGCGCACCCGCAGCGGCAGGACGTCCGCCTGGCGGTGGGCGTGCTCCGCAACGGACCGGCGTGGTGCGCCGTGCGCACCCGCGCGCACGACAGCGACGACGCGGTGGGCCAGGGGCCCGACCTGGTGCCCGGGCTCGTCGAGGCCGTGCGCGCGACGCTGGCCTGACCCCGCCGGCCCCGCCGGGCCGGGACGTCCGGGGCGTCCGGGACGCTCAGTCCGCCGTGCAGGTGGGCAGGTCGTCGCCGGTGCCCGCACCGATCGCGACCATGGCCTCGCGCGCCTCGCGCAGCGTGGACACCTCGACCACGCGCAGCCCGTCGGGCACGTGCCCGACGACCTCGTCGCAGTTCGCCGACGGCGCCAGGAACCACGTGGCGCCGTCCCGGACCGCACCGGCCAGCTTCTGGCGGATCCCGCCGATCGGTCCCACGGCACCGGTCACGTCGATCGTCCCCGTGCCGGCGACGACCTCGCCGTCGACCTCGTCCTCGGGTGTCAGCAGGTCGACGAGGCCGAGCGCGAACATCGTGCCCGCGCTGGGCCCGCCGATGCCCTCGATGTTGATGCTGACGTCGATCGGCATGTCGAACGACGGGTCGATGAACACGCCGATCTGCGCACCCCCGCCCTCGCGCTCCCCCGTGACGATGGGCACGTCGACGGTCCGCGAGTGCCGGTTGACCGTGAGCGTCACGGTCGAGCCCGGCTCGACCTCCTGCAGCGCGCTCACCAGGGTCTGGTAGTCGGGCAGCGGCTCGCCGTCGAGCGCCGTCAGGACGTCCCCCTCCTCGAGCTTGCCCTCGGCGTCCGTGCCCTCGACGGTGCCGGCGACGACCAGCGTCGCGGGCACCTCGTAGCCGAGCTCGGTGAGCGCCGCGACGACCGCGTTCTCCTGCGACGACACCATGAGACCGGCGTTCGACTCGTCGAGCTCCTCCTGCGAGACGTCCTGCGGGTACACGGACTCCACCGGGCGGACCACGGAGTCCGGCGAGATCCAGCCGCCCAGCACGTTGAGCAGCCGGGCGGGGTAGCCCGGGCCCCCGACGCCCGAGATCGTGGTGAGGAGCAGCTCGCCCGTGGACGGGTAGGTCTCGGCGCCGGACACCTCGATCAGCGGGTCACCCTCGACCTCACCGAGCACGTCCTTGGTCGGCCCCGGCCCGTTGACCGCGTACGGCGCGGGGATCACGACCAGGACCCCGACCAGCACCGCCGCGACGAGGGTGCCGAGCGACAGCACGATCGCGCGGGGCGAGGGGGGTGCGGGCTCGAGCTGCTCGAGGTCCGCGGGGTCGGTGCCGTCCGCGGCCGGGTCACCGGCCTCGCGCGCGGAGTCGGTGCCGTGCGGCGGCGCGGCGACCTCGGTCACGTCCTGCGGGTCGCGCGGTCCCGGGTCGTCGGCCGGGCCGGTGGGCTTCTCGTCGAGCACGTGCACGATCATCCCCCACCGCGGTCGCACCGGGCCGCACCGGCCGTGTGCGCCGTGAGCGAACCGGGCGCAGCCACCGCCCGGGGTGGGCCGACACGCGGTTACCGTGGTGCTCCCCGGCCAGTCAGGAGGCCCGCATGAGCCCCGACGTCCCCTCCCCCGACGGACCCGACGCGACCGGTCCGCAGCAGTGGGAGCAGATGCTGCGCGCGATGCTCGGTCCCGCGGCGGACGACGCGATCCGTGAGATGCGCGCGATGGGTGTCGACCCCGCCGCGCTGGCGGCCGGGTCCGGCCTGCCCACCGACCCCGTCGCGCTCCAGCAGGCGCTGGGCCAGGTGCAGCGCATGCTCGCGACGTCCGGCGACGAGCCCGTGAACTGGGAGATGGCCCACGACCTGGCCCGCCAGCAGGCCGCGGCCGGCGGTGACCCCACGCTGTCTCCCGGCCGCGTGAAGGAGGTCAGCGACGCGCTGTCGGTCGCCGAGCTGTGGCTCGACGCGGCGACCGAGCTCCCGCCGGCCGCGGGTACCGCCCACGCCTGGAGCCGCGCCGAGTGGGTGGAGGCGACGCTGCCCACGTGGCGCACGCTCACCGAGCCGGTCGCGGCGTCGCTCTCGGCCGCGCTGGCCGACGCGCTCGGTCCCGCCATCGGCGAGCTCGGCGAGGGTCTTCCCGGCGGCCTGCCGCCGGGGCTGCCGCCCGGCATGGCCGACCCCGCCCAGCTGCTGCGCGGTCTGGGCTCCGCGGTCTTCGGCCTGCAGGTCGGCCAGGCCGCGGGCACCCTGGCGCGTGAGGTCTTCGGCACCACCGACATCGGCCTGCCGCTGCTCGAGCGGCCCTCCCCCGCGCTGGTCGCGGCCAACGTCGACGCCTTCGCGGAGGGTCTGGACGTCCCGGTCGAGGAGGTGCGGCTCTACCTCGCGCTGCGCGAGGCGGCAGCGAACCGGCTCTTCGCGCACGTCCCCTGGCTGCGCGCGCACCTCCTCGACGCGGTCGCCGAGTACGCCCGCGGCATCGCGATCGACGTCGACCAGCTCGAGGACGCCGTGTCGTCGATCGACCCGAGCGACCCCGCGGCGCTGCAGGAGGCGTTGTCGGGCGGTGTGTTCGCCCCGCAGACGACGCCCGCGCAGCAGGCCGCCCTCGCCCGCCTGGAGCACGCCCTCGCGCTCGTCGAGGGCTGGGTCGACGAGGTCGCGACCACGGCCGCGACCCCGCACCTGCCGCACACCGTGCCGCTGCGGGAGATGGTGCGCCGTCGGCGCGCCGCCGGCGGTCCCGCGGAGCAGACGTTCGCCAGCCTCGTGGGCCTCGAGCTGCGGCCCCGGCGGCTGCGCGACGCGGCGACCGTGTGGGCGCACCTGACCGCCACGCGCGGTACCGCCGGGCGCGACGCCGTGTGGGAGCACCCCGACCTCGTCCCGACCCCCGCGGACCTCGACGACCCCCAGGGCTACGACGCACGTCGCGAGGCGGCGGTCGACGAGTCCGCGGACCTCGACCGCGCCCTGGCGCAGATCCTCGACGACGCGGCCGGCGCGGGCGGTGCCGCGCCCGACGGCGACGAGGGGACCCCTGGGACCCCCGCAGGCTGACCTGCCCGGTGAGCCGTCCGGCTCAGAGGTCGTCGGCGGGCGCGTCGGTGTCGTCGGTGCCCGGCTCGTCCGGCTCGTCGCCCTGCTCGTGCCCGTCCCGCGTGAACGCGCACCCCTCGAGGAACCCGCGGGCGCGCTGGGTGTGCGGGTAGGTGATCAGCTCGGCCCAGAACGCCTCGCCGTGACCCGGCTGCAGCAGGTGCGCCAGCTCGTGCAGCAGGACGTAGTCCAGCACCCAGCGCGGCATGCCCTGGACCCGGTCGGAGATCCGGATGGTCCCGTCCGCGGGGGTGCACGAGCCCCAGCGGCGCCCCTGGTTCGACGACCACCGGACGCTGCTCGGCACCGCACGGCCGCCGAGGTAGCGGCGGGACAGCTCGGTGGCGCGCGCGACCAGCTGGTCGTCGGACGGACGACGCCGGCGGTCCTGGGCGGCGAGGCGGTCCACCATGCGCCCGACCCACTCGCGCTCCTGCGCGCGCGTGAAGCGCGCGGGGATCGCGACGATGGTCCGCCCGCCCTCGCGCCAGGCGCTGACGGTCCGGGCACGACGGCGCGAGCGCCGCACCTCGACCGCGGGGCCCAGGGCCGGCGCGTCGGGCGACGGTCCGGCGGCACCGGGGTCACGGCGTGCGGAATCGCGCGGCGTCGCCTCGCGCGATGTCGGCACACCCGCACGCTAGCGCGCGCGACCCGCCACACGGTGTCGTGACGCCCGGCTTCACCCGGTGCGCGCCAGGCCGCGTGCCCTGAGCGACCCGCCCACGGGCACCGGCCACTACTGTGTGACCGCACGGCGGCCGTCACGGTCCCTGCCCCGGGCGCGATGCCACCGCCCGGTGAGGAGCACGAGGAGGGACCACATGGCCGACACCTGGGCGGGCGAGTTCTACTGCGTGAAGTGCAAGGAGAAGCGGGAGACGGAGGGCGACGTCGTCGTCTCCGAGTCGGGTCGCCGGATGGCGAAGGCCGTCTGCCCCGTCTGCGGCACCAAGCTCAACCGGATCCTCGGCAAGGCCTGAGAGCGCCCCGTCGCGGTCGACCGCGACGACCACGAGGGCACCGTCGCACGCGACGGTGCCCTCGTCGCGTCCGGGCTCGACCATCAGGGCTCGCCGCATCCGGGCTCGACGCATCAGGGCTCGACACGTCCCGGCTCGACGCATCGGCGACGGGCGGGCGCCCTCGACCCGGCCGTCGTCGGGACGCCGGTCGGGACGATCCCGGTGGCCACCCCCGGACCTGTGGACGACGCCGGCGGCGGCACGCCGCCCGGTGCCATCGTGGCGCGGTGACCGGTCCCGTCCCCCGCCCCGTCCAGCTGCGTCCGGGCCTGCGTGTGCTGCCGCGGGCCGCCGACGAGGTCCAGGTGGGCACCGACCCCCGCTGGGCGGTGCGCCTGGTGGGCCTGAGCGCCGCCGAGATGCGCCTGTGGACCGCCGTCGACGGCGCGACCGACCTGACGTCGCTGCCGGCCCTCGCGCGGACCGCCGGCGCCGACCCCGCCGCCGTGGCCGCCACGGTCGACGACCTGCGACACGCCGGCCTGACGCGGGCACGCCCCGACGCCACGGGCGCCGTGCACGGGCCGGCCGCCGCGGACGCCGCCGCGTGGACCCTGCTGCGCCCCGACGGCGCCGGCCCCGAGGTCGTGACCGGGCGGGCCGGTGCGGTCGTCGGCGTGGTCGGCCTCGGCCCGACCGGGCTGGGCGTGGCACGTCACCTCGCCGCTGCGGGCGTCGGCACGCTGCTGCTCGACGACGAGGCCCCCGTGCGCTCCCCCGACGTGGTCGCGGGCGGGCACCGGTGGGCCGACGTCGGCACGCCCCGGGTCGTGGCGGCGACCCGCGCGCTGCGGGAGGCAGCGCCCGGGACGCGGGTGACGACCGACGGTGAGCCGGACCTGGTCGTGGTCGTCGAGCAGCAGGCGGCGGACCCGCTGCGCACGGTCCGGCTCCTCGGCGAGCAGGTGACGCACCTGTCGGTGGTCCTGCGGCTCGCGGACGCCTCGGTCGGTCCGCTGGTGCGGCCCGGGACGGACCCGTGCCTCCGGTGCCTCGACCTGCACCGCTCGGACGCCGATCCGGGCTGGCCGGCGGTCCTGGGAGCCGTCACCACCGGCGCACGGGACGCCGGTGAGGTAGGCGTGCTCGCCGGTGCGTGCGCCGCGCTCGCGGCCGCGCACGTCCTGGCGTTCCTGGCCGGGACGGCACCGGCGCTCCGGGGCACGACGGTCGAGATCTCCCTGCCGGACCTCCGGCACCGGGAGCGCCGCTGGTCGGCGCACCCCGCCTGCGGGTGCCTGGCTCCCCCGGTCGCACCGGTGTCGCGCGCCGTGGCGCCGCCGGGGACATGACGGACGCCGGGTCGCGCGAGCGGTGAGCTCGCGCGACCCGGCGTGGTGGTGGGTCCTGCCGGTGCCGGTCACGCGCCGTGGCGCGTCAGGCCGCCGAGGCGTCCTTGCGCGGCCTGCCACGGCCCCGCTTGGTCGGCACGACGACACCGCCGACGAAGACCTGACCGCCCCACACACCCCACGGCTCGGCGCGTTCCACGGCGCCCGCGAGGCAGCCCTGGATCATCGGGCACTCGCGGCACAGGGCCTTCGCCCGCTCGACGTCGGCCTGCCGCTCGGCGAACCAGAGCTCGGCGTCGTGGGAACGGCACGGGATGAGGTCGGCGACCATCTGGTCGAACTGGTCGTCGGTCGTGGCGGTGCTGCCGGCGGGCCAGGGGCCGGAGCCGCCCTGGTTCACGGTGTCGAGCAGCGTGGTGAGCCGCACGATGTCCTCCTGGTGTCCTTGCGAGGTGAGCTGGGGGTACCGGATCGGGCCCGCTCGCCCCGGTGAGACCGGAGAGACGAGAAAGGCCGCGGATCCGAGATCGGACTCCGCGGCCTGCCTGGTGTGGCTGCTGCTACGGAGTCCTGGGGTGCAGATCGACGCGGGACGTCGCGGGACGCGGACGACGCTCGAGCCCGGCGACGGACGGAGCGATCCCCTGGAAGGTCCCGGCGGTGGGCGTGAGGGAACGCGCGTACGCGCGGACGAACGTCGACATGTCGATCATGTTGCTCTCCATCAGTGCACCCACCTCCTCTCCAGGTCGGGTCCCGCCTCTTCGGCAGCACCCCGCGAACAAGGACGTGACCACCCTAGGGCGGCCCGTCCGGGCGTCACAAGCAATTAACGGAAGTTCGTCCGCACGACTGGTCCGGGACCCTGCGGGTCGTCACCGGCGACCACCCGGAGCAGGGCGTCGCCGTACTCGTGCAGCCGCGTCTGCCCCAGTCCACGGACGTGCCGCAGGTCCTCCTGCGCCGTCGGCATGGCCGCGGCCACCGCCTCCAGCGCGACGTCCGGGAGCACCCGGAACGCGGGGACACCGCGCTCGTCGGCCACGTGGGCCCGCCACCGCCGCAACCGGTCCAGGACCGCGGGGTCGGCGGCGGCCGACGTCCGCCGTCCTGCGCCACGGTCCCGCTCCTCGCCCGGCCACAGGCCGGCGAGGAACCGCGAGCGGGTGCGGTTGGCCCGGGACCCGGGGGTGCGCGCCGCCGCGTAGGACAGCTCGAGGTGCCGTCGGGCACGCGTCACGCCGACGTAGAGCAGGCGGCGCTCCTCGGACACGGCCACCTCGGTCTGCGCCAGCGAGATCGGGAGCAGACCGTCCGACAGACCCGCCAGGAAGACCGCGTCCCACTCCAGGCCCTTGGCCGCGTGCAGGGACGCGAGGGTCACTCCGTCGACCGTGGGGGCGTGCTGCGCCGAGGCCCGGTCGTCGAGCTCGGCCACCAGGTCGGCGAGGGTCGCCCCGCCGCGCGCCTCGACCATGTCGTCCGCCAGACCCACGAGCGCCTGCATGGCGTCCCACCGCTCACGCGCCGCACCGCGCGCGGCGGGCGGCTGCGGGGACCAGCCGACGGACGTGAGGATGTCCCGGACGGTCTGCCCCAGCGGCACGTCGGGGTCGGCCGACCGCGCCCCGCCCCGCAGCAGCACCAGGGCGTCCCGCACGTCCCTGCGCGCGAAGAACCGCTCGCCACCGCGCACCTGGTAACCGACGCCGGCGGCGGCCAGCGCCTGCTCGAATGCCTCCGACTGCACGTTGGTGCGGTACAGCACCGCGATCTCGCTCGCGGGGACGCCGGACGCGATCAACCGCGCCGCGCGGGCGGCGATCCCGCTCGCCTCGGCCTCGTCGTCGTCGTACGCCGTGTAGCGGACCTGCGGACCGTCGGGCTGCTGCGCCACGAGGTGCAGGGGCACGGGGTCGCCTGGCCGCCGGGTGGCCGTCAGCACCCGGTTGGCCAGGCCCACGACCTGCGGCGTGGAGCGGTAGTCCCGCACCAGGCGTACGACCCGGGTGCCCGGGTGCTTGCCCGCGAACGTGAGCAGGTGGTGCGGGGTCGCCCCGGCGAACGAGTAGATGGTCTGGCTCGGGTCCCCCACGACGCACACGTCGTGCCGGCCGCCCAGCCACTGGTCGAGCAGGTACTGCTGGAGCGGGCTGACGTCCTGGTACTCGTCGACGACGAAGTGCCGGTACTGCGCCCGCACCTCGTCGGCCACCTCGCCGCGCTGCGCGAGCATCGCCGCGAGCAGCAGCAGCACGTCCTCGAAGTCGATGACGCCGCGCTCGGTCTTGACGTCCTCGTAGGCCGTCAGCAGTCGCGCGACCGCCTGCGCGTCCTGCCCTGCGGGTGCGGGACGCCGCACGGCGGCGGCGGCGCGCTCGTAGTCCTCGGCGGTGACGAGCGACACCTTGGCCCACTCGATCTCGGCGGCGAGGTCCCGCACCGAGATGCGATCGACCCCCACGCCGACCCGACGCCCCGCCTCGGCGACGAGCGTGGCCTTCTGCTCCACCAGGCGCGGCGGCGCACCCCCCACGACGCGGGGCCAGAAGTGCCCGAGCTGGCGCAGCGCGGCTGCGTGGAACGTGCGCGCCTGGACGCCGCTCGCCCCCAGGTCACGCAGCCGTACCCGCATCTCGCCGGCCGCCCGCGCGGTGAAGGTGACGGCCAGCACCGAGGCCGGGCGGTACACACCGGTGCGCACGCCGTAGGCGATGCGGTGCGTCAGCGCACGGGTCTTGCCCGTACCGGCGCCGGCGAGGACGCAGACGGGACCGGTCAGAGCGGTCGCGACGGCGCGCTGCTCGGGATCGAGCGCGTCGAGGAGGGAGTCGGCGGACATCGGGTCCAGTCTCCCAGCACCCGCCGACACGCCGTGCGAGGATCTGTGGACGAGACGGACGGCGAGGACTGCGAGGAGCCATGACGACCCCCACCCCGGCACCGGGCACCGTGACGATGTACTCGACCACGTGGTGCGGCTACTGCCACCGCCTGCGCACGCAGCTCGACTCGGCGGGCATCGCGTACGACGTCGTCGACATCGAGCAGCAGCCGGACGCGGCACGGTTCGTGGAGGAGATCAACGGCGGGAACCAGACGGTGCCGACGGTCGTGTTCCCCGACGGGTCCGCCGCGACCAACCCGTCCCTCGCGCAGGTCCGCGAGCGCCTCGGGGTCTGAGGCGCCACGCCTCACCCGGGGAACGGGCCGCCCCACCACTGCTCGACGAGGGCACGTGCGATGGAGGCCCCGCCCGGCAGCAGGACGTCCCCGGACGCGACCGCGGCGGTCAGCTCGTCGCGTGTGAACCAGCGCGCGTCGGCCATCTCGACGCCGTCGACGCGGACGGCCGTGCTGGTCGCCCGTGCCCGGAAGCCGAGCATCAGCGAGGCCGGGAACGGCCACGGCTGGCTCCCGACGTAGTCGACCTCGTCGACGACGACGCCCGTCTCCTCGTGGACCTCGCGCCGCACGGCCTGCTCGGCCGACTCCCCCGCCTCGACGAACCCCGCGAGCGTCGACCAGCGGCCCGCCGGCCAGGCGGCGGCGTGCCCGAGCAGCAGGCGGTCGTCCGCGTCGACGACCGCCATGATGACCGCGGGGTCCGTGCGCGGGTAGTGCTCGGAGCCGTCGACGTCGCACACGCGGGACCAGCCCGCCTGCGCCACCCGCGTCGGCGCGCCGCACCGCGGGCAGCGCGGGTGCCGGTCGTGCCAGGCGTCGAGGGCGACCGCGGCCGTCGCGAGACCCGCGTCGTGGGCGTCGAGCGAGGCCCCGACGGTCCGCAGCGACCCCCAGCCGTCACGCGCCACCGGACCGTCGGGCAGGTGCACCAGGACGTCCGCCGGCTCGCCTCCGGTGCTCAGCGGGTGGCGGTCGTGCAGCCGCAGGGCGAGCACGCGCGTCCCGTCGTCCTCGACGCCCAGCAGCAGCCAGCGGTCGATCGGGGGTGCCGCCGCGTCCGCGGGCCCCGGGCCGCCCGCGGCGTACACCCGGGCGGCGTCGGCGGGCGTGAGCCAGCGCACGGCGGCCGCGCCCGTCAGCAGCAGCCCGCCGTCGCGCACGGCCAGCACCCGCGTGCGGGGATCCGCGAGCGCGGCGGGCAGCACGTCCTGCCGGTCCCGCAGCAGGGCGGCGCGGTCCACGGAGGCCCGGGCGAGCGGAAGGTCGGGGAGGACGTCAGGGATCACCCGGCCACGCTAGCCGCCGGACCCGGCCGCCGCGGTCGGCCGTCCGCGGGCGGGCCGTCGGCGGCAGCAACAGCGGCGGGCAGCGGCAGCGGCGGGCAACGACAGCGGCGGCCGGGGACAGCGGCGGCACCGCAGGGCGCCGGCGGGCGCACGGGGACGTGCCCGGACGAACCGGGCGCCAACACGCCGTGCCGGACGGGCGGGAGCAGCCACGCGGCGTCCTACGCTTGCGGTCGTGACCCGTTCGCCGCTCGCACTCGCCGCACTCGCGACCGTCGCCGTCCCCGGTCTGGACGCCTACGACGTGCGGCGCCCCCTGCACCCGGGCTCGGACTTCGACGTCGCCGTGGTCGTGGACTCGGTGCGCCAGCGCTGGGTCGTCCGCGCCCCGCAGCACGCCGCTGCGGGTGCCGCGCTCGAGGCTGAGGTCGCTCT